>CAYLYZ010000011.1:0-79115 GCA_964387885.1 uncultured bacterium | reverse complement strand
GCTCTCTTAATCTAAAACCGCAAAAACCTTTTTACACAAATTTAAGGACACAACCATCTATTGACCGGAAGATAAGGTACTATCTTGAAAAACTTGGTGCTGAAGTTATTGCTTGGAGGAATGATGTATTCAATTCAGGTGATTACACTTTTGAAGCTCTTAAAAGAACCTTACACATATCTGATGGCGCATTGATGGTTATCACCCCAGATGACTTAGTAACCAGACGTGAAAAAGTAAAATGGTCTCCAAGAAACAATATTCTGCTTGAACTTGGAGTATCTCTTGCAATATTGGGAGAAGCTCGAACCGCGATTGCACACATAACAACTTCGAAAGGCGATAAAGCGAAATTACCAAATGATCTTGATGGATTGACTACTCTGCAAATCAACGAGGAAAAAGAAGCAGAACTTGAATATCAGCTATCAAAATGGCTTAAACGAATAAAGGATTATCAGGGAAAACGGAATCCAAAAGCAGATGTGTTAATTAAACTAATCGAAGATAAAATCAGTATGATACCAAAATCATGGCGAGATGATGTAAATAAATATATTATCAATAGCTTTGAAGAATCTTTAGAATCACTTCATAACGGAGTTATCATTCTACCTCAAATGGAGTATTATTCCTCTTTATATACTGAAATGGACAAAGCTGATAAAAACACAGAAATAAAGGCAGTCGCGACGCTTCCATCTGCAATATGGATGATTAATCCAGATCAAAAAGAGTACATTGAAAAGAACCTTGAAGCAAAAAAACGAGGTGCAGAAATAAAGAGACTATTTGTAGTATCGGAAAACGAATGGTCCGATATTTCTGATTCAATAAAAGAACAAGCTGATGCGGAAATAGAAATCAGACGTGCTGCACCCAAATTTTATAAAGAATTATTGGATCTAGGAGATATGGTTGTTTTTAAGAATATTACCTCTGGATTTACAAAGGGTTATATCGCAGAACCAGGACCCTACACAGAAAATAGAATTAGAAGAGGGAAAATACTGTTGAATAGATCTCAATTAATTACAATGATAGAATCATTTAATAAAGCCTGGAAAGTTTCAACAAAAAGCCTGTCTAAGGAATTGGAAAAAAAACCATTTGGATACTCACCACCCGGATTAAAAATGAAAAGGGTTAAACTAAGTTCACCTGTGATTACTTGTGTAGAAGCTGCAAGAGCAAAAGGCATTCCTTTAGAGCAAGAATTGAAAACTCTTATCCTGAAAACATCAAATGGACTAATTGCTTTACATATACCTGGTGATAGTGAAGCTTCTCATCGCTCAGTGAAGAATGCTCTAGAAATTAAAGATGAACGCATGGCTAATAAAGATGAACTTAGCTCAATAGGATTGGAGGCAGGCACAGTAAGTGCTGTTTTGAGTCCAGTGTGGGAAATGCCTCAGCTAATAAGTACACGTGTACTTTCATTCGAGTTTGTTTCAACAAACGCAGGTAACAAGAAAGAGTTCTTCCGTTTTGCTCCATCAATATTGATGGAGGCTGAATACGTCATGCTAGGAGAATTTGAAAAAAAATGAAAATAAGTGTTTATTACTTTCTATATTTACTTATGAAATCTTCAACCTCAGGGATGCCTCCTTGTAATATTAAGTAACCGTTAGAAGGTTCACGGTCAGTTATTTCACCGGAAATGGGAGTTTGCATTATATCTTTTACCTTAAGAAGGTCATTCGTTTGTCCCAATGCCCATCCGAGTTTAACATATGCAACTTCAGGCAACATATTTGCTAACGGAATAACACCAAGCTCCATCATATCACGCCCAGTCCCGTAAACGTACATCTGGACATATCCCCAAAGAGTTTGAACAGTCATGTAAACAGCAACGCCCTTATCCTGAGCGCGTTTAAGAGCGGGATATAACGGTTTATTTACATGACCGAGTCCGGTTCCGGCAATGACTATTCCCTTGTAGCCGTTGTCGATCATTGAGTCGATCATGTCCGGGCGCATGTTGGGATAGTAGTAAACTATTCCGACCATTTCCTCAAAAGCAGTATTGATTGCTACATTCTTGTCGTTACGTCTCCGTTTGTAATCCTGTCGTATTGGGGTGATCTTGTCGCGGTCAACCATCGCTACCGGGATGTCACCAATAGTACGGAATGTTGAGCGGTAACTCGAGTGCATCTTCCTGACACGGGTTCCGCGGTGCAGCAAACCGTAAACATCGGATGTTCCTCCGAACATACAGACTGTTACTTCGGCAATATCTGATTCGGCAGCAGCTTTCACGCTATGCATCAAATTGAGTGCTGCATCCGAAGATGGACGATCACTCGATCTTTGTGATCCGACCATTACGATTGGAACTGGTGAATTTTGAATCATAAACGATAATGCTGCTGCACTATGATGCATAGTGTCAGTGCCATGACCGATAACTATACCGTCGACACCTTTCTCTATTTCGTTACCAATAGCCTCTGCAGCTCCCCTCCAATGTTCTGGTCCAAGGTTTTCACTGAACACGCTATATAGCTTTTCGGTTTCGAGATTGCAAATATCAGCCAGTTCAGGAACTGATCCGTAAAGCTCTCCCGGTGAGAATGCAGGGATAACAGCTCCGGTTCGGTAGTCCAGGCGACTGGCTATCGTACCACCGGTTCCGAACAACTTGATCTGCGGTTTTCCGGGTGAATAAGGGAATTCCTTTTCCGGGATTTTGTAGTTTGCTTCTTTGCGACCAGTAATCTTAACGGCTTCGATCTTGTTCGCGGCAATGCCGATGTTGTATCCGGAGCGGACTTTTATTACTACATGATAGGGATCCGCAGTTTCCGACCGGGGGAGGACGATTCCGACGTAGGTTCCTTTGTCGGTGGTAATCTCTACGTCACTCCAAACAAGTGCGTTGAAGCGTTTTAATGTAGCGAGGGCTTCGCCCCTGTATCCTTTGTATTTCTCGTTATCCGTCATCAGTTCAACTCCTGCAGTGCTGCTGCGACTTTTGTCGACAGCTCAGTTCCCGAATAACGCCCTTTAAGCGAATCCATTACCAGCCTCATCGCAAGCCTGTGTTGCGATCCGTCAATTTCCGGAGTTAATTTAGCAGCCTCTTCAGCAGATGATTTTACAATTTTTATAACCTCATCCTCAGGAGGAATTTCCGGCAGATTTTCGTCTATCATATCACCCTCGGTGACGACCAATGTCAGTAGATCAAGCAATCCTTCACGCGCAATCTTCCCGGTTTTATGGGCTAACAGTACCTTTTCGAATAATTCCGGTGTGAGTTTTTCGATCGGAACATCCTTCTTCCGAAGGCGCTTCATGAATTGAATGAAGACTACACCAAGGAATTTAGGATTTATCTGATCTTCCTCTACTAATTTTTTGAAAAGACCTGCGAAGCGCGAAATTGACAGTGGATCTATACAATCTTCCGGTACACCGAGTTCGCGATACCAATCCTGCCTGTCCCAGAAGTACTCCGGAAGTTGAGCCTGACAATATCCAATCCGGTCATCCGCGATTTTCTTCGGCGGAAGGTCGGTATCCGGATACATCCGGTCAGCGCCGGGAAGAATCCGTTCAAACCCGTTGGTGCCATCCGAAAGCGCTTGACGAGTTTCCGAGGGGATGCCAACTGTTGCTTCCTGAGCGCGGATAACTATCTCCTTCGCACCTGTTTCTGTGTCAACAGAATCACCCCAGACGAGTACAACAGTGTCGTTTTCTTCGGCATTCATTGCTTTGCGAACTTTCTTCCACATTGAAGTTGCGAGCGTATCAGTCATGCTATCGGAATGGATTATATTCGGAAGCTTTGTTAAACAGGCTATCACCCGCACGCGGTCGGAAATTTCACGGCTGAAATAGGTATCTGTCTGGGTCTGCCAATTCAACAATCCTTTAAAACCGGTCAACTTAACACATCGAACCATCTTCCCGGTTTTAACTGCATCATGGATTGGTTGATAACGGGTTTTGCTGACGATTCGAGTTACATCTTCTGTTTGAGAAGAAAATGATTCCGGGGTTATGCCTCGGCTTTGGAGTTCAGCTCGCAGTCTGATCAAATTAAACTGCCGCATTGCTTCGTTGTATGTGAGTCGAGGGATGTTCGGCAGGCGAGGCACGCCCTTGATCTCGACTCGTGTTCCACCATGGATCGAGACATTCACATCCTGCCGGGCTGCTCCGATTCCTGTCCTGACCTTTCCTGTTGATCTTGTGAGTCTTCGCAGGATTTCACCAACTTCAGCGACTTCATGAGGCGTCAACATTTGAGGCGCAGTTACGGTTTCGATCAATGGAATACCGAGCCGGTCTGTCAGGTAAACCCGACGGTGGTCTATATCCGATACTTCGCGGCAAGAATCTTCTTCCAGGCCTAACTGAACGATATCGACCTGTCGATCCTTGAACGGAATTGAACCATTCACACCGATAATTGTTGTCCGCTGAAATCCCGTTGGAATTGAGCCGTCTAAATACTGCTTACGAGCAATATGGATTTCATCCACCAGGGAGCACTTGTACAACAGTCCGATTTCGAGTGCATGATCGAGAGCCTCCTCATTGAGCTCGAAAGGAGGAGTATCATCCATCTCATAAGTGCAAACCGTGTCGCGGTTGATATGATAGAGTATTTCTTTATGTGTCTTGAACTCCATCAAAGCCGTGCCGTCGTATTCTCCGAGCTCGGACAGTGTCGGGCGCATGTGGCGTAGTATTTCCGCGTCAAAAACATCGGAGTATTGACCCGCGGGACAGCGGCAGAAGAGCTTCTTTTCAGTATAAAGCTGTTGGTGTATTTCAAGCCCCGACCTGAAACCGATAAATGCATAATCCTCATCCGTCATTTCCGCAAAAGGTTTGAAGCGGAAATTCAGGTAATCCACATTTTCCGGCAGTGGTCTGTCGAAGCCAATTTGTTTAATCTCAGAACTCACAGAAAGCTCACCTCAAACGTGCTGGCAGACGCCCACGTCTGCCAGAAAGTAATAATTATAACTACCACACGAGGGCGTGTAACAGCGCGAAATAGCAATCTCCCCATTTGCTACCTGTCCGATAACTGACGGATTGCAAGGGGGGAGGACCGAGGGGGAGTCTTCACAATCGGGGGGAGAACCGACATTCCTGTCGGTTTGTATTATAATCTATTCCCGATTCAGCTTATCATCTAATGACCATTGAAGATAGGAATGTCCACACTCCCCGCATTGTGGTGTCAGGTGCCCTCACCTGACAGAAAAAAACCGCCGAAATACCTTCCCCTATCCGGTTAATAACGTCTGACCTTACCGGAAAAAGAACCACAAAGGCAGGCACCCCAACGGACAGAAATAAAATAGAGAATAATTATCTGCAAAGCAAGATCATTTGCAGATTTGGAGATGTGCATTTGTAATTTGATAGGGGGAATTTAACCTTAGTACTTAGAGCATTAAAACTTTGTCGTCACTCATCTTTCGGGTGGTATCTGACGATGTCGGTGAACAATATGGTGGATAAACGGCGTTTTTCCATGATTAATTCCCACTCAACATACTAAGAAGCTCATCAAACTTCTTTACCTCACCCTTCATCCCGGTTGTGTCTGCTAAACCACGTCCTTCGGTTAAGTAGAGTTTTGCGTCATCTAATCTGTCCAGGTCTATAAGTACTCTTACTAATTCTCGATTTGCTTTTAATCGATCTGAAAGCAACAATCCGCCCAACTCAGAAATCATACCGATCAGCCCATCATCAACATTACCTGCCCTGACATTGCATGCATCAAGGTAGAAACTTGCTTTTGGAGTTCTGCCATATTTCCAGACGTCTGATTTTTCTTGATTTACAACAGATTCAAATGTATCAATAGCAGCATGGTAGAGTTTTTGATAATAAAGAGTGACACCGATATCCGCTTTGAGCTCTAAGCGTCTTCGTGGTCTATCGGATTTATTCAGGTGAGTATAAGCCTCTAAATATCGGTCATGTGCCAGAGCATATTCATTTATGTCTTCATATACCGATGCTAATTGTCTCAATATCCGGATTTCCATTTTCCTTGAGTCTCCCTCGCGGACTTTATCCAGGCAATCTTGATATTGTTTAATTGCTAAATCATACATGCCTAAATACACATTCACTCGTCCAATACTTAATAATGTGCTGATTCCCCAGGAACCAACCTTCCGGCCAACTTGAAGAGACTGCTCATAGAGTTTCAATGCCAGCTTATAATTCTTCATTTCTTCATTTATGTAAGCACACTCCTCTAAGCAACTTGCTTCTCCCCCGGAATCACCAATTTCGCGATAGGCTACGAGACCCTTTTCGGAATAAACCAATGCAGAGTCGAATTGATTACTAAATCTATAAGCATATGCAATACTACTTAGCGCTGCTGCCTTGCCCATTCGATCTCCCAGGCCGATATAAATGCTCAAACTTGCCTTAGAATTATCCAATGCCTTATCGTACTCCCTCATCATACAATATGTACTTGAAATGAACCTTAATTCACCTGCCTCTGCCCTTTGAAAGTTAAGCTCACGAAATATTTCTTTGCTTTGTATGTGGTAATCCAATGCTTTCTCTGGCTTTCCGCTGTTGTAATAGGAAGCTGCAATTTTTTGAAGCGACAAAGCTTCATAACGACGATTACCAATCTCTTTGTATATATCCCTACTTTTATTGTATTGTTCTATGGCTTGATCATACCGTCCAAAATTGTGATAAACCATTCCTAATAGATCATAGTTTTTAATTTCACTCTCAAAATTACCCATTGTCTTACTCAATTGAAGAGACCTTTTAGATAATGCGAGAGCTTCCCGGAATTTACCTGTTACACTGTAAAGTCCTGCCAGGGCATTTAAAGAAGCCTGATAATTATATCTCAGTTCAATTGACCGCATGTATGAGTTTTCTGCCATAGCATAATCATTTTCATAAGCATAAATCGAACCCATACAATAATGTGCTTCCGGAAGATCTGGTGCCAGAGCGACTGCCAATTCAGCGTTGAGTTTCATTTTTTCAACCCAGCTGGTATCTTTCCTCCAGGATTGATGCATGCTCAAATACGCTAATGCAAGTTCAGCCCTGCCCAGTGCAAAAAGACTATCAATTTCAACTACCGATTCATATAATCTTAATACTCGTTTATTATCATGCCATGAAATTGCATCTCGCTGTGCATGTTTCGCTTGTAAATACATGTCATTTGCCGTTGGATTCGATGATGCAAATCCTGCCAGTGACGCTTCAACTTCACCTGTTACTCGTCCAACAATCTGGTAAAGAACCTCACGAGCGGATTTCTCCTGGATAATTGCGAGTTCGGTATTGAGGCCGTGAAAACGTTTTGAGTGCAGTCTTTTTCCTTCCCTGGTTTCGAACACGTCCCATTGAACCACGAGGCTGTCATTTGATATCTGCAAACTGCCTTTAACCAGAAAGGTCGCACCTAAGCTCTTTCGAAGTCCTTTTGTTGTCTTTAACTCACCACCGAGTGCCATAACATCTTCTAACGGATGGACATGAATATCCCTGATGTTTGACAACCTGAATATTAGGTTCTCCGCCATACCATCACATAGATACTGATTCTCTATTTTCCCGGTCAGGTTCCTTAACGGTAAAACCGCCACACGGTTTTCAGGAATCACAAGACCTTCTTTCAATCCCAATATTCCCTTTATCCTACTTGAGTCTATAACGTCCAGACTCATAAGTCCAAAAAATATCAGCACAACGATAACGCCCGTTATCATTACCAATACTGATTTGCTTCGAATTCTCTTTATCCGTTTGGCTTTGCGCAGGTCTTTAACTCCAACACTATCCGAAAGCAAATGAAAAACCTCAACAGCTTCATCTACATTCTTAAGCTGTTGAGGTCCCAGTTCGACGGCTTTGAAGGACATCTTTTTCTTGATCAGATCATATACAACCCGGGTGATGCAGATTCCATCCTGATGTGCAAGGGGTTCTATGCGAGCTGCGACGTTAACGCCATCACCGAAAATCTCTCCTTCACCAATAATGATATCACCCAGGTGAACTCCTATTCGAATGTGAACCTGATCAGACTCTGGTTTTTCCTTATTGTATTCTCGAAGAGATTGCTGAATTTCTGTGGCGCAGATAACGGCATTCAGGGCACTATCGAAAATCACGAGAAATGCATCGCCGATTCTCTCGACCACCTCGCCTTCATTTTTATTAGCTATTTCTTTTACAATGACATTATGATCTCTGAGCAGCTTCAGCATCTTGACTTCATCTTCACCCATCTTGCGGGTGTAACCGACGATGTCGGTGAACATTATGGCTGATAAACGGCGTTTTTCGATGGTTAACTCCCCTCGTCGAGTTTTTTAATCAACTTATCGTAGAGCTGCAACTCCAGTTTCATGTCTGCCTTTTTCACTCTAAATCAGGATCAAAATCTTCAACCATCCATAAATCTGATAGCAACTCTCCAACCGAGCAGATGATTGTTTTATCATCCGGACTCACAAATAGTGGATACATAAACTCAAGTGGGAGGGTAATAGAATCTTGCACTTTTCCATCCTCAGAAGATACAATCAATACCTGATTTCTATCAGTAGGCTCTCTATTACTGAATGCAAATATCCAATTATTATCTTGGGACCAACCTAAAGGACTAACTAATCCTTCAGTAACAAGTGGTTTTGCCAAATCCTCTCGAATTGAGTCCTTTACAGGAATAATCCACAATCCGGGATCAGGTTGACGGTTCCAATACAATGCCAATTTACTGAGATCGTGTGAGAACATTGTTGAATGCATCCAACCAACAGAATCGATTTGAATTAAATCCCTTTCAGTGGCAGTTTCAGGATTATGAATAACAAAGTTCCGGTTCCCTGTTTTTTGATAAAGAATATTTTGGTTTGGTGCCCAATAAAGCATAACTCTCGAGCTCAAATTGGTTGTTTCAATTTGTTGAGTCTTTCCAACTGTCAGATTTACCTTCCAGATTTGTGGATTACCTCCGCTCATAATCGCAAAAGCGATTTCTTGTCCATCAGGTGACCAGACAGGAGAAAAGCATAGGCCGTCAAGGAAGGTGATCTGTTTTCTGTCTCCACCATCAGCAGGTATAAGGAAAATGTCTGATCTCGAGAAATCTTTTCCAACTGCTAAGGCAATCTGTTTTCCATCTGGCGAGATACTGGCACCGAGTATTAAATAAGTACCTTTTGTCAGTTGTTCGGTTTGAATGTGACCATCTTCTTCTAACGGATTTATCTTTGCCGTCCAGAGATTTGAACATCTTGTTACTCGCTGATAAATCAGTTGGTCTCCTTTTCCGGAGAAGGAATAATTATATTCCGATTGTAACCCGGTCAATAATGTCTTCGCTTTACCAATAGATTTTCCAGATGCTTTATCGATATTGATTTTCATTAAATTCTTGCTTCTCCCCTGAGTGCGTGCGTAATAAATCGCATCTCCTTCGGGAGCCCAGCGGGGAGATAAAATATGTGAACTATCAGAGATGACTATATTTTCTATTTCACCATCAATTGAAATTGTCCGGAATATATTTACCGATTCTCTGGTTGATGAAAACAGGATGAATTTGCCTGATGGAGACCAATCAAGATCGACGATATCTTCATAGTCGCCACTCGTGAAAATAGTATCTATTTCTCCTGTAGCCTTGTCGACAATAAATATATCTTTTGAAGAACCTCTGAGGAAAGCAATTTTCCCTGCATCGGGAGACCATGTATTTATGCTTGTTGCATCGATTTTACGCTCTGTCCCACCAAGTCGGGGTACTATGAATACCCCCCATACTGATGAATCAATCGAGTCCATTTGGGCGGTGATTAATATTTCCGAACCATCCGGAGACCACTTAATTGAACCGATACAGTAATGAGTAAAAATATCGACAGGCTCACCTCCGTTTATGTCCTGAATATATACTTTCTCATTATGACTATATGCAAATGACTTTCCATCCGGTGACATTGCCGGACACACTGCATCACCATCAAAGGTTAGCTGGGTATGCACCGGTTGGGGAATTTCAATTTCAGCCCCGAATCTGAGTATATCCATACCCCATAAAACTACAAGGATGATTGCTACAATCCCTATTGAAAGACTGAAAGGCATCACTAAACCACGACTCTGTTTCTTCACCCGTTTTGCTTTTTGAAGATCTTTCAAATCAATCGTTTCTGAGAGCAGGTGAAAGACGTCTACAGCCTCATCAACGTTCTTAAGCTGTTGAGCGCCCAGTTCTACAGCTTTGACAGTCATTTTCTTCTTGACAATATCATACACACTTCGAGTAATGCAGATGCCTCCGGGATGTGCCAGAGGTTCAATACGGGAGGCTACGTTCACACCATCACCGAAAACATCTCCCTCGGAGATCACTATATCACCGAGGTGAATTCCGATGCGGATATGTACCTGGTCTGATTCTGACTTGCCCTGGTTATAATCGGTGAGTGCCTGTTGAACATCAATTGCGCAGAGAACGGCGTTGAGAGCACTTTCAAATCTCACGAGGAAAGCGTCCCCGACTCGTTTTATAATCTCACCATCATGTTGTTCCGTTGCATTCTCAACGATGGCATTATGATCCCTCAAAAGCTTGAGCATCTTGACTTCGTCGTCGCCCATTTTCTTGGTGTAACCAACGATGTCGGTGAACATTATTGCTGATAAACGGCGTTTTTCCATGGTTATCTCCTAATTATAGCACTTCAATATTTAACAGTATGGGACGGTCAATTCGTTCGGAAAGTATCATAAATCGCTTCATAGCTCCGATGAGTATGCATACTTCCCGTCGCTCACCTTCTTTTAGTTTAATCGTGGATTCGGCTTTTTCTTTGGTGAACGCATCAGAGGCTAGCAGTTGGTCGAGTTCGTCGAACATGGATTGAATTCCTTAAATATTAATTACGAGATTCAAGTTCTTCGATGCGTTTTTTGAATTCAAACTTTGGAATTTTTTTATATGACTCCTGATAGAGCTTGAGGGCTTTTCCACGATGGGAATCTGAGTTGCTTCTATCGTCAAGCTGGGTGTGCATTAGCCAGAGTTCATAGCGGATTTCCGCGCGACGCTCGTCAGAGTCTGTCTTCCACAGTAAGGCTTCGAGGCTATCCTTAGCGGCTTTGCGGACTTCATTTTCCTCAGAGTTGACGAAGTTTAATTTATAAGAAACGATTCTGATTTGAAGAATTTCATCAGCATCTTCAATTTGATTGGCTAATGATTGGGATTCTTTAATCATATTGTTTGCACTTTCGTGTGATTCTAACTCTAAAGCAATTTTCGCTCGATCTCGTAATATCATTGCCAATACTTTTTCTAACTTGATTTCGCGACATATTTCCTCCGCTCTTGTGAGCATTTCATCTGCTATTTTGTATTCTCCAAGGTCATAATACAGCAGTCCTATGTTTCCAGACTTAAATGCAATACTTCGTCTATCCCCCAATTTTTCTTCAATATGCAACGCTTTCTGGAAATAGTATAAAGCATTATCTAAGTCACCGAGAGAATAATACACATGCGCAATTCTACCATATGCGTCGGCGATTTCTCTCTTGCCTCCATACTTTTCGCAGACCGATATAGCTTTTCTATGACATTGCAATGCACCATTATAATCACCAAATTTGTTATATATTTCTCCTATATATACTAAACTGCTGGCAATTCCAACGTTGTCTCCAGCACTCTCAGATATGGACAGTTTTTCTTTATAACATTCAAGGGCTTTTTCATAATCACCCTGATCATTATAAATCATTCCCAGGTTAAAAACTGAAGTGGAAATTCCAATTTTATCTCCGATTTCCTCAGAGAGAGATTGCTGTTTCTTAATGAAATCAATCGCTCGGTTATTATCTCCTTTTTGATATAATACAGCTCCAATATTACCATAACACCCTGAGAGCCTACGTATATCTTTCAACTCCTCAGCGATGGATAATTCCTTATAAAAATATTCAAGGGCTTGGTCGTATTGGGATTGGTAATTAAGTAGAACTCCCAATTTACTGTATACATTTGAAACCGCACCTTTATGACCCAGTTGTTCAATAATTGATAATTGATCTTTATAATACTCACCTGCAGCTTTATAATCACCTTTCTTCATATAAATAATACCAATATTGCCAATAGCATTTGATATCCCAAGCTGAACATTCAACTGCTTGTAAATATCCAAAACCTTTCTAAAATTGATCATTGCTTCATTAAAGTCGCCTTTTTTACTTAAGACATTTCCTCTGAGATTCATTGCTCGCGCAAGAAATCTTTGGTTATCAATTTTTGTAGATATTTCAACAGCCTCTTGATACAAAATTAAAGCCTTTTTCAAATGTCCAACTTTTTCATACGATCTACCCTTGCGTAATTGTACCTCAACTATAGACTTTGACGTTGAAATTTCTGGATGGTTTTCAAACAGTTGAAGCAAACTATTGCACAAGTTCAATGCCAGTTGATTATCATGCGCCTCCCCCGCCATATTTGCTGCCTTCAGCAGATATTCCCCCGCTTTATCCCACACTTCTGCTTTTTCAAAATGTTCCGCCAGATCCCTCCAATGGTCTTCAATATTATCCGTAAATACTTCTTCAATCACTTCACCTGCGATCCTGTGTAAAACCTTTCGATTCGCTTTCAGAAGGGTGTTATATGCAACCTCCTGAGTGATAATGTGCTTGAATAAGTATGCTGATATCTTTGTGTCAGGTAAAGGAAGTACAAAATCATTATTTTCGAGATAATCCAGATGTGAAGAGATATTCTCGAAACATTCGAGCTTCTTTTCCATCTCTTCAAGCGTCTTGACAAAGAACTCCCTGCCGAGCACCGAGGCCTTCTGAAGCAGCAGTTTGAGGTTTTCTTCAAGCCTGTCGATACGAGATAATACCAGAGCATTGAGTGTGTTGGGTATTGGGAGTTCTTCTTTCCTTTTAAGTTCGGGTGATTCTATGATCAGATTGACCCATTCCTCGATATAGAAGGGATTGCCTTCCGATCTCTCCATGACTGTCTTCAAAGTGGTTTCCGGAAGTTCTAGCTCCTTTACCATGGACTGAATAAGTTCTTTGCCACTTGCCTGGTCAATAGCGTTCAAATCCAATTCATGAAAATCCGCATCGGTTCGTAATCGTTTGGATGGTTTCCATTCCGAACGATAATTCAATAATATCAGAAGATGCTTGTAATTCTTTTGTTTTCGTTTCTCCTCAAGGTTCAATGTAAACATCAGGAATGTTAACACAGATGCGGAAGGTTCATCGAGCCATTGCAGGTCTTCGAAGACGATCACAAGCGGAGCACTCTGGCGGTTGGCTTTGGCTGCGAGAGCCTCAAGGAAAAAACGAATCGCAGTGTAAATATGAGGTCTTAACTCCTTTGGCTCAAGCTGCAAGCGGATATCATCATATTTTACACCGAGTAAATATCCAAGTATTGGTAAATGATTGCGAAGATGTTCTCTCTCTTCTTTATCATATAGTGATTCTGCGAGTTCCTCGAGACCAGTTTCCAATTTATTTTGGATTGTCTCTTTCTTTTCAATTTGTGAAATACCGAAATGCTTGCGAATAAGTGAAGTAAAAATGCAGAATGGAGGAGGTGCTACACGAGGAGCTGCACCATGAAGGTAAAATGGGAGCTCCGGTTTACCCTTCAAGAATTCATCGACCAGTCTCGATTTTCCCATGCCAGCTTCACCTTTGACACCGATGAGCATTGGTTTGTATTCCTAGAACTCCGAATCGGAGATACGATCTTTGATCGACTCATACTTTTCGGTTAAAAAGGCAATTTCTTTGTCTCTGCCAACATACCTGGATCGTCTTAACTGCCATCGGTGAAGTCGTTCGGATTTTAGACCTTTGACAAGAAAGACGGAGATCGGTTTAGCTTTGCCTTTGACTTCTATCTCGCCATAATCATCAAAGTCAAATGTCTCCTCGACGATCTTCATGGTTTTTTCAGGCAGCATGATCCGGTTTATCGGAGCATTCGATTCCATTCGCGAGGCAACATTTACCGCATCACCATAAACAGTGAAATCCCCCTCACGTTTCTCTCCAACTTTCCCGGTCGTGACCCAGCCGGTATTGATACCGATCCTGACATCGAGGCGGTTTTCCAAACCAAGTTTCTTTTCCAACAGCATATTGAACTGATCAAGAATTTCCAGCATTTGCAAAGCAGCATAGATCCCGCGCTCAGTGTCCCGTTCGGTGGCAATTTTCGCTCCGAACAACGCCATCACGAGATCACC
Source organism: uncultured bacterium (assembly GCA_964387885.1). Classification (GTDB taxonomy): domain Bacteria; phylum Electryoneota; class AABM5-125-24; order Hatepunaeales; family Hatepunaeaceae; genus JABGPL01. The sequence goes on along the minus strand of CAYLYZ010000011.1, from coordinate 64,818 downwards.
CTCGTACTTGTCCACGTATCCGCCATAATGGTTGATTCGAACAGTAAATAGCTGCATCAACTTATCAAGAATGGTATGCACTTCCTCGTGGTCAAGTCGTTCGGAAAGTGCCGTAAATCCTTTGACATCAGCGAAGAGAATACATACTTCCCGCCGTTCACCTTCTTTCAGTTTGAGTGTGGATTTAGCTTCCTTTTTTGTGAACGCATCAGAGGCTAACAGTTGGTCGAGTTCGTCGAACATGGATTGAATTCCGTTATTTGGACCAAAATTGACGTTTTGGTAGAAGCTGAGGTTTGTTATCGTAAGTTTTGCTAAAATTAAGGAAATTAATCACAACTGTCAAGTGAACACCCTTAAGCTTCAAAGAAAATGATGGATAGAACTTGAAACTTTAGTAAGTCAGGTTTTATAACTATTAATCCATAGCTTAAATCTAATTACTTTCATATTTTATATGATTATGATTCGGACAATAACCGTAAATCGATGGGAAAATTGCTCCTCTTTCTGGGCTTATCAACTGGATTTTCAAAAAGGCAATTCTGATAAACCTGCTCATTCTCTGGCTGTTGCAGGCGCAGAACCGGATTTGAGCTGCAGGCGTGTTGTGCTGCTGCTATCAAGGTTACCGAAACGTACACGGGCGGATGATAAATGGCTGGCTTCGGTCAGGGAGGCAGTTGAATGGGCGGGAAAGCAAAACTATACTGTCGTTTCGAGCGTTGGATTGATTGGCTGGGAGTATATCACATGGTATGCTGCACGTCGTAAAATCCCCGTCTGGATTGTGCTCCCACCAGATCGATTGTCCGGAACATTAGAAAAAATTCAGAGTATAATCAGTCGGCTCGAGCTTGATGAAAAAAGCTCGACATTTCTGCAGCCATTGTCCGACGATAAGCTCACAAAAGCTCACAATATGCATTTGAGGGATATGGTGGCTTTTAATCTTGCACATTACCGGCTGCCAATTGCATTGCGGAAAGGGAGTTACTGGAATGACTTAGCGGAAAATGCCGATGACATTAACCACCAATTTGAAACTCGCTATCCGGGAAGACCAAAACCCGGATGGCTCCATTTAAGGGAAGATTGTAGTAATCCCATCGAGACAGAAGATATCGAGTACCTGATTCATTGGACACGGGGCGTATATGGTCCATGGCCAGGTGAGTCGGAAGCGGACTATTTTACAGAGCTCCTTGAATCCGAATCCGGCAATCCGCGCGATGGATTCAATACTCTCAAGCAGATAATTTCATCCGGAGTCTTGAGAGGTGAAGGTCGGATGATCAGAGCGGGTGAACCGACGATATCGTTTACGTCATCTCCCCCATGTTATACTCTGAAGAACATCCGTTATCGCTCAGCACTCGGGCACTGGAATTACGAACCGTACGGCATTGCAATTCCCAGGAGTATTCTGACGGATATAGGAATAAGACCGGTAATTTACGGGAAGAAGGATTTTTACTACGAGCTGAGTGATGAAGACAAGCCATATTTCCAATTCTCCGGTCGTAACACTTCGCAGATTGAACAAAAGGGTGATAGTAACACGAATAACTGGATTTCAGAGAACGAATGGCGATTCAGCGGAGATCTGGATTTCAGGAGTTTTGCAAAACAGATATGTCTCCTGCTTCCAAGCCGGTCGGAAGCACAACGGATGCAGTCAGACACAGGTTACAGGTCACTGCCATTAAGCAGCAATAAGCGTTAGTTTTAAGGAAACAACCATCAACCAGACTTCAGAATTTCCCCGGAGGTTAATTCGGGGATTACGTCCATATAAAACTAAACTGATACTCGGGATCTGTGCATCCGGAGTTGCTGCTGCTTTTGATGTCGTCAGTCCGATGCTTCTCAAACAGGGTATAGACAACCTCCAGACCAATCAGTCGACGAGTGTGCTGTTAATTCTGACCGGAATTTTGATCCTTGCCGCCGGTGTTGGTGGTATTTTTCGTTTTTACATGCGGGATCTCGTTATCACCGTATCGAGATTCTTCGAAAGTGATCTCCGCGCAAACTTCTTCAGCCACCTGCTGGACATGTCACCCGGTTATTACGATCAGAGTCATACCGGCGACTTAATGACGCACACGACCGAGGATATAGAACGAGTGCGAATGGTAGTCGGTCCCGCCCTGTTGTATGCGTTTAATACTCTCTTAATCATGACCTTTTCGGGAATTATGATGGTTATTCTCGATAAAGTCCTCGCAATGTGGATATTACTACTCGCACCTTTGATAGGAACTTCGGTTTTCCTGGTTGCAAGAAAACTACACCATGCCAATATTCGTCAACAGGAAACATACAGCATACTTACGAGTAACGTCCAGGAGGACATCACCGGAATACGTGTGATTAAGGCTTTCGTTCGCGAAGAAAACAAATCTGACAGCTTTGACAACATCTGTCGAGAGTATTTTGAGCGAAGTATGGTTGTTGCTAAAATGCAGTCGATGTTCATGCCACTGCTCGGAATGCTCATTGGGTTGGGAACTGTCGGGATACTATGGGTAGGTGGACAGCGAATATCAATGGACTTGATGACACTTGGTGAGTTCGTCGCGTTTATGAGTTACCTGTCGTTAATGACCTGGCCAATGATCGCCCTTGGTTGGTTGACTCACCTGTATCAAAGAGGCAAAGCATCTGACAAGAGGTTGCAGGATATACTTACTCTATCACCCCAGTTTTCGCAGGATGAAAAACTTTCAGCTGAAGGGAAATCTCAAAGTCAGACCGGTAAACTGTCAGCTCCGGAAATTTCATATAAAAATTTAACCTTCCGCTACCGGGATAATGAGCCGAAAGTACTTTCCGATATCAGCATTACAATTCCTGCCGGGGCAACCGCAGCCATAGTTGGGCAGGTCGGATCGGGGAAAAGCACCTTAGTAAGAATGTTGCCACGTTTGTATAGTCCTCAAAGCGGAGAAATCCTGGTAAATGGCAAAAACTGGGAACAATTGTCTGTCCCGGAGCTTCGAAAGCAAATCGGATATGTCGATCAAACACCATTTTTGTTTTCCGCATCGATCCGCGAGAACATCTGCATTGGTAACGCGGAAGCGACCGATTCGGAAGTCGTTGCTGCTGCAGAGGCTGCATGTTTCGCACCAGAGATTGAGGATCTTCCGGATGGATACGATACAATAATTGGTGAGAGGGGAGTTACACTTTCCGGAGGTCAGCAGCAACGCTTGACCTTGGCACGGGCACTCCTGATGGATCCACCAATTCTGGTACTTGACGATGCCTTATCGGCAGTCGACACAGATACCGAAACCCGAATTTTAAACAACCTGAAGAAACGACTCCGGGGACGAACAACCCTTTTCGTCACCCACCGCCTCGCTGCAGCCGAGCAGGCTGGTATAATCCTCGTTCTGAAAAACGGCAAATTAGCCGAAGTCGGCTCACATTCAGAACTACTTGCAGCAAATGGCTTATATACTTCAATGTTCACCCGTCAGAGAATAGCCGAGGAGTTGGAGGAGTTATGAGTAAAGGCAACTACCAACTCGGCCCCGACGATGACATTATGGGACAGGCCTATGACGCCCGTCTCATGCGCAGGTTGCTCGAATTCGTAAAGCCAATCAAGTATTATGTCGTTCTTGCCGTGCTGTTGCTGTTTGTTACAGTTGCAGTTGAACTTGCAGGTCCATTGGTCTTGAAACATGGAATTGATAATTACATCGCCATTAAACAGTTAGATGGTTTGGGAACAATTGCGATGGTTTTCATAGGACTCATCGTCCTGACCTTTATACTTAGATTTATCCAAACTTATCTGATGCAATGGATCGGTCAGACGGTAATTTTTGACCTGAGAACCAAGCTCTTCAAACATCTGCTCCGTCAGGACATTAAATTTATCGATTCGCGGCCTGTCGGGTGGTTGATGACACGGGTTACTAACGATGTGCAAAACCTCTTTGAACTTCTGTCAAGTGGTATTATAGCCATATTTGGTGACCTGTTCATGCTGCTTGGAATTGTGATAGTCCTTCTTGTACTGAATTCTAAGCTTGCACTTGTCACATTTATCGTCGTTCCATTGATATTTGGAGCCGTAATCGCTTTCCGAAAAAAGGTCAGGGTAACTTTCAGAACGATTCGTGAAGCACTGGCACAGCTTAACGGTCACATGCAGGAGAACATCAGCGGCATACGAACGGTTCAACTGTTCATGCGCGAGCATGAGACCTTAAGAGAATTCCGGAAACGGAGCGAGGTTTTCAGGAACGCATACAGACAGGCAATTCGATATTTCGCCTTATTCTTCCCCGCTATAAGTTTCCTGTCGGTACTTGCTACTGCGCTTATTTTGTTGGCAGGTGGTTTAATGATCAAAGAGGATGCATTGACCTGGGGTGCTTTTGTAGCTTTCCTTCAGTACTCTGAGCGATTTTTCAGACCCATCCGTGATCTCAGCGAGAAGTATAATACCATGCAAGCTGCAATGGCAGCTGCTGAACGGGTGTTCTGGCTGCTTGACAAGGAACCTGAAATCAATAATCCCGGTCAGCCTGAAGATATAGACAGAGTGAGTGGAAATGTTGAGTTTGATGATGTTGGTTTTGAATATAAATCTGGCGAAGCAATCTTAAAAAATGTATCTTTTAAGATTGAGCCCGGAGAGACCGTTGCAGTGGTCGGAGCAACGGGCGCAGGTAAGACTACATTAATAAGTTTGCTGCTCAGGTTCTGGGAAACAACATCGGGCAGGATTCTACTTGACGGTAAAGATATCCGTAGTTTTGACCAGAATAGTTTGCGACGTGCATTTGGTGTAGTACTGCAAGATGTTTTCCTGTTCAGCGGTTCAATTGCGGAAAACGTCACTCTGGGTGAAAAGGATCGATGCGGTGATGTTCTTGATACTGCACTCGAGCAAGCCAATGCTCTGACTTTTGTGAATGAACTGTCTGAGGGAATTCACGAACCGGTTGGAGAAAGGGGAGCACGATTGTCGGGAGGTCAGAAACAACTGATTGCAATTGCCAGAGCTCTCGCAGCAAACCCTCCGCTTTTGCTGCTCGATGAAGCTACTGCGGCAGTTGATACAGAGACCGAGCATTACATTCAGGAAGCTCTTGACAGGTTAATGCAGGGCAGGACAACACTGGTTGTTGCACACAGGCTTTCGACAATACGAAATGCCAACCGGATCATAGTCCTGCACAAAGGCATGATTCAAGAAACGGGAACACATGCTGAATTGATGAAACAGGATGGAATTTACGCAAGGCTGCACAAGTTGCAGTTTGCGGAAAATGGGATCGACTGAAAAGCTGAACTGGGATGTTCAGGATAAACAGGATACTCAATGTGGAGGTGAGGACGGACATTCCCAGCCTGTCCGAGAATGAAGAAAAGTGTGTCGACAGGCGTCCCCGAGTTCTTTGAGATATTCAATTCTTGTGAAAGCACGTCGTTCCCGCGAAGGCGGGATATCTGCTTCGCTCGCGAAGTGCATCCAGAATACACAAGCACTTATGAAATGACTACTCCTGGAAAATCACAGGAACAGAGGAAAACCATGAATATTTCAAAGGTCTCGTCCCCGCCCAATGGAAAAACAACGACTTAATTGGCAGACGAGGGCGTCTGCCAGCGCGATTCAGGCATTCTCAGACAAGAATGTCCGCACTCCCATGCATTGGAAGTACTTCAGGCTAAAACCTGTACTCTAAACACAAACAAAGCCATTCAAGATAGAGTTATAAAGATGTCAATACCATTAATTTTCGAGTCAGATCGACCGGCACTTAGCTGTGGGTATAGCCCACATGATGATCTACCTGCGGATGTAGCGGGACCACCGGCACATCTGCTGCGGGATGACCTGGATTTACCCCAGGTTGCAGAACCGGCGGTAATGCGTCATTTTATTAACCTTTCGACACTGAATCATCATGTCGATAAAGGTTTCTATCCGCTCGGATCGTGTACTATGAAGTACAATCCAAAGATAAATGAAGCGTTAGCAGCACTTCCGAATTTTGCAGGACTGCACCCGCATCAACCGATAGTAACCATACAGGGTGCGCTTGAGCTTCTATACAAGCTCGAAGAATTCCTGTGTGAAATTACCGGTTTGCCGGCAATGACATTACAGCCGGCGGCAGGAGCGCATGGTGAGTTAACCGGGATGTTCGTTGCCCGAGCTTTTCATGAAGCAAATGGCAATCCACGTAAGATAGTCCTGACGCCCGATTCGTCGCATGGCACTAATCCGGCTTCAATTGTTATGGCAGGTTACACTCCGGCATCAATCCCATCAAAAGCCGATGGAAGGATAGATTTGTCCGGATTGAGGGAAGCATTAAATGATGATGTCGCGGCGTTAATGGTAACTAATCCAAACACTCTCGGATTGTTCGAAGATGAGATTGATGAGGTTGCTGCAGCAGTTCACGAAGCTGGAGCATTACTTTACATGGACGGTGCCAATATGAATGCCCTGATGGGACTTTCCCGACCGGGGGGTATGGGTTTCGACATTGTGCACCTGAACCTGCATAAAACCTTTTCCACACCTCATGGGGGTGGCGGTCCGGGTTCCGGTCCAGTGGGCGTTGTTTCATTGCTTGAACCATTTCTCCCGCGTCCAAAAGTTGTCAAAGATGATGATGGCAGGTATGATTTTGATTGGGATCGTCCACAGTCCATAGGCACGGTTCACTCCTTTTACGGCAACTTCGCTATGCTCGTCCGCGCCCATGCCTATATCCGGGCACTTGGACCTGATGGTTTAAAGAAAGCCTCCGAGCTTGCGATATTAAACGCGAACTATGTCCGTCATTCTCTTGAAGGCAAATATAAGCTGCCATTTGATGGGATTAGCATGCACGAGGTTGTATTCTCAGCGGACAATCAAAACACACACGGCTTGAAAGCTGTAGATATCGCCAAACGATTACTCGACTTTGATATTCACGCACCGACAGTCAACTTCCCGTTGATTGTCCATGAAGCACTGATGATAGAACCGACAGAAACGGAATCGCTGGAAACTCTTGACAGGTTTATCGATGTTATGCTGAAAATTGATGAAGAAGCCCAGAACGATCCTGACAAAATGCGAGAGGCACCTGTAACCACCCCGGTATCCAGACTTAACGAGGTGCTTGCAGCGCGACAGATGGATATTGTTTACAAACCATAGTAGTGGTCTAAATCCCCCCTGCTATTGCAGGGGGGGGGAACTAAGGGGGGGTAATCGCGCGAAGCGCGATTGTAACGGCAAGAAAACAGTTATCAGTTGAAAACAGAGTTGTGTGGCTCGGGCTATTTATTGCCCGAGTTTCATTACTGACGTACATACATGTGTGGAACCGGATGGGATGTCCGGTCACCCCCCCTTTTTATACCCCCCTTTAATAGAACGGGGGAGAGACAAGGAAGCAGTATGAAAGAAAAAGAGTCAAAAACTTACAAAATCCTGAACACCCGCACGCCGCGGGTAGATGCAGTTGATAAAGTCACCGGTAAAGCGGTTTACACCGATGACCTGAAACGCCCCGGAATGCTTAGTTGCGCCATCCTCCACAGCCCTCTTGCCCACGGAAAAATCGTCAATATCGACACATCTAAGGCAATGGCACTGCCCGGTGTTAAAGCAATTATCACCGGCAAAGAAGCGGGAACCGTCCGGTATGGAGTTTCACCTGCCAGATATGACGAGAATATTCTTTGTCTGGATAAAGTCCGATATGTTGGTGATGAAATCGCTGCTGTTGCTGCCATTGATCAGGATACTGCCCTTGAAGCTGTTTCACTGATCGAAGTCGATTTTGAAGAAATTCCGGCTGTGCTTGATGGATTCAATGCGATGGAAGATGGGCTGCCTCAGATACATGAAAAATATAAGAACAACAAATGTGCAGAAGTACACTGGGATTTTGGGGATTGTGACGCTGCTGAAAAAGAATGTGATTACATCCGCACCGATAAAATGATGTCGAAGATGCAGGATGGAGCTTTTATCGAGCCACAATCGATTCTCGCTGAGTTCGACAGCACTGGCAAACTTACAATGCATAGCTCGACACAGGCTCCTCATTATGTCCAGCGTACTCTGGCAATGGCACTTGAGCTCCCGCTTGAAAAAGTCCGGGTGGTAAAACCGGCAGTTGGGGGTGGGTTTGGTCCTAAAGCATCATGTTCGACTGCAGAGTTATGCGTCTGCAAACTCGCTCAGGTAGCCGGTAAACCGGTCAAAATGACATTTGACCGCGAACAGGTTTTCCTGCATTCGCGTGCCCGGCATCAGTTCTGGCATGAGATGACAACCGGGGTTAAAAAAGACGGGACATTGATGTTTCTGCGCCACAAGTGCACTCTCGATGGTGGTGCGTATGCAAGTTTTGGTATCGCTACGATTTATTATGCCGGTTCCCTGTTAGGCGGACCCTACCGGCTGAAGAACATGAAATATGACGGTTACCGGGTTGTCACGAATAAACCGACTTGTGGAGCTCAACGTGGTCATGGAGCTGTCATTGCCAGAGCATTATTTGAAACGCAGCTTGATAAGATCGCTGAAGAAATCGGGATGAATCCGGTTGACCTTCGGTTGAAAAACGTCATGGAATCTGGTGAAACGACCTGCAATGAACTGTATATGTCCAGCCTCGGAATGAAAGAATGCCTTGAAGCTGTCCGCGATGCGACTAACTGGAATGATGTCTGGAAAGAAACCAGAATCCCTGGCAAGGTGAAAACCGGAGCTAAAAAGGTAAAGGGAATCGGATCATCCTGCGGATTTTTCGTATCAGGAGCAGGATACTCAATCTATCGCTCGGAAACCTATCATGCCACAGTTCTAACACATCTCAATGAAATAGGGGGTTCTGTCCTCGTTCAGTCCGGTGCTGCCGATATCGGACAGGGATGTGATACTGTTCTGGCTATGATCACCGCCGAAGTACTCGGTATCCCGGTTGATAATGTCAAAGCTGTAACCGGTGACAGTGAGCTGTCTGTCGACCTCGGTGCCTATTCAAGCCGGACAACCCTGATGATGGGACATGCTGCAAAGGAGGCTGCAGAATCAGTGCGGGATCAGATACTGAACGCAATTTCCAAACGCTCGGGTACGCCATTTGAAGATCTATACATGGATAGTGGATTTGTTAAGAGCAAATCCGGAAAAATCGATTTCGCAGATATGCGTGAAGAATTTATGCATGAACATCGTGGATTTACAGACAGGCAGGATTCGGAGTTTCTGACCTTTAAAGAGGCCTCCCGCATGGCGTTCCTCGAGAGCGGTACTATTGTCGGAACCGGGAAATATAAACCACCTAAACTGGGCGGATCATTTAAAGGTGCTGCCGTAGGAACATCTCCCGCATTTGGATGCTCAGCTCAAATCGCTGAGGTTGAAATCGATCTCGAAACAGGTGAAGTAGATGTTAAAAAAGTAACCGGAGCTCATGACTGCGGTTTTGCAATCAACCGCACCCAGGTTGAAGGCCAGATGCAGGGCTCGATTTCAATGGGCATGGGTGAGGCACTGATGGAGGAAATTTTATACGACGACAAAGGAAACGTCATCAATACTAACCTCGCCGAGTATAAAATCCCGACTTCACTGGATATGCCTGAACTTGACGCGATTATTATCGAAACAGACGAACCTAACGGACCATACGGTGCAAAAGAGGTTGGTGAAGGTGCGATCATGCCGACGATTCCAGCAATCCTGAATGCGATCTATAATGCGACAGGAGTGCGAATTACCGAACTTCCGGCAACTCCTGAGCGAATTGCTATGATGTTGCGGGAAGGATAAACTTGCGCTGGCAGACGCCCTCGTCTGCTAGATATGTCGTCATTGAGTAATGTCAGGTGCCTTCGAGTTCTTTGGAATATTCAATTCTTGTGGAAGTACGTTGTTCCCGCGAAGCAGACTGTCCGAGAATAACATCAGAGCAAGAATTTCATTCTTGCTCCTCATTCCCGTGAAAACCGGAATCCAGATATTTCAATAACTTACTGGATTCCCAGTCAAGCTGGGAATGAGGAAAATCGGGTATTATCTTCATTCTCAGACAGACTGGAAGGCGGGAATCCAGCATACATAATTACTTTATACAACTCCTCTTTCCTGGAAATCACAAGAAAAGATTAGTTCGTGAATATTTCAAAGGTCTCACCCTCATTTGACAGAAAGAGTATGTTAATTAGTTTTGCTATCAAGATCTGATAGTATAGTGCTCAAAACTGTAAATACTCAGTTTAGCATTTAACCCATCTGAAAACTGCTTTAAGGAAAGAAATGGATAAGGACGTTTCACAAAAAATTCAGATATGGCAAGTGGTCATGCTGTTCTTGTGTGTTTATGTTCTTACCGCATTATTCATTCAGACAATTTTTTCTCTACCCGATGATATTAATAATCTACTGAATCTTATTGATAACTGGATTTGTGTTGTTTTCCTCGCAGACTTCATTATAAATCTTTTAACTGCAAAAAAGAAACTCCATTATCTGAAGTGGGGTTGGATAGATTTAATTTCAAGCATTCCGAATCTTGAAATATTAAGATGGGGACGATTCGCCAGAGTATTTAGAATCTTGAGAATATTAAGGGGATTTCGGTCTTCAAAGTACATTATCCAGTATTTACTCCAATATAAAGCCAAGAGTACGCTAGCTTTAGCATCGCTGATTTCATTTGTTCTGATTGTTTTTGGCTCAATGGCAATCCTTAATAGTGAGACTGATTCAGGAGCGAACATTAAAACTGCGGGTGATGCTCTTTGGTGGGCTTTTGTTACTATTACAACTGTTGGCTATGGTGATTTTTATCCGGTTACAACTCTTGGAAGAATTGTCGCAACAGCACTGATGATTTCCGGTATTGGCTTATTCGCTGCTTTTACTGCATATGTTGCCTCAATCTTTTTAACATATGAGTCAAAAGAAGAAAAGAAAGATGATGCTGTGCTAAAAGAACTCGGTGAAATAAAGAAGAGACTTGAGAGAATTGAAGCAAATCAGAAAAATACCATAGATGACTGAAGAACAAGAAAATACAAACAACGTATCACTCTGGCAACGCCTCAATCTCGAGGAATTTGTCGCGATTGACCTTGAAACAACAGGCCTCGACGCAGGTCGCGATGCAATAATCGAGCTTGGGGCTGTACGATTCCGCCAAGGGATTGAGGTGGACAGATACAGTCAGTTTGTAGATCCCGGACAAAAACTCCCCCCGGAAATAACAGAACTTACCGGAATAACCCCGGAAGATCTTAAAGATGCTCCCCGTCTTGATCAGGTCGCAGAAGACTTCATCGATTTCGTTGGAGATGCTGATATCGTAGGGCAGAATTTTGCCTTTGACCTCGGTTTTCTTGAATCTGCCAGCCCGACCGCCGAGCATTTCAAAGTTGCTCGCACGATGCCGATCAGCCATGATAACCGTATCGCTGCGCGGTTTCTGACTCCATGCAATGATGGCTTCGGTCTCGCAAAGCTCTGTGAACGATATGGAGTTGTTAACCGAAGTCACCACCGGGCTGCAGATGACGCTGCTGCGACCGGTGACGTTTTCGCGATTCTCCTCCAGCAGATGTCATTAATTGATCTCCCCCAAATCGCCGATGCTTTGCGGCTCGTATCTGGTACAGCTTCACCCCTTGCCAATACACTGAGATGCGTTCACAAAGCTGTTTCATCAGGATATTTGTCAACAGATCACCCGCCGGGAGCACTGGAAGGATTGCCGGACAATCCGCAGAATTTTTACTCCGTCGCGGGTATTTCCCGACCGGATACACCGGCATCCGACCAACAAATCATGCGTCTCTTCCATGAGATTGATAGGTTTGAGAAAGTAATGGAAGGTTACGAAGTCAGGCAGGAACAGGTCGACATGGCAGTGCAATGTGCCGGAGCCCTTCGCGAAAGCCAGATACTGGTCGTTGAAGCCGGAACGGGTGTCGGCAAATCAATGGGCTATTTGGTGCCTGCTCTACTGACAGGTCAACGGATAATAGTGTCCACTCACACTAAAAACCTCCAGGATCAACTTTTTAATAACGAAATCCCACGGCTTGGTGCACTGTTTAAATTCGGATTTAACGTTGCCTTGCTTAAGGGGCGTCGTAATTATCTATGCCGCACAAAATGGAGAAACTGGCTGTTAGATCCGGAGCGTTATGGAGCAAGTGTTTTTCAGCGGGAATCAGCTGCGGTAATGGTAAGGTGGGTGAAAGAAACTCAGACCGGGGACTTAAGCGAACTCAGCTCAATTTATGAATCCGGAGGTTTCTTTCAGTTAGTAGCTTCAGAACCGGGATACTGCACCGGTAACTCCTGCAAAGGTGACTGCCCGTTATCAAATATTCGCAAGAAAGCCCTTAAAGCGGATATCGTCGTTGTTAATCACAGCCTGGTTTTATCGGATCTCGTCAGTGAGGGAAACCTGCTCGGAGGAGATGAGATCAGGGTGATCTTCGATGAGGCTCACCACCTCGAAGAGGTGGCAACGGATCAGTTCGGAACCGAGTTATCCTCCCCCCTACTTAAAAACCTGTTTGACCGGATAGGCAGGATGTGTTCGCGAAAAGGTGACCTGTGGCATTCACTTGCTGCTGATAAACTTCTCGAACGACTGGTTTCACCACTCGAGAAAATCGCAGATGATGTGGATGGGCTGAGGCAGTCTGCAAATGCTCTGTTTGAAAGAGCAAATGCTGAACTTAGAAATAAGATACCGTTCAAAGCATCCTACACCACTCCATTTTCATATAAACAGGGTGATAAACTTCACATCTCATTAATGGAGCCGGGTGAAGCGTTGCTGAACGGACTCAGTGCAACTACAAAAGCACTTGGCAGAATCCGTGAGAAGACCGTAGATGAAATGGATGATGTGTTCCCTACACAGGTATTGCAGGAGATGCAGGCAGTTATCAATATGTGTGGCGGTATAACCGAAGCATTGTATCATTCAATGAACCCGGAGGACGAAAACCGGGTTTACTGGGTGGATGTCCCGGCTGAATTGAACAAACCAATATGGATCAGATCTGCACCCCTCGAAATTGCTGACATGCTGGTTGAGGGACTATGGGCAAAACTTGATTCCGCGATCCTTACTTCCGCAACACTCTCGACAACCAATACACCAAGCGGTTTTAATCACATCCTTAAAAGCTTGGGTTTAACCGAATTTCCTCAGGAGAGAGTAAGAGTATCGATTTTCGGATCACCTTTTGATTACGCTAACAACTGCCTCGTTGGATATCCGAATTTTATTCCATCTCCATCAGATCAATCAGCAGAACATCTCAGTGCAGTCTCAAATTTATGTGCTGAAATTGCCCTGCGGTACAGAGCAGGCATACTAGTTCTGTTCACATCTTATAAGGCTCTGCGTCAAGTAGAACGGGATCTGAATAAACTACTGCTGGGCAAAGAAATTGAGATACTCGTCCAGCGTGGTGGACGAAACCGGGACATGCTCATCCGCAGGTTGAGGAAGGCGAATGGTAAAGCAATTTTACTCGGAACAGACTCCTTCTGGGAAGGGATAGACGTCCCCGGTCCGGCGCTGCAGGTCGTAGTAATTCCCAAACTGCCGTTTGCCGTACCAAGTGATCCGATTGTAGCCGCCCGGATAAACAAATTGCGACGTGAGGGTGGCAATCCGTTTATGGAATACCAACTACCAAATGCTGTATTGCGCGTCCGCCAGGGTGCAGGAAGATTGATCAGGACAGTCACGGATCGAGGTGTTATCCTGATGCTCGATGCACGGATATTAACCAAACGTTACGGAGACATTTTCTACCGGACATTGCCTGGAAAGGCAAATCAGTTTGAAAATGTTGAATCAATGCTCCAGACAATGGGCGGATATATTAAAGACAACCTGAAAGATGAATAATTCCCACTTGAAATGCTGCTGAAAGCCAAAACAATTTCCGGAAGCAACACCTTACGCTCGTCGTCGCGAGGAAAGAAGAGACGAAGCGATCTGTTTGGATATATTCGAGTTAAGAGAGTGCTTCACTTCGTTCGCAAAGACATCACTTTTGAGAATTTTTTTAAGCAAATTTCCGAGGATTTCCGAATTGTAATTCTCCTTTCGACCAGTATCCTTTTCCTTATCAGCTGTTCGAACAAATCAGAAGACACGATCGCCTCTCATCTGGTTGAGAATCTGGCAGACACCATCTATGCTGGAGAGAACCGGCTGACAATGCTTACAGATGGAACCGGTGGTTATTACTATGACGATGCCTTGAAAAGACCAGAGGAGAGTTCTTACGGTTATGGTCAGGGCGAATATCGATTACTTGCAGAATGGAAAATAGCAAATCTTGCAGGTGAACAGATAGATCGAACTCCAGTATTTTCGGTAGTAGATCCGGGATGGATAGAAAGACATTTCGAAGACGGATTAATCGAACGAATTGAAATGCCTCATCGGAAATCAGGTATTTATATCGAACTGAAAAATGTCAATCGGAATGGCTTTATTTTCACCCCATTTGCGGACTTCAGACATTATGAGACAGAAGAGAACGCACGCTATGTTTCGCATTGGGATGAAGAATTTCAGACACTATCACTTGCTCGGGCAGATGGATCAGGAGGCTGGCTGGCATTTGTTTGTTCGGAGGATGTTATCTTCCGCGATTTTAAACAGAAGCAATTACGATTATACAGGGCAAGTCAGCTTAAAGGAAGACCTGGAGAAGCCCATTTATGGTCACCAGCAGAATTTCTGGTTGAGTCCGCTTCAGCAACATTCGCAATCGGATATGGCAACGATAGATATTCCGCGGCGGAAAATGCAAGATTTCTGATTAATAATCGGGAAATAATTCGAATCCAGAGAGAGCAGTGGTTTTCCGCTATGCTTCGGAAAATAAACATCAGCTGTGATGATCGGGAGTTTATAAGAGCATTCAGCTGGGCAAGACTTACACTCGCCAGGTTGATTTACTCAAAAGGTGATGATACATTTCTGCTGACCGGTTTACCGGACAGTCCCTATCCGGATGGTTGGTTTTCATGTCTCACCATACCGGGAATGCTCGCGTCAGGTATCAACCGGGGTGTGTCAATTGATGTCCTGAATAGTATATTATCCCGTCAGAATTCAAACGAGTTGTCCCCTGAATATGGTATGCTGCCCGGGCAAATTCGGGAAGATGGTATTGAGTACCGTATTCCTGAAATTGCAGGGCTTGCCGTTCTGGCATACAGGAGATTATTTCCTACAGATACCGATACCCTTTATGCGGACAGATTTGCAACCTCAATTGCAAAATCGTTGCTCGGAACTATGAAATACCGTCTCCGGTATGGTATTGTCTATTCAAATTCTAACCAGAATTTTCTTTGGGATTCACCAGCCTGCGTCGACCGAGCTGGTGCAACAATAGAGACTCAGGTATTGCTGTTTAAAGTCAGGGAATTCCTGAAAGT
Source organism: uncultured bacterium (assembly GCA_964387885.1). Taxonomy (GTDB): domain Bacteria; phylum Electryoneota; class AABM5-125-24; order Hatepunaeales; family Hatepunaeaceae; genus JABGPL01. The sequence continues at coordinate 49,337 of CAYLYZ010000011.1, read as the reverse complement.
ATATCCCCGACTGCATAACATTCCTTTCGAAATTCCATTTTCACTTATTCTCGGTAGTGGAGGTATGGATTCACGTTCACTTGATGTGCCTTTGGTCACTGTGGGAGAAGCGGGTGAATATAATATCCCCTTATCGTATGATACTTCATTGATGCCCTTCAAATTACGAAAAGACAAATTCTGGGCAGACCGGCAGATATTCCCTTCTGAAGGAGATAAATTTGAGCATCCAAATCCATCATACGACAGTCGGGGATCAATAATGCTGGCTTTGGACTGGTATGATTCAGGCAATCATCGAAGAGCAAAAAATATATTTAAGTATGCTTCTGAAAACGAACTTATCGGAGAAGTCGGTTTTCGAACCCTGTCACCTTTTGATGAAAACTACTCATCAACACACGTTTACCTCGAAGAGAATTCGCCAAAAGGCACAAAATCCAAAGGAGATGTTCTGGTTTGGTCGGGAGGTATATTAGGAAACATCCTTGCAAATGCCGAACAGCCTGACAGCCTTATGGGATTACTGGAAAGAATGACTCACAGAATTATTCACCAGGGAGTGACCGGGGCACTGCCCACAGCAGAAATTGGTGAGACGGTCGACGTTCAACGAGACATCGTCGGCTGTTCGGTGCATGCTGCATCAACTGCAGAATATGTCAGGTTAGTTACGGAGTATCTACTTGGTATAGAACCAGGCTCAGATACTTTCCTGACACTTAAACCACGATTCCCTGCACATTGGGGAAAAACGAAGCTTGAGGTTATGCATGTCGGAGGAGTAGTCATTCTCGAGCGGGATAATAATGGAGTTTTTAAGGTCTGCCAACGCAATATAAATCCATATTTACAGCTCGCACTTGAAATATTCCCCGAACCGGGAAAACGAGCTCTGGGTTCAGTAAGATTGCATCCGGAAGAAAAAGCAGAAATCGAATTTGTACCGACCGACAACGGACGCTGGACATCAAAGATCAGGAAAAATAAAAAATGGCAGTGACAATTGGGATAGATCTGGGTGGATCGAGAATAAAGGGCGGGATCATAGAACAGGACGGCACACTGCGAAATTCGATGATTGCGCGAACACGAACTTCTGCCGGATATGACGCATTAGTAGCTCAAATTACTGAAATTATCGAACAGTTAAAGTACTGCGCTAAAGACGAGTTGGTGGGAATCGGTCTTGGGACTCCCGGTTTGCTTGATGATAAATCATTCAAAGTGCTCAACTCACAGAACATCGACATTCTTGATGGTCATGCTGTTGCACGGGATATCACTGCCAAAACAGGAGTACCGGTAGTAATGAGCAACGATGCGGACTGCATGGCAATTGGAGAGGGCAGCAGCGGTACAGCTAAAGGAATAAAGCACTACATCGCAGTTACACTCGGCACCGGAGTTGGTGGTGCAATAGTGAGTGAGGGAGTTCTTATTCAGGGAGTTAGTGGTGGAGGTGAAATCGGACACTTGTCAATTGACTTTAACGGTCCCGAATGCTCTTGTGGCGGAAACGGGTGCCTTGAGGTATTCATTGGCAGGGATGGTATCAGGCGCTACGTTGCGGATAATTTCCCCGATCTCGTAGATTTCAGCTTGAAAAAGCTCGGTGAGATGGGAATTGAGGGACACGAAAACGCAATAAAAATATATGCATACATAGGTCGCTATCTCGGTATAGGTTTAGCAGGATTAATAAATGTGTTCAATCCAGAGATGATCGTCGTCGGGGGTGGTATTGCCGGTGCAGGAGATTTATTGCTGAAACCGTTAGAGCAGGAAATAAAACGCAGGGCATTCAAATCATACACAGAAAATATCAAAATAAAATCAGCAGAATTGGGAAATTGGGCTGGAGTTGAGGGGGCGGGGATTCTGGCATGGAAGAAAAACTCCGGAAAAGGGAGTTCGGACATTCCTGTCCGCTAAAGCATCATCAAGAGTAGTCATTCGAGAGTAGATCACCATCTCCACCCTACTATTGCAGGGGGAATTAAAGGGGAGGTGAGTTTGTTGAAAAACAACATAAAAATGCCGTAAAAAGATAAATCTTTATCGAAAAACAATAAATATATATTGACAAACGGAAAAATTATTGCTATGTTAATATCAAATCAAATGTAAAACAAGGAGATATAATGGATGAAAACAAGCCCGTTGTTTCAACTTCGGTCAAAATCTTGAAAGTGATTCTGGATATAACATGGTACCTGAGCTGGATTGGTGCAGGATTAGCGCTGATCCTGGTTATAATTGCGCTGAGCGGTGTCAATCTGGATCAACTGCATGTGACGATCCCGGCAGCAATCGACTTTTATCCTGAAAATGGGACTTCTGATATTCCCTACACAGACCGCCCTGTAATTTCAGAAATTGAGGGAAAGGCTAGAATTCTGATAGATCCGGACAAGGCTTTCTGGAAAGTGCTGGTCTGCATATTTCTACCCACAATCATTGCAGCATGGATATGGGGTCTCAAACACCTCAGGCTTTTCTTTTTGAGCGTTAAAAAGGGCAATCCTTTTGATGATGAGAATCCTAAACGGCTGCGGAAGCTGGCATACCTAATTATGATCGGGGGACCGTTCGCCGGACTCGGATTGATATTTCAGAGTTTATTTATAATGGACGATTTATCAGTACCCTCCGGTGAAATTGAATTGCATGCAGACCTGTTTCTGGAATATGTAGTCGCCGGACTTATCATCCTGGTAATAGCCGAGGTTTTCGATGCTGCTGTGAGAATGAAAAAAGAACAAGACCTAACCATCTAAAGGAGTCTCACATGCCTATTACCGTAAATCTGGACTTGCTTCTCGTAAAAAGAAAAATGTCCCTGACGGAACTATCCGAAAAGGTTGGAGTCACCATAGCAAACCTGTCAATCCTGAAGCAGAACCACGCCAAAGCAATCCGCTTCTCAACACTGGAAGCCATCTGTGAGGCTCTGGAATGTCAACCCGGAGACGTCCTGGAATATGAAAGCACCTGACCCCGTAGGGGCGCAAGGCTTGCGCCCTTACCACTAAAAATGACCGGAAATTAACCCCCAACCGCGCATGAAGAGCCACACATGCGCCCTCTCCCCCCTGCTATTGCAGGGGGGAACCAAAGGGGGGACCACCGGACAAAGTCCGGTTCTGCAAAACACTAACGCCTAACCAGGTCGCCGCGATCCCTTGCTTGTCATGCTTCACTCCTGCTACACCAGCGTAGCGTGGCGAGCTCCCAGCAGGTGGTCGTGGGCTTTGTAAATCCCCGATTCGATCATATTGCCGATATCAGTAAATGATCCTCTGTAGAATGCCCTTCTATATTGCAACTTCAAATTTGAGATAATCCATATACATCAACACTTCTGCAAAATCCCCGGCTACGTTACTCAGAGTTCTTGAAGCATTTGCAATAACTTACAATTTTGGCGACCAGCTATTTTACATCCACACCATCTTCCTACCTCTCCTCCCGATCCTTTTTCTTTTTATTCTTGTACTTGACATAAAAAACTACACCAATAATAATTAATCCGAAACCTCGGGCTACCCAGAGACCCATTGGTCTACTGTTGTCATTTCGCTGAAGTCCATTGTGATTCCTTTGGTTATTAACAAATGTGTCAGGTGGGGACGAGCTCTTTGAAATATTCAATTCTTGTGAAAGCACGTCGTTCCCGCGAAGGCGGGATATCTTCTTCGCTTGCGAAGTGCATCCAGAATATACAAGCACTTAGGAAATCACTATTCCAGGATAATCATAGGAACAGAGGAAAACCATGAGTATTTCAAAGGTCTCGGGGACACCTGACACCACTCGAAATGATACCAAATAATCCAACATTCTTTTCTGGATTCTGATTCACTTCGTTCACAACGATAAACCGAATACCCAATCAAGCCCGGAATGACGACTGAGTTATCCGTTTAATCCGATTAATCCGTTGTGAATCTCACTTTCCGTCATTTCCGTCACATTTCCGTCACACCCTCAATCCCCCACCCACAAACGCGTTCCGCCAAAAGTGTGACGATGTGACGATAATTTATGGTATCCCTGTTTTATGCTGTGCTCTGTTATGAAGCTTGATTTTTACAAAATAATGTTGTATATTATCAACATAATTGACGCATATATAACAAGTGCTGTTCTTTGAGATAATCAATATGGAAAACTATTTCCCCCTGCCTTTCAGGTTGTGCGGGAAAGGTCTAAACGCGCTGGCAGACGCCCCCGTCTGCCAGTTAAGTCATTGTTATTATTTACTGTCACACGAGGGCGTGTGACAGCGCGAAACTGTATTCCTGCACCCACCCCGCTATTGCGAGGTGGGATATAGAAGCAGAATAGCCTACTTAAAATCTATCTCATCACGCCAGTACCTTGCCTTACCAATCCCATATTCGCTGGAGCTACCGTCGAAAGCGAGGCCGAATTGGGATGGTAGTTGGGCGAAAAGTTCTTTGCCGTCGTAGTAGGCTTTGGAGACGTTTACTACTGTGAAAGATAACCTCTTTTTGGTCTTTTCGGTGTAGAAGAAATCGGCGTTGGTTTCTACTTTGCCGCAGTTGTAGCGTCCCGACTCGTAGGTATATTTGGGACGGCGGTAGTCGCGTACCATGTCCATGCGCATGTCCGACTTAATTCCTACCTGAATCGTCCGCTTATCGAGTTTGATTTCGACTGACATGCCGTCACCGGGGTTGTCTGAGTCTATGAAGCTTATCCGGTCTATCCACGGCCTTGGGTCTTCATCCAAGTCCTGCGGTACAAGTGCTGTCACGAAACCGATGTGTTCTCCGAGTTCGAAATGCTGACCCGTGTACTGGGAGATTACGATTTCGTCCTGGTAGTTACGCTTTTCCGGTTCGACCGATTCGAGACGATAATGGGTCTCGGGGAAATATATCAGCAGGTTGGATTCGGGATCATACTTTTTGTTGGTCAGCGAATCGTACTGAGTCAGGTACCAGTGATCCCCCTGATCTAAAATCTTCCTCGTGTGCCACAGGTTAGCGGCTGTCATCCACTCTTCTTCGGTGGCTTTCATTATGTCGAAAACCAGATATAACCCGGGATCTTTCACCCAGGTGATGACCCTGTCCCACTGGTAACCCAGTTTGTCGTCGATCAGCTTCGTACGGCAATAATCAAAATCGTCGAAGGTCAGGAAGTCGATTTTCTGAGTGCGGACAAGTCGGTATGACCCGGCGTTGTGCAGGTAGTCTATTATGGATTGCCCGGGAATTGCCGGGTGATCCGTCGGGCTGTAACGCCACTCCCCGGCTTTCTGTCCCATCCAGATCTTGCCCTGCCGGACGCAGAGCCGGTTGTGGAAATAGTCCTGCCGGAAAGCACCGTACATCCCACTCGGCATGTAGTCGCGGTAGCCGCCATCGACGAGCAGGATCGTCCCCTCATGCATGAGACGGCATATTCCGCCTTCGTCGGCATGGCCATGTGTCATCTTTTCCTCTTCAACCGGGATTCCATCTCGGAGGTAGTCGCGGAAAATCACTCCTCCATCACCCTCGTCGCGGTAATTGAGCATCATGTATGACGATTTTTCGTCCCAACCGTCGCGGAAGACGATCTTTTTTCCCTGCACATCTTCCATGACTTCTTCACTGAGGATTGTCGGTTGAGCTGGATTAAGGTCATCGGTACCGAAACGGTAGCAGTCGAGCAGCAAATACGCCAGACCGATGCTCTGCACCTTGCTGAAATCAAGAAATTTCCTGCCAATCGTTGCTGCTGCCCATTTGAGCTCGGGATCGTCATAAGCCTTGGCTGCTGCTTCGAAGAAGACGAGGAAGCGGCTCCAGTTGGGTTGAATCCGGTGGGAGTCTCCGAAGTCGGGGATCATTCCGTCCGGGCACATCAGGTGGAGGAAGTACTGTGCGTAGTAATACATCTCCGGCGTGTGGAACAGCTCTTTCATCTCGGACTTAGCATCTGCATAACCGAGTAGTGCATACAACCAGACACCGTGATATATTGTAGCGTCCTCGATTTCCCAGTTGCCCCAGTTGTCGAACCCGAGCGCACGTTCGTAGCTCTTCCAGTATTTGGTGTGGGAATGGTCGGAGACTGCGCGTACTGCCCAGGCCAGTGCTTCTGCGCGGAGGCATGCCCGGTTCATCGCACCCCATTCCTGGGATTGGAGGACGTAGTCGATGCTGTGGGCTATGACTTTCTCGATTTTTTTCTTTTCGGAATTGGTCAAGAAACCCTTTCGTTTCAGAACTTCATAAGGCTTGATATAACGCATGTTCGTGAAGAAATCTGGAAGGGCAGGGACACCGTTAGTGTAATCTGGGCGTCGTTTCTCTTCCTTCTTGGGGTACATCTTTTTATACTCACCATAATCGAGCAGCACCTGTTTCGCGCGGTTGGCGTACTCAACATTGCCTTCATAATCATACAGAGTCGCGTAAATAGTCGCCATTTCGAGGAAGCGTGGTGGAGGGCGGTATCCGAAAATCGATTTCGCGTCAAAGTTGTCACGCCAAAGGCTCAGGAGCGAATCCCGATTGTCCCACGTCCAATTCGCGGAAGCTCGGGCGAACTCGAGGTAATCAACTCGAGGAATTGGGATTACTTCATCTGCAGCCTGTGCGAACAAGGGTAGCAACAGTAAAATGACAAATAGTAAATGCTTCATTTATTTTCTCAATTTTGTGCTGTCACACGCCCTCGTGTGACAGTAGTAACAACGATATCTGGCTGACCAGGGCGTCTGCCAGCACAAGATGTGTGGCTTGGGCTACTTGTTGCCCAAGTTTCATTACTAAACTTAAAAACATTAATAAAAATTCTGTAACCTTTTGTTAATGTGACTTGTAAAGAAACCCGGGTAATAAATAATCCCGACCACATCAGATTAAAAACGCATAGTCCCCAACTCCCGCAATGCGAGATATGCAGCTCCAAACACCCCGGCGGAATCACCCATTTTCGCTTTGATTATCGGGATATCACCACGAGGAATGCCGAAGAGAGAACTGTTCAGGATCGGAGGAACCTTTTCATACCAGATCGGGAGGTTTGAAACTCCACCGCCGAGGATTAATGCTTCGAGATCAAATGCGATAACAGCATTGGCGAAAATATTTGCCATCATAAGGCAACTTTTGTCTAATAATTCTTTAGCTGTCGCGTCACCTTTCTCATAGAGCATATAGATTTCATCAGCACCAATTTTCTTTCCGCTCAACTCTTCAAACCTTCTACTCAAACTCGAGCCGGAAAGATAAGCCTCAGCACAGCCGCGTCGACCACATTCGCATAATCTACCCTGGTAATCAATCGAGGTGTGCCCAATTTCCCCGGCTCCACCTCGTGCTCCCCGATAAAGTTTGCCATCAAGAATCAAACCGTAGCCCATACCGGTGCCAATAATGACCGCCAGAACATAGCTGTATTTTCCGACACATGTCGCGAAGTATTCAGCCAAACCAAGGCAATTCGCATCGTTTTCAATAACCAGAGGTACTGGAAGTCGGTCGCGGAGCTTTTGCATAAATCCGGGAGTCTCATACAGCGGAGTATGCGGAACGCCATAAATTGTATCCTGTTCTCTATTGTATGTTCCCGGAGTGCCCATACCAACTGCTTCATAAGGTTTGCCATCAGCTGCTACATCTATTACATGCAATATGTTCTCGATAACCCGGTCAAGTCCGTTGTCCGGTTCAACGAAAACTCGCTCGCGTCCATGCAAGTTACGGTCTGTATCCAGCAGGCAGGCTTCGACCTTCGTGCCTCCCAAATCGACTCCTATTACATAGTCACTCAAATCTTTCAAAAGATATTTTCCACTAGAATCCTGCTTGTTGCCCTGCATAGGGGTAAAAGATTGCTGTTTGTTGAAATAATAATCTGATTATCCACAATGTCCAAATGAAAATCTCAGATATCTTCCATTTTACTAAAAAAACTCCCTGAATCACTGATTGAATCTACCGAGGTTTCTTTACTAAAACCGAGATAGATTTGAGGATGTCATCATAGGTCTCAATTGCCTTTCTCTTTGATAAACGACAATTGTGACAGAGCAGTATAAAATCACCACTAAACAATCGAATGATGTTCGCAAATCGAATCGCCTCATCCTTAATCAGTGCCCAACTGCCATTCATGTAATCGAGAACAGATGCATCCATTAATATTAACGGCCTTTCCCGAAGCTTGAGTTTTTTTCGCGTATTCAGATTGAAAACCGGATATTCGTAACAGACTCCGCTTCTGAAACCCGGTTGCTCTGCATATCCAATTGAGCTATCATAAGTGAGACCTGCATCTTCATAATTCTGCCATGTCTCGGGATTTGACCAGCGGAGATAATGTTGTCGTCCTCCCCATTTTGCCTGATTGGTTTTTGCTGAAATGCAGGATTTTTGCAGTGTTTTTAACTCACTTTTTACCTGGTTTGCATCCCTAAATGTTCTGTAGCTCGGATGTAATCCTATTTCCTGATCTGTCTTCTGAAGATCTACCAATATACTTATGATCCACTCCCATTCAAGTTCGTAAAATGCATCATGTTTCTTTTCAGTATTTCCAGCAATGAAATTAAAACTGCCCCTAAGTCCATTCTTTCGATTTACCCCGGCAATCTTAACGAGATTATTGTATGGATCCTTCCTAAGTATAAACTTGTTACCTTTCCGAACAAAACCAAGTTTTTCGAAAAAACAGACAATCGTCCTGTTTACAGCTTGAGATAAACTCCTGTGCTTGAGAACATCAACAGCAAGAGAGCGTAAGAATTGGGGAATTGGCTGCCAGGCATATTCAAGAAGATTATCGATATCATGACTAACATAGATTTTAAATTGCCGATCCTTCCTGATTAAATCCTGCCAGAGGTTCGATAGACCCCACCACAATAGTTCGGTATAATAATTAACAATCGGCTGATCTGTAAATCCACTTTTAAAAGCTAATGACGATTCTATCGGAAAGCGGTCATGATTATCACGGTCTGGTAAAACAAGCTCTTCATACCTTGTCAGCATAAAAAACGAACTGCCAAATATATCTATCCCGATTTCAATTTCCTGCTGAGAACGTTTTATATAAGAGCCGCTATCGAAAAGATTTCCGAAAATGACGGGGATCGATTCAGAGATATTTTCAATCCTGATATTGTCGATTTCTGGCAACCAATGATTCAAGGGAGACTTCGGAATTGAATCCGACTGAAGCCACATTGATTCAGGAGTTAAGAAGAATTGATTGGAGAGGATTAACCTCCGATTATCAGACGCATTTTGCGAAGTAATGGTGATATTATCAGTTTCTGCAAACTTTATATCATATTCTAAACCAAGAAATTCTTCAAGCAAAACATCAAAAATATATCTCTTCTCCGGAAGATAAGCTTTACTTGTGGAAATTTTCAGCTTCATTTATCGCAAATCAGTGGTTTCTGTATCCTGACAACATCTAACCCTTCAACGACAGCTTAACAAGGTCTTCGACCGTTGCATCGGAACCAAGGGTTTGTCTTGCTTTGCGAATGGCGTCATCGGCTTTACTAATCGGAAATCCGAGAACCTCCAGTGCACGTACAGCCTCTGTCGTCGCTGAAGCGTCACCTGTTGGGATATCAGTAATATCTTCCCGCTTGATTTTTAACCGTGATTTCAGATCAACCAGCAGTTTTTCTGCTGTTCTCTTACCGATGCCTGAAACCGTAGTTAACATCTTTACATCCTGATCCGCGACAACGCGAATAAGTGCATTTGGATCAAATCGGGAGAGAATAGCGAGTGCGAGCTTAGGCCCAACACCACTGATTTTCAGAAGTGAAACAAAAAGATCCCTCTCTTGAGCACTCGCAAAACCATAAAGGTCAAGAATATCTTCTCTGACGTGCAGATAGGTAATTAGAGAAACGGTTTCTCCGATTTTGCCGATGTGTTCATAAGTTCCGAGAGTCACTGTCAGCCCAAATCCAACACCCCCGACATCGACAACGACACCCGAAACCGTCTTCTTTATCAGTTTGCCACTAATTCGATCTATCATCTAAATGTGCATCTTATGTTAATTGTACGAGCACGGTGCCCGTGCCCTTCTCGTTCCTGCGACAATGTCTAATTAAAATACAACTCCTGGCGCTCGGACAGGTGCACGCGCGCCGTGTCCATACACAATTTTATGCTCGTTTACTCGTTACGACTCGCCATAACAAATAGGTCATAATCGAGAACATCAGGACAGAAACTGCTCCGGAGTATGGCAATTCTCCGAACAGCGGAGACTTAACAGCCGCAAGCCATTCGATCTTTTCCCGACCATATACAAAGAGTGCGATTAAAACCCCGATTGTAGCATCTCCTGCAACTAATCCGGAACCAAACAGCACACCACGTTCGCGGGAAGTTTTAACGACGTCACCTTTCCGTGTTTTCTCAAGCACCCCACGCAATAATCCCCCAACCATAATCGGAACGGACAGGCTGACTGGGAGGTACAATCCGACTGCAAAAGGCAGGGACGGAATTTTCATAAATTCGACAATTGCTGCAAGCCCCATACCTGTGAACACAAACATCCATGGCAGGTTTCGATCCATAACCCCTTCGACGACCAACTTCATCAGAGTAGCCTGTGGTGCCGGCATTTTCTCAGAACCAATTGTAAAGGCCGCATCAAGCAAGAGAACCACCGAACCAACCACTGTCGCGGATGTTAATACTCCAATAAATTGACCGGTTTGTTGCCTGAAAGGAGTAGCTCCAATCAGAAATCCCGTTTTTAGATCCTGCGATATATCTCCTGCCGAAGAAATTCCCACACATACCACCGCACCGACAATCAGTGCCATAAATTTACCTTCCGTTCCTGTCCATCCAAAAGCAGAAAACATTAACGAAGTTCCTAACAGTGCAGCAATGGTCATACCTGAAACCGGCAATGATGAACCACCAACGAGACCGACAACCCGCGAGGCAACTGATGCAAAGAAAAATGTGAAAATCACAACCAGAAATGCTCCAATCAAATTCAGCTTCAGAGCAGGCATCAGCCAAATCATTAAGGCAATAACAACTGCACCTCCAATTACAAAGCTTCCCGGTAAGTCTCGGGATGTGCGTGGTTCATCTTTGTTGACCTTGAAATTGAATCCTTCAAGTGATGCTTTAAACGAGCTGGCTATTGTTGGAATTGCGCGTATTAAAGAGACAATTCCTCCCAAAGCCACAGCTCCGGCACCAATGTACCGGATATACCTGTTCCAGATATCTCCCGGTTCCATGTCTGTAATCAACACCGTTGAAGGATAGAGGGGCTCCATCATGCCTTCACCAATATAAGCGATTACCGGTATCAGGACTAACCATGCTAATGCACCCCCGCTCATCATCAATGCAGCAATCCGGGGACCGACTATGAATCCGACTCCAAGCAAAGCCGGGTAGCTGTCCATACCGATCTGACATTTTTTGATAAATGGGATGTTTACATGCGGAACTTCCTTCCACAAACCCGCCATGTTTGCGTCCATCAGGAATTTGTAAAGTGCTCCTAAACCCAAACCTGCGAATACTGTTTTAAACTTAGATCCACCTTCCTCACCTGCAACGAGCACCTCTCCGCAGCCGGTACCTTCCGGATAAGGGAGTTTGCCATGTTCCCTAACCATGAGATATCGCCGAAGCGGGATCATCATAAGAATTCCAAGCATACCTCCCAATGCAGCAACTGAGAACAGTGTTATTAGAGCGGGTTTCATTCCCATCAATATCAAAGCAGGAACAGTGAAGATCACCCCGGCCGCAATAGATTCACCGGCAGAACCGATTGTCTGAACAATGTTGTTTTCAAGGACATTTCCGGTTTTGAAAAGTCCTCGCAATATCCCCATTGATATCACAGAAACAGGAATCGAAGCAGTAACGGTCAAACCGACCTTTAAACCGAGATATGCATTTGCTGCAGCAAAAATAATTCCCAGGATTGAACCGAGAATTATTGCTCGGATTGTAAATTCCCGCATTGTTTTTTGAGGAGGAACATAAGGATGATAGTTTTTACCATCCATGATCTTGTAAGCATCAGGGCTAAGACCTTTTTTTGGGGGGGACTGGTTCTCGGACACGATACCTCACTGGTTGGATTCATGAAAGGAGTTACTGCTTATTGAATATAAAGAAAATAGTACTTAAACAACTTTGTGTGATCATTGTTTTATAAATATCTCAAAATAATTATATTAACATGACGAGAATTTGTGGGATTTGCACATCCAGTAGCACAGGCGTCCCTGCCTGTGAATGTGATTGAATGTGTTTTCCATACTATTGCATTTCCCGAAAGTAATGAAGAAAATATGTCATCGCGAGGAACACAATGACGAAGCGTTCTATTTGTAAATATGTGACATAAGAGATTGCTTCGCTTCTCTCGCAATGACAGTACTTTTAAGAGATGCAATAACAGGAATTACCGCTCTAGCAATTTTTGAATTGTTTAACTATTTGTCTTCACGGGTATTCCTGTCCGTAAAGACATCGCAGGCAGGGACACCTGCGCTACTAAAGAGAAAAGAGAAATCCGTCTTCCAACACCGATAATGCTCTGGATTGAACCATCCGGAGCCTGTAATCTTAAATGCCCGGGATGTCCTACCGGAACCGGTACAGGCAGTGGTGTTATGCATTATTCGGAATTCGTGAAGGTCATTGAACAGGTGCCCTTCGTAAAATTGCTAAACCTATGGCATCGAGGTGAACCTTTAATGGCTCCGGATTTTCCTGATATTGTAGCAGAAGCAACTCGAAGGGGAATCAGAACACAGACGCATACAAATGGAACTCTTCTTGCCCGTAAAGATACAGCGACACGAATCATTGAAGCTGGACTGACACGAATAACCATCGGTATAGACGGTGCTGATGAAGAGACCTATCGTAGCTTTCGAAGTGGTGGTAGTCTTGAACAGGTTGAAGTTGGAGTTCGGGCTCTGGTTGAAGCTCGGGCAAAAAATAAATCACGAAAACCGAGAATAATTGCTGAATGTCTCGTTTCAAATCAAAAACCCTATCAGTTTTCAGCTGTAGAAAAGATGGTATTAGGTTGGGGATGTGATGCTGCAAAGTTTAAAACTTATTATATTAATGATCTGAGTGACACAAAAAGCGCACTAACGAAACTGCCATTGAACCGCGCATTCTGGCGATACAATCTTGTTCAGAGTCGTCTTGAGATGAAAAGAACACGCATGAAATGCCGCAGGTTAGCATTCTCTGCGGTTATAGCCTGGAACGGGGATGTCCTACCATGCTGCTTCGATAGCGATGCAAATTTCATTTTCGGCAATGTGTTTCAGCAGACATGGCGTGATATCTGGAAAGGTGAAAAAATACGGGAATTCAATCGTAAAGTTAATAAAGAAAACCGGGATGAGACTGCAATGTGCAGGAACTGCACTGAAGGTTTAAACCGACTCTATATCCCAAATCGATTGGTGAAAAAATGAGTCAGAAAGCCTTCTTCTTTATCAAAGTTGCTGTGGCAATTATTCTACTCGGATTGATTTTCTTCACCGTCGAGCTTGAGGATATATGGAAAGCTCTCAAATCTGCCCGGTTCAATCTCATCATCATTGGGATGGCTTTAATGCCGGTTAACCTGTTCCTGCAAATATTCAAATGGCGATATTTGGTCAGTCTCGTTCACCCGGGAATAACCTGGAACGAAACTTATGGTTCTCTTCTTGCTGGAATTTCGTTTGGAATAATCACACCTGGTCGGATTGGTGAATATAGCCGTTCCCTCTTCATCAGGAATGTCCCACCGCTGAAGTTGGTCGGTCTGACTGTTATAGATAAGTTTTATAACCTCGGTTGTACTGTAGCATTCGGCTTACCGGCTCTAATGACTCTCCCCTGGGCGAAAAATCTAATTTCCGGTTATATGTTCGGTTCAATGATACTCCTGATGTTTATCGTAAATGGAATCTTACTCTGGGCAGCAATAGATCCAAGACCGGTACGCAGTCTGATCTACGCCCTGCAAATGATATTCCCCCGGAAGGATCACATCGCTCAACTACTCGGAGGACTGGATCGGTTCAGTGCTCCTCAGGCACGGAAAACCCTTGTGCTTTCACTTTTGCACTATACCGTTTTCCATTTACAGTATTTCTTTCTGATAAGTGGTTTTGCCAATATTGATTTTATATCGAGTCTTCGTGCAGCTGCTGCGGTGCTTTTCACCAAATCAGCATTGCCGATAGCAATTGGTGATTTAGGACTTGACCAGCACATATCCATGCAATTCTTCGGAGAATTCGGTGTTGCCGATGCGGCAGCATTTAATGCTTCGATCCTCATGTTTGCAACAAACATCCTGATTCCAGCCCTAATTGGAGTCCTTTTTGTCAGTCGACTCCAACCACGAACTCCCAAAAAGGATACTGACAGTTGACCTTTGCCTGGACAATATGTCTGGTATCCGGGGGATTGGTCTATCTCTATTTTGTCTGCAGAATTGTAAATGGCTTATTAAAACTTCGTAGCCAACATGGAAATATTGATCCAAAAACTTTCCAAACGTCAGTGATTATAGCTGCCAGAAATGAAGAAAAGTTTATCGGAAAAACCCTCAGACATGTTCTCGCTCAGGATTATCCGGTTGATATGTTTGAAGTCATCGTAGTTGATGACCGGTCAGAAGATAAGACAGGAAGAATCGTTGAAGAGTTTGCTCAATCAGATCCGCGTGTACGACTGATTACACAAACAACGATCCACAAAAACTTCAGCCCCAAAAAACAGGCTCTGGAACGGGGGATTCAGAGCGCATCGGGAGATATAATTATTACTACCGATGCAGACTGCAGCCCTGAACAGGGATGGATTCGAACTTTACTGTCAAAATTCGATTCAAACACCGGTATTGTACTCGGCCAAGCACGTTTCGATATCGGAAACTCTCCTCCGGTATGGCAGAAATTACAAGCTTTAGATTTCAGATCTCAGGGTTATGCCGCCGCCGGACTGGCTGCGGATGGGATCCCATTTTCCTGCACAGGTGCAAGCCTCGCATTCAGAAGAGAAGCCTATAATAACGTAGAGGGATATGATGGAGTAAATACCCTCATTTCCGGGGATGACGAGCTGTTGATGTCGAAAATATCACAATCCAGATGGGATGTAATTGCTGTCGGAGAAAAAGATGCCGTAGTACCGACTCGGCCTCCTGCTTCAATTCGTGAATTGTGGTATCAGAGAATTCGCTGGGGCTCCAAAGGACTATTTCTTCGCACATCGAGAAAACTAACACTTGTTGGTATCTTTATCTTTTTTCTCTCTCTTTCGTTCGGTCCTCTGGTCGGCCTATTTTCCTCCTCCTGGTGGTTGTTGGGTTGCATGTTTGGTCTTAAATGCCTCCTGGATTTTGTATCGGTATTTGTTGGCAAATCAGTTTTTAGGGAACGTATCAACTGGTTTGATTTTCTGATCCTTGAGATCATTCATGCACCGGTGATTGTTGTCTTCGCGATTGGCGGTCATATTTTGAATTTCGAATGGAAGGGGCAGGTGTTTAGCAGTAAGGGGGCATCCTCGTAATGAATCTGGATACTTTCCCAAGAATAGCAGGAAAATTGCTAAAAAATGTCGTATCCAAAGGGGATCCGAGCGGAGTTTACCTGACATTCGATGACGGTCCTGATCCTGATTTCACGATGGAAATAATTCGCATTCTTTCAAACGCTGAATGCCCTGCAACATTTTTCGTAACCGGATCCCAGGTCGAAAAACATCCGACAATCGTAGAGCATATTCATAAAGAAGGACACACTATCGGATCTCACGGTTATCAACACAATTCTCTTCTCCTTAAGTCCACCCGACTGATCAATGATGATATTCACAAAAGTTGTGAAGTAATACGGAAAATTATAGGCACTCCCCCAATTCTATTTCGCCCCCCTTACGGAAGATTTGGTTTTACGCTTTTAAAGGTGATTCGAAATCAAAAAATGAAAATAATCCTTTGGTCACTTTCCGGAAAAGATTGGAAACAATCGGATTCTGACGAGATTGTGCAGAGAATCATCAATAAAATTGTACCCGGGGATATCATCCTGCTGCATGATAGGGGAACTGCAACCGAATCGACAATTAGAGCATTGCCCCCCATAATCGATGGGATCCGAAAAAAGGAACTGACATTAAAAAGACTCGGACAAAATCCTTGAAAACCATCAATCTATAATGATAGACTTTCCAAGCAATCCGGAACTGATCCCAATCGCCGGCCTATACGCTGAGACGCATTACAGGTTCCGCTTTTTTCCGTTCAGCAGATATTTTAAACATGAAGCTGAGGTGATTTTTGATACACCATTTCGTATCGAACCTGACACGCCTTTACCGGTAAGTATAATAATAAAGGATGCCAACCAATATCCACTTCGTTTAATTGATGTTTGCTTCAAAGCTTCTATTGAAAGTGAACACGCGGACAAAACATTTCAACTGAATACTGACATCAAAATCCCCCTATGGTACCAGATTTTCGAACTTGACGTTTCTTCTCTGCCTGCAGGAAAATTGACTGTTACGGCAAGGGCACGTCTGTCCGATGGAAGAAATACCTGGGAAGTTAATCAGGACAACCACTCTTTACTTTCACAGGCTCCATTTAAGGTTCATAACGCTGCAGATCCTTTACCTGGATTTTCAGGATGGTCTGCAGGGGAGTTACACTGCCATAGTGAGTATGGTTGCGACCATGTAGAATTTGGCGCACCCTTAGAAATGTATCAACAGATGGCTCCGGCAATGGGGCTTAAATGGATTGCTGTGACAGATCACTCCTACAATCTCGATGATATGCCTGAAGATTATCTGACCGATGATCCAGAGTTACGAAAATGGGCGGATTTTTTAGAAAGGATTGATGTCCTGAATAACAGCGGAAACGGCGCCTTGCTGCTGCCTGGTGAAGAATTGACCTGCAGATCCGAAAGTGGAAAAAACATCCATCTTTTAGTGATTGACAATACCGAGTTTCTACATGGTTCAGGAGACGGGGCTCAAAAGTGGCTTCTGACACGAAGTGAAAATTCCGTACCTGAAGCATTGGAAAAAATCAAAAATACCTCTTTCACTGCTGCCGCCCACCCGCTTGTTCCGGTTAACTGGTTGCAGCGCTTGCTGGTTAAACGTGGAAAATGGGGAAATTCGGACTTAAACGAGAAAAGAATTGATGGATGGCAGATTTGCAACGGAATGTGGGATATAGGATTCACATCCGGGCTGAAAAAGTGGATAGGAGAAATTAACAGAGGAAAGAGAATTAATATTTACGCCGGAAATGATGCGCACGGAAATTTTAATCGATTTAGGCAGGTCAAAATTCCAATGCTCACTCTTCACGAAAATTCTGATCATCTATTCGGCAAAATTACGACGAGAATCAGAGTGGCTGATAAATATGGAAAATCAGAAATTATTAATAATCTTAAAGATGGAAAATCATATATTAGTGATGGTCCGGCCATAGAACTCTCTATTTTTCAGAAAAACAAAACACTATTCAGTGGAGATATCGCTGAAAAAAACGCAACCGGATCCATTAGACTAAGATATAAGACTTCACAAGAATTCGGTCAACTGAAATTACTTCGCATTTTAGGAGGAAGTTCGAACGGAGAAATCACGATTAGACAATATAATCCAAAATCGGATCCTTTTTGTAAGTTATTTGAAGGTGAAATTTCGTCTCCGCTAATCGGATCGAAGTATATTCGAGCAGAAATCGAGACAATAACCAGTTCCGGCAAAACCCACAGGGCTTTTGCTAATCCGATCTGGTTTTAAAACGTTATGTCAACACTCAAATTGTGTAAATCCCTCTATTAAATATTTTTAATATTGTTATTTTTTTTTAATTTTCGCATTCAGTACTTGACATTAGCTCTGTGTAAATGTAAATTCATGTGACCTTCTTTTTTAATATCCCAAACACCTTAATAACAACAGGTTAAATTTAATGCTGAATACAGTTTCTCAGCTCGAATCAAACCCGGAAAACATTTGGAAAAATATTTGCGAACAACTTCAGAAAAAACTTCAACCAAGATGTTTTTTAACCTGGTTTAATCCCATTGAAGCGATTTCTTTCGAGGATAACCTTTTAAAATTACGTGTCCCCAGCAGATTTTATTGCGACTGGATTGAGGCACATTACAGCGAAAATCTCAGGAATGCTGTTTCTGCTGCATTTGGTGATGATCTCCGACTGAAATATGTAATAGATAAAAAGGGCAGCAAGAGAAAACAGCCTTATTCTGAGGAAATCGTTGAAGAAAAATCCAGCATCGTCAGCAGGAAAAGGGTTGCTTCGTTTAAAACCAATCTCAATCCTCATTACACCTTCAATAATTTTATAGAAGGTGATTGTAATCGGTTTGCTCGTGCTGCAGCAACATCAATAGCCAATAATCCGGGAAATTCAACTTTTAATCCTCATTTAATTTACGGTGGTTCGGGACTTGGTAAAACACATCTTATTCAGGGTATTGGAAACTGTATTACAAAGGAAAAACCGCACCTTCGAGTTTTGTACGTTACGGGTGAGCAATTCACAATCGATTTTGTTAAATCACTTAAAGAAAGTCAAATAGATTCTTTTAATCATCTATATCGAACCGTAGATGTATTGTTACTTGATGACGTACAATTTTTTATGGCTAAGGAAAGAACACAAGAAGAATTCTTTCACACTTTTAATGCGCTTCATCAGGCAGGTAAGCAACTCGTTTTTTCATCGGATAGACCTCCCCGGGAACTCAAAGAATTTGATGAACGTTTGATAAGTAGATTACAATGGGGACTGATCAGCGAAGTTCATATTCCTGATTACGAGACTCGATTGGCAATTTTGAAAGACTTGATGGAACAAAACAAGTTTGAATTTCCTGACAATGTTGTTCAATTTTTGGCTATTAACGTAACTGACAACGTAAGAACATTACATGGAATTTTCACCCACCTATTGGCCCAAACATCATTTATTGGTGAGAAAATAACTCTCGACCTTGCAAAAAAAGTCGTTTCAAATTTTGTCAGTAAACCACAACACCAACTTTCAATTCATCGTATTCAGGAGATTATTGCTGAAGAAATGGATGTACCTTGTGATCTGATCAGATCAAAAACAAGAAAAAAAGAAATTGTTCAAGCCAGACAAATAGCAATGTTCTTTTGCACTGAATTCACTTCACAAACATTAAAGACCATTGGTTTACAATTCGGAGGAAGGGACCATACTACTGTTATCTATGCTCGTGAAAAAATTCAGGAGTTAATGAACGCACAAAAACGATTTTCAGAAACAATGAGTGAGATGCGTCAACTCATCGAACTTGCTTCTGTCTGATAATTTTTTAAATAGACAATTTAGAAAGTGAACTGCAGGCAAATTGGATTTTTTTTTAAGAATAATAAATGGTTGAATAATTATCCACAAATTAACATATACATTGTTAATTTGTGTTACTTGATTGTTTATAAGTAACAGATCCGGAATTAGTGTGGAAATTGTTCAACATTTCATACACAGATAAAAGGAGAAATTCACTCAATCGTCAACAATTTTGTAGTACCACTTGTTTGCAATCAAGCGTTTAATTATTATGATATAGTCGGAATGCCAAACGAAGTTATTAAGATTTTAACAGGCTTTAAAAATACTACAAAATTTTTAAATATCTTTCTTTTTTTAAAAGATAGAAAGGATAAAAAATGAGATTTACCTTCTCACAAGTTTCAATGATGAAAGGATTACAACGAGTTATGGGAGCTATTGCCACCAGAGTGCCAATGCCCTCGCTGAGTAACTTACAGATGAAACTTGAAGGAAAGAAATTAGAAATAACCGCCACAGATCTTGATACGACCATAACTGCTCATGTGGATTTGATCGATGCAGAGGGTTCAGGTGGCGTATTGGTCCAGGCGAAACGTTTTCAGGAATTGATAAGGGAATTACCGGATGTACCTCTCGAAGTTAATGTTCCGGATGATGGTAAAGTATTATTGGGAGGCGAAGGTGTTGGTAATTACATACTTCCAGGTGGTGACCCGGTAGAATTTCCGGAACTACCGCCCGTTGATGCGAAAGTGACTTTTACAATTAAGTCTGAAGACCTCAGACGAATGGTTTCAAAAACCTTGTTTGCTGTATCAAACGATGAGATGAGGCCTGTATTAACTGGTATTCTCATGCAGGTTCGTTCTGAAGAAATGAGAATGGTTGCAACTGATGGACACAGACTCTCAAAAATTATTCATAAAAACATAGCATATTCCGGTGAGCCAATTGATGTGATAGTGCCAATGAAGGCACTGAATTTGGTGATGAGAAATCTTCAGGATGATGATGAGCCGGAAATAGCACTTGCTGAATCAAGAGCCTCTTTTAGTACCAAAAGTCAAAGATTGGTGACTCGATTAATTGATGGGCATTATCCCCGATATGAAAGTGTAATTCCTGAAGCAAATCCAGGAAAAATGACCCTCAGAACCGAAGATTTGATGTCAGCGGTGAGAAGAGTGTCTATATTTGCAAGCCAGATATCGAGACAGATTCGACTGAAAATTGATTCAACATCGATTCAACTCGAGTCCGAAGACCAGGAACTCGGCGGGAAGGCAGATGAAATTGTATCGGTATCGTACGATGCAGATCCGATGGAAATTGCATATAATGCCTCTTACTTGATGGATGTTTTAAAACAGGTTGATACTGAGGATGCAATATTTGAAATGGGTGCGGATGATGACGCGGCTATTGTTAAACCCACAGCCCAGGAAGAGAATGAAGAGTTCATAATGTTGTTGATGCCGATCAGATTAAAGTGAGAGAGTATTTTACTTCAGATAAATTCGACCCGTTCAAATTTGGACGGGTCGTTCTTTTTAATATATCCTAACACACAATTCGACTGTAGATATTCTTTTTGTAATTGTCAGGAGTGATTTGGCATGTTTGTCTTCGCGAGGAGTGAAATGACGAGGCGATCTGTTTGGATTTTATGAGTTACGAGATTGCTTCACTTCGAACGCAATGACAATACTTTCGGGGAATGCTGCAAACCGCAGAATCGGAGAAGTATGAAGAAAGAGAATGCAAAATCACTTTTCAAATTTTCGGAAGATAATCCGAAAAGAAAGAAAAAAAAATATGGATATAAAACCTGGGAAAAGGAAACACCCAGGATTAGAAATTCAAAATCCATTGGAACGGCATTTTTAAAGTTGTTTCAGCATATGGGAATGTCGGAAAGATTAGTTGAACAACGGGCAGTAATTATTTGGTCTGAAGTAGTTGGAAAACAGATAGCCAATGCTTCAGAAGCAATTGCTATAAAAGATGGTGTTTTAACAATATCTGTTAATAATCCCACCTGGAAAACCGAGCTTAAGTATATGAAAGGAGATATATGTAAAAAGCTCAATAAAACTCTTGGTGAATCTATTGTTTCAGATATTATTATTAAGTAATTTAACTAAGTTACGCGGTTAATTTTAACATTCAGGGTTAGATGGAAAACAACTCCACAGAAAACCAGTATAATGCTGGAGATATTCAGGTTCTAAAAGGACTGGAAGCAGTTCGCCGACGCCCCGCGATGTACATTGGTGATGTTTCGACTCGCGGTTTACATCATCTCGTTTACGAAGTTGTTGATAATTCAATCGATGAGGCTATGGCAGGCTCATGCAACAAGATTGAGGTTATCATCAATAACGATGATTCAATCTCCGTTCGGGATAATGGTCGGGGTATTCCGGTTGATTTACACCCCGAAGAGGGAAAATCTGCACTTGAAGTGGTTATGACAATCCTCCACGCCGGTGGTAAGTTTGATTCGGAAACATATAAGGTTTCGGGTGGTTTGCATGGTGTTGGGGTTTCTGTTGTTAATGCACTTTCAAAGTGGTGTTATGTAAACGTCGGTAGAGAAGGGAGACTCTTTAAACAATCTTATAAACTCGGTATACCTGAGGGTCCCGTTACGGAGATAGGTGATACTGATTTCCAGGGAACAGAGACGAGATTTATGCCGGATTCCGATGTGTTTGAAGTTCTCGAATGGAAGTTTTCCGTAATAATAAAACGACTCAGAGAACTTGCTTTTTTGAACCCCGGCTTAGAAATAATTGCTCGTGATACACGGACTGGTCGAGAACGAGAAGAGACGTTTTTTTCAAAGGAAGGTATACCTGAGTTTGTAAAATTTATTGATGAAAATCGAAATCCAATTATTCCCAAACCGATCTACATAAAAGGTGAAAGGGATGAAGTACCTGTTGAGATAGCTCTTGAATGGACGGATTCCTATATGGAAACCATTTATGCCTATGTAAATAATATTCACACCATTGAAGGTGGATCACATTTGGCAGGTTTCAAGTCTGCTCTGACCCGTTCGCTTAATAACTATGCAATTAGAAACTCCATTTTTAAAAACGAAAAATTCACCCTTTCCGGGGATGACTGCAGGGAGGGAATAACTGTTGTAATATCAGTTATGGTCTCTGAACCTCAATTTGAGGGGCAGACTAAAACAAAGCTCGGTAACAGCGAAATAAAGGGAATTGTTGAAACAGTTTTTGGAGAAAGGTTAGCCAGTTATCTCGAGGAAAATCCTTCAACCGCCAAAAAGTTACTTGAAAAGGCAATGCAGGCAGCTCGAGCCAGAGACGCTGCGCGGAAAGCTCGCGAATTAACCCGCCGTAAGGGAGCCCTGGAATCAGGCAATCTCCCTGGGAAATTGGCGGATTGTTCCATTAACGATCCCGATCATTGTGAGTTATACATCGTTGAGGGTGATTCGGCGGGAGGTTCTGCAAAACAGGGGCGTGATCGAAGGTTTCAGGCTATTCTACCTTTGCGTGGTAAAATTCTGAATGTCGAAAAAGCCAGAATGGACAAGATCCTGTCAAATAACGAGATTCGAACGATGATTTCCGCCATCGGAGCCGGATTTATGTCAGGCAACGGTAATGATGACAATGGTGGTTTGGATATTTCAAAACTACGATATGGCAAAATAATAATTATGACTGATGCCGACGTGGATGGAGCTCATATTCGCACGTTGATATTGACATTTTTCTTCAGGTATATGAATGAGTTGATTACCGGTGGACATATCTTCGTGGCTCAGCCACCACTGTTTGGTCTGAAGAGGGGAAAATCCAAACTTAATTACTATCAAAGTGAAGAAGAACTGCAGCAGAGTCTTGATGAATACGCTTTTGAAGGAGTAACGCTTCGTGCAAAAAAGACGGAAAGAAGATATTCCGGTGAAAGGCTGATCCGTGTCATGAATGACTGCAGGCATCTTGACCGTTGGCTTCAAAATTATAAGAACAGACAGGCAGCACCGTTACTGAACGAGATAGTGGAAAACGTCCATATTTATTCCGGAATGTCGCGATATGAAGCTAAGCGAAAAGAATTGATAGAAACAGCTGAACGATTGGGTTTCACAGATGTTTCAATAAAAATTGATATGGATACCGGAGGATATGTTTTATATATGACTTCCGGGACAGATAGAGACAGTATAAAGTTGAATGAAGTTGACAAAACACTTAAGGAATACTCACTTGCCAGCGAATTGAGTGTTCCGGATGAGTATTTTGTTACAATGGGAAAAGATGAAAAGGTACATCCCATTACAGAGCGGAATGTTTATCGGGCAATTTCCGCGTTGACAGCCAGTAGAATCAAATCTGCCAAAATTCAGCGATTCAAAGGTCTTGGTGAAATGAATCCGGACCAACTGTGGATGACAACTATGGACCCGGAAAGGAGAACACTTCTGCAGATTACAATTGATGATGGAGCAGAGGCTGACCGTCTTTTCACAACCTTAATGGGAGATAAGGTTGAACCGCGCCGAAACTTCATTGAGTCAAATGCCAAATATGTAAAAAATCTTGATATTTAACGGTTTCCGTTAATATCGATAGAAGACAAACAGAATATCGTCGATAGCATTTTCTGAAAGTAGTGATTTGTTTTCGTCGTCGCGAGGAACGAAGAGACGAAGCAATCTGTTTGGATATAAGCGAGTTAAGAGATTGCTTCACTTCGTTCGCAATGACGTTACTTTCAAGAGATGCTCTGAAATATTGGAACTGGCAGGCATTTTGTCTGCCAGTTCAGTTTCCGGGTGTAAAATGGGCGAACCAGAACCCTCAACATAGATATATCCTCGAAAACATAGTGCAGTATCCGCCCTTGAAAGTCAATCCACAACTGAAGCATGCAGAACCAATGCCAAAACAAGAACAAGTAATTTTATCGATAGAAACAGCAACTGCAGTTTGCTCCGTAGCACTAATTCAAGCGGGACAAGTCATAGGATCTGAATTTCTGGAGACAAAGCAGCGACACAATGAAGTTCTGCCTCTTATTATTAATAAATTATTTTTATCTTGTGATTGTAAATATCATCAACTCTGCGCATTGGCTGTATCGATAGGTCCCGGATCATTCACCGGATTAAGGGTTGGTTTATCTTTCGCAAAAGGTGTCGCAGTAGGGCTTGGAATCAGTATAATTCCGGTTAACACTCTTGATGCACTGGCTTTGACGATGTCAAAGAAAATCCCTGATGGAAAAAAGTTCTTACCGACCGTTGTCGCCAGACGGGGAGAGTTATTCGGTTGCCTCTATGGGAAAACGGCAAATTCCGAAATTTCCGAAGCTATTGGTGACGTTTTTATGGGTGGTGCTGAAAAATTCTCTGATTTGAATGGCAGTAGCGTAAATATTGGCGGAGCCGGAATCGATGCTTTAGTCGATCTATCACCGGAAATGTGTTCTGAAAGCATGAAGATAATCAAAGGAATCACAGCCAAAGCTGAATCCGTTGGAATAATTGGTTATCGTAAGTGGATCAACAATCCGGAAAACTACCGAAATTATCGGGACCTTGAACCTCAGTACTTGAAAGAATTCACTGTTAAAACACGGAAAAAACAATGAGAAGAAAAACCATAATTACCCTGATCTTTTTGTTCTTTTCCTCTCTTTTTAACCTCACATCAGCTCAGAAAAACAATATGATTAAACTACCGTTACCAGAACAAGAAGGTACAAATCCTTTGGAAAAGGTAATTTCAGAAAGGCGCAGCTTTCGGGACTTTTCAACCGGAGTGCTGTCTCAGTCGGAGATTGCTCAGATACTCTGGGCGGCTCAAGGAATAACCTCGAAGGTGATTATTCCCGAACGGGAAATAATGCTGCGAACAATACCTTCAGCCGGAGCCTTGTATCCGCTCGAGATTTTCGCAGTTGTAAAGAGGGTGGCTGGTTTTGATCCTGGAATATACCAATACGTCCCGGGTCAGGAAATAGCGGAGCATTCTCTAAAGCAACTGAAAACGGGTGATATGAACAGAGACCTGGCAGATGCTACATTAGGTCAGGATTGCATACGAAACTGTGCTGTGGCATTTGTAATCAGTTCAGTCGATAGTCGGGTTGGTGTTAAATATGGGAGTAGAGCTCATAGGTATTGCCTGATAGAGACGGGTCATGCCGGTCAGAATATCTGTTTGCAGGCAAACTCACTTGGATTAGGAGCAGTAACAGTGGGTGCGTTTAATGATGAACGGCTAAAAAAACTGATTGGACACGATGCGGATCCATATTATATTATTTGTGTCGGTAAAAAAGATTAACTTCGTGAACTGAATGGAAATATTTCACATTGGCTTCCTGTCCGTTGGAATCATCGATCTGCTCGATGTTTTTGCGGTTACAGTAGTCTTTTACCAGGTATACAGAATTGTGCGCGGTACGCGCGCGACACAGATGTTTGCCGGGTTGTTGATACTCCTTGCTGCGGGTTCGTTAGCTCAAGTAATCGGTATGAGTGGCATGACCTGGTTGATTCAATCAATCGGAGCTGTCTGGGTGATTGCATTTGTGATTCTGTTCCAACCGGAACTCAGAAGAACATTAATGAGAATCGGTCAGATCCGAATTCTAAGATCGCTATTCCAAACCAGTGGTGAAAAAGTACTGCAAGCCGTTACACAGGCGGCAATGGATCTTTCCCGGAGGAGATTTGGTGGTTTGATTGTTTTACAGCGCACAACCGGGGTGCGTGGTATTCTTGAAACCGGAGTTCAAATTCAAGCTGAAGTCAGTGCTGATTTACTTGTCTCGATCTTTTACCCCCGATCACCTCTTCATGATGGAGCGGTAATCATTTTTGGGGATACTATTGTCGCGGCAAGATGTATTTTGCCATTATCAACAAGCATTATAGAAGATGAATCGCTCGGAACTCGTCACAGAGCTGCAATTGGGGTTACCGAAGAAGTTGACGCAGTTTCTATTGTCGTATCGGAGGAAACCGGGACAGTTTCGATTGTCTGTAACGGTCAATTTATTGGCAGGGATTTAGATAGCCAGACTCTTCATGCAGAGTTGAATAAACTGATGTATCCCAAAATCAGTCCGATTCAGGCGGAGGCTGTCTCAGAATCTGAAACAGAATCACAACCATCACCTAACCTGCAGACAGGGGGTTAAAACCGCCAAGTGAATCTTGCTCACCATTTCAGGCTGGTTAGTTGGGCGGCGGCATCGAAAATCCCTCCCGTAGTATATGGTTTTGCCTTTATCATTGTTTTGATGACCTCATTGACACCCTCTCAGCATGGTCAATATATCACAGTCTACAGTTTGTTTGCCATTACCACTCTTTTTATAAAGAACCTGATTTATCACCCTATGATACACTTTGCAGCTGCGCCGGGAAAATTAAGCCAAACGGTCAGATTGGGTTTTGTGTTGAGCGGTTTGTTTTATCTTGTATTCGGTTCGATCATTTGGTTTGCAGCCCCTGTAATTGCTGAAATGCTGAGGATATCAACTTGTCTGGTCAGAATCGTACCTTCCCTGATGGCAGCCATGTTCTTCAGGGAGATTGGCTACTGTGTTCAACAGACTCTTTATAAAACCAGAAACCTGTTTATAATTGAGTCTGTTTATTTTTTGGGCTCAGCTGCCGGATTTATTATTTTGGCTTCGTTTGGAAAATTGACAACAGCCTATTCCGCTTTAATGGTGAATTTGTGTTCAGCAGCGGTTTCTTCGATTGTTGTATTATTCTTTGGATTTAAAAAAGTTAAAATATTTGGTAGGATACATCTTTCGGAGGTTAAAGAACTTCTGAATTATGGCTGGCTAACACTCGGGACAGGTTTCTCCGCTTTCATTATGAATGGTAATGCGGATATACTGTTATTCGGAGCTATTTATACTCCTGATCAAGTAGGATTCTATAACGGTGCAAAACATGCCTACAGGTTGATCTCGAACCTCTTACAGGGTTTAGCTCTGGTTATAATGCCTTATGCATCCCAGTTAATTGCTGAAAAACGATTTGCTGAGTTGAAAGCAACCTACGAAAAATTCGTAGGATATGCTGTTGTTATCGTTTTAGGGATATGCACAGTAGGATGGATTATTGCAGGTAAAGTGTACGCCATTCTTTTCGCAGGTGAGTATCTTGAATCAACACCAATGTTCAGGTTGATGTTGGTTGGAGCCACTTTCGAAGCTATCTACACCGTATCCGCAAACGTACTTTACGGGGCAGGAAGAGCCGGATCTGTAGCAATTGTTTCTCTGACCTCGGTGTGTGTCTGGTTGGTAGTTGCAACGCCGGGAATATTTTTCTGGGGAGGAATGGGTTCCGCAGCGGGCTTGGCAGCAGCTATGATTTTTGCGGGAATCTGGCAGCATTATATTGCAGCGAGAGAATACAACACAGATATTAGACAAATTTCTGGACGGTTGGGCAGAAATCTGAAGTCAATTGTTGTACTGATAAATTCCCGCAAAAGCTGATGACAAAAGAAAAACACACCCCCAATGTATCAGCAGTTGTTGTCACCTGGAATTCGAGACGGGATATAGAGTTTTGTCTCAATAGTTTGTTAGCGCAGTCCCTCGCTTTAAAAGAAATAATAGTTATCGACAATGCATCACATGACGAAACTCCTGAATTGATTCGAGAGAATTTTCCGATGGTTAATCTTGAAGTCAGGGAGAAAAATGAGGGTTTCGCAAAAGGAAATAACCTCGGTTTTGAAAAATCGGAATCAGACTGGATTTTGACTCTGAATCCAGACGCCTGTATAGAACAAGATTTTGTTGAATTACTGTTAAAAGCTGCAGAAGACAATCCTCGTATTGGAATGCTTGGAGGGAAACTGATGCAGGTGAAAGAACTTAACCCTGAATCAGACGAAACTCCGAAATCGAAAACTATAGACTCAACCGGAATAGAAATATTCAAAAGCCGCAGAGTTCGCGACCGGGGCATGGGTGAAATTGACACCGGGCAGTATAATAAATCAGAGAGAGTGTTTGGAATCTGCGCAGGTGCGGCATTATACAAGCGAGAGATGTTGAATGATGTAGCAATTTCGGGTGAAATATTCCCGGAACGGTTTTTCGCATATTACGAAGACGCTGACCTCGCCTGGCGGGCATCGCGACGCGGCTGGGAAGCATGGTATATCCCGGAGGCAGTGGGTTGGCATCGAAGGGGTGGGTCCTCAACTGGGAGTCGATTTTCACGTGAACTGACACACCGCAACCGACTTTGGATGATCGCCCGAAACGAGCCATTGAGTAGAACCTTATCCAATTTTCCAACAATAATCCTTCACGAAGCCCTGATGTTCTTAAGGATGATCCGATATCCGTATTTATTCAAATCTTGTGTCAAGGCTTTTGGAGGATGGGCAAGGTCTGTTCAGGAGCGGATGAAACTTCCGGATAGCTGTCCGGATCGTCCACCATTTCAACCGGGGATAGGATTTGGCTCCGGGAAAATCTGGGGAGCTTTGATAAATAGTTTCTCAAAGAAGAAGTTATAAACTGTAGCATATTATGAATGAAATGGTTACATTTTATCATGGGGAAAACGCATAGATATCCGATATTTGTGTATCCAAATTATGATATCGTACGGGCACGGCGCTCGTGCCCTCTTGTTCTTGCGATAACGTGTTCACAAATACATCTATACTACTGCTTAGAGGTAATTTCGCGTAGGGGCTGATTTATCAAGCCCTTTATGTTCTTTTAAGCAACAGGTAGTCTTTCGGCAATCATACAGGGCACGAGCGCCGTGCCCGTACAAGCCGGAAAATTCCCGCAAGATACAGTATTTCAAGACAACATCAAGGCAAACGATGAAAATAAAGAGCTTAGAAATCAAAGGTTTCCGTTCCCTGAGAGACTTAACATGGGAACCCGGCGACCTCAACGTCGTAATCGGCCCCAACGGATCCGGCAAATCCAACCTCCTCCAGTTCTTCGATATGGTTTCTGCCTCTGCTAAGGGCAAGCTTGGTGATTGGGTGCAGGAGGGGGGGGGGATTACTCAGGTGGTCTGGAATAATATTCCACAAAGGTTGATATACGAAATCACATTAGATGAAAATCAAGGTAGAGAGAGTTCAAATTACAAATCAGACATACTCTCATTAGAAAATTACTCCTTTAGCCATGAAACTATGGATTTTATAGAAAATTCTGATGATAGGCAATTCATACTACCGGTATTTAGGAGAAAAGGAATGTTAGGTGAATATTTCAAAAGGAATGAGGAAAAATTCCGTTATCCCAAAGAGAGAATGTTAAAGCAAGAGAGTTTTTTAAGTATATTGTTGTACTCACCAGAATACATATCTAATTGGGGAGACCTTTTTCATAATCTTCCAAAATTTGCGATCTTTCATGAATTTTCAACAGTCAAAGACGCAAAGGTAAGACGACCAATTGTCACTCGATATGAAAAACACCTTAACCCGGATGGTCAAAATCTGATTTCAGTGCTTCACACACTCTACTCGGAAAAGCGCAATTTCAAGAATGATATAAACGATGCAATGAAAGCAGCTTTTGGTGATGAATATGAAGATCTTGTTTTCGCACCTGCAGGAGATCAGTTGATACAAATGCGAATTCGATGGAGGGGCTTGGATACACCACAATCATCTCTGAATATTTCCGACGGGACACTTCGCTTCCTCTACCTGATAACAATCCTGGCAATGCCAGATCCACCACCGCTGATAGCAATAGACGAACCCGAAACAGGCCTTCATCCATCCATGCTGCCCATTATAGCCGAATATGCAGCAGATGCGGCAGACCGAACACAGGTAATATTTACAACACACTCACCGGAATTTTTAGATGCAATGAGTGATTTGAATCCTACGGTAACTGTGACTGATTGTAAAGATGGGGAGACGTCTCTGACTGTGCTTGATGGCGAAAAACTTGAGCATTGGTTGAAAGGTTATAGACTTGGAAAAATGTTCAAATCTGGAGAGTTAGATATTATCGCAGAAGATCAACAGGAATCCGAATGAAATTCATTATTATTGAAGAAGGTAAAACTGAAAAAAAAGTCCTCTCAAAATTTCTTCAGCGTTACATTAATAATAACAATCGTTTGAAAAAAAGAGTAGGTATTAAAACTATCAAGCGGGAAGGTTCGGGGGAATTAATTGATGACTTAAAGGTTATTTCTCGCATTTGGTTAGATAAAAAACACTCGAAAGATGTCATTGCTGTTTTCGGTTTAGCGGATTTGTATGGGCTACCGTTAAAGTTTCCCAAGTCCAAAAGGACATTGAAGGCTAAGATTGAGTGGGCAAAGACAACGCTTGAGAATAAAGTGAAAGATGAGCGCTTTCGAATGTTCTTTGCAGTTCATGAGTTAGAGGCTTGGTTATTATCAGATTTAGAAATATTTCCCAAGAATATTAGAAAGAGATTATCAAAATTAAAAAAAGATCCGGAAGAAGTAAATTTCAATGAACCTCCTGCGAAGCTCCTCGAAAAAATTTACAGATCAGTAACCGGAAAAAATTACAAGAAAGTAACTTACGGCAAACAACTTTTCAAAAACCTAAACCCGGAAACAGCAGCAGAGAAATGTCCAAACTTGAAAAAACTTCTGAACGAAATACTGACAATGGCGGAGTCAGCGATACAATGATTTTACCTCCGCCAACTGTAGAATTTACTCGCGGTTCGATAGTTGAATCGGTGCATCGAGCACATGTCGCGATTGTCGACAGCAAAGGGGAGTTGATATACTCGCTGGGTGATCCCGATTTTGTCACATTTATGCGATCGTCTGCGAAACCACTGCAGGCAATCTCGGCTGTAATGTCGGGAGCCGTGGATGAATATGAACTGACAGATGCTGAAACTTCATTACTAAGTGGCTCACACGGCGGAGAACCTTATCAGATTGAAGCCGTCGAATCGATTCTTAATAAAGCCGGTCTCGATCCATCGTACCTGCAATGCGGAACACATCCTCCGCTCGATGCCAAAGCCAGGATGGATCTGATTCACGCAGGGCTTGAACCTCAACCCATTCACCATAACTGCTCGGGAAAGCATGCAGGGATGCTGATTACCTCGAAATTGATGGGTGAGCCGATCGAAAAATACCTCGATATGGACAGTAAAGTTCAGCAGCAGATATCCGGTTATATCGGGATGTTAGCTGGTATCCCACCGGAGAGTTTCGAGATGGGGCTTGATGGATGCTCAGCACCGGTGCATGGTTTTTCCTTGCGAGCAGCAGCGTTCGCGTTTGCGAGATTGTTGGATCCATCTGACTTTGATTTCGATCTGGCGAACGCCTCGCGACGGATAACCCGGACAATGCGATCTTATCCGGAGATGATAGGGGCGCAGAATGACCGGATCTGCACCGAGCTTTTACGAGCAGGTAGAGTATTCGAATTAACGACCAAAGGTGGGGCTGAGGGATATTACTCGGCTGCATGGCGGGACACAAACACCGGACGGGCTATTGGACTTGCTGTTAAGCTGGAAGACGGGATTGAGCGCGCACGCAGCCCACTCGTTATTTCATTGCTTCAGAAGTTCGGTGTGTTACCGACGGAACTTGGCCAGAGTTTAAGGCAATTTGCACCGGGTGTGATTAAAAACAGCCGGGGTGAGGAAATTGGGAATATAAAGATCAGGATTTAAAATGGGAAAATCAAATTCTTCGGACGGTTTCTTCAAAGGAAGAAAACCGTATTTGCGTCCCGCAGCTGTTGCAGGTCCCTATGGCTTTTATCCTTCCAAACCAGATGTGCTTAAAAGTGACATTCAGGGTTTCATTGACGATGCAAAACCATTTAACAACGAAAAACCATTTGGTCTGATCTCTCCCCATGCCGGATATGTCTATTCCGGTCCGGTTGCCGGGTGGGCGTATCATCAGATAGTAGACTTCAGTTATAAAACTGCTATCGTCATTTCACCAAGTCACTTCATCCCTTTATCTTCAGTTTCAGTTATGCCTGAGGGAGCTTATCAAACACCGTTAGGAGATGTTGAGGTTGATTCAATATTGGCTGAACAGCTTGTTGAGTACGGAGGTGAAGATATTGAACTGTCACTGGACGGGCATCAGAATCATGGGTGGGGGAATACGGAACATGCCCTTGAGGTTCAGTTGCCATTTCTGCAGGTTGTCCTCGGTGATTTTAAACTTGTTCCGGTCATGATTGGCAACCAGGGGTGGGAGCAATGTCAAAATCTCGGGAAAGCTTTAGCGAAGGTGGTTGATGAAGATGTTCTGATCGTTGCTTCAAGCGATCTTTCCCATTTTCATCCTTATGAACAGGCAAAAGCTATAGACCAGAATGTTATAAATGCTATTAAAGCAGGAGATGCGCCAACGATTGCAGAGGGATGTCGAAGCGGAGCTCTTGAAGCCTGTGGAGGTGCTCCGATTGCCGCATTGCTTTCCGCAGCAAGGGAATTGAAAAAAAACCAGATAGAAATCCTTCGACATGCCAACTCTGGAGACGTTCCTGGAGGATCGAAAGATCAGGTGGTCGGATATCTTGCCGCTGCGGTTTATTAAAGGGAGAGAAAATGGGAAACGAAAGTAATCTCAAATCAGACTCGAAGCAAGAAGGACCGGGAGTCGAGTTAACTGAAGAAGAGCAGAAATTATTACTTGAACTCGCTCGCAATGCAATCAAACAAAAACTTAAACTGGAAACTACCGAAACACCAGGGACAAGTAAATTTCCGGTTCTTAATGAGGAACGGGGCTTATTCGTCACGTTACATAAAGGTGGAGCCCTGCGCGGTTGTATCGGACACCTGCTTCCTTCAGCCCCGCTTGGGAAAGAGGTGCAGAACGTGGCGAGATTAGCGGCGTTTGAAGATCCACGATTTCCTTCGGTTTCTATTAATGAGGAGCCTGACTTACACCTCGAAATAACTATCTTGAGCCCAATGTACAAAATAGAAGATCCGGAGATAGTCACTCCCGGCAAACACGGACTGCTTATCAGGCGAGGGTTTTACCAGGGATTACTGCTGCCGCAGGTTGCATCAGAGCGTGGCTGGGACAGGGAGACGTTTTTAGATCAGACTTGTATGAAAGCGGGTTTAGGACCCGGGGACTGGCGGAAAAAAGACACTGAAATCAGCATATTTACAGCCTATATTTTTTCAGAATGAAAATCAGGGAAAAACTGTGGTACTGAGTACTTCTTTCCCCTTACCCCAAGACTATACAAGACCTCAAAACTTGACTTATATTTGACTTGAAACTATATTTTAAGATTGTAAGCTAAAAGTCGGTTCTAACAATTGCAGTTAAGACTGCTGTTATCCTTGGAGGATAGAGTTATCAGCTCAGAACGAAAAATCAGAGTTATTATAGCAAAACCAGGTCTTGATGGTCACGATCGAGGAGCAAAGGTAATGGCTTCCGCTTTCCGTGATGCAGGGATGGAAGTGATTTACCTTGGATTGCGTCAGACACCGGAAATGATTGTTGAAGCAGCACTACAGGAAGATGCCGATGTCATTGCGCTTTCAATTCTCTCTGGTGCACATATGACAATTTTCCCACGGGTTAGAAAAATAATGGATGAAAGAGGGCTCGAGGATGTTCTCCTGACTGGCGGGGGAATCATTCCCCAGGAAGAGATGGACGAACTTGCCAGAATCGGTGTAGGAAAACTCTTCGGACCTGGAACTTCAGTTAGCGAACCGATTGACTATGTGACAGATTGGGTCACAGAGAATCGGTTTTCCACAGTAGATAATTAATCGGGGGTATTATGTCCGGTCATTCTAAATGGGCTACCATTAAGCGCAAAAAGGAGAAAACGGATGCCGCTCGCGGTAAAACATTCTCCAAATTAATTAAGGAAATCACCATTGCTGCCAGAATGGGTGGTGGAGACGAAGGCAGCAATCCCCGTTTGAGGACTGCTGTTCTCACCGCAAAAGGTTCCAACATGCCCGCTTCCAACATCGAACGCGCCATAAAAAAGGGAACCGGTGAACTTCCAGGGGTCAACTATGAAGAGGTAACTTACGAAGCTTATGGGCCCGGAGGTACAGCATTTCTGCTGGAGGTTTTGACCGATAGTCGGAATCGTGCAATAAGCGAAATTCGTCACCTCGTTGGCAAGAATAATGGGAATATGGCGGAAAACGGAGCTGTCAGCTGGATGTTCAGCCGTGTAGGGCAGATTGCAATCCCGGTTGCGGGAAATGATGAAGATGAAGTTATGATGGCTGCTCTTGAGGCTGGAGCAGATGATGTTAAACATGAAGATGATTATTTCATCGTGACAACTCCCCCTGATATGCTTGAGGATGTCCGCACAGGAATAACCGGTGAGGGTATTGAGGTTGAAACTGCAGAAGTTGCCATGGTACCACAAACCGAAGTTCGAGTTGAAGGTAGTCAGGGCAAACAGGTCATTCGTCTAATCGATCTACTTGAAGATCACGATGACATACAGCAGGTTTGGACGAATGCTGACATCGACGAATCTTTGTACGAAGAAGAAGAGTGATAATCGCTGGCATTGATCCGGGTTTAGCCGCGACAGGTTTTGGTGTTATCGAACAAATCGGTAATAAAATCACCCCCCTCGAATGGGGGGTGATACGCTCTGGTGATGGAACTCTTGCCGAACGACTCCAGAAAATTCATAATAAATTGATAGATGTATTTGAAAAGCACAATCCTGAGTTGATCGGAATCGAAGACATTTTCATCGGTCAGAATCCACGTAGTGCTTTAATGCTCGGTCATGCACGAGGAGTAATACTTCTTGCAGCTTCTTTGCGTGAGTGCAGAGTTTTTGAATACCCTGCAAGGTCGGTGAAACAATCTGTTGTCGGCAATGGTGGTGCCAGGAAAGAACAGGTCAGGTTTATGGTCAGCCGTCTCCTCGCAACCGGGGATAAAAAAATCGCAATGGACGCATCTGATGCACTTGCAGTCGCAATATGCTGTTCAATGCGGAACGGGAAAAGATAAAACCCTGGTTTATGATTAAGAACCCCCTAACATCTAATCACTATCAGAAAACATGAAGTTGTTTTTAAACAGCCTTTTAATTGTTATTCTTACTCAGTCACTCTTTGCAGCGGGATTTAAATGTTATCATTGTGACCTGAAAGTTCAGCAGGAGTATATAGAGTATAAAGACAAGATTTATCATCCTGCATGTTATGAAACTATTGCTGAAAGGTGTGCGTTATGCGAAGAGATTTTGAGCGGAACAGTGATTTCTATCGAGGGAAAACAATATCATAAAGGTTGCTATGAAGAATCAGTTGCCCAGCGTTGTGGAGTATGCAAACAGCCAATTTTAGAAGCGATTATTGAATATGCAGAAGGTCGTTATCATGAAGCCTGTTATGTTAACTCCGTACTTCCCCGTTGTGCGATTTGCGATGAACCCTTGCGTGAGGAATATCGAGTTGATTTCTGGGGAAACAACACTCACAAACAGCATGAGAAAGAATATACAGCCTGCGAATGCTGTGGCAGGCTGATATCAGAGAGGTTAACAGGTGGTGGTGTAAGAATTGATGATAACCGAAGAATTTGTGGTTTATGTTTTAGTACCGCAATTTTTGATGATGTCGAAGCTCGTCTGCTGGCAAACAAAGTCAGTCGTGATCTAAAGTATTATGGGATTTCTATTGATATGGCCGAAATACCGGTAATTCTGACAGATCAGCAGGAACTCGCAAGACTGACCGGAAAATCAGAGCTATCTAAAGAACTTGGAGTTGCGAGAAGTGAAACAATTTTGCGAAATGGACGAGTAATAAATCGCAGTGACACCATTTATGCATTATACGGGCTTCCTGAGAGTATCCTCGAAGGTGTTCTGGCTCATGAGATGATGCATGTCTGGGTTGCCCACAATGCAAAAGAGAAACCGAACCCGGTCATTTCAGAGGGCTTGTCCAATTATGCTTCATTTCTAATATATAAAGCCAGAAATGATTCAATGGCAAAAATGCTGATCAGCAATTTGCAGGCTGATCCGGATTCCATTTACGGAGAAGGATTCAGGCGGGTGTCGAAATTTGTTGATCAGCATGAATTAAATACTCTTTTGGGCAGATTAAAAGATGGTATCTGGTCTATAGAGTAATCCTTAAATGGATGATTTGAACTACAATAAATCGGAGACAAGATGTTTTTAAAAGATAGAGTAGTCCTCGTTACCGGAGCAGGACGAGGTATAGGCGCTACGACTGCAAAGATGTTTGCCGAAGCCGGAGCTCAAGTAGTTTGTGCGGATATTAATGTCGATTTTGTCGATGAGGTTGCTGATGAACTGAAAGCGGATGGATTTAAGGCAAGTGCCGCCCAGGTTGATGTTGCCCATAAGGAGCAGGTGGCTACTCTGGTTAGTCAGATACTGAAAAAATTCGACCGTCTCGATATCCTGATCAACAATGCCGGCATTACCCGTGATGCACTCTCAATGAAGATGAGCGAGGAACATTGGGATTCGGTCGTGCAGGTGAATCTAAAAGGAACGTGGATTCCCTGTCAGGCGGTAATTCGTCCTATGCGCAAGAAGAGATGGGGACGAATAATAAATACATCATCAATAGCCGCTCGCGGCAATCCCGGGCAGGCTAATTACTCAGCAACCAAAGGAGCGGTTATCTCATTAACTCGAACCTTGGCTCTGGAGCTTGCAACATCAGGCATCACAGTAAACTGTGTTGCTCCGGGAGCGATAATGACTCCAATGCTCGAGAAAGTACCTGAAAAGAACCGTGATTTGTTCATTGAACGCATACCGGTCAAACGATTCGGTACCCCGGAAGACATTGCCAGTACCCACCTTTTCCTGTGTAGTGAAGGAGCCTCCTACATTACCGGTCAGCTAATCCCGGTTGATGGCGGGATGAGTATAGGGATGTAAGGATTTAGTCAGCACATATAGCATTTCCCGAATGTAATGACTTTTGTTCGTATTCGCGAGGAACGAAGAGACGAAGCGATCTGTTTGTATATGTATGTTTTAAGAGATTGCTTCAATTTGTTCACAAAGACACTACTTTCAAGAAGTGTTATAAATAAAAAATAGGTATTTAGATAAGAGAATTGGTACATTTGACGC
Organism: uncultured bacterium; assembly: GCA_964387885.1. GTDB lineage: Bacteria > Electryoneota > AABM5-125-24 > Hatepunaeales > Hatepunaeaceae > JABGPL01. The sequence goes on along the minus strand of CAYLYZ010000011.1, from coordinate 11,799 downwards.
TCTCAAATAACCATAATTTTCCGAGGCAGTCCCATTACTAAAACAGCTTTCCCCCGCATAATTGCTATCTGTTCCAGCAACAAATGGGCAGGAACTGAAAAATGGACGCTCCGAGCCTGTGAAAATCTCCATCGACGTGGCCGTCAGGTGATGTTGGTAACTCGTCATCCCGAAGTATTCAGACGAAGAATGGAATCAGATCTGTCTATCCTGCAAATTCAGATGCGAAACGAGGCGGATTTTGGATCTGTTATAAGACTTCGGAAGCTGTTCCGTGGAAACGCGGATGTCGTTATCCCGACCCGCGTACGGGATTATGGGCTGGCAGGTATAGCTGCACGGCTTGCACGTGTTCCGGTTCTGCTCCGATTGGGTGTGGTACGACGGCTGCGAGATGACTACCTGATGGATAAACTCCGCTACGGGAAATTTCCAAGCGGAATTCTCGTAAATGCGAACGCAATCCGCGATACTCTGATTTTAACGCCCTGGATTGAAAAGAAGAATGTGCATGTAATTTACAATGGTGTCGATTCTCCCGGATTCATTGAGATTTCCGAGAGACAGAAAATCCGCAAGGAACTCGAAATACCTGAGGACACAATACTCATTGTTGGAGCCGGACGACTCGCAATCGAAAAAAGATGGGGCTGGATTGCTGAAGCTCTATCACAAATCCTTAAATCAGGATCGAAAGCCACTGCCATAGTCTTTGGGGACGGCAGGGAAAGACCGGTTATCGAAAAAAAAATTCTCGAACTCGGTCTTCAAGAAAACTTCCTGCTTCCCGGTCACCGTAGCGATGTCGAAAGGATATTCGGTGCTGCTGACATAGTTGCGTTACCTTCCTCGAACGAGGGCATATCCAATGTGATGCTCGAGGCAATGGGGAGGGGAACGCCTGTTGTCGCGACTGATTCTGGTGGAACCCGGGAGAAATTTACCGATGGGAAAGACATTCTGCTCGCCGATAAAGATGACCTGGAAGGATTCATAAATCGGCTGGAGCGAGCTGCAACCTTTGCTGAATTACGACAACAGATCGGATCAAATGGCTTTGAAACAGTACAAAACAACTTCTCCTGGTTGAAAATGACCTATACACTTGAGGAACTTATTGTCAAAATAGTGGGGAAAAAATGAACGTCGCTTTTCTGAACCTCGCAGCGAACAATGATTGGGGAGGAGGAGAAAAGTGGACGCTTGTAACTGCTTGCGGTTTGGCTGAACGAGGTCACAATGTCAGTGTATTCGGCAGAAAAGACTCCTATGTCGTTCAGCGTGCTGCAGAAGCAGGACTAAATTCGGATTGGGTTCCTGCCGGAGTGGATTATGCTCCAGGCACTATCATGAAGATGATCAAGTTATTACGGAAAAACAAAATAGATGTCCTTTTTGGTCATCATAACAAAGATATTCGCACCGGGGGAGTAGCAGCGAAGATGCTTGGAATCCGAGTTATTCACCGCAATGGCTTTCCGGTCATTCATAACAATTCCCGACATAAGTTTTCCTTCAGATTTGTAGACCGTATCCTGACGAATTCCAAGAAGATTAAAGATAAGTACCTGACCTACGGTTGGATGAAGGATGAAATCTTTGATGTTGTACCCAACGGGATTCGGAAACCGGAAAATCCACCACCAGATCAGGACTTCTGGATAGAGTGGGTCAGGGATCCGAAAAGTCTGATCGCTGTTTTTGCAGGAAGACTGACAACAGTGAAAAGAGTTGACGATCTATTTGATGTCTGGATGGAATTGGATGCTGATAGTCGCTGGCATTTGGTAGTTATTGGTTCCGGGCATCTGGAAAAACAGCTGCAGGAGCGTTCGCAGGATCCGAGTCTTCATGGAAAGGTTCACCTTATAGGTTATCGAGACAATGCGGGACAGCTTCTCGGAGCTGCCGATCTGGTTCTCCTCCCCTCATCGGACGAAGGAATGCCGAACACTCTGATGGAAGCGATGTCTCACGGGATTCCGGTTGCAGCTTCACCGGTTGGCGATACTCCCTATCTGTTGGATGATGGCAAATCCGGCTGGATTATCCCGGTTGGAGAGGTGCCCGGATATGTAAATCTACTCAAGCTCATCGAATCAAAACCGGATGAGCTCAAACGCATGGGTAATCTTGGATGTGAGAGGATTAGAGCTGAATTCTCATTTGGAAAGATGATAGATGGGGTTGAAAACTCCATCAAACGGCTAATTTAACAATGCTCGAAAGTAATGAAGAATTTCTGTCATCGCGAGGAACGCAGAAGCGAAGCGATCTGTTTGTAAATATATGACATAAGAGATTGCTTCGCATCGCTCGCAATGACAGTACTTTTAAGAAATGCTATTAACAGGAAACCTACGGTTTGAAAAATACAAAATACTCACTTATACTTCTCGATTTAGGCAATGTTCTGGTTGAATATCACCCTGAACGATTTGCTCGACGTGTTGAGGAAAAGTGTTCAATTTCTGCTATGGAAATTTTAGGTCGCTACTGTTTTGGTGAGTTAAGGAAGGAATTTGAGCGGGGCAACACAACTGAGTTAGAATTTTTCTCGGAAATGATGGAATGGTTAAAATGGCCGGAGAAAGAGTTTCTACAACTGTCATTCCTTTGGTCGGATGTTTTTCAAATCTGTGATGGTGCGGTTGAAGCAGTTGAAAATCTCAGAAAACAATTTCCACTGTGGTTATTGAGCGATATAAACATAACACACAGGGATTTTTGCAGGAGCCACTTTTCCTTTTTAAGTCACCTGTCAAACTCATTTGTATCTTTTGAAACCGGGCGTTTAAAAACCGATCCCGGAGCATTTGAACATGTTCTGACACATACAGATATTCCCCCGGAAGAAGTACTATTTCTGGATGACTTGCCAGCAAATGTAGAGAGAGCTCGAACTGTAGGAATAGATGCTCATGTCTTTACCGACTGGCAAACATTTTATAATTCGAAACGGATTAAAATATAATCTGTTAGATTATTTAAAACTCCTCCTTCTTAAGACGCTCAACATAATTTTTCGTATAAGCAGCGGCAACTCCCCCGAGTGCAAGCAAACCGATCAGGTTTGGAATTGCCATGCAGGCATTCATCACATCAGCGATACTCCAAATTAGCTGCAAACCACCGACAGCACCAACAACAATAAGTATTACAAACAGGATCCGGTAAACAGGAACAGCCCATGTTCCGAAAATGTATTGTGCACATCTATCTCCGTAATATGACCAGCTAATCATAGTCGAATATGCAAACAACATCAGTCCGAATCCAACAATGTGATGTCCATACCCGAACAGACCGAGGTCGAACGCATGAGCTGTTAATGAGGAACTTGTCATGCCACTTGTGCTGGCACCGGTCACAATAATAACCAGTGCCGTCATCGTACAGATAATCAGAGTATCAATCAATGGACCCAACATTGCTACAAAACCCTCACGGGCAACTTCCTGTGTCTTGGCAGCTGCATGCGCCATTGGTGCTGAGCCGAGTCCGGATTCGTTTGAAAACACCCCTCGCGCTACACCTTGCCTGATTGCTGTCATAACTGCAATGCCAGCTACTCCGCCCCCGGCAGCGAACGGGGTGAAGGCATGTTTGAAAATCAACATAAATGCATTTGCTATTCCGTCAATATTCAGGAAGAGGATTATCAGTGCTCCGAGAACGTATATCACCGACATTCCGGGAACGAGTTTGGAAGCTACGTTTGCAATTCGTTTGATGCCACCAAGAATTACCAGAGCAACAAGAACGGAAAGGATAAGCCCGATTGTCAGGCTGAAGTATGAAATTTGAAATCCGAACAGAGAAAACCCCGGCTCACTCCATGAATCGGGCAAGACATATTTAAGACCATCAACCACCGAATTCGCCTGCACCATGTTACCGATTCCGAACGAGGCGATCAGAGCTAAAACCGCGAAAGACATTGCCAGTGTTATTGCCCAGCGTTTCGTCCTTATTTCACCTCCAAGAGCTGTCAGCCATCGTGGCGCAAATCCCTTTTCGAGGTAGTACATCGGCCCTCCAGCCGAAGAGCCGTCACTGCTGATCTCCCGGTAATGCAGTGCCAGCGAGCAGGATGTGAACTTGGTTGCCATTCCAAATATTGCGGTAATCCACATCCAGAAAACTGCTCCGGGACCTCCGACAGCAATCGCAGTGCCGACTCCTGCAATATTTCCAGTCCCGATAGTAGCAGAGAGAGCCGCACAAAGTGCTTTGAAATGAGAAATCTCTCCTTCTAATTTCGGATTGTCATATACACCGGATATGCATTTTACTGCGTGCTTCAGATGCAGGATCTGTACAAAACGAAGCCGAATTGTCAGATAGATACCAGTACCGACGAGTAAACCCGACATCACCGGACCCCAGACAATTGCGCTCAAAGAGTTTAAAACTTCAGAAAGTTCCATAATCGTTGGTGTTTGTTTGTAAGTAGCACACGCCTCCGTGCGTGTGACAAAATCGTGTCGGCAGACGCCCTCGTCTGCCGGTTTTATAGAAATTTATTTTCGCATGTTGGCAGTGTCTATTCCGCAGGCACTGAGGCTTACACTACAAAGACATCGGTTGCCTTATAACCGTCTTCAACTTCTCTGGCTTGCAACGACGTGGATCACTCAGGTAGATTTCATGGTGCTTTCCACTCAGCTTGTACCCTTCGTCGTGTATATAATCATGCAGCTTTGCTATTGTAGGAGCTTCATCAGCATAAGGTCCGATGTACATTATCTGGGCAGTGCGCCCCTCCTGGTAGGGTTCGAAACGAACCTGGGTAATATTTGTCGGATTCTTTTTACGGATAAGTTCTTCCATCCCTTTATCGAAAATGGCGCGTGTAATGAATTCCGGCTGCATGATCATCATCGTCCACTTCCATTCGTCCTTGTTCTCAACCGTAAAAAGACTCATGTCATCCATCCACCAAAGTCCCTCCAACGGCATCACCCCATAATCGATTTGAGGATCACCTTTTTTCACCATGAACTTTATGGTATAAGCAAGTCCATAAAGCACTTCAACAGCCTCAGAATATGACTTGGCAGTATTCGGATTGTCAATACCATCTATCATTAAGAAGTTCAAGGTGGGAACATTGACGGTCGCGAACTTTTTGGTTGATGGATTATAAAGATATTTCAGGTCTTTTTTAAGATTTACCTTTTCCATTGGATCATCTTTTAAGCTGTTATTGGTGGATATTCCTCAACAGGCATCGGAGCACGAGGATTCAGTTGAGTGTAAAAATATGCAAATGCAAGCGCAATCCACAGAGATGCAGGAATAACGCCTATCAGAAGAGCGATAAAACCACCGATAGTGATCGGAATTGCAAGTAAAAACAGCAGGAAGACCTGACCGCCATGTCCGCGGGTCATTTCCCAACTTGCTTTAATAGCATCAATTGCACCGAGCTTCTGTTCGATAAGTACAAATGGAGTATAATACAACCTGATTCCGAGAATTATCCCGGGGATGATGAGAAGTATAAAACCCGTGATGAGGATCAGACCAAGAAGGATCATCATCGCCAGAACGCTGCCATAATGATTGAAGGCTTCAAAAATATCTTGAAGCTCTGCGTTATCACCCCTTGCAAGTTTGATCGTGAAGTAGACTACGCCTATTTGGATCGGATAGGAAACGAAGAAGTAAAAAAGAAACGAAGCGATGCTCCAGAATACAGATGTTCCGATTGATCCGGATTCCTGAAGATAACTGAATACAATTCCCATACCTGCTGCAATCAAAGAACTCACTAACCAGACGAGTAAAACAAGACCAAGATTACCCCATAATAATTTCCAGCCTTTCTCATAACTTGTTATAACCGAAGGCTCCTCGCTCAGGACTGGCGAGATTGTCGGTTCTGTTACCTGCTCCATGAGACCTCCACTTGGTTTGGTGGATGTGTTGGAAGTAGACCGGGAGAAATAAATATCCCATGTGCTGTCACACGCCCTCGTGTGACAGTAAAATGAATTATTTAACTGGCAGACGAGGGCGTCTGCCAGCACATAAGCTTTCCATCACAACCCGTTCAAGGTCAGTCAGGATTCGAGTTTTGCTGACCTTTTATTGACAATACGATTGTGCAGCCAGGCATAGGCTGCACCGCATAGTAGTCCGTCAAAAAATGCCCATACAGTTCCAATTAAACTTCCGGGGATGCTTAAGTTGAATCCCCTGTATATTTTACTGATTATATTGCGACTACGGGTTGGTCCATCACGGTAAACAATCCACATGGAAACAGTTAGAAATCCCAATGCGCATATAATCCCGCTAAAGAGAGAAGTTTTCTTTATATTCAATCGCATGAATCTATGAATCCAGTTTTCCGTAGATTTTTTCAATTATATCCAGCGCTTTTCCTTCGGCAGCTTGAGCCTTTCGCAGCAGCTCGATACCCTTCAAACGGTTGACTTCATCCTTGATGTGAGCTTCATCAGGTGGGTAAGGGAATAATTTCTCAAATGATTCCAAATTTTCCGCTACTTCTGCATAGTACTCTTTTCCTTCGTCGAATAAGGAGCCGAATTCACCACCCAGCTTTTCCTTGGCTTCTCCCATGAAATCCCTGGCATACCCTCTGCATTCTGCCCATATAGATGCGTTGTAGGTGACACCGAAACCATTGGCAATGTTTTTATCAAGTGCCCTGATCCATTGATCATACGCATCTATTCCAGCCTTATAATCGTCGAATAACCACACAGCAGGTGAGTGCTTGAAATCCGTAGCAAATTTAAAAGCGGATTTGACAACATCCCTATCAGATTGAGATGCTGCTCTCTGGACGAAATAGACTTCGAGAATGCCGATTTCAGATTTTCCCAGATTTTTATATGGAGTATAATCTTTATCCGGTTCAGATCTCGGACCTGAGAAGAAGTACCCCTTATCGTCATAACCATTTATGACACCATATTCTGGCAGGTCCAGCTCCCATGCAAAACAGGGGATGCCATTATCTATCGATTGACAGATCTTCTGATAGGCATTTTCCTGAATTTTATCGAAATCCTTCATTGTTTTATGAGAGAATATTCCGTCGGTCACAATACCCATGTTTCGAATGAGATTAAGAAATTCGTGTTTTCGCCATGCAGTAGGTCCACTCGGGCAGACAGTTTCATGAATGTTCATTATGAAGGCGTGTCCGGTTCCACCAAAAAGCCAGGCGTCGGTCATGTCCGAACCCAAATATTCAAGGCAGCCCTTTAAACTCCCGAGATGGGATACCCACATCGGTTTCCAGGCTAATTTCTCTATCTTTTTCATTCAGAGTTATCCTCCGTTTTGGGGGATTCATTTGGTTTCTCTCCCCTGAAAATCGGAGCGTAATCCCTGACAAATTCAGCAAATGTTCCCGGCTTCCGTTCAATCAGGGTTTCTACCGTGTCGGTGACTTCCGTTGCATGCCCTTCACGGAAAAAACGATAGAGTGAAATTACATCATCGACCATCCATTCTGGCCACTCACCCTTTAACAAGTTTTCTCGTGTCGTACTCAGCGGAGTATCAATAAACTTAACCGGTTTCCCCAGTACTTCAGAAAATACATCAGCAGCTTCGGAATACGAGATTGCTTCAGGTCCTGTAATCTCGTATGTTTTGCCTTCGTGATTTTCAGAAGTAAGTACGACAGCCGCGACCATCACAATATCACGAATATCTATCATCGGGATCCTGCCTTCACCCATCGGCGCGAGGAACGCGCCTTCTCGTTGAATAAATGAGGCATGGACGAAGAAATTCTGCATAAAAGAATGAGCACGGATGAATGTGTATGGTATCCCCGACTGCTCAATGCGTTTTTCCACTTCATGATGCCAGCGTCCAATTGAGTATAATGCCTCGGCTCCCGTCCCGATTGAAGAGAGCTTAACAATATGTTTCAGTTTCGCCTTTTTAGCCGCATCGATGAAATTAGCCTGAAACTCAACGAGATCACGGTCTCCCGGTGAGACCAGAAATGCCCCGTCAACCCCTTCAAGGGCTGCATCCAAAGTTTCAGGTTTGGTAAAATCACCCTCAGCAAATTCTATCTCGAGATCGAGCAATGCTTCGGAAACTTTCGATTTGTCCCGAACAAGTGCCCGAACCGGTATTTTGTTTCTTGCAAGTATAAACGTAAGGTTACTGCCAATGGTGCCTGTAGCACCGGTAATCAAAATCATTGTATCGCCTGTAGCCCGGTCTTCTCCGAAGCCGGGTTTTATATTAATTGACTTTTTTCCCCGGATTCGGAGAACACCGGGCTATTAAGAATGTAGCCCGTCTTTTCCAAAAACGGGATTCCATATTAAATGTTTCCCGGGTTCGGAGAACACCGGGCTACTAAGTCTTGAAATGTAGGGATGTTTGCGGGATAAGTCAAGGTAAATGGGATTGGTGCGGGTTGTCAAGAGGATTCTGGGCTTCCAATATACGGAGCGGACGGATATAATCACCCATCAAACGCGCTGGCAGACGCCCTCGTCTGCCAGATCCTATTTTCCCCAACAATTTCGTTGGCGACAGAATTGTTGGCACTTATTAGTTTAAATAGAGGTAGTATCACAGGCTGGGTAAACTATTCAATTGTCAAATGGCTATTGGATTCATTTTAGATTAATATTATATTAGAAATGTTAGCATTACAAATCAAATTTCTGATATTTAACAAGACAATTTCGCAATTATTAAAATGGTACAGTAATGAGAGAACAACTTGAAAAGCGTATTCAGGAACTGCAGGTAGAGTATGAAACTGCCCAGAAAATGTTGGCTGAAATGGTTACTCAGCAAACACAACACAAAGAAACAATGCTGCGGATAAGTGGAGCTATTCAGGTGTTGCGGGAAGAATTAACTAAATCTGCACAACCGAAACCTGATAATGGGAAAGAATCAACCGGTTCTAAGAAACAGAAATAGGTAACATTTATAGGCTGATAAAGCCTTTGAACCGTGCAGTGAGAAATCCTATATGGTTGCTGAAACTCATATAGGTTGTTGCCAGATGCCCTTGTAACCTGTAGGCAAATGCCCCTATACCGCGCTGGCAGACGTCCTCGTCTGCCAGTTTATAAAAAAAAGAGTCAAGTCCACTAAAAGGGTCTTGACTCTCTCATATTTAAAACGTCTGGATTCGCAAGAATCCAACGTCAGGCGGGGGGAAAGTGACTATCACTTCCCCCCGCTGTATCCTCGTCGCGTGTTTTCCTGCTTTTCTTAATCCTTCAAATCAATCAGATCAAACCATGTTCTGCGACGATGAACACGAGTATGACTTTTCTCTGATACTTCAATGGATTAAGAAATCCTGTTTGTGTTTACGCGTTAGTCCATCCATTCTGGTCAATATATCCCCGCAAAACTCCCTCTGTGTAGAAATCTATTGCATCACCATTTCCGTGGCCTGTATCATTAAACACAAGACCACAGCCGGTATTCGTTGAAGTTACGGATTCCGCTGTGTTCAGTACGACTTCTTTGTTGTTAATCCGCGTTTTTTGTTTCAGATTAATTATTCCGGATCCGTTGCCAATAATAACATCATCAGTTATGGAATCGGTTCCGACCTTAAGGTTTTCGGGTGTAACACCTGTTCCGTTTGCGTCAATCGAACCTGCAGCCAAGCCAGGTCCTACAGTTAGTTGGCTTTTAACGTTCGATATTTTACCGCTTCGTCCGATTTCTAAATCATCAGTCGTCGATTGAGTGCCGATTGCAAGTACGCGTGAACTGACTCCATCCAATGTGGCATCAATAATTGCCGGGGCTAGGTTATCACCCCCTACAAGCAGACCGCCCTCAACTTGCACATGCTGACCGATATTACCAATTTTTACCTGTTTCGTTCTGTCCTGAGAGCCGATTAGTAAAGATCGTGGTGTGCCCGTTGTCCCATTTGAGTCTATGAGACCATCTCCATCGGAGGGACCAACCCGCACTTTGCCATCAAATATTGAGAGTCCCTGGACATCCAAGGCTATTGCTGCTGCATTTGAGCTCGTATTTATTATCTCAAGTGCTTTTGAGGCAGGATTGTCAGCAGAGTTGGCAACTATTTCAGAGTGACCTTTAGCTTTTAAAGCTCGAGATCCCGCGTTGATGTCACTGTTTTCGGTTTCAAAAGCGATTACCTCTGCATCAAGATCGTCTATAATGACTCTCCCATCGAATTCACTGATGCCACTTGCTTTTAACGCCCTTGCATCAGCGTTAGTGCTCTGGTTGCTAAGTGTTAGAGCTTTTGATGGTGGATTACCTGCAGGATTTATGCTCATAAATGACTGACCAACTATGTCCAGAGCTGCTGCGTTTGCATTAGTGCTTTCGTTGTAGATTGTCACTCCTGTTGATGCCGGATCGTCAACTGCGAAAGCACTAAATGTTGAATGTCCTGAGACTCCTAAAGCTACTGCTTGAGAGTGTGAACTCTCGTTTTTTACCTCAAGAGCCTTTGAAGCTGGATTACCTGTTGTGTAAGCCTTTATTTCAGAGTGTCCATCTCCATCAATATCGTCAACATAAAGGCGTCTTCTGGCATAAAGAAGTGCATCTACAGTCGCAGTACGTCCGGAACGACCTATCAACACATCTCCCGCATTCGGATTACCACTACCAAGATTTAGTACTTCTCCATTTTCCGCATTGATCTCACCTGATTCCATGATCATTCCAGCGACCACATTCAGGCTGCCTACATTTGCATTCTGGTCAACCACAAGGCCACCTTTCACTGTGGTGGTCTTGTTTAATCGCGAGATATTGATTGATTCTGCGTTGTCCGTACCGATCTTAAGAATTCTATTCCCCGCGCCCGTTGAAGCATGATCCACTTTCCCGTCGGTTTCATGATCACCGGTTAGCAGTCTCTGTCTTGCTTCCAGGTAGTCAGTAGCTTTGCCTCTGGTGACTCGGAGTTCAAGACCTGCAATCCAATCTCCTGGAACACTCAGTCCCCCACTTACGGTTAACGCCTGATGTTCCACCGATGTGATGGAGATGTGGTTAGTACCAGATTGAGGTTTCAGTTTGAGGTTAGTTCCACTGTTAAGTGTTTGAATCTCACAGAAGTTGTCATTCTGGTCCGGCTCACCGATCAGTAAATGCACCTCTTGACCTTCACCAGTGCGACGAAATTGTGTTCTGCCGTTGACTTTGAGTGCCCGTGCAAGGGCTCCGTTGTTAGTGTTTTCCGTTTCAAACGCTGTTGCGTTTGCATTCAAATCGTCGACGACGGCTTTGCCGATTACCTTTAAGGCTTAACCACTGGAATTATTGTTGGTCACCTGAATAGCCGGATTCGTATCATCGTCCGTATCCACGATCTCAATTCTTGATCCGGATCCTGCTCTAGTTATTAGGTCCTGATCGTTTGTGCGGGTATCGTCATCATTACCCATACTGCTGTGTTTGGCATTTCTGCCTCCTTTTGTTATGTTTTAAGGAATCGAATATGAGTATGGTCCTCCGTATACTCCCATATCCGATCTGCTTCCGTCATTATCTAATAAGTTAGGGTTTCCTGTGTTAACACCTGGGGAATCATCTCTTAAGGAAAAGCTTCCATCATTAAATAGAGGATTGTTATCAATTATATTATTATCACCGAAAATAAAGGGAATTTCTTCGTTTGAAAGCCATTGATAATCCCAGAATAAATTATAATCTATCGTAAGAAAATTATAATAAAAACTTCGATTAAACATTGCGTATCCTTCGGAATGTATAACTAAATTGTTGTAGAAGTAACCATATGATGACCACATCTCGAGACTGGTGTTA
>CAYLYZ010000010.1:0-79648 GCA_964387885.1 uncultured bacterium | reverse complement strand
AAAATCAAGAAAAATCTTGATTTTTCTAAATAACGCTAATATTTCAAAGAACTCGGGGGTGTCTGACGGCACTTGTTGGGCGTAAAAAAACTGGCAGACGAGGGCGTCTTCCAGAGCGAGTTTTAGGGTGGGGAAGTTCCGCAGGCAGGGACGCCTACGCTACTAATCGTCTTGTTTCTTTAGATTTTGTTCATCTGTAATTCACAGCGTGAATGATTACCCGGTTGTGCGAGAACGGCACAAGCCCACGACCACAAGGGATCGCGGCTACGTACTTCAGGAAGAATGTGACAAAACGTCAGAGGTTGTTGATTAATCGAAGTTCTCTGGATTCCTGCGTTCGCAGGAATGACGTGTGGTGAGTATGGGAACGAGGCGTATGTGAGCGTTACCTACAATTTCACAGCAAACCCAATCGAAAGCTCATCCGATTCACAATTTATATATCCAAAGCTCTTCCGATCAATATTATTCCCCCAAACCAACGCATCAACCACATTCCACAAATAGATCCCCACAGCCATCCCGGTGAAGGCCATGGCATAGGCGTACTGACTGTCGCGAGTGTCGATAGCGTCGTTCATACTTTCGTAGTCGTTTTGCAGTTTGGTGATTTCGTATCTTGTCTTTTTGTTGGTGTAATCCTTTTGATGAGTATCGAACTCTGACCAGTAATATAAACTCAAGCCTGTGGTGGCTAAAAAACTGCTCAGGTATAACCATCCCCGGTTCTGGTGGTTTGTGATCTGGCCTAAACCGGGGCATAAGAGGGAACGTTGGACTGCCGTTCTGCCTGTGTCCTCATAGATGCGAAAATTGCATCCGGTGTTTACATAGGCCTCAGCCATGATTATAATCAGATCGGTATGGTCGGTGATTGCATCTGGAAAGACCGGTTTGCACTTAATTTCTGCCACTCCGTTGCTGGTTTCACGGACTTTTGTAACGATACAGGTAAATTTACCTTCATGATTGGTGAATGTTCGTTCGGTAGATTCACCCTCGCTCTTTATGAACTCAAACTGGACCGGGAAGTTCCTGACCGGTATTCCTGAACCGTAAATCATTTGTCCAATTAGAGGTTGGTTTAGTCCGGAATGGGCATTAAGGAGCTGATCGCTGCCGCTAATTACCCTCAGAGATAACTGGGATATCGCAGCAGTCAGGTCAGATTCTAACACAGGCTGAAGAGCCTTTGCGTTATGTAGAATCCTCTGCCCGAGGATTTTCTGCGCTATATACAGTTCATACAATGCTTTCCAGCGATTTTCAATTGCCGTAGACACATCATGTTTCTCTAAAGCTTTGTTGGCATATTTTTGATACTCAAGACATGCATACTCGGCTTCGACGGCCTTTTCCCAAATTATTTGGTCACTGCCCTCTTTTTCTAATGTTGCATATGTGTAGTAAATTTTCCGTTCGGGGTGATAATAGCGGTCTTTAATGGTCAACCCTTTTAACGTCTGCTCGACATAGGAATCGGTGATTTGAACTACTGTGGAATCGAAAGAATCGAAAAAGATTTCCCCGTTTTTTAATCTCGCAGGTTTTGAAATTCCCGATTTTGTTGTAACGATTACTTCAATCTGCCGAGCAATGTCGACTATCGCGTTTTCGTCGGCTGATTTCTGGTCTTCTCCGCCTGCAATCGCTTGATAGAGATGAGGAGCTTCAGGAATTTCTACCAACCATTGGGGTTGTGAATAGAGATTGCTCGTCAGGATAATGAGGATTACCCAGATTAATTTGTACGCCTTCGCAAATATCATTTTCATTAATCTTCCCTGACTAACCGGAATCCCCGCGTTGGTGCCGGAAGATCCTGCGGTTGTGAAGAACGTCTTGCAGAGCGGCTGTCTACAGCAGGAGAGCCATAATTTGAACCTCGCTCAACCCGGCGGGTTGATTCACCGTCTATCCACGAGCTACCGTTTCCGGGCGCATCATTATAGTTATAGTGCCACCTGTCATCGCACCATTCAGATACATTTCCCTGAATATCATACAGCCCGAAGGGATTTGGCAGTTTTTCTTCGCCGACGATAGTTGTTTGATTGTCACTATTACCAGAATACCAGGCATAATTACCTACTTGATCAGAACCATTACCCCAAAAATAATAGGTCGCAGTTCCCCCGCGGCAGGCATATTCCCACTCCGCCTCCGAAGGGAGTCGAAAGCGGTTATCGACTCTGTCTAAAAAGGTCTGAATGTCATTCCATGAGATACTTTCTGCGGGTTTCATCCCTCCTTCAAAAGAAAATTCCCACCGCCCCATTACGGCAGTCCATTGTTCCTGTTTCACTTCATATTTCCCAATCCAAAAACCACGGTTAAATGTTACGGGATGGTTGGGGTATTCGCTCCCGCTGGCGCCCGGTTCTCTGTTTTCCAAGGAACCTGATGCACCCATAATAAATCTTCCGGCAGGAATCCACACCATTTCGATATCAGTTCTTCCGTCAAGTGCAAATGTAGCTTCGCAACCTGTTTCTGCTGTTATTTCGGGTGGGTTGGGGGAAACTAATTCATCATAATAAGCAACAACCCGGTAAGTATATTCCGTCCTGGGCTCCAATCCTGAGTCTTCAAATACTTCTGAGTTTTCAGGTAATCTTGTTCTTTCAACAAATCCGCCTTGATTTGACTTCCTCCGGTAAATAATGAAACCCTGTTCAAATTCACATAAATCGCGCCACGAAAGATTTATTTCAGACGCTGTGGTTGACTCGACGGTTAAATTCGAAGGGGAAACCGGTGATGTTATGTTCCTCACAGATACGGTTTGCGAATGTGATTGATTTTCAACACCTCTGATCGTATTGTAGGAGGATACTCGATAATAGTAGGTTTCACCTAATTCTAATCCAGCAATATCAGTGTATTCACGACTGTTGGCGGCTAAACGGATAATCCCAAATAAGTTGTGCCGACTAAATCCACGCTCAATTATGAATCCTTCCTCGTTGTCAGAAGCATCATGCCACTCAAGCAATATTTCATTTAGCTCAACCATTTGTGCGCTGAGGTTTTCCGGTGGTGCAGGAGGCACGTCCAAAGTTAAGACGCGGATTTCGTTGCTGTAACTCGTATCTGTGTCATTGAATGCTGCTACTTTGTAAAAATAGGTTGTTGCTGGTTCTGTTCCATCTCTATAAGATTCTCGATCTGCATTCAGCCAAAACCGCGGATTGTCATGATCATATTGCCCGCTATTACTCCCTCGATATAGGAGAAAACCTAATTCGTTATCGGAGCGATCATTCCACAGCAATGAAACCGACCATGCCTGAATATCGGTAGCAGTTAATCTGTCGGGACGATTTATTGGGTTGACTTCATCAGAAGGTGTCGCTGAAGTTTCAACCCAGTCTGATAGCAATGTATCGCGAAATGCCCTTATTCTATAGATGTATAGGTTTTCATGTATCAGATTGTCCGAATCGTGGTATGTTCTTATCAGAGGCTGTGGTAATGTCATCGGATCGTCCCACTGACCTGCCCCTTCAAGCCTTCTCTGCAACACAAAACCGTCGATTTCCACATCTTCCTCATAGTTCCACCCGAGGTATATATCCGACGATGTTGTCGAATCTGCCCTGAAATTGTAAGGAGATGAAATTCCGAGATCAGGAGTTGTTGTGACGGTGATAATATTGGCGTAGAGAGTATCTCTCGTGTTAAAAACTCCAATTTTGTATTGATATGACGTTGCAGGCGAACATCTACTGTCAATATAATCCTCAGAATTATCCGGGAGTGTCCGAATCGTTCCGTAATCTCCCTCGTTCATAATTCTCTTCTTGAGGATGAACCCACTCTCATTATCAGATCGATCTGTCCAGTAAAGATGTATTTGCGTTGAGGACTCACAAATGCCTGTGAAATTAACAGGGATGAAGATCGTATCCATTGTTGTTTTGCTTATGGATGCCCACTGGGAGGAATCCACCTGATTAAATGTCTTTAACCGGTAGAAATAGGTAGTGCGTGGCTGGAGTCTTTCGTGTGTGTATTGATTGGAACCCTGGGCTAATGTGGTTACCCGATTATAATTATCAGGATTATCCGGGCTTGCTTCGATGACAATACCATCCTCACCATCGGACCCAAGTTCCCATTTCAAGACTAAGGAAGTTGCGGATGAATCAACAATCCGCAAATTTTGTAGTGGATTCGGGCCTAAAGGTCCCGGACCGCTGCCAGGATCACAGTTCAAACATAAGAACGATGTTGATAAAACGAATAAAGTAAGTGCGAGACGTTTATTAATTACGCTTGCAATCTTCATGGCAATACTCCAAGTAAATAAACCTGGTTATATTTAAAAGTTATTGATTCAAAGCTCGAAAGTCAAGAGTATTTGTTTAGGGTATTTCTAATTATTAGATAATCAACATGTTCAGATTCTTTATAGATTCATTTTAATGTGTTTCTATTCAACGGGTAAATTCAGATCAAGATCTAATCGGTTAGGTGACTGTCATCAGAAAATGATATTTCTGGTAAAAGACGGACAGGAATGTCCGTCCTCCCACAAATCCGACGTACACGAATGGACGTCCTCCCCGGTCATAAATTTGCTCAACCCAGAGCAACATCCAACGTCATCATAACTGCAAATCCGATCATACCTCCGGCTGTTGCTATATCATTGTTTCCGTTTCGCTGGGCTTCCGGGATTACTTCTTCTATGACTACGAAAATCATCGCACCGGCTGCAAAGGCTAAAGCATAGGGAAGGATAGCTCTCGATGACAGGACTATCACCGCACCAATAACTCCGGCTATTGGTTCGGGCAAGCCTGATATCTGACCGTACCAGAAACTCTTCAGGCGGGACATTCCCTCGCGACGGAGGGGCATTGAAACCGCAGTGCCCTCCGGGAAGTTCTGGATACCGATACCGATTGCGAGAGCTACTGCTCCGGGTAGCGTTGCTGAATCAAGTCCGGCAGCGACCGCTCCGAATGCAACTCCGATTGCTAATCCTTCAGGTATATTATGGAGGGTTATGGCGAGAACGAGTAGGGTTGTTTTGTGCCAGTTGGTTTTCATGCCCTCTGCTTCATCGACGGATCCACCGAGATGAAGGTGAGGTAGTACTTTATCCGTTATCCTCAGGAATACTCCACCAAGCAGAAAACCTACCACTGCCGGTACCCACACCGGGAGAGGCCCTCCTTCTGACATTGCAATGGCAGGGGATAACAGAGACCAGAAACTGGCTGCGATCATTACTCCTGCGGCAAAGCCGAGCATGCCGTCCAGGAATTTCTGGTTGAACCGGCTTGTAAAAAAAACAATCCCCGCACCAAGGGCAGTCATGAACCATGTAAAACCGGTTCCCATCAAAGTTTGAACTACGGGATTAAACTGCTCGAAAAACGTTATCATTATAACTCCGGTACTTTCAAGTTAAAGTTGTCGTTAATAGTAATCTTTCCTAATAGTGAAACGTAGGGATTATCCAATATGTTTGCGATTGAATTGCAGTTGAAATGATTTCTACAAGCTAAAAGTATTGTTCGGGAATAAACTTTTATCTATCTTAAATTTGAAAGGTAATATTCATTGATTTCGTGTCAGGTGATGATGCGACCTTTGGAATATTCATTTAGTGAGCAGCACCACGCACAATGAAGATAGTTTGATTTTTCACCCCCCCTTTAGTTCCCCCCCGCAAGCGGGGGGGAGATTTAGACGCTATTTTCAAAGGAAATACGTGCTTTCACGAGAATTAAATATTTCAGAGAACTCCGGGACATCTGACACCACTCAACGTCCTTATCTGGCAGACGAGGGCGTCTGCCAGCGCATTAATTAAAGTTAAATTCAACATACAAACTTAAAATACTTCAGGAGTGAGAAATGGCTAAGATTGCAGCATTCAGGGGGTACCGTTTTAATAAAATGATGGCAGGAAACCTGAATACGGTTGTAGCTCAACCTTATGATCAGATTGGAGATGAACTGCGTGATGAATACCACCAGCGTAGTGAATACAATGTCGTCCGCATAATCAAAGGTGTTCCTACACCAGCGGATACCGGCAATGATAATGTCTATACAAGAGCAGCCAGGTGCTGGGAAGACTGGATTGAAGACCGGGTACTGACACGTGAACCGGGACCTGCAATATATCCCTATTTTCAGGAATATGAAGTCGAAGGTAAACCGTTTGTCCGTAAAGGACTAATTGCCCTGGTTGACCTCGATGATGAAAAAGCCGAAGTTAAGGCACATGAACACACACATTCGGGACCCAAAGCCGACCGGCTGAAGCTGATGAAAGCTACCGAAGCCAATGATGGCCAGATTTTTATGCTCTATAACGATGCTGAACAGAAGATTAACAACATCATCGATCAGGAACTGATCGATGCTCAACCGCTTATGACAGTCAGAGATGATTTCGGTGCAACCCACAAGCTCTTTCGGATTTCACGTCCGGGAGCGGTTTCTGACATCGCTGAGGTCTTTGAGGATCTTGAGCTGTTTATTGCAGACGGTCACCACCGTTTTGAAACAGCAGTTAACTATATGAACTACTGCAAGGATCGTAAATGGGCTCCCGTTGACAGTGAAACTTTTACCCATCGAATGATGACGATGGTGAATATGCACGATCCGGGGCTGTCAGTTCTTCCAACCCATCGCGTTGTCCACTCTTTAGATAATTTCAAACCTGAAAAATTCCTGAAGAAGGCTTCCGGTAATTTCGATGTGTCAGATTTTTCGGATCTGGAATCGCTGAGCGCTGCAATGGATGAGGCTAATGAAACTGGAAAGATGGTTTTTGGTTTCGGAGCCGTGGGTATGGATGGACTTAAGCTCCTGACACTGAAGGACCCCGGGTTGATGGATCAATTGGTCGGTGATGCTCACTGCGAAGCCTGGTGCAAGCTTGATGTCACAGTTTTGCACACAGCATTACTCGATAAACTTCTCGGAATTGGTGCTGAGGCTCTTGAAAAGGAAACCAATGTTCGCTACGTTCGTGGCCGCGCTGAAGCGTTAGCAACACTTGGCAATGATGGAATCCAGGCGGTCTTTCTGATTAACGCAACTCGAGTGAGTCAGGTTAGTGAAGTGGCCTCTGCCGGTGAGAGAATGCCGCAGAAATCTACTGATTTCTTCCCGAAACTCCTGACGGGTATGGTTATGATGAAAATGAACATTGACAAGAGTATGGGTCTCTCGATGTACGAGGCGGATTAATGTTAGAACAGTAGCACACGCCACCAGGATCCGCGCTGTCACACGCCCTCGTGTGATAGCAATAACAACAACTTAACTGGCAGACGAGGGCGTCTGCCAGCCAGTTTAGTACATTCAGACATTAAAGTGGTGTCAGGTGCCCTCACAAGAAAACAACAAATTAGGGACAGAGTGAGGACACTTGACACCTCCCGAATTAACAGCGACTTTATTGATAAACAGAGATTATACGCACCTTCTATAACACAGCTCAAAAGTATTTTCGCATAAATTTGACGTTTCTGGCTGTTTTCAAATGAACGAAGTGAATGTAAACTGCCAGATTACGCTTCGCTTGAAATCAGGCAGTAACTAAGTGTTTTCTCGTAGGGCTGATCCCCGATCGGGGATCAGCCCTACGAGAACTTAAGCAATTACTTCATAAATACGAAATTACTTTTAAGCAACGGTTTTAAAGAGAAAGGCACGATTGCTCGTGCCTCTCGGAAGATGATTTATTATGTATCGAATCTGTCTAAATCTTCATGCCAAATCCTACCCGCCAGGTGGTTCCAAGATCATTTTCAAAAGGCGTTATTGCAAAGTCGGCGTTGAATTGGTTGTATATGAATCCCAATCCACCGCTGAAATTACGGCTTTCATGACCTGCCATGTAACCGACTCTGACGAATATTCGGTCAGACCAGTTACTTTCCAGTCCAAAATGGTAATACTTATGTTCTTCTTTTTCAGCAATCCCGTCAATCGCAACTAATAATTCAACAGGACCAACTTTGTAGTCTTTGGACATCCCGAGTCGATAAGTTGTTGGATAAGCGTCATCTCCCGGATTATCAAAACCGGCATTTGCAATTGAAAATCCATAATTGAAGTCTTCGGTTTTGAGCAGAATACCCAGATCAAAGATATTCCAGACATCAAGCCTGTCTCCGAAAATATCTTCGTATCCGCCTTTGTATACAACTCCCAGAGAGAGTTTTTTCACTGGATGATAGGCAATTCCCGCACCGAGTACTACCTGCCTCAGGGTGAATTCTCCCTGTGGAGGACCAGGTCTGTCCCGAACTTCGTAATTGGGATCACCATGATTCATATAATAGGCTGCAATACCTCCCCAATCCGTTTTCAAATGAGCACCCCCAAAGCTTCCGCTTGCATCCTCACGCCATTTGAATCCCTGGAACCAGAAACCAGTATGACTTTGCCCTATGTGAGCCGGATTCCACCAGGCAGCAGAAGCATCACGCGAATGGCTGACTCCGGTCTCGCCCATAGAGATTTCGCGGGTGCCATTGGGAATAGACATAAAAGTCCATCCTGTCGCAGCGTTGGAATCCACACTTCCAAGCCCGATCAGTAATATGCAGATTACCAGAACTCTAATCGAATTCATATTTTTCCTCAAAATCCAAAAATCCATGTCAACACATGTGCCCCATCGGAAGATTCTCTTTCCAGCAGAAATGCATAGTCCAATTCGACATTGATGTGTCGGATCAGCATATCCAGTCCAAATCCGAAGGTCGGGGCAAATCCCTGATAACCAGCCCTGAAGGCTACTTGATTATCGTTGAAGTAAACCTGACGATATTCGACTCCGATTAGAGTCTGAAGTGCATCGTAGTCATCACCAATAATTTGAGGATATACTACAATATCTGAAGCAATTGTCAAATCCCAAATTGGATCCCATGCCGCACCTAATCTAAGCTGAGTAGGTAAAACGTCGTCTTTCTCACCTGAATCATCACCCCAGACATCAGAAGTTTCCCACTTGATTTTACTCCCGAGGTCTCGGATTTGAAATCCGAACCTAAGATTGCTAAGAGGTACAACCTGCAGTCCCAGATCGACTCCAAGTCCATTGGAGAAGAGTGTCTTATCGTCTTCTTTAACCTTCGGGACTGCATTCATCATCCATTTAATCGAGACTCCAATTGCCAGCATATCATAAGGCATCAGTGAGAAAGATCCATGAAAGAGGTTATCCGACCAGGTAAAAGTTTCGTAGACCTCTCCATTTGAGTCTCGACCCTCAATGTCGCTAATTCCCGCACGCATTATCCCGAACGCAAGCCCGGCTTTTGTCTGACGTACGTCGTGTTTAGATCGCAAGCGACTCATTTCCGGTTGAAGGGGCAGCGAAAATCCAGCATACATCAGGCTTCTGTCGAGAGATAATTTCCGGTAACTTACAACGGCTGTTTTCGACTTTTGATACGGTACTGCTGCCGGATTGTAATACCAGTTTGCTCCGCTTGATGCCATTGCTACACCAACTCCCCCCATACCAACACGGTCTGCACCAAGTCCCATCCTGAGGAAATGACCCGCTTGACCACCCAATTGTTTTGCATTTATGCTCGGGCTTAGCATGAACGTTCCGATCAACAGAAGAACAACAAGACGAAAGATTTTATATATTGAAAGCATTCTGTCCTCTTTTATGTGCATTAACGGATAAGATTAAGGTAACTTGTCCGAGAATGTCTTTTCGCGCTGTCACACGCCCTCGTGTGACAGTAATAACAACGACTTAACTGGCAGACGAGGGCGTCTGTCAGCGCGTTTGCCAATTTGTGTCATCAGGTGGGACACCTGACGACACAAATTTGTGTTCTAATCAAGAACCATAACTTTTCCCCACCAGGTATTACTGCCAACTTTCACCCGATAGAAATAAACACCGTTTGCGACAAGTGTTCCATCACTGTCCTTTCCGTCCCACTGAACAGCTCCATATCCGGACATCTCATCTGTACCACCACCCGGAAGTAAGACTGATCCGGAGCTCCAGACAGGTTCCATATTGAAATTCATGATTTTTACATCTGCTTGTACGGCGGATGAGGCAGGAACCTGAAAACGAGTGAGTTGTCCTCTTTTCGGCGAGAAAGGGCTTGGATAGGCGTAAGTATCTGGTGTACCATCTACCCCTGCAGGCTTAAAGGATCGGTGAATACGCCAGGAGAAAGTACCGGTGTTATCGTTAAACCTGCCTTCCGCCAAACCGGCATTTGTCCCAACCCAGAGAGCATCACTGGTTTCTTCCCAAACAGCTGAGAAGAAATCAACATACTTCAGTAACTCACCGGTTGCAGGATCGTAAATTTCTTCCAGCGGAGCCCAGGTGTAACCGAGATCGTGACTGAACCACAGTGCACGATCTGCAGCAGCATAAACAGTGCTATCTCCGCTGAAGCCGATGTTGTGAACGTGCAGGGGACCATATTGATCAATCAAGAAATCACCGGTTTGCAGTTCGGTTGAATCTGAAAGAGCGATTCGCCAGGTTGCTCCATCGTCTTCAGTTACTGACAAACCGTAGTATTCCTTAATGCCATTTGCCTTCCAGGTTGCTGCCCAGATGTTAAAGTGGTCCGGTATTATTGGGGATTCTTGGGCAGAAAGTGCGGTCACAAAATTGCCTGAAATATGACCGGGATCCTCATGAAAAGCAAAGGTGTCCCAATTCAAACCTTCATCTACCGACCTGCTTATGCCGGCAGCCGTACCGACCCAAAGAGCGTCCTTAATATATATTACACTGAAACCTCTATGGGCAAGATTATTTAATGCCCCGAAAGACTGCCCATCAACTGTAACCAACTCCCATTCATCACTACCATAAGGTAGCCGTCGCAGTCCTCCACCCCAGCTTGCTATCCAGGCGGCTTCCTGCGAAAGTGCGATATCATAAGTTACATTCTGGACGTTAGTTGTGGTTGGATCGTAGCCTTCGGTATCAACAGGATCTACAGGTTGAGGCATCCATTCCCAATCCTCTCCCCCGTTACGCGAGAAACCTACACCACCGCCAGCAGGCAATGTTCCTGCACTTGTTCTTTCGCTGAATGCCGTAGCTGCCCAGATTATTGAATCGGTTACGGTTAAGGCTGAAATTCCACCGGTTCCAATAATATCACCACTTCTGATATTAAACCACCCCTGACCATCAAGATAAAATTGAGCAATACCACGCCCGGTTCCCATCCATAATGTTCCATCCTGGGGAATAATATCAATTATTGAATTTGACGGCAGTCTTCCTTCCGGATCTGGAGATGATCCTATCTCGTAATATCCGGGAAGTACCGCTGCGTTTGAAATACCAAACAGGAGCAGTACTGCTATCAAGGGCAGTTTGTTAAATAATTTCTGTTTCAAAGCTGTTCTCTATTTTTGGAAAAAGCCCCTATTTATCACTGAAAACGGAATATACCCTATTCTATTCATGGATTTATCCCTTCTATGTATCATTTGTTCATCATCATACATAAAGACCAGATCGGATGAATATGTTTCACCGCGCTGACCGGCTCTGTCTGATGGTGTCCAATTGAATGTATAAATCACGTGAGTCGGATTAGATCTGTTTGCACTGAATCCGGCTTTGAAAATCCCATCACCGGATGTTGAATCGATACCTTCACCATCAATATAATAATTGCTCCAGATTTCTTCTTCATCCCGAACAAGTGAAAGGAAAAGAGAATCAAGGTCTTCAGTAGTCTGATCATCCACTGTCTCAATTACAAAATGAAAGAATACTGTAGTTGTATCCTCGCGTGGAATTCTCACCGTATCCGGCCCAGTGAAGTCCATTATTTCCGGTGGCAGATTTTCAAGATCGATGTTTATGAGATCGCTATTTACCCATTGAGGAGGATCACCTTGAGACAGGACTTGGTCAACAGTTCGGTAATTCACCTGATACTGACCTGTAGAGAGTCGAGCTGCCATACTCGGAATTGAAACGAATATCCAAGTAGAATCATTTGTTTTTTGCATGGAAAATGCTTTCAATCCCGATTCTCCAAGTTCCGGGGCGTTCAAAATTAGCTCTGTGCGCTCAACGTCAGAATATCCGTTCGCATCGCTGATGATAGCAGTAAATATGTCATTATCACTTCCACTTGCTAAAAACTCAGGTGTCAGATGTTGTGTAATTATCGGGGGTGAATTTTCAATAACGGAAACCAATACTCTCAGTGAGTCTGGTGGAGGTCCGTCGGTAAAGGCAAAGGTCAGTTCATAATCACCTGCAGTTCTTGCAAATTTGGAATTAACCATCCTTGAGAACACACCATCACCGAAAACAGTGTCACCACTCTCCGAAGCAGCCCATTCCGGTGAATCATCCCAGTTTCCCAATCCACCATCATCATACAACCGGAATTCTGAAATATCTCCAGCTTCGTTTTTGGTCAGACATATAATTGTTCTATCTGCTGCAATTCCTGAGGGAGAAACCCGAATCTCGACCTGATTGTATACCTCGGACTCTAAAATCCACAAATCATTAAGAGTTTTAACTTCGATACTATCGATTTCTCCATCCTCATAGATGAAAACCAGATCTCGTGAATAGGTTTCACCTCTTTGACCGGTTTTGTCAGATGGTTTCCAGTTCAATGTAGAAATAGGGATTGTAGGCGTATTCTTGCTGGCGCTGAACTTTGCCCGATAGATTCCATCTCCAGCTGTTGTATCAATGCCTTCACCATCAATTAAGAAATTCTGCCAAATCTCATCACCGTCTCGTGAAAGTGAAACGAATAAGGTATCAAGATCATTTATCCCTTGATCATCTCTCACCTCAATGTTGAAATAATAGAATACCGAAGTTGTGTCTTCGCGTGGTATCCTTACAGTATCCGGTCCATTTAGGTTTGCTATTTCCGGAGGAAGATTCTCAAACCTGCATTCAATGCGATCACCATAAATCCATTGAGGAATCTGACTTTGAGATAAAACGTTATCAACAGTTTTGTATACAATATTGTATGGTCGTGAATGAATCCCGGCTGCCATGTCCGGGAATGAAATCAATGTCCAGGTCGAATCGTCAATTCTCTGCATTGGGAAAGATCTAAATCCGGAGATACCCAATTCATGAGCTGTCAACACCATTTCCGTTCTCTCAATATCGGCGAATCCGTTGGGATCCCCAACAATTGCCCTGAATGTATCACTGTCGCTTCCACTGGCAATAAACTCTGGTGTCTGATGTCGTATAATGACCGGTGGCGAGTTTTCTATTACGGTAACATTTACTTTTGTCGAGTCAGGCGGAGGACCGGAGGTAAAAATAAATATCATCTCATAAACACCGGTGCGCGATGCGAATTTAGAATTTATCTGTCGGGAAAAAATACCATCCCCGGGAGCTTTATCTCCACTATTGGGAGCTGCCCAGCCCTTTGAGTCATCCCAGGTGCCAAGACCACCATCATCATACAACCGATAATGTATCAAACCTCCCGACTCTCCCTGGATAATACATATCATTGTTTTGTCCACTCCCAGGCTTGCGGGACGTACCTGAACTTCAACCTGACCGTAGGCATCTGAATTAAAAATCCACCGACGATCAAGTTTTTTCACGGAGGTGTTTTCCGCAGGAGTGGTTGGAGGGCTTGTAACATCGTCACAACCAGCCGCAATAAATGATAACACCAACGCAATCGAGATATGCAATGGTATCAGGATTACCGACAATAGGTGCCCGAGCAGGAGATTTCGATTGAGAAGGGAGTTAAACAAACTCACATTAATGATCTTATTGTTTTTGAACAAATTGAAAAAGGTCATCATTTTAACCTGCATGACCGTTGAAATGTTCCTGAACGGTGTGAATTTGAGTTTCGCAGACATTTCTAACTCGTTAGCGTTTAACAGTCTAATTGCACCGGCATGTCGATCTGCCGACTTAAAAGAGTATACTTCGGCGTGTTTTTAAAAAAGTAAAAAACTCTAACGAACTTGCCTGTTTACCTCAGAAGAGAAATTGAAGAAATGCGTAAATTTAAATATAAAGAAAAATTATTCTAAAAACAAGATGTTTTAATGGTTATCGGGTAATTTCAAATCAACCTCAATAATCTGATGATAAAGCACTTGAAAATTCTCATGTACGAAATCTTCATGAAAATGAGCTGCAAACCATCTGTCAAATGAAGTCCGCTGGTTCACAATATCCAGGAATATCGCCGTTGGATCTTTACCTTTAGAATACCTTGTCTTTAATCTTGAAGTTAACTTGCTCGGAAGAGTATGGGTAAATATATAGTCAACCCTGTTGTTGTTCCTCTCCAGATTTTGAAATCCATGTTCCATCTCTTCCGGAGATGGAATCTCGTTTTCCCACCAGGATGTTCCCGGATTCCGCATAAATTTATCGATTGAATCAGCGCCACCCATCACGAATATATCCTTTTCGCCCATTCGATAGATTTCACCCCGTTTCAGATGCCAGACATTTTCACAGACTTTGCCTGCAATTCCGCCCTGAAATTCAACCTCATCCAGTTCAGCTAACCTGTCATGATTCTCGTGGTTACCATCTACAAACGCCAATCGGTAATTAACTTCGTTAAACACCTTCAACCAATAGCTTTCAATCCTGTTAGGTTCGTTACTCCAAATGAAACCGAAATCCCCAAGAATGACTAAAAGGTCATCCCTGCATAGTTTTTTTTGTTCTGGCCAGTTTGTTTCACTAAGCTTAGCAGCTGAAAGTCCACCGTGAGTATCACCGGTAAGAAAGAGTCTCATCAGTCATTAGTCTTAGATAAAAAGTGAATTTCTACTTCCTGGAAACCGACTACCGGTAACTCAAAATCAACATACTGGCTCTCCTCAACTAAAACAGTTTCAAAATTAATAATATGATCACCAGATTGAACGTTTCTAACAATCACACCTTTCGGCAGTAATACATGAAAATCAATAATTGTGTTGTCCGCTTGAACCTTTAATGTCAGGGTTTTCTTATCCACTTGAAAGTTGTATTTAATCCAACTTCCCGATGCCGCATATTCAACTCTGACTTCAGCCTCATTGATATCTGCAGCTGTCCATCTGGGTGATAAACGCACACTTTTGAAAGTTGAATGCTGGTCTACAATTCCTGCCAATCCCTCAATTAGAGCATACAACATCGCGCTTGAACCCCAGCCATCGGTCGGTTCCGCTTCCGGACTGGTGCTGGTTTCAACGCTGGCGGCTGTACCGTCAGGGAAATACCACAGATAGGTTTCTCCTTTCTCAGAAATCAAATCGAAATATCTCCTTAGAATATCCACTCCATATTCTTCAAATCCATGTTCGAAAGCCGCCCGTGCAAGCTCTCCACCGACGAGTGGCATTATACCACCATTGGCGTAAGCACCTTCAACGAGGATATCATCACCAAAGAAACCTTTTGGAAATGGCGGATCAATCGAAAACCATTCGGCGAATGCATCTGTGGACTCCCGACGTCGCTGGTATTCCTTCAGGATTGAAACTGCCATCTCATGAGACGCCACTCCACGGTTTATATCCATCGGATTGCTAAGACTTAGCTGGTTGTTTTCGTCAACTTGTGGGAGGCTTAAAGGGGTGAGTTTTAAGAAGTGTCTGTAAAATGTACCGTTCCAGCAGAACTTGTTCAGATTGGTTTTAAGCTCTTCAGCACGAATTCTCCAACTCTGAGCCTTTTCTGGAAAACCGGCAAGTTCGTTTAGATCAGCAACAATTTGGAAAGCCTCATAATATCCGCTGTTATCCCCATGCATTATGCCCCAGAAAGTATCATCATCAATCTGGAATTGCAGCCAGTCGTGTTTACCGGCAGAATATGCAAAATCCCATGTGTCTATGGTGTATGCGCGTTTAACGAGTCCATGTTCTTTATCCCAGCGATGGGGGTGATTGAGAACGTAATTCAGAGCCTTTTCCATTTTCGGTAATAAGCCGATAAACCAATCATCATCTCCCGTTGCCTGCCAGGTAATAAATGCGGCTTTTACAAATCGGAATTCCACATCTGCTTCAACGGGCACTCGAACGTATTTCGTCCAGTTTTCCCGTTCACTTGGTAGTTTCTCGGGAAAGGTTGTGAAATAGTCAAAAATCCGACCGGTGTCGGATTGATTCTCTGCGAAATGGTCTACGACGCATTTGAGATCACGTTCGAAGTACTTAAAACCGCGCATCATATCTGAATAATCCCGTATCCAGATTGATTTTGCATCGGGAGGACGGTATCCACGAATTTTTTGCCCCTCGATTGATACTTCCAGTAGATCTTTTTCAAGAAAGGATTTTACCATGGGGTAGAAGTTGTCAAATTCAGGGGAACTAGTTTTTATGTATACGTTGTCAATCAAGGTTTCCTCAAAGAGTATAAATTACATTTAATCTTAATACCCTCCACTCGGAAAACTGACCCGGAATTGTTGTTCTCACCTTCGCGGAACCATGCAGGGAAAGAGTTTTCAACAAGTACAATTCAGGGAGTTGGGTTGTTTCAAGGAATGTCAGTTTCGAGATTTCCAACCTTTGGGATTACGTCGCTCGTGAAATACTGCTAATACAACAATTATTTCTTTTTCAACTAAATAGTAAATTCCATGCGGGAAGCGACGGATTAGTGCACGACGCACTGACCGATGGACAACAGGATAGATTTCCGGTGTATTTTGAATTATTAGTAATGACTCTTCCACACAATGTAAAAAGTCCTCACCCAGACCTTCGCTTTGAGTATTATACCAACGATATTGTTCCTCTATTTCAGTTTCGACTTCAGATCGGATCAAGATTGAACGTTTCACTTTTTTGTTTTAATTCTCCTCTTGACCTGATCCCAGGAACAGCCTTCATCTCGAGAAGCATGAAATGAATCTAAACGTCGATCCAACTCAGCTTTTTGGGTTTTCGTAACCTCCAGGAGTTCTTGCTCAGAATGTATGCTATTCCATATTTTCTCAGCCAGAAGCATTCGTTCGTCAACACTTAACTGTTTTATCGCATCAAATGTTGCTTGTTCTATCATAGTGATGCCTCAAATGTGAATCAGTTTGGTTTTATCTCTTCATCCTTTGTTAAATATAATCAAAATGTAATAGATCACAAATAGTGCATACATTTCGAAGGTAACAGATTCCCAACAAAAGGTTTTTAATATGCTTTGCTGTGGTCATTTTGGATTTGCATTTACAATATACGCTTAAATGTTTAATCAATTTTGATAATTTTCGACTTGTTTGGGAATCCATTATACATGTTCAGGAGTTAAACATTTGGACTGAGAGACTTGATAGTTCAGCTAAACATGACTTAATTAAATTATCGTGCTCCGATTTTTCCAATATTATGTACTCGCAGTGCTGGTTGTTTTTTTCACACTGAATGAGCAGCTTGAAGCACAACCGGTATCCAACGAAACGCAGCCTCCGGAAGATATTCTGAAGCTGGTTTCCCCTCCGATACCGTCTGAACAGGACTCTCTCGATTTTTCAGTTCTACGTCCCGATCTACCCAAACCTGAAACGGTTGTCGATACCACCAAATCGGAAGGGGATATTGACACTGTAATAACTTATTCCGCAGAGAAGGTTGTTTTCACTTTCGAACCACGTGCTACAAAACTGACAGGTGATGCCAAAGTACGGTATCGTGAAATGGCTCTTGACGCAGGTAACATTGATATTGATTGGAGTAATAATATCCTTAACGCTCGTGGATTGCTCGATACAATTCAAGTCGACAGCACACTTGGTGGTGGAGATTCCATTGTCTGGGTCGGATTACCTGAACTTGATGATGGTCAACAGATCGTGAACGGCAACAGTATGGTTTACAATCTGAAGAGTAAAAGAGGTCAGGTTCTCGAGGGCGACACCGAATATCAGGACGGATTTTATCATGGTGCCACAATAAAGAGAATTGATGCGGATACATACAATATTCGCTCCGGCTACTATACGACCTGCGATGCAGAGAAACCCCATTTTCATTTCTGGAGCAGGGATATGAAAATGGTTATAAAGGATAAAATTGTAGCCCGTCCGATAGCCCTCTATTTCGGACCAACACCAGTTCTGATCTTTCCATTTGCGGTGTTTTCCACTCGAGGTGGACGTCAATCCGGATTAATAATTCCTACATATGGCGAAAGCGGTTCGCAGGGGAGATACTTCAAAAACCTGGGGTATTATTGGGCACCCAATGATTACTTCGATATAAAGGGAAGGTTAGATTTTTACGAACGATATGGTGTGCTTTTCAAAGCCGACGGAAATTACGCGAAAAGGTATGTTCTCAATGGTGGTCTTTCCGGTTCCTTTATAAACATGCAAAGGAATGATAAAGTCGAAAGACGTTGGGATATATCGATTAATCACAGTCATACCATAAGTCCAACGATGTCCCTAAAAGCAAACGGGTATTTCGTTTCCGACGATTCTTATATACGGGACGTGTCACAGAATCCGACGGAGAGAATGAAACGGACAATTCGCTCAAATGCTACCCTGAGCAAAAAGTGGGCAAAGACCCCTTACAGTGCCACTGTCAATCTAAACTACCAGAAAGACCTGAACTCAGGTTCAATTACGCAATCCTTGCCGCGTATCACTTTTAACCGGTCGCGGTCACCATTTATCCCCCTGCCTGAGGGCGTTAAGACCGAAGATGCAAACTGGTACAACAAGTTTTATTACAGTTATTCCGGAAAAACCGAAATAAAAAAGAAGGTTACCGAGTCCGAAGTTTCCCGTTCACGGGGAGGAGTCAGCCATAGATTCACTTTTACATCAACTCCTGATCCTGTCTTTCACATTGCCTTCACTCCGGGAGCATCTTATAAAGAGGTCTGGTATGATGAGTGGTATGAGTATTTTATGGGAACCGATGGGGTAGTTGACACAGTTAAACATGATGGGATACCGAATGGCCTGAGAGCGCTCCGGACATTTGATGCATCACTCAGGATGAGCACAAAACTTTATGGGCTGTTCAAACCCAATCTTTTTTCAATCAAGGCAATCCGTCATACTCTGAGCCCGGGATTTACCCTGACATATAATCCTGATTTTTCAGATCCCAAGTGGGATTATTATGACGTTTTTGCTGACAGTGCTGGCACTGAAAAGCTTTACGATCGGTTTTCGGGAGGAATATATGGAGGCGCGCCACGGTCAGAGAAGCGAACGCTGGGTATATCTGTTGGGAATCTGTTCGAGTATAAATCGGTAAAAGGGGAAAAGGAAACTAAGGGTGAGTTGTTCAATCTGTCACTGAGCACATCATATAATTTCGCTGCAGATTCATTGGGGTGGTCGGATCTAAGCAGTTCTATCCGAATTCCGACATTTGGGGCAGATAAAGAGTCATCCGGATATATTGAGGACTTTTCCGGCCTTTCGCTGCAGCTATCTGCTTCGCACAGTTTTTATGATATTGAAACGAATCCGGAGGATGGCAAAAAGATAGAGGTTGACAGGTCAGCCGATAACGGATTAAGGCTTCTAAATTTTGATCTAACGAGTTCCTTCAGTATCTCTGCCGGTGGTGGTACAGCCAGGAGAGACACAACAGTCAGTGAAGATGTCGAAAATGACCGATTCGAAATAGATGAATGGCGACCTAGCCCGGTTCCCTGGGAGGCAAGTTTTAGTTTCCGCTATGGAGAAAGACGGAGCAATCCCGAAAATATTACAAAAACGATATGGGCTAAGGTCAAGTTGGATCTTCAAGCGACAGAAAACTGGAAGATATCTTATGATACACGGTTCGATTTTCACAATCACCAGATTGTTTCAGGTGCTATTTCACTGTACAGGGACCTCCACTGCTGGGAGGGTCGTTTGACCTGGAATCCGGTGGGGGTAGGCAGAGGTTTTTTCCTTAAGATAAACGTAAAATCAACATATCTGCAGGATCTGAAAGTCGAAAAACGAGAGGGGGGCAGTTCGTTGGGTGGAATCAGATAGGATGAGTATAGAGAGTTTGTGAATAATTAACTACTGCTACTGAATCATCGGTGGTTTAACACAAAAACACTTGATTGGAGAAGAAAAAATGGTTATATTATCTTGATTATGCCTAATTTGAAAACGACCTTTAAACTCTGTGCGGTATTCAATCTTTTCATCGTTGGATTTCTTTGGATTACATCATCTTCTTTTGCGGGTGGATTAGCAAAATACGGTGGTGAATTCATGGCTGTCGCTGGTGGAGCGAGACCACTTGCTATGGGTGGTGCATATACTGCTTTGAGTAATGATGCCTACGCGATTTTCTGGAATCCTGCAGGTTTGCATGATGTACACATCCCACAGTTAGGTTTAATGCATAGTGAGCGATTCAGCGGTGTCGTAGATTACGATGTTGCCGGAATCGCTCTACCACAACCGGATAGAAGCGTCCTTGGATTTGGGATGATAAGGTTGGGAGTTAATGGAATCCCGTTCACCCGTCTGGAGGATCCGGGTTCTCCGATATCGGAGGGCAACCGTATCGAAATTGACCGGATTGTGTCCGAGGGTGAATATGCTTTTTTTGCTGCTAAATCAGGACAGTTCAGGAACTGGTACTGGGGAGTAGCGCCCAAGCTGATCTTCAAACACATAGGATCTGAGCATCAGGCGTATGGTCTCGGGTTTGACGCAGGTGTTCGTGGTCAACCGCTAAAGATTGTTCCGGTTACAGCCGGATTAGCTATCAGAGATGTCCTCGGTACATTAATCACCTGGGATACAGGGCACACGGAAGTAATTGTCTCGACCCTTAGGTTGGGTCTTGCAGCGGACATAAACCTTCCGGTCCTGGAGGCGAGACTGATCCCGGTTGCCGATGTTGATTATCGTCTGGAAGCAATCGGAGAATCCGAAGCTTTTGCGCACCATATCGGGCTCGAATATCTGATTCGTGACGCAATTGGTTTGAGAATCGGTAGCGATGACGGAGAACTTACTTTCGGAGGTGGTTTGAACCTGAAACCTGTTTCGATAGACTACGCATTTATCGGACACGATGAATTGGGGGAAACCCACAGGATTTCAATTACCGCGCGCTGGGGGAGGTCAAGGGCGCCTGCGGAATAAACACAACGATATTATATGGAGCAGCTTTCAATCTTCACTGAAAAACGGAATCTGCTCATGGAGTATACATGCCACGTAGTATGACTGGCTATGGTTCAGGCAAGGTTGATCATGAAAGCAGATGTGTAACTGTTGAGCTTCGAAGTGTAAATAATCGTTTCTTAGAGCTCAGCTTTAGACTTCCCCGTTCGCTGTTCTCAATCGAAAACGAACTGAGGGAAATCCTTCGTTCTCGATTACAGCGCGGGAGAGTTTCAGTCAGTGTTTCTGAGGAACGCAATCCAAATTATGCACCATCGATTCGCATTGACAAGGGCAAAGCCCAAAGCTATGCAGATGCATTGCGAGGAATGCAGACCGATTTGGGGATCGGTGGGGATGTTCAGCTTGAACACCTCCTGAGTATCGGAGATCTTCTGAGCACTGAAGAGACCGATGATGACCGGGCTCAGCTCTGCGAAATGACTCACGATGCCCTTAACGTTGCTATCGGTAAATTGGTCGAAGTCAGTACAATTGAAGGGGATAATCTCGGTTCTGATCTGAAAAATCGCATCGAACAGTTTGAAACGGAAAAAAGACTTATTCACAAATACATCGATGGGATGGTTGATCAATATCGTGAGCGATTAACACAGCGTCTCGAAGATATAATATCCGATAATCGGATCGATCCTACAAGACTTGAAACCGAAATAGCTCTCGTTGCAGACAGGCTTGATATTTCGGAAGAATTAGTCAGGCTGGACAGCCACATAAACCTGTTTAAGGAAACGCTTTCAAAAGACAAAGTAGTCGGAAAGAAGTTAGGATTTATTTTACAGGAAATGGGGCGTGAAACAAATACTATTGCATCGAAAAGCTGGTTAGCTGAAGTATCCCAGACAGCTATTCGAATGAAAGAGATACTCGAACAGGTTCGCGAACAGGTACAAAATCTTGAGTAAACGGGGACAACTATTCGTCCTATCCGGATCATCAGGTGGTGGAAAAACCACCATTATCCACGAGGTATTGGACATTCGTTCAGATCTCGTTTTCAGCGTCTCCTCTACAACAAGAGAGCCGCGTGAACACGAAAGAGAGGGCGTCGATTACCATTTTCTGACTCGTGAGGAATTCAGTAAACGAAGGGAAGATGGGGAATTCTTAGAGTGGGCTGAAGTCCATGGTGAATTTTATGGTACCGAATATCGTCAGATAGACCGAATTCTCGATTCGGGGAAAAATGTCCTGCTTGATCTTGATGTTTATGGTGCAAGCTCGATCCATGAGCAATTTCCGAATGCGGTTCTGATATTCATTTTTCCACCTTCAGTTGAAGAACTGAGGAGAAGATTGGAAAATCGTGGCACAAACACACCCGAACAAATTAAACTCAGGATGTCACGATACCCGTTTGAGAGAGCAAGAGGAGAGCAGTACCCATATCATGTTTTAAATGACAATCTGATGGAAACTGTCGACTCGGTCCTCACCATTATTAATGATGTAATAACTTCTCGAATGGACTGATCTCACCATATACGGTTATGGTGGGGAGAACAGGCATTGCTGTCAGCTGTTAAGGATCTTATTAAGATGGATTGGAATGTCCGTCATCCCCTTTTGGGGATCGCAAATGCAAGACCAAACAAAGAGGGAAAAAATACAGAAATGATTGAAAAAGTAGAAACTCCCAAGCAACCAAAAATCAAAACCATCGATGGTTTACCTCTTACAATTCCCGGTGAAACAAGCATCGATGCAATTGATTTGATTCCAAGCTATGTAGAGCCTTCTCAACCGTTAACGGAAGAAGAAGCCAGACTGGATTGGTTGATAAATGATTTCGAAGGCATAACTGACAATGTATATGAAGCAATAATGATTGCTGCTATACGTGCTCGTCAGATCGGCCGTCGTCAGAAGCAGGAAATCGATGCATATAATTCGACGATTGAGGCAACTGAGATTGTAAATCCTGAAGATGAAGGCACTGAAGAGCCAGGCGTGGATCACTTTCACCATATTAAACCGACAATTAAAGCACTCAGGGAACTGAAAGAAGAGGATATCAATTTCTACTACCTTGAGAATGAGAAAGAGAACAAGTAACCAGCTTTAGGCACAATGTCCATTGAAAGGTAAGAGGATCATACTGATTATAACCGGTGGGATAGCCGTTTATAAAATTGGCTACCTGGTTCGAGAAATCAGAAGAAGTGGTGGTGAGGTTAAAGTGGTGATGACCAATTCAGCAACAGAATTTGTTAAACCATTAACTTTTTCTACTCTTTCAGGGAATCCGGTATTGCTAAACATGTTTCCAGATCCTCCTCCTGAAAATCCGATACACCTGCAACCTTCCGATTGGGGAGATATACTCGTTATTGCCCCGGCAACCGCGAATTTCATTGGAAAGTTAGCCAATGGGATAGCAGATGATCTTGCGAGCAGCGTTGCTATCTCTTTCTCAGGGAAAGTAATCCTCGCGCCGGCAATGAATCACCGAATGTGGGATAATCCCGCAGTCAAAGACAACGTTTCAATTCTCAATAAAAGAGGATTCGAGTTTGTTGGTCCGGAAATCGGTGAGATGGCTGGAGTGAATGAAAGAGCCGGTGAAGGCAGGATGAGCGAACCTGAAAAAATCCTGCGTCGGATAAGGGAAAACCTGTCAACATTAGAAGATCTGCATGGAAAATCCGTTCTGGTAACATCAGGTCCTACACAAGAACCTATTGATCCGGTTAGATTTATCAGTAATCGTTCGAGTGGAAAAATGGGCGATGCTATTGCCAGACAGGCAGCTCTGCGTGGTGCGGATGTTACGTTAATCAGAGGTCGAGGTGCTGAAGGGGATCCACCTCCGGGAGTCAAGACAGTAATTGTCGAAACAGCAGCGGAGATGACCTCTGCAGTCAAGGATCATTTCACAACATGCGATCTGTTAGTTATGACAGCTGCCGTCGCCGACTGGTCAATTGCTAATCCTGCTAAAACGAAGCTGAAGAAACTGGCTGGACATCCGGATCTTCAATGGAAACAGACTGAAGACATCCTCGGTTGGGCTGGACAGAACAAGACTGGTCAAGTGGTAGTTGGTTTTGCACTTGAAACGAGCAATCACCATGAGGGTGCACAAAAAAAACTTATCGAGAAACATGCAGATATCATTGCCCTGAATGATCCGACAGAAAGCCACTCGTCTTTCGGAGGAGATTCAACCAGGTTGACGCTAATATCAAAAGACAAGGCTTCCGTTGAATTGCCGATTTGCTCAAAAAGTGAAGCAGCCAACGAACTCCTCAACTGTGCAGGTCGATTTCTTCCTGAATAAACCAAATCCAATACTGTTGCTGCTGAACTAATTCTGTAATCATCATGAACGATTTAATAAAATATCTTAAACAATACGCAGAGGGTGAACCAGAGATTGTTTTAGATATTCCATTATTCTCAAACAAAAAACAAACCTTCGATCCTGAAGCACAAAAAGAGCTATTTGCGGTTCAAAAGGAAGCTTCGAACTGTACATTATGCGATTTGGCAAAAACCCGTCAAAATGTGGTTTTCGGAGATGGTGCTCCGGACGCCCGTTTAATGTTTGTGGGAGAAGGTCCGGGAGCTGATGAAGACAGGCAGGGTTTACCTTTCGTTGGAAGAGCAGGTCAGCTTCTGAACAAGATAATTGCGGCGATGAAGTTTCAGCGCTCAGATGTTTATATTGCCAACATAGTCAAATGTCGACCCCCAAACAACAGGGATCCACTTCCCGAAGAAGCTACGAGTTGTATGCCTTATCTTGAGCAGCAGGTAAAACTTGTCAATCCGGATGTTATTGTAGCTTTGGGAAAGGTCGCTGCAGTAAGGTTATTGAATCTGGATCCATCAATTTCGGTGAAATCAATCCGCAATCGCATACATGACTTTAGAGGCAAACCCTTTATTGTCACCTATCATCCATCCTATTTATTGAGGACACCATCAGGCAAAGTCGAAACATGGAAGGATATGCAGGTTGTAATGCAGTTATTAGCCGGAGAACTCACCTGGTCTCCAGACCAAATTTGATAGATTGATTTTTTCATATTCAAGCAACTTAGTTGTTAAATTCCCCTTCACAGATTGACAGCTAATCATCTTTTGAGTAAGTTGAGCAAGTCAGAACTTATTTAAAGAATAAAAGCCAGAACATCATTCTTGATTTCTGGCACTTCTCTTTTCTATACTTATTGTTTAAATGAGTTTGTTGACGCAGTTGAGCCAGATGAAAATTTGAAGTCCTGAGTTCTAAAGAACCGTCCGGAAACTTAAGTTGAAGTTAGAAGAGAACAATCGGTGATAAATCACTGAATGCAAATTCCAGCGGAATTTTAATGGCAGAGTCAAAGAAAAAAGCAAGCAAACAGAAAAAGAAACCGGTTGATCTCCTCGGAGGTCGAGTACCGCCTCACAATCTTGAAATGGAAAGAGCGGTACTGTGTTCTGCATTGGTAAGCCCATCCGGATTTGCAAGAATAGTTGATTTTGTCGACGAGAGCAGTTTTTATGATAACCGACACAGGCTCATATTTGCTGCAATGGCACGCCTTTTCAGCCGGGGAGCCGGAATTGATCTTTTAACAGTCAACGACGAGCTCGAGTCGAATGATGATGCTGAGGCTGCCGGGGGTGTGCCTTATCTTGCCGGATTATCCAATGAAGTTGCTACGGCAGCTCATGCAGAACAATACGCTAAAACAGTTAGAGAAAAGTATGGTTTGCGAAGGTTAATCTCAACAGCAACCAGTATGGCTGTCGAGGCCTATGAAGCACCGGGTGCAATAGATCTGCTCGATCAATTCATGCCCAATTTGTTTGAAATTTACTCAAACAGAAGCGAGAGCAGACCTGTTTCTGTTGGAGAATCTGTTACTTCGGCAATGGAGTACCTCGATGATCATCATAAACGGGAGGGAGAGTTAACCGGGATTGGAACCGGATTTGATGAATTGGACGACTATACTTCAGGTTTTCAATCCGGTGATCTTGTTATTATTGCTGCCCGACCCTCGATGGGAAAAACAGCTTTTAGCCTTGATCTGGCTCGCAATGCAGCGGATATGTATAATAAAGGTGTTGCATTCTTTTCGCTTGAGATGTCATCAATGGCGATCGCGATGAGAATTCTTGCATCTGAAGCCCGAGTTGATCTGCATAGATTAAGATCAGGAAAACTTCAGGATCACCACTGGGCAAAATTAGCACGTGCTTCCAGTACATTATCAGAAAGCAATTTCTACATCGATGACACTGGGAATCTTGGATTAATGGAGCTTCGTGCACGTGCCAGACAATTAAAGCAACAGCACGATATTGACATGATATTCATCGATTATCTACAATTGATGAAACCGCCTCCTGCGGAAAGTCGTGTGCAGGAAGTAGCTCAAATATCCCGGGGCTTGAAGGGTCTGGCTCGAGAGTTGGATGTTCCGGTGATAGCTTTATCTCAGTTGTCTCGAGCAGTTGAACAGCGCGGTGGAGATAAACGTCCCGTACTGTCTGACTTGCGTGATTCCGGTTCGATCGAACAGGATGCGGATGTCGTGATGTTCATATACCGTGAAGCTCAGTACCAGAAAGATTCTGAAGATGATGTTGAAATCAGTAATGTTGCCGAGATATTAATTCGCAAGCAGCGAAACGGTCCAACGGGAAAAGTCGAGTTAACATTCATTCCGGAGCATGCTAAATTTGAAAACAAATCTGATCGTGCTGCAATGGAAGCTGCAAAGTCATTTGCCGATGTATCCATGGGTGGGAGCGGAGTTTCATCCGGATTTGACTCAACCGGAACGGTTGATGTTGAGGATGATCCCGATGATGATGCTCCGTTTTAATTCGTAAACACTAACACAATATAAGAGTACAAAATGTTCTATTCGATAATTGCAATGGCTCCTGCAGGTGGTGCCGAGGGTGGTGGGAGTACATTCCTGACCTTTTTGCCGATGATTCTAATCTTCGGTATTCTTTATCTTTTTCTGCTTCGTCCGCAAGCCAAACGGCAAAAAGAACAGCAGAACATGCTAAGTCAACTCGAGAAAGGAGATAAAATCGTCACTAATGGTGGTATTCATGGGCAGATTGTTCATGTGAATGAGAAGGATAATACAATTTTCATAAAGATCGCAGATAACGTCAAGGTAGAAATTGAGCGCGGTGCGGTTGCGCGTAAAATCCCAACAGGTGCTCCTCCAATTAAGGCATAGCATTGAGAATCGCTTTTATGGGGACACCTCAATTTGCTGTCCCGACGCTCTCGGCTCTTTTAAAAAGCCGACACGAAGTATGTCTTGTCGTAACCGGACCTGATAAACGAGCCGGGCGCTCCCTCAAGGTGAAAACCACTCCGGTTAAGGATTTGGCAGAGAAAGAGGGACTTCCGATCCTTCAGCCAACGGATTTTAAAGATCGGGAATTTCTGGAAAAACTGACGAATGCAAAACCTGATGTTTGTGTAGTTGTGGCGTTCAGAATACTTCCGCAGGAAGTTCTGGAAATTCCAAAATCCGGGTGTGTGAACCTCCACCCATCATTACTTCCGGATCTGCGAGGAGCAGCTCCTATCAATTGGGCATTAATGAAAGGTTATTCTTCAACGGGCTTGACGACATTTCTGATCGAAAAGCGTGTTGATGCCGGTGGTATCTTGATTCAGGAACCCGTTGAAATTGAACCCGACGAAAATGCAGGATCACTATCCGACCGACTTTCCCGGAGCGGAGCGGGATTGATTGTGAAAACTATCGACCTTTTGGAACAGGGCTCAATTAAACCAACAAAACAGGAAGGCAAGGTCACAAAAGCTCCAAAAATAACTATTGAGATGTGTAAACTTGACTGGACAAATTCTTCAAAAGATTTGCATAATCAGATAAGGGGATTATCCCCAAATCCATGCTCCTTTGCATACCTAAAGAAAAAGAGATTGAAGATATTCAAATCTACACTCATGGCATCTGAAGCAAAAGGTGAGCCCGGAGAAATCATAGGATTTGAAAACGAGCTTATGGTTATCGCTACAGGATCTGGTATGCTTGGTGTCGAAGAGTTGCAACTTGAAGGCAAACGGCGCATGACAACTGTAGAATTTCAGAGAGGTGCACAGAATATTATTGGAACCAGGCTGGGTTGAAAGGAGTTTTAGTTAGACAGTGGTTAAACTAAAACAAAAATGAGATAAAAAGATGCCGTTTATATTTGATCCCACATTCGTATTGCTGATCCCTGCATTGATCCTGGCGTTCTGGGCGCAGTCAAAGGTTAAGCGATCATATCGAAAATATAGCAAGGTGCACTCTGAATCAGGACTGACAGGTGCACAAGTTGCGAGAAAGATACTTGATATGTTTGGATTAAATGATATTGATGTAGTCTCAACAGATGGTGAACTAAATGACCATTACAATCCTAAAACACGTCAAGTTTGTCTTTCAGAACCGATATATCACGAAAATTCAGTCGCTGCACTTGGGATAGCAGCTCATGAAGTTGGACATGCAATCCAACATGCCAGAGGATACTATTTCCTGCAGTTGAGGCATACATTGCTGGCACCAGCTAATCTCGGTTCTACAATGGCGATTCCGTTGTTCTTAATAGGATTCTTTTTTTCGTCATTCAGCTGGTTGATGACATTGGGAATAGGTCTATTTGGAGCAGTTTTAGCATTTCAACTCGTTACTTTACCGGTCGAGTTTGATGCTTCCAAACGGGCTCTGGCAAATCTCAAAAGTACGGGTTTGATGGCTGAACGTGAAGTTGACCAGGCACGTGCGGTTTTATCCGCGGCAGCTCTGACTTATGTTGCCGCTGCAACAATGGCGTTGACCCATTTAATAAGACTCATTATCCTCCGTGATGCTCAGGATTGAGAAAACGAAATTTTCGATTACAATAGGCGGGACACTATTCAAGAGGAACCGAAAAAAGAAAAGAAATCCTTCAAGCGCAGGATAAAAC
The DNA here is from genome assembly GCA_964387885.1 of uncultured bacterium. Lineage (GTDB taxonomy): Bacteria > Electryoneota > AABM5-125-24 > Hatepunaeales > Hatepunaeaceae > JABGPL01. Next base: position 50,555 of record CAYLYZ010000010.1, on the reverse strand, counting down.
CACTTGCACAGCAGAAGAGCGTGGGTTTTTCTAAAACAAGGAAGAATACAAAGAAACAAGAGCGGCCTCCGCAGACTCCTCGCGAAGCCGTAGTTGAGACATATTCGCGCTGGATAGAGAACCATTTCAGAATTGATGTGTCTGCTCAGAAGACAATTGATCGCTGGAACTGGGAAGCGCGTGACCGGGCGTTTTTCCTCGAATTGATATATGGGATTGTCCGTCAACATAAGAGAATTGAATGGTTGATCAGGAGATTAGGCGGGCAAAAAGACGTCCCTCATGCTAAAGCTTATGCCTGCGCTGCATCTGGAATATACCAAATGTTGTTTCTCGACCGAGTCCCGGATTTTGCTATAGTTGACTCTGCTGTTGTCATAGCTCGAAGAGCACACGGTCCCGGTGTTGCGGGATGGGTTAATGCGATCTTAAGAAGACTTGGAAGAGAACGTGAGAGCTGGATCAGTGCAACTCCGGGTTCGCAGGATAAGGCATATCAACTGTCTATCAAGCACAGCTATCCGCTCTGGATGCTCGAGAGGTGGCTTAAGCAAATGCCCATGAAAGAACTCGAGGATTTCCTGACCTGGAACAACAGACGACCCCGAATAAATCTCAGGATTAATCAACAGAAAACCTCTGCATCGGCGATTAAGGACGTAATGTTCGAAAGTGGAATCCGAGCGGACATATCCGAAATTGATCCCAACTTCCTGATAATTCAACAAACCAGAAATCCCGATACGCTGAAACCAGTGAAAGAAGGAATTGCCTCAGTTCAGGATCATGCACAAGGACTCGTTGCACGTCTGGTTAAGCCGGAAAAGGGAGAGAGAATTCTCGATCTCTGTTCTGCCCCGGGTGGTAAGACGGGATACCTTGCAGAGATTTGCCCGGAATGTTCAATTGTTGCTACGGATAAGGACTTTATAAGACTCGAATCGGTGAAAAATCTTGTAAAGAGAGTCGGATATACGAACATAAGCCTGGAATCCTATGATGATGTTTTAAACAATCCTGTCACATATGACGCTATCCTCATCGATGCTCCATGCTCGGGTACCGGAGTTTTAGCACGACGTCCCGATCTAAGATGGAGACGAGATCCAAGCGATATAAAGCGAATGGCTTCTGTGCAGGAACAAATATTGAAATATGCGGCGTACCGTGTAGGAATCGGTGGAAGGATAATATACAGTACATGCACAATTGAACCGGAAGAGAACATTAAGCTCATCGAAAAATTTATCGAGGATCACCCAACTTTCCGTTTGGGCAGTGTTGAAGATCCGCTTATAGGTAAGTTTTTGGATACTCGTGGCGTATTGAGCCATATTGGATCTGACATTAAAGGTGATGGGGTATTTGCTGTCAGATTAGAGCGGTTTAAATGATAGAGAGTTTCGGTAAAATCAGAGCAAAAAAGTCAAGTAACTGGAATTGGAAAGAGATTTCTTCAACCAAAGGATTCATCCGGGTAAAAAACGCGATTTCGGGTTTGCTGGTTGTTATTTTTGCGGCTTTCTGGACAATTGCTTTAATTGACCGAATTCTAATGCCACTAATTGTGGCAGGAGGAGTTGAGATTGAGGTACCGGATCTGAGAGAAATACCAATTGAGCGTGCTGAAATAATATGTGCAGAAAAGGGGATTGAACTCGTCCGCGGTGATCGGATGCGAGTTGATAACCGACATGATCCGGGCACGGTTGTCGATCAATTCCCGGTTGCCGGAGCAACTGTCAAGCCCGGAAGGCGTGTTGAAGTAGTATTAAGCATCAGGGAACAATTGTTAACCTGTCCGGATGTTGTGGGAAGGTCACCTCGAGAGGCTGCTTTGATAGCTGATTCTACCGGTATTGTAGTTAAGATGGAAAAAATTCGGTATCAACATTCAAACTCACTGCCCGAAGGTGTGATAATGTCACAGCGACCGCTTCCGGGAGAGAGAATTGTCAGAAACAGTGAGCTGAATTTGACAGTCAGCACCGGAAAAAGACCTGATAAAATTGTTGCACCAGATCTGGTCGGTCGGCAAGTATCTGAGATTAATCTTATACTTGCCAAATATGAGCTCAGATTGGGTCACATTTCCAGATATCCGCAAAAATCATCCAGAGTAGGTACAATTCTCGAACAAACCCCAAAGAGCGGCTCAGCAATGAGTTCCGGGCAGAGAATTGACGTAAAAATAGCTGTCTCACCGACAAAATAAAAGGTGATTTGATACAGATGGGAAAAGAGATTTACATATCCCCCAGTTTGTTAAGTGCCGACATGGCAAGATTGGCTGAGGCTGTGGAAATTGTCGCAGGTGAAGCTGATTATATCCATTGTGATGTGATGGACGATCATTTTGTGCCAAATCTAACCTTTGGCCCTCCGGTAATCGCCGCTGTTAAAAGATTGAATCTTATGAAACTGGATGTTCACCTGATGATTGAATCGCCAGGGAGGCGGATCGATGATTATCTGAGTGCAGGTCTTGATAAAAATGATTTTCTGACGTTTCACTTTGAAGCTGAACCAGAGGCTGAAACAATCCTGAAAGAAATTCGCGATGCAGGTGTAAGACCGGGAATTTCCGTTAAGCCGGGAACTCCATTTGAAGACATTGAAAACCTCATTTCTTTATGCGATCAAATTCTTATTATGACCGTGGAGCCGGGTTTTGGCGGACAGAAATTCATGGGGGATATGATGCCGAAGGTTTCTGCAGCCCGAAAATTAGCAAGATCGCATCAGGTTATCGCAGTAGATGGTGGAGTTGACATCAATACCGCCCGGATTGTTGTCAATGCAGGAGCTGATTTACTGGTTGCAGGAAGTGCTATTTATGGCAAAGATGATCCGGTCAGGGCAATTGTTGACATACGTGAATCATTAATGGAGATAAGTTGATTTTCCTTATATTGTGACGTAATTTTTAAGATTATATTTTTTTAGCCATCTCCGGTGAAAAGTGCAATGCACCACAGACCACTGATTTCAATTCAGGTTTACGTATTTGAAGCCATTGGCACCAGTTAAGAATAGAGGATTCATCCTCGGCTCCCTGATGTTGCTTCTGCTTTTAATTGCAGGATCGATGCAGGTAGGTTATGCCTCAATTAGAAGCCTCACCTCAACTCTGCCTGACAAATCCAGTATTCTCCCGGATCGTGGACACTGGTCGGTTGGTGCGGATGATAAATTAATAGATCTGGCCGGTAAATGGCATCTAATTGTCGGGGATAAAGCAAAATCAGACAGTATAGACCTGCCCTTTGTATGGGATGGTTGGGATGGTGTAATAGAGATTTCCCGCAATTTCCAACTTCCCCGGGATTATTTCGATTACAAGTGGAAGCTCGTAATCGACGGCGCATCTCAAGCGATTAATATTGCCCTTAATGGCGTAAATCTTGATACACGTCGCAGTGATGATGCTTCATTTCAACTGGATTTGAATCCAAGAACTCTCCGCTTTGAACCAAAGCAAAACCATATTTCAATCCGAATAAGCAACAGACTTGACAAGTTTCATTCACCTCCTTTGAGAGGAAGTATTTTTTCCCGCAAACGTTACGGAGGAATTTCACGAGGGATTTACCTCGTGGGTTCTCCTTACGCGCATATAGTCGACCTCAGTGCGAAGTGGGTGGGAGGAAAACAGAACCAAAATGAATATGTTGAAATTGAATTGGAAATGCGTGAAACTCCCGGTTCAAGTGAGATTAAAGGCAATCAATCCCCGGATTACCATTATTATGTCCAACTCCTGAACCCATCCGGTCAAATAGTTGCATCAACGGATACTACTCGTTTGATTTTTCCGGAGAGAAAAATCAGCAAAAAGATTATTCGTTTTCCCTATCCGGACATCACCCATTGGGAGCTGAGCGAATCACCTGAGATTTACACAGTTCAGGCAGGATTGATAAGGCCAGATGGATTACACAGATCGTCTGCAATTTTCGGAGCCTTAACTCTGAATCTGGATGAAAAGGGCTTCAGAATAAATAATGTGCGAAGAAATCTGAAGTGTATTTCGTACATCAATGCTGACCCGAATTATGGAAATGCCTCCCCGGTCGAATTGGCCGCAATGGATATCAAACTGATCAAGGAACTTGGTATTGATGCGATCAGGGTTGTTCAGGGTACAGCAACTCCAAATTTGCTGGATATTTGTGATCGCATGGGTTTACTGGTATTCACAGAATTACCGGTTTTTCAGGTGCCAGACGATATTCTTGGTAATGAGAATTTTATCAATTCAGCAGCGGGTCAACTTGAGGAGATAATCAAACGTGACCGTCGATTTACCTGCATTGCCGGTTGGGGTATTGGTTCAGAAATAAATCCACCGAATGCCACTAATGGCAAATATTACTCCACATTAACAGACTTGATTCACCGGCTTGATTACAGACCGGTTTATGCTGCAATCCCGTTTAAAAGTACATTCAGGGCAGCACCCCTTGATATGGTGATTCTTGAGCTGACTAAATATAGTCCATATCTATATCAGGAGTTACCAAAGGTTATTGATGGCGATCGCCCCGCAATGCTGGGTGGAATTAAGCGCACAATTACCCCTGGAAACTTGGGCGGATGGGAAGATCCGACCTCCGAAGCGGGTCAGGCAAAGTTCATAGTCGAAAAGGTTAGTCAGTCTGAAAACCTCGAATGGTGTATTGGAATTATTACAGGTGATTTCGGGGATTGGATGGGTATGATACCGTCTATTTCGGGTCCGTTTCACGGTGCCCACGAGAAATATGCTACAGGACTGGTCACGCCCGGTCGACTGACCAGACCGGCTTATCAGCGGTTGAAAGAGTTCTGGGCATCAAGAACCACAGAGCCATTATCACGAGGTACTTATAATGGTGGTGAACCTGCGCTCCTTTTAGTATTCGGGATTGCATTGATTTTTGTCCTTCTTGCGGCTATGAGGCAGAACAATATCTTCAGGTTCAACCTGATGCGCACCTTCACCTCACCGCGAGGATTTTTTCAAGACATCAGCGATTTCAGATATTTCCAGAGTGGTCATACTTTACTTTTAACAATATTAATATCAGGGGGACTCGGACTCGTAGGTGCGGGTTGGTTCCATGCTCATCGTGAGAGTTATGCAGTTGACTGGTTTTTTGGCTACATACTCAGTTCTACGGAACTCATCGGATGGGTTGGAACTCTTTTCTGGCAGCCGTTCAGGGCATTCCTGTTTTGTTGGTTAATAACCTTTGTCCTGGTCTGGATTGGAGCATTCCAATCGTCGATAATTTCATCTCTGTTTGTCAGAAAGCGCACCTTTATCCAGAGTTTCGATTATGTTGTTTGGGCTGGAGCGCCGATGCTCGCCCTACTGCCACTTGGCAGTATCGCAGAGAGATTATATTCTCGAAATGCGGACATTCTCGTAAATGGTCTTGTAACTTTTCTCATCTTCTGGTCATTATTACGGTTAATATGGGTGTATAAACACCATGTTCGAAAACCGATTGGTACCGTGGTCATTCTATGGATGGGACCTCCTCTGGTGTTTATTGTGGGTTGTTTGATAGCGCTCGATTATTTGAGATCAATCAGCTCATATTGGGATTTTATTGGTAGCACAATTGTTCAGGGATTTTTTTAAGAGGGTAGATAAATGAAATCATCACAACTTAACTCAGGTGCAGACAGGATAGTTTCGACAGCATTGACTTTTGATGATGTATTAATTCTTCCGGCACGATCAGCCGTTCTCCCACGTGAGGTTGAGCTGGTTTCGTATGTGACGCGAGGTTTGAAAATAAATATACCGTTCGTTAGCGCAGCTATGGATACTGTCACGGAATGGGCTTTGGCAATTTCCATTGCCAGGGAGGGTGGACTTGGTGTGATCCACAAAATGCTCTCAATCGAAGATCAGGCAGCTCAGGTTGCCAAGGTTAAACGATCAGAGAGTTTCACGATTACAAATCCGATAACCTTGCCTTCTACTTTACCACTATCACATGTGCATGGAATAATGCACAAACACAACATTTCTGGTATACCGGTGGTCGATGGCAATGAATTGGTTGGTATGATTACACATCGTGATATCAGGTTTGCTGAAGATGTCTCCAGACCGGTTTCAGAGTATATGACCAAACAACCGCTTGTAACAGCGCCTATAGGAACAACTGTTGAGCAGGCATGGGAGATTTTCCACGATAAACGAATTGAAAAATTACCCGTCGTTGACAAGGATAATCGTCTGGTTGGTTTGATCACCGCAAAAGATATACAAAAGAAGAGACAGTTCCCAAACGCCTGCATGGATGATAAGGGCAGGTTATGTGTCGGAGCTGCTGTCGGAGTTTCTGCCGAGACAATGGCTCGTGTTGAAGCACTTGTTAGAGCAGAAGCCGATCTAATAACAGTTGATACAGCTCATGGACATTCCGAGGGTGTTTTGCGAACTGTTCGTGAGATCAGAAAGAACTTCCCTGATGTCCAGATATTAGCCGGGAATGTTGCAACGGGTGATGGAGCAAAAGATCTGGTCGAGGCCGGAGTTGATGGCGTAAAGGTCGGAATCGGTGCCGGGGCGATATGTACGACCCGGGTGATCGCCGGAATTGGAGTGCCTCAGATATCTGCTGTGATGGAGTGTGCAGATGCACTTGCAGGAACTGGTATTCCGATAGTTGCAGACGGTGGGACACGTTACTCGGGTGATATTGCAAAAGCAATAGCTGCGGGCGCAAGTTCGGTAATGCTTGGTTCTTTATTTGCGGGTGTTGAGGAAGCGCCCGGTGAGACGGAATTGTGGGAAGGTAGAACCTATAAGGTCTTTTATGGGATGGGTTCCCTTGCTGCAATGAAGAAAGGTTCTGCTGACAGGTATTTCCAGGAAGGAGCTGAACCGGATAAACTTGTCCCCGAGGGAATTGAAGGGAGAGTACCTTTTAAAGGCAAATTAGCCGATACGATTCACCAGTTGACCGGTGGTCTTCGCTCGGCTATGGGATATTGTGGGTGTCCCGATATTGAGAACTTCAAGACTAAAACTCGCTTCATACGAATAACTCCCGCAGGTATTCGCGAGAGCCATCCGCATGACGTTGTGATAAATCGTGAAGCTCCTAACTATCAGGTAAAGTTATAACTGCCTCAGGCAGAAATCGTTAACTCACCTGTTTGCTGACAAATTTTGAAAGACGGGATTTGCGACGCGCGGCTGTTTTACGATGTACAACACCTTTGCTGACAAGCCTGTCCAGAATTGCGCATGCATTTTTCAGGTTTTCCTGACGTGATTCGGTGGTTTCTGATTCTCGCACTTTTCGCATTGAATTGCGCATCTTGGTGCGAAATTTACGGTTTCGTTCGTTAGCTTTTCTACTTGTCCTGATTCGCTTTAGCGCTGACTTATGATGTGCCATTGATATTGCCTTTACTTGTTTTCAAACTTAATGCTCATTAACCGGTTGTGCGATCCCGTGCATTGTCACATTAGTATCTGTAGATTGATACATAAGAACTTCGGGAAAACGGTACGCCGGAATAATGACTTTTACCTGAGCTTTTTAATTTATCCTTTTATTTTCATTAAGTCAAGAGGTGTTTTTAATTTCCTTAAACCAGACATACGATTATAAGCATTATCTGCGGAGGCTTGGTGTGAAATGGATGTTAATTTCAATCATCCTGATATTCACATTTACAAGTTGTGCGTATTACAACTACTTGTATAATGCAAAAAAATCTTACGCCGAAGGTGAAAAGAAGCGTCGTGAACAGATTGATGAGCCTGAATCCGGAAAAAGGAAGAATTCGCCCAAGGAATTTCAAAACGTTATTGAATCCGCCGGCAGAATGTTGGATTTTTATCCGGACAGTAAATGGGAGGAAGAGGCACTTTTCCTGCTCGCAAAAGCTTATTACCGCACCGGAAAATTCAGGAACTCGATTGGCAAGGTTGATGAATTGCTCGGTAAGTATCCTGAAACTGTTTTAACAAATGAGGCAATGTTGTGGAAGGGTATGTCATTGTTTCATGTTGTTCAGCCTGACTCCGCCAGGCAGATACTGACCGGGTTAATTCTCCCCGACATTTCACCTGAAATACAGGCTCAGGCATTCATGACAATGGCCGACTATTACTACGAAAACGAAAAATGGTCACCAGCGATAATTGACTACCGAAAGGTACTCGAATCCGGTACGAATGACGAATGGCTTCGAGGCCAGGCCTTGATAAAGGTCGGGGACTGTATGAAACAACTTGGTCTGAGGGAGGAAGCTCTCGAACTTTATGAGAATGTATTATCAACGAGACAATCAAGTGCTTTCAGATTCAAGGCGGTTTTTCAACTTGCTAAGGTGAAGGCGGATCTCGGACGTTATGAGGAAGCTTTCAAAGACTTTAAAAGCCTGTTGCGCAAAGGAGCATTCCTTGATGAATTCCCGAGAGTTGAGCTTGAGATGGGACGCTGTGAAGTAAAACTCGGGGAATATGAAAATGCTCAAGAAAGATTTGATAAGCTTATTGAAGCCAAAGCTCGTGGTCCTGTTGCAGCAGCAGCTCAGTATGAATTAGGCATGATTCATTGGCAGCAAAGGCGCGACCTGAAATCCGCCATTCTCGCTTTTAACGAAGTAAAGAGTGCCGAACGGTCTTCACCTCAAGCTGAACCGGCAGATTCGATGGCAAAGAGGATTGAAACACTTAGCCGTTATTGGATGAGTCTTAAGCACTTTCGACTTCAACAGGCACGAATTGATAGCGCAAAATCAGGCTTGACAGAGATTTTTTCAACGGATACAACCTATGTTGATTCCATTGAAATAATGCTGAAAGAGGGTAAGAAAGAGCGAAAATCACGAAGAGATTTCAAATCACGTGACGATCCAATGTTACGGATGATTGAGGAAGCTAAAAAAGCAGAAGCTGAGGAGAATGCCCGATTAGCTGAGCTTGATTCGCTGGAATCAGGTGATGCAGATTCTACTGGTTCAATGGATTCTACTGCGATTGCAGAGTTTGAATTGAGCCAGAAACTGCAGGAACGACAGGTGCTTTCCGAACTCGGAAACTTCTATTTTTTCATCCCTTCAGAAAGGGACAGCTCAATTTCATACTTCCAGTTAGTATCAAACATGGAACCGTATGATGAAGTCTGGGGAGGGGCTGTCACTTCACTTGCATATTTTGAAAAGCTTCAGGGTGATACAGCAGGTTATGATTCACTGTTGAACTTGATTATAATTAACCTGTCTGAAGGGAGTTCTTTTGAAAAAGCAAACAGAGCCCTTGGTCTGATAGAAGACGAGACCGGCATCGACAGCCTGGAGATTCAGCTGAGGGAAGCAGAGGACTTCTGGTTCAGTACAGAGGACCCGGTCGCAGCTCGAGAACGTTATCTAAACTTAGCCAACAGTACCGATTCAACTTCCACTGTGCGAGCTCGAGCTCTGCTTGCTGTGGCATATCTCTCTTTGTTTAAGATAGGTGAGGACACCATCGCGAGTGATTTTTATAAAATCGTGATGGAGGAATATCCCAATACAGATTTTGCAAGGAGTGCGCGCACCATCAACAATCGTTATGGTTTATCCGGAGCAGAGCCTGCAATCGAACCGGAAGTCGGACCTGATGACGGATTAGAACCTCACCCACTTGATCCTTTCTTTGACGAAGATGAAATTGGGGGAAGCGGGATATATGACCGATTTGAGGTTGATCCATTTCTTGAGGAAGAAGAAGTTTTTGAAGCTGATCGGGTTGATGAGTTACCTGAATTGATCACATCACCAAGTATTTTAAGAAACCTGACCCGAAGTAATTATCCCTTTGAAGCGATGAGCGAAAGCATCAACTCTGTGGTTGAACTCGAGTTCATCGTCGGTACGGATGGTGAGATTAGAGATATTGAAGTGGTTACGGAGAATCCAAAAGAGATGGGATTCGGGAAAGCAGCAATAGATGTATTGATGGAACTTGAGTATGATCCAGGATGGTACCGTGGACGACAGGTCGCAATTAAAATTAAACAGAGAATAGTTTTTGAACCATTTTAAAGATCTGATGCAGCCAATCTCTGAGGCATGCGAGATTATTTCCAATACGGAAATTACAACCGATACCTGGGAGATGGCTGTTGTCGCAAAGAGAATAGCAACGGAATGCAAACCCGGACAATTTGTCCACGTCAGGACAGGTTCGGGATTTAATCCTTTTCTTCGCAGGCCATTGAGTATCGGTCCTTGCAACGGGGACAGATTGCGTCTTATTTTTATTGTTCGAGGAGTAGGAACCCGGATACTCGCAGAGATGCAGCCAGGTGAGATAGTTGATCTGGTCGGACCACTTGGCAATCCATATCAACTACCTGATAAAGATGAAATTGCAATCCTCGTTGGAGGGGGAATCGGAGTTGTCCCCTTATTGATACTAAACGATTACTTACCGAAAGAAAGGGAAAATCACTTTTTGCTCGGAATTAGATCCATGGATTTGCTGCCGATTCTGCCAGCTGAAATAGAGCAGAGAGGTATCGATATTGCCAGTGATGACGGTTCAATCGGTTTCAATGGATTAGTTACACATCTCCTTGAAAGTAAACTTGATGAACTGGCAGGTAGATCCATGCGTATTTACGGCTGTGGCCCGGAACCTATGACCAGGGCTATTAAGGATATCTGTATAAAACGAGGAATCCCGGCTCAGGTTTCACTCGAAGTGCCAATGGGCTGTGGAGTTGGTGCATGCCAGAGTTGTGCGGTATTGCGGGTAGATGGCAATGGATACCTTCTTGTTTGTAAAGATGGACCTGTTTTTGATGTTAATGAGGTCGACCTGACTCCGGGAGGATCATCATGAACATGTCTATCAAAATGGGGGATATGTTATTCCGCACTCCTCTGCTTACCGGCTCCGGCACGTTTGGATATGGAGACGAATATAAGTCCCTTGTTGATTACAGCACACTCGGTGGAATAGTCACCAAATCAGTGTCATTTGAACCCCGTGCAGGAAATATACCGCCCCGGATCTGTGAAACTTCCGGTGGTATAATAAACTCCATCGGCCTTGCAAATCCAGGTGTGGAGAGTTTTATTGCTGATAAGGTTTCCCTACTTCCGGTTAATGAAACCCGCGTTTTTCTGAGTGTAGTCGGAAATTCGGTCGAGGATTTTGAAGCAGTAGTTGAAAAATTTGAGACAATTCCCGACATTTCCGGATATGAATTGAACGTTTCCTGTCCAAACGTCAAGCGAGGTGGACTTGAACTCGGTGGTGACCAGGATGCTGTGACAGCCATAGTTAGAGCTGTTCGGGCAATTACGAAACGGTTTATTTCCGTTAAACTGACCCCCAATCAAACTGCAATTGCCCCTATGGCAGAAGCGGCTGTCAAAGCTGGAGCCGATGCTTTGACGCTGGTCAATACTCTAATTGGTATGGCTATAGACGCCGAAAAGCAACGCCCTCTGCTCGGAAATGTCACCGGTGGATACAGCGGACCTCCTCTCAAACCGGTTGCTTTAGCAAAAGTATGGCAGGCGGCTCAGGTTGTAGATGTCCCGATTTGGGCGTCAGGTGGAATGGTAAACGGGATGGATTGTATTGAATTCATCCTCGCTGGTGCTTCCGGTTTACAGCTTGGATCGGTTTTCTTTACCGATCCTTTTGCGCCGCAGAGGGTGCTTTCTGAAATGGGGCAATATTGTGAGCGGCACGGAATTGATAACATCGTCGAACTGGTAGGTGTCCTTAAGGTATAGGCTGGAAATACTGCCAACGAAATAACAAAAAAGTGAGCGTTGATAAAAAGCACAATTTTCAAGCGGGTACTGGTAGCTCTTTGGGGCATTCCTCTGTTGCTCTGGGCAACATACAGGGGTGGGATCGCATTTGAAATATTAATCGGTGGAATTTCACTGCTCGGATTGGCTGAGTACTATAAGCTTCAAGAAGGTCTGGGTCTGAAACCTTTGAAATACACCGGTTTTGGCAGTGGACTTGCCGTCATAATAGCATGGGCAATGGGCGGAGGGGGTGTAGTGTGGGTGATGGCGGGAGCGTTTCTTTTTGCCAGTATTATTACGACTCTCCAGGTTCGATCACACAAAGACATTGTCGCAACATTTGCCGGTATAGCATATATACCATTTCTGGTCGGGACATTTCTTTTCATCAGGTTAGGACACTTTGCCGGATCTGAATATCTGGTCGATGGCAAGTGGGTTGCACTCTGTATCTGGGGTGCGATCTGGATGACGGATTCTGCTGCATATGGAGGTGGAAAAGCATTTGGTAAACGCAGGATTGCGCCTGATATCAGCCCCAAGAAGACTCTGGAGGGCTATATATCTGGATTCCTTGGTGCTCTACTGCTTGTCACTGTCTTCTGGATCTTTGACTTGATCAGTCTCGATGTCGCAATCGCGGTTGGTATAGCTGCAGGTGTTTTCGGTCAGATTGGAGATCTGATTGAATCCAAGTTGAAGCGAGATGCTAACGTTAAAGATGCCGGAGAAAAACTGCCCGGACATGGTGGAATCTTAGACCGGTTTGATAGTTTGCTTGTTACCGCACCGGCTGTTGCGTTATATCTTGTCGTAAAATACAATTTCCTGAACGGTTTCGGGAATTAGTATTACAAATGTGAGGGAAGAGCGAGACGGACAGGAATGTTCGTCCTCCCCGTGATGGGATAATTCAGAAAACTTCCCAACCGGGCAAATAGTTTTCATTTACAATACAGGAAGAACCAAAAAAGATGTTTAAAATCCCAATTGAAGAACTCAAAGAGAAGGCCTACCACATACGCCGCGATCTTATTGAGTTGATCTATCGAGCCGGTTCCGGACACCTCGATACTTCTCTAAGTTTAGTAGAAGTATGGCTGTCCATAGTCTATAGCGATTTCTATGAGCTGGATGTGAAAAACGGTGAGATGAAAAGCAGGGACAGGATTTTCCTCTCGGAAGGTCATGCGTGCCCCGTCCAATACATGGTTAATGCTGATTTAGGATACTATCCTAAAGATGAATTATTCAAAGGTTTTCGCAAACCGTTCTCACCATTTCAAGGGCACTCTGTCCGTAACTTGAAATATGGATACGAGAATTCAAACGGGAGCTTGAGCATCGGAGTCTGGCAGGCATACGGAAATGCGCTTGAGACATCCAGCAGAGTATTCTGTATTGCTGGTGACGGAGAATTTCAGGAACCTGCAAGCCAGGGTTTGTTTTCTGTTCCCCTCAACTTGAAACCACTTGGAAACTTCATCCTGATAATCAACAGGAATAGATTAGCCCAGGATAGTGAGGTTGACCTCGGTCCTGTAAAAGAGGTTGCTGCTCTTTACAATTGGCAGACCATGGTTGTTAAAGGACATGATTTTAGCGCTCTCGGTTCTGCGTTAAAACTTGCTGTTGAGGATAAGGAACGTCCGACATTGATGATCTGCGATACGGTCAAGGGTTATGGTGGCGATCCGAATAATGCCGGAAAACTTGGTCATCACGGAAAACCACCTGGGAATGATCAGGAATACCAGGCATATCTCGATGGTCTCGAAGCAGGACGGAGGAATTAAAATGGAATATTCAGAAAAAATCTCACTTCGCGTTGCCTTCGGAAATGCTCTCGTGAAAGCGGGTGAAACGAGAACAGATTTGCGTGTGTTTGACGCTGGCACAAAGAACTCAACGATGAGTCTTGCATTTGAACGTGCCTATCCGGATCGTTTTTACACTGCAGGGATTAACGAACCGGGCATGATGGGTCTTGCAACCGGACTGGCTATGGATGGCAAACCGGTAGTCGCATGTGATATGTCGGTATTTTTACATCATGCTTATGCACAAATCAGGGCTGCTGTCCGCCAGGGAAAAGACCTGCACATGATAATAGCGGCAAGTCACACCGGTGTTGCGGTAGGACCGGACGGTGGATCAGCTCATGATATCACTGATATGGCTCGAATGCGGCTGATACCTAACATGCAGGTCCTGACTCCAATGGATGGAAATCAGGTTAATCAGGCTGTTCAATATGCGCTCAATAATCCCGGTTTCTATTACATCCGATTGAATCGCCCGGCAGTTCCGATCTTCACTGAAGCAGATAGACCTTTCGAGTTTGCTAAAGCCCATCATCTTGCAGATGGGAACAAAATAACAATTATCGCTGCCGGTGATAAGGCATTCACTGCAATGGAGGCATCAGAGCAGCTCGGAGAAGGTGTAGCTGACGTCATTGGTATCTCAACATTAGAACCTCTTGACGCTGATGCAATAATCCAGTCAGCTGAGAAAACGGGAAAAGTAATCACGATTGAAGATCACATGTATGTCGGTGGCCTGTTTGAATCTGTGGCAGGAGTGTTAGCACTTAAGCGTCCAACTCCAATGGCACGGATCGCGTTAGGACGAATTCTGACTACTTCCGGAGAGCCGGATGAACTCGCCCGGATTTACAAAGTGGATCTGCAGGAACTCGTTGAACGCTGCAAACAGTTCATTGGTGATTGTTAATTGATAAAAACCGGAACACAATAAGGAATAGCTGTGCCCAAGCTTCTTGAAGTTAAGGACCTGAAGACATATTTCCATTCGGATGACGGTACTGCAAAAGCTGTCGATGGAGTTTCATTTGAAATCGAAGCTGGAAAAACACTCGGAATCGTCGGTGAGTCCGGATGCGGAAAAACTGTTAGCTGCCTTTCTCTACTGCAATTAATTCCCTGTCCTCCGGGTGAAATCGCTGGAGGGCAAGCCTTATTTGAAGGCAAAGATCTGCTTCGTCTAAACCCCGACGAAATTAGAGAAATCCGTGGCAATGACATCGCGATGATCTTTCAGGAACCAATGACCTCGCTCAACCCGGTCTTTACATGTGGTGATCAGGTAACCGAAGCGGTGATTCTGCATCAGAAGGTTGGAACTACAGAAGCGCGTAAAAAAGCGGTTGAGATGTTTAAGTTGGTCGGGATACCAGATCCCGAGAGGAGACTCGATGAGTATCCTCACCAACTTTCAGGAGGATTGCGCCAGAGAGTTATGATAGCGATTGCACTGTCCTGCAATCCGAAACTTCTCATCTGTGACGAGCCGACCACTGCGCTGGATGTAACTATTCAGGCTCAGATTCTGGATTTACTGCGTAAACTTCAGCGAGAGTTGAAGATGACAATTATTATGATCACTCACGATCTGGGTGTCATTGCCCAGATGGCGGATTGGGTTGTTGTGATGTACGCAGGAAAAATTGTGGAGTCGGCAAATGTAAAAACGGTTTTTCATGATCCGCAGCACCCCTACTCAATTGGTTTACAACAGGCCATCCCGAGAATGGGAACAACAATAGCCCGGTTGAATCAAATTGAAGGTACTGTGCCGAATCCGTTGAGTTTCGCAACTGGCTGCAGGTTTCATGAAAGGTGCCCAATTTCTGATAAGAAATGCGTCACCGACGAGCCTCCTCTCATCGGGACAAACAGAGGTCAGAAAGTTGCGTGCTGGAAAACCGATTCATTTGACAGGGAGACACTCTATTCCGAAAAGTCCGATCAGTTCCGAAACTGGTAGCATAAGCGTCCCCTCTTGTGCCCTTAGATAAAACACAAACAAGGACGCTTTTTCTACTTTTCAAAACACAGGCGGGGACGCCTATGCTACTATCTGCAATTCGAAGGATGAAATTAATTCAATGACAAATCGAAACACTGACTTGTCCCATGTTAGCCAAAATCAACCTTCGATACAACTTGGTGAAGTACATTTTCCCTCACCACCACATGGCGGCTATACCTATCGCATTCCAAAAGCTCTCATTGCTCTAAAAGCAGGCTCCAGGGTAAGAGTCCCATTTGGTCATACTTCGAGAGTCGGCTTCCTTGTAAAAACCTTCTCTGACGCAGATGATGTGAAATATAAGAGCATTTCCGGTATTATTGACGATACTCCAATTTTCTCCACTGATCTGTTAACTCTTACTGAATGGACTGCAAATTATTACCTCTGTGACTGGGGGGAAGTATTGCTTGCTGCAATGCCTTCCGGATTAAAACCAAGAAATTCAGCATGTTATAAACTATCGCCCGAAGGACGGGTTGAAACCCTGGTCGGAGAGGGTAGCTCACCAACCGCTCAGCTCTGGCGCAAGCTAAGTGAAATCCCGCTTACACTGAAAAAAATTCGAGCTGAATTTAAAAATGGGGAGGAGAGTCTCCGAAAACTTCAAAAGAGAGGCTGGATCGACACGGCCGAACCGAAATCTCCTCCGGTCGCACCCCGCATGGATATCCTCTATAAATGGACAGATGAGGTTAGTTACACCGATGCTCTCGAAAGTATCAGAAAAAATGCAAAAAGAATGCGTTCGGCAATCGAACTTCTTGAAATAAACGATGGTCGGATATCCGGATCAATTCTGAGCCGGACATCAAAGGGGATGCACCCTACAATGCGGACTTTCGTTGAACGAGGATGGCTGCAGACAAAAGAAGTACCGTTTCTATTCGAGAATGTTCTCGAACAGGGCTTATCCGAAACATCAACAGGATCTGCTGATCTAACAGAAGCTCAAATGAGCGTGATTGACGATCTGAGTAGTGCACTGAAGGAAGAAAAGCCAAAGACCTTCCTCTTGCATGGAGTTACCGGTAGCGGGAAGACAATGGTTTACTTAGAGATTGTCGAACGTGTTCTCGCAATGGGTAAAAGTGCGATAATGATGGCACCTGAAATCTCGCTGACGCCCCAGTTGACAGGCAGGTTTTACCGACGGTTCGGTGATCTTGTTGCTCTTAGCCACAGCCGGATGTCATCTGCAGAACGAAGAGAGATATGGCTGAAAGCCAGGTCAGGTCAGGCACGGGTAATCATTGGACCTCGTTCTGTGATCTTTTCACCGGTTGAGAACCTCGGTGTTATCATCGTCGATGAGGAACACGAGGAGAGTTACAAACAGGTCGATCCGGCACCTCGCTATAATGCTCGTGATGTTGGAATTTACCGTGCCCGGCAATGTGGTGCAGTTGCCTTAATCGGATCTGCGACTCCGGATGTTTCGAGTTACTATAATGCCAGAGTTGGTCGCTACCGGATGCTCGAACTCACAAATCGGTACAGTGGAATCGAGCTGCCACCGGTCTGGGTGGTGAAATGGGGTATAGGTAGGGAAGGATCCTTATTTTGTCCGAAGCTGCTTAAAAAAATAGAAAATCGACTTGAACTCGATCAGCAAACAATCATACTTATTAACCGCAGGGCGTTCTCCACGAGTATCTACTGCCCGGATTGCGGAGATGTGGCGGAATGTCCCAACTGTGACATAACCCTTAAATACCATAGCAATGGTCAAAAGATCGAATGTCATTATTGCGGATATAGCGAAGCAGTATATGATCTCTGTCCGAACTGTAAAGGTCAGAGGCTGAGATTTAAAGGATTAGGATCTCAGCGAGTTGAAAAAGAACTGAATCGTCTGTTCCCTGAAGCACGGATCGCAAGGATGGATCAGGATACTACCCGTCGTAAGGGAGCTCACCGCGATCTGCTGGAGCAATTTGCCCAACGTAAATTTGACATATTACTCGGCACGAAAATGGTCGCCAAAGGGCATGATTTTCCCGGTGTAACACTTGTAGGGATTCTAATGGCAGATGCTGAATGGCATATGCCGGATTTCCGTGCGCAGGAACGGGCATTCAGGTTATATGTTCAGGCTTCAGGGCGTGCGGGGAGAAGTAGTGCAGGCGAAGTGGTCATCCAATCGTGGGAACCACAGGAAAATGTGCTCAGGTGGATTCAGCAACATGATTTTAAATCATTGTTTAACACTGAAATCGGATCACGCAAGAGTTTGCGGTATCCACCTTTCAGCAAATTGCTAACGATTCTCGTTAAAGGATCGGAACTCGAAAAAGTTGAGGAAGCCGCTCAATCACTGCGCGACCAACTTGACAAGAAGTTGAAGATTAGTATCATTCTCGGTCCTGCACCTCCTCTGATTGAGAGGATCGAGAACATATTTCGTCGTCGTATATTGATAAAACTCCCTCAAAGAGTTACAACACCCGTTCGAGCCGAAAAAAACAGGATTAGAGAGATTGTGGATGAGTTCCGCAAAAACATGAGGAGAGATAAGATCAGCTTTGTTATTGATGTAGATCCGGCAGAAGTGTGATTTCCGGATTACCTGATAATAAGAACCAATTGACCGGACTAATTACACTTTTGGTAGTTTTCGGTATTTTTTTAATTTATCCCCTGCATGCCAGGATATTTAATCTGGACCCGTTCGTTTACTACTATGAAGGGACGGATGGCGAGAAGGTAGTTGAACAGCTCGATCTCAAACTCAAGGCAAAACTCCCGTACATTGAATCGAAACTCGGTGTAAAATTTAAGGGTAAAGCGGGAATTCATCTCACTCAAACCCGTGAGGATTTTTATCGAGTAACTCGGGGACGTGCCCCACGATGGTCAGGTGGACTGGCATATCCCGACAAGCGTAAGGTAGTGGTTAAATCACCCCTGTTTTTCGGGCAGGGAGTGTCTTTGGAAGCTCTGACCACACATGAGATTACCCATCTGGTTCTTCACGAAGCTGCAAATGGCAACTATCTGCCTCGCTGGTTGGAGGAGGGTTTGTGTATGATACTCGCAGGTGAATCACGTAGCGGATCACTTGCGCGACTTGGCAGAGCTGCCGCTGCAAACCGATTAATGGGGTTACCTCGAGTTGATGATGTGCTTCGATTTTCAGCACCTCAGGCGGATCTGGCATATTCTGAATCTCGCTCTGCTGCAGTATATTTAATTGACCGCTTCGGATGGCTCGCTGTCAGGGAATTGCTCAAATTTGTCAGAACTGACAAGGATTTTGATGAAGCATTTTCCATGGCTACCGGTGTAGAATATGAAAACTGGCAGGTGCAATGGATTGAATATGCTCTTAATAGGTACAAATGGGTTTTTCTACTCGACATTGATAACCTGGTCTGGTTTGCAATAGTCTCACTGGCAATTGTTGTAATGATTATAGCTTATGTTCGTCAGAGACGTCAGATGAAACAACTATTAGCAGAGGAGGACGAAGAATATCTCCCGGAATATGATACAGACGGATTTCGAAAAAAATCAAAAGAAAACCCGGAAGAGGATGAATGGGAGACGCCATACAAATGGGATTGACTTTATCAATGAAAGGAGGAAAATGATTGGTGTTGTTAATAATTTAATAATGTTATATTATTAGTACACCTTAAGCAATCTGTTACAAATGAGCTGTCCAGAGCTTAGAGATCGCGCTGTCACACGCCCTCGTGTGACGGTAACAAAATCTTGTAACCTGGCAGACGAGGGCGTCTACCAGCGCGAAATGATCATTCTCGGACAACACACGAGGCAAACATAAAAGGTTATGTTTCGAGAGAAACAGTTGCGAAAACCTAAAGGAAACTATGTTTACATCTACAGGAAAACACTTGTGTGCGAGCATCGTGATTCTGTTGTTAGTTGTTATATCAACGAACACTTATGCAGCAGGACGTACAGCATTTCCGGTTGCAAAAACTCTGATGACTCCCCGCAGTCTTGCACTTGCTGGTGCAGCTATCGCTGATCAGGCATGGACAGATGGAGCTGCGTTGAATCCGGCATCCACGGTAAACGGAGGAAGACAAGTTGGGATTTCTTATGCACGCCATACACTTGATTTATGGAGCAGTCAACTTTCTGCATCTTTCCCGATTCAAAGCAATAATTATGTTTCAACGGGTGGTTTATATATTTCAACATTTAACTTTGGTGAATTCGAGAGAAGTGAGCGTGATGTTGGACTGACCGGTGAAACCTTCAGCGCTGCCGAATATGTTTTCGCAGGTTATATATCCGGTGTTATTAAGGAGGTTTTCACCTGGGGTCTATCATTGAAATATCTCTATGGTGTACTCGATGAAGACAATGCTTCCGGAGGGGCGATTGACCTCGGAATTGGGTGGGACACCGGTTGGAATAAGATCCGGCTTGGAGCAGTTGCAAGAAACCTCGGAGATCAATTCAGCGGATATGGATCAGAAGAAGATCCAATGCCAACAGAGTTATTGATAGGTGGTTGCAGGACTCTTGACCACATGCCCATGACTCTGCATGTTGCGGCAATATTTGCAGCTACCGGAGAAGAAGACTGGACGGTGGAAGAACTGAAAGGGAATCCGGGGTTTGGTTTCAGTGCGGGAAGTGAATTCAGTATTAACGCTGAAGGACTTGATAAACCTGTGTTTATACGTCTTGGATATCGCAGCCGGGGAACGGGCATGCAGACAGGTCAGAGTTTTGACGCAATTGCCGGTCTTTCATTTGGATTGGGTTTGAATGTGAAGGCGTTCGATTTTGATTATACATACGCTCCATTAGGTGCTCTTGGAGATGTACATCGGTTTGGAATAACCGGAACATACTAATCAGAAGAGATAACGTGTTCTAAAACTCACAGTTTAGCTTGCGTTTGACAAAGAACAACTATACATTCAACTTAGATTAATAAAACCTGTCCAGAAACCTTAGGTGTTTGCATGAAATGCCCACATTGTAAAACAAACGTAAACAAGATACCAGTCAGTTGGAAATGTCCTCATTGCGATGAGAAAATGCCGGAACCCGGATTCTGGTTCAGGTTTTCCGAAGGACTCGTTGAATACCTGCAGGAAAAAGGCTTTATTTTCTGGGGAATTATTTTAAGTGCTCTCCTGACACTATTTGCAGTTGGAGAAGGTCTGCTTGGAAATGCATTATTGGTTAAGTATATCTTTGATAATTTCCTGTTCTCTATCTTAATGGCACTGTTTGGCGGAATGTTGATTGAAACTTATATGCGTTTAGTTTTACCTCTACATATGCCCTTTGGCGGTGGAGAATTTATTCTCCGCGAACGTGCAGTGATTAGAAACATGAGAAAGGGTGCGCACGTCGCGGTTATTGCCGGAATATTAACTTGCCTTATCTGGTTGGGTCCCAATACATTTGTAAGATATTTCCCATCGTATTTTATCGTTATTTCTGTTTTTCTTGCCCTCTCAATGTCGATTTCGGGATTATTCCTCGACATGAAAATGGCAGAAGATGTCCGATTCCGTTTTTATATGGACAGGCTTGGAGTAACTGACCTGAAAAAGCTCCGACGAATGTGCACGGTTTCAATCGGTGGACTTTTCGTCGCAATATTGGGCTTTTTCATCCTCAATCAGATTCCGGGCTTATGGCACACGGTCAGCAGTTGGAAATTTGTAGGGGGATTGATGTTCTTCTTTCAAACCTATCTATCCTGGTTGTTGTAATTGTCCTCAAACCATCGCCAGTGATGCACTCAAAACAGCTTATTCTTTCGATAATACTGGTTTTACTACTCCTTTCGTTCATCACTTTCCCGATTGAAGCCAAACCGATTGTAGCAATTATATTACCCGAATCGGGAAAGTATTTTGATACTGCTGAGGATATGCGTCTGGCAATCAATCAGTCTCTGCAGAGGTTTAAGAATCCGGATGGTATTGAATTTGGATTAGAATTTCACGATAATTATGCCGATCCGGATAGTGCTCGCGCTGTTACCCAACGCCTGTGTTCACGAGCGGAGGTTGCCGCAATTATTGGAGGTTTTCCGAGTTCCTGCAGTCAGATAACAGCCGCAATCGCCCAAAATAATTCCATTCCCTACCTGATCACTTCCGCTTCAGATGACACCTTAACCCGTGTTAAATCAGAATTTGTTTTCCGGTTAGCTCCGCCATCAACAGATTACAACGACGGACTGGTGTCATGGGCAATATCAATTGTCGGACCACGACGCAACATCGCCATAATCCATGAAGACCATAAGCGTTCAGAGGAAGTTCTCGCGGATTTAATGCGGGATATGCGGAGGAGATGGAAAGGGGCGGTTGCCCGTCACTCCTTTCAACCCGGAGAGGAAGATTTCTCCGGACTGATTGATGCCCTGGAAGATGACAAACCAACTTTGGTCTGGGTCATTGGATGGATGTCCGACACCGCTCGGTTTATGCGTCAGTGCCGTGAGGAAAACTGGACCCCGATTGCCTTCGTTGCGGGTACCACCGGGATAGTCTCTAATAAAATGATATCCATTTCGGAAGGAGCTGCTGATTATCTATTTGCACCAATGGTATGGTGGTCTAAAGTAACATATCCGTTTTCTTATGAATTTGTCAAGGAATTCAACTTTGCACGGGGTTACGATCCGGACTATCATGCAGCAGAAGCTTATGCAGCAATGCAGATTGTACTTGACGTTATTTCAAGATGTGACCAAATTGACCGGTTGGAATTCCAGCTTGCTCTGGATAAAACAGATATTACTACAGTTGTAGGTCGAGTGAGGTTTGAAGACTATCGCGGATTTGTAAATCAGAACAGGATGAAGACAATCGCGATGCAATTACAGGGACAGCAATGGAAATCGGTTTGGCCTCTGAAATTCGCAGATGGAAATTATATTTATCCCGCTCCGGACTGGGACGAACGTGAGAGAACTGTTTACCGACAGAAAAAACCAAACTGGTCTCTCCTGCTATTTTCTTTAATTGGCGGACTGCTTTTATATTTAACGATGTTAAAACGTGACCAAATGAAAAACGAGTCGGACGAATAGCCGTTTTTCACCAGATGGATTTTGGTGAAGACTATTACAGGAGCTTTCCATACGTATCTCTTTTGAGTATATTTAGTACAAGGAATGCAGAAACGTCTGATACGATCTCTTAATCAATAGATGAGAACCGTTTCTGCCTGATTTCAAGCGAAGCGTAATCTGGCAGGTTACCTTACTTCGTTAGCTGAGAACCGTTTCTGCCTGATTTCAAGCGAAGCGTAATCTGGCAGGTTACCTTACTTCGTTCATTTGAAACAGCCAGAAACAACATAGCAAGTGTCGTCATGCGTCCCTGCTTGAAGAATAAACAACGACTTAAGTGTCAGGTGAGGACGAGACCTTTGAAATATTCGGATCTTGAGAAAGCTCGTCGTTCCCGCGAAGGCGGGATATCTGCTTCGCTTGCGAAGTGCATCCAGAACACACAATCTCATAGGGAATCTCAATTTCCTGTTAAACCTGGGAATTGGGGAAAAATACGAATATTTCAAAAGCCTCGAGGACACCTGATACCACTTATTCGGAGTTCTCAAACAACCCGTTCGCTTCCATGATCTACCGTTTCATGGTTCAAATTTTTCCTGAGAGAAGTGATGAAAAAAATACTTCCAAAATTCATTCCAATCCTGCTGCTACTATTAAGCTTAAATTCTGCATTCTCCCGGCCATTATCCGACTATGACGTCGAAGTTACCCGGGATTTGTCCGGTGAATACCGTTCAAACCGCGCGGATTACCTCCTGAAGTTTCCCGAACGCGAACAGTCAATCGACCTTGTTGAGCATTTTGGTCCTAATCGTGACGAAGAGGGCACGGTCGTTGTCGCAGTAAACACAACACTATACAACCAGCTCGAGGAAGATTTTAACACGTGGATTGAAGGCATCGCTGAAGAAGGTTATGACATGGTTCTGACTGTAACAGATGGAGGAACTGCTCAGGAGTTGAAAGACCTTGTAATGGAGGAGGGAGGCGAGGAGATAGTCGGGGCAATTTTCGCAGGTAATCTGCCCCTTGCATGGTTTGAACACCACGAATATTTCAGACAGGAGCACGAACCCGACAACCAGCGTTTACATGATTATCCCATAGACCTTTTTTTCACCGATCTCGATGGCGCCTGGGAGGATACGACGGGAAATGAAATATATGATTTCCATCATGGAGAGGTCGATCCTGACATCTGGTTTGGAAGACTTCCCGCACACAATCTCAGCCGGATGGATGAATATGAAGTAATTGAAGCTTATCTCGATAAGGTGCAGCGATACCGAGCCGGTGAACTAATGCTCCCCCATCGTGCCCTGAACTACATCGACGATGACTGGTGCCTGATGGATCAGGTCTGGTCGCGCTACATCCGTCATGCTTATGGCTATGTCATAGCCGAGGCGGATTCGAATACCACTTCTGCCGGAGATTATATTGAACATCTTGTAGGTGAAGGACTTGAGATGGTGCAGGTTGCTGTGCACTCTACGTCTGATAGCCACTCCTTCTTTATCGAAAACAGAACCTCCCGCGATTATTTCAGGTTCTGGGATCTACGTGACGACGTCAATGAAAATGTGATGTTCTACAACCTTTTTGCGTGTTCAATAATGGATTTTTCAGAGCGGCATAACCTGTGTATGGGAGTACTCTATGCTCTCGGAGGCGAGTTCGGACTGGGTGCTGTCGGCTCATTAAAAACCGGCGGTATGCTCTTCTTCGACGATTACTACCGGCCTCTCGCTGAAGGGCAGAATTTCGGACAAGCCCTGCAGAACTGGATGATCGTCCATGCCCACGACGAAGAACGCCCCAACTGGGCTCGCTCATGGTTTTATGGAATGACTTATTACGGCGATCCGACTTTAAAAATCAAACAGGGACTGCGTGTCGGTGAATTGGTAATTTCTGAGCTTGAAGGTGACGACGACGGCGTATTGGATGTAGGTGAAGCAGTTTCACTTACCGTTCCGGTCAACAACCGCAGTGAAGATAACATAGAAGGCATTACAATCACAATAGATACTGCTGATCCGCTGGTAGAGATACTGAATGGTGAGGGTAATTTAGGAGATATTGCAGCGGGAGAAACAGGTGAGGTCAGGGGTTTGGGATTCAGGTTCGGTGAGGATGCTTCGGACGGTCACCTGCTCGTCCTCGACGTGGAGATGACTCCCGAAGAAGGTGAAGCGTGGTGGGACATGATCGAAATCCCGGTCAGGGCACCTCGACTCGAGGCGTTTGGTATTGGCTGGGACGAAGTCGAGGGTGACGACAACGGTTGGATTGATCCGGGAGAAACCGGAGTAATGTCAATCCACTTCCGCAACGACGGTGGGGACGACATGCACAGCCAGGGGCTGATATCGGTGAATTCCCTTGATGGCATGCTGATCACCGAACAGGATACGACACTCCTTCAACCCGTAGCCTCTGAAACCACTGGAAATACGGACAACCTCGAATATTCAATCTCGGAAGAGGCCAGGGATGGCAGCGCAGTATTTATCGAAGTAACCGCTAACATTAATGACATTGAACGGGGTTCGGGCATCATTGCGCTGCCGGTAGGAGCCGAATTCAGTTTGGAGGATGACCTTGCCGAATCCCCCGTCTGGTTCAGAACCTACGCTATCAGTGAAGGTCTCTCCGATTTCTGGCGCTACAGCGAAACCGAGGGTGACAGCAGCGGCTGCCTCGCGTTCGGCGGACCGGATTCGCTCGAGTATGAACCACGCTGCGACGCAGCAGTAGAGCTGCCGTTGATGATGTTCGGTGAAGACGCTGTGCTGCAGATCAGGCACCGCATGGACATTGAAACGATGTACGACGCCGCGACGGTAGAAGTCGACCGCGGGGAAGGCTGGAGTCGAGTCGTACCCGAAGACGGCTACAACGGCTTAAGCGTCGAGATCGGCGATTACCTCGGCGGTGATTGCTGGAACGGCACCTTCGACTGGACGGAGTCTTCAGTCCCCTTAGGCGGACCCGCAGGACCTCTACGCATCCGCTTCCGCTTCTCATCCGACGCCGGAGTAGAAGGCAACGGATGGTTCATCGACCAAATCGCAGTAACCGGGACACCGCTTGAGGAAACAACATCACCCGAACTACCGATTGAGTTCAACCTGTTCTCCGCCTATCCCAATCCATTCAACTCAACAACCCTGATCACCTATGCCTTGCCAACATCAGGTTTTACAAGACTGACAGTCTTCGATATTCACGGGAGGGAAATGTCTGTCCTGCATGAAGGTGATCTCAACGCCGGAAAATATACATCCGAGCTAAACGCACAGGAATGGTCGTCGGGGATTTATTTTATAAAGTTGCAGACGGATGTTAGAGTAGGTGCTGTTAAGGTTATTTGTGTGAAGTAGGTCTTACTTCCCAATTGCAATGCACGTCGTTCCTGCGAAGGCAGGAACCCAGTATTGTAGGTCGGAAACTTTTTCCGACGCTGATATTACTCAGGGATTTTGACAAATGGTGGAAAAATCCGTAGGGGTTGAATATCTTCAACCCCTCCCGCGAAGCATATTCATCGCCTCGATCCTCGCGACCATGGAAGCTAACTAAATTTGTCGTTCCCACCCAGAACCTGCCCTCAACATGATCGCGGACGGAAACTCAGATCGCATGTATATCATTTTCCACGACAACAGTAGGGTAGGCGTCCCCGCCTGCCCCATCGGAATGATAAATAAATCGTTCACCTTACTACCTTGACTTTTGAGTGCCCAAGCGTAGAAAATTATTGCATTTACCGAGAGCTATTATTATCTTAGTTGAAGAAATACATTATCCCCGAAGTGACCTATTATTCTTGAATTTGTTTTGTTTTCCGCTGTAATCCATTTGTGAGTATTGAAAACATGTTGTTTAATCAAATCTAAAGACGTTAACCTCATTCTTTCCTTCACAAAGCGAGATGTGAAGACTCAGTAACCATGAAGCAATTGTTTAGTTTCGCGTAGGGGCCAATTAATTGAGCCCTTCCGTCGTACCGGATTAACCACTTATCCTAAAAACCACAGCATTGAAAAAACAAGAGGTTTGGAATGAAGTCAAAAATTTATCTGCTTATCCTACTGTTTTCCATTTCATCTCGTGCCTTTACCCAGCCTGGAATCGATTGGATTCGCTCCTACGATTATGGCGGTGACGATGCTTTCTGGGACATTTATAAAGTACCCGGTGACGGATATGCTGCCTGTGGTGCCACCTATGGATTAGGTGGCATACGCTCCTCAGATGTGCAGGGAGATCTGCTTGTTGTTCGCATTGATGAAGATGGCGAAGAACGGTGGAATCACATTCGTGATTTAGGAGAAAACCGCGCAGGTCTCTGGCATATTATTGAAACGGATTCTCTTTCATTTGTCAGTGCTGGTTATCGGGCTATAGAGAGAAATCAATATCAGACACTTGCTTTACACGTAGACCGCGATGGAGAGTTAATTTGGTATAATGAGTATGTCGAGGGTGATCTGCATGCAGTGATTGAGCTTAAAAGTGGTGAGTTTCTATTTTCCGGAGGTTCTGAGCGTCAGGGTTATGTACTTTGCACCAATTTAAGCGGGGATGTTCTCTGGGAAGAGCTCTATCCGGGAAACCAGTCAGGTGCTTTCTGGTCAATGCGGGAAACTCAGGGAGGAGTTGTATTGGTCGGCTACACAAGAGGCGATCGGGATATCGATTATTGGGTGGTAAAGATAAATTTCGAAGGTGAAGTTATCTGGTCGAATACACATGATATACAAGGAGCAGACTTATGTGTGGATTTATACAGTTGCCGGGATGGTGGGTTTATCCTTTGCGGATATTCTATATCAGGTCAATTCTATTCATCAGCTTTGAAGATAACAGATAATGGAGCATTGGAATGGTCAAGAACTTATCAAATCATCGAGGGCGAAGCAGGAAGCACATTAGGCTGTGTTGTCAGAATGGAAAATGATGATTTCATTTTTGTTGGAAAACAAGGCAGGGCTCCAAATTTCCCCTCTGTAATGAGAACACACCCAAACGGGGTACCACGCTGGCGAACATTTATTGATTTCTTTGAAATTGAAGGTTATCAAGGTGGCACTAATTATTTCAACTCTCTCATTCTTGGTGAGGATCAAGCCATTACTGCAGCCGGGACTGTCAATCACGAGGAGGAAGAAATTGGAAATAACGGTTTAATTATCAAACTATTGCCCGACATTGTGAATCCGCAGTTTATTTCCTGGACGCCAGAGGATACGGTTCTGACCGTTCTGGTCGGAGATTCAATTGCTTTTTCCGTTGAAGTCCTGGACAACAATATGGATGATGTATCATACGAGTGGGAGTTGGGAGAAGAGGTCATATCGGATCAGGATTCGGTAGGTGTCATATTCGACGAATTAGGAGAGTTTGAAGTGATTTGCAGAGTATCTGACGATGAGGTAACAGTTTCAATCACTTGGCATGTAACTGTTGACGATATCTTTATGGTCGGTTTTTCACCTGAAGACAGCGAACTTATTGTACGACGCAATGAGCTCGTCCCATTTATTGTTAACTACACCTGCATTGAGCCTGAAGAGATACAGTATGAGTGGACACTAACCGATCGCAACCGGAGAGGAGAAATAATCGGGGATTCCGATTCGCTTGAATTTGTTTTCGAATATTCCGGTGAACACCGTCTGACAGCATCAGTGACCTACGGTGAGGATATTGAAGAAACGAGCTGGGAGGTACTTGTAAGGTCAGTACTATGGTGGTGGCAGCCTCAGGAGGATAGTGTAACAGTTTTTCAGGATTCAACTCATGAATTCTCTATTGAGCCATCATATCCGGATTCAGACTCACTTTCATATACGTGGCGGTTAGATGGAGAAATAATTGAGGATGCCGGGACGAACACCCTCACGCTATCACTCAACGAACTCGGAGTTCACAATCTTATTGGTATAGTAACAGATGGTTGTGAGAGTGATTCTGTGGGGTGGATTGTAACAGTAGAGGAAGAAAATGTCATCTCGCAACTTGAGAAAGAGATTCCGCATGAGTTGAAACTTTACGGAGCTACACCCAATCCTTTCAACTCAACAACCCTGATCACCTATGCTCTGCCTAAATCGGGCTTTGCGCGATTAGTCGTGTATGATATTATGGGTAGAGAGATGTCAGTTCTGCATGAAGGGGAGCTCAGTACCGGAAGGTCTACCTCCGAGTTAAGTGCACTGGAATGGTCATCCGGGGTGTATTTTGTACGGTTGCAGATGGGGGTGGACGTCAGGACTTTGAAGGTTATCTGTGTGAAATAGAATATGCATTTTTACTCCTCATTCACGTGAATTCGGGTCAACTGCTTCACTTGTGAAGTGCATCCAGATCGTATGCATTCTTTTCTACAACATTAGTAGATCAATCGTTCCCGCCGACACCCGTTTTGGTGAGTCGTGAATCGTCCATCTTGATCTACAAAAGCCTAACGGTTTAGAAATTCCTGCCAGGAAAAAACCGACCTTCATAAACAGTTATTACTGCTTCTTAACTCTTTGATAATTAATTCTATTGTCTCATTGATCGGCTTAATTTTAGTTTCACAGACATCAAAAATGGCTTCGGCGTTAACATCAAAATAATGATGTGAAATGATATCCCGCAGTCCTTTTGCTTTCTTCCATTCAACCTGAGGATATTTTGACAGGAGGGCACCATCGGATATTTGGTCGAGTTTCTTGAGTGATTCTCCGACAGCTATCAGAAGCATGCAGATTGAATCCAATTTTTCCATTCCAGCCGGTGAATCAGTAAAATCGGAAACTGATTTGACAGGTTCAAATCTTGCAATGATTGTATTTAACGCAGTATGAATTTGCTTGAGTATGACAAGTACCAATTCCCGGTCAAACATAAATCGCTTCATCGTCAATTCGCTGTTTAAGAAATTGGTTCATCCTTTCACGGTAGCTAACAACATCTACATGAACCATAAATGATTCTTCAAGATCTTGTTTTATACCGATTAAATTGTACATATCCTGCTTGGAAAGTTTTACAACAACATCTACATCACTGTTTTTTTTCCGGTCATCACGAGCGCAAGAACCGAAAATTCCCATTTCCAAAATCCCGAGTTGCTCGGAATTTTTCTCCTTGTATTTCCGTAAAATGGTAATTATTTTACTTCGGTCGATCAAATTTACCTCTGAATAAGTAAGGTGGAGGCGCCGGGTAGGAACCTTCAATGTCCGATATCTGGTTCTTTACGTAACGTAATGCTCTATGATGGAAATGTCAAGTGAGTCCGGTGAACTCGTCTGAATATAATAAATGCAATAATTCGCTTCTTCGTTTAGATATACTCCAAACTCTAAACGGATAAGAAAGTCTGTTCATCCATGTTCAATCAGCAGGATAATTATGATGAACCGAAGCCAAATCACTCCATCAAACTAATCCAAATTGATAAATCTTGAAGTCGCAGAATAGTCCTGCTGCTCAGGCGTAAGAAGTATAGACCAACTGGCTTGATTATTCAATAAACAATGCAAGCCCTAATCTCGAATTTCGATTTATATATTTCGGGAACTTATCTTTTATAAGAGCATTATATAAGTAATCAACCAGATACTCCATCAAAAACAAACTGCAGGAGAACCACCCAAGCCTCTAAATCTTCTCAATTTATCTCAAAATACGGTTTTGTTCACTTACCCCTGACTGCTCGCCTTCGCTTTGAACAATAACCAATGAGAAATAATTCGCGGATTTTCACATATCCGCTGCTATCTATTTTTTTTTGAGGAGATCATGAAGAACACGTCTATTGCAGTATTAACCTTTGTCCTTCTGCTGGCTGTCCTCGCCGGCTGCGAGAAGGAAGAAATTACCTCCCCTGCTAACTCTAATCCCAGTGCCCGGTTCACCATCACACCAACTGAAGGCAATACCGATACCGTTTTTACTTTTGATGCTTCTGAGAGTTCTGATGACGAGAGTAGTTTTGACGAGCTGAGATTCCGTTGGAGATGGACTGTTGGTGATGAATGGGATACCGAGTTTTCCAGTGTCCCTACACTACAGCACCGCTTCCCGGAATCGGGAAGGTATGCGATTACACTCGAGGTCAA
Organism: uncultured bacterium; assembly: GCA_964387885.1. Lineage (GTDB taxonomy): Bacteria > Electryoneota > AABM5-125-24 > Hatepunaeales > Hatepunaeaceae > JABGPL01. The sequence goes on along the minus strand of CAYLYZ010000010.1, from coordinate 19,799 downwards.
AGATCCGGATAACGGCACCGGTTTTTTTAACCGCAACATTTTTGTCGATTACGCGAACTCCCCTCCTGTTGCGGCTTTTACGATGAATAATGACACGGCGCTAATTGCAGAAGTTGTCGAATTCGATGCGTCCTATTCAAGCGACGTTCACGACCGGCTCGATTCGCTTAGGTTCCGCTGGGATTGGGAGAGCGACGGTGAATGGGACACCAATTATACAAACGAATCCCGAATCTCGCACAGCTACGACACTGAAGGATTCTTTGAGATTACGCTCCAGGTAATAGACACCAAAAACGCGACGGGTGAGTTGACTAAACAGATTTTCATTAAACACCCGAACCAGGCTCCTGTACCGCAGTTTATAATCAGTCCTGATAACGGTACAGTCCGTACCGTCTTCGAATTCGACGCATCAAAAACAACCGACGATGAAGACCACATCGACAGTCTGCTTTTTCAGTGGGATTGGGAGAGTGATGGTGAATGGGATACCGGACTCAGGTACTCACCACATGCATCTCATTCATTTACGGAACCGGGACAATTTTTTATCACGCTTGAAGTACAGGACGGTCGGGGTGAGACAAGTCAATTATCGAAGGATCTGACTGTGGAGGAATACCTGTTGCCGGAGGCTCCAACCAACCTTGAATCTGAAATTGACGGCATTGACCGGATTGATTTGATTTGGAATGACAACTCCGGGAATGAAGATGGTTTTATCGTTGAGCGACGGTTGGCGGATGAGAACTGGTCAGAGCTCGACAGAGTTGGAGCGGACATATCTGAGTTTACCGAAGTAGGACTTGAGGGAGATGTCTTCTATTTCTATCGTATCTGCGCCTTCAATCAAACGGGACATTCCGAATTTTCCAATGTTGTTTCCGAGATAATAGACCGCGAACTTGTCACCCTGACTTATGATAACGAAAACCTCGTCAATTTCCTGACGCTACCCGAATCCAACGGAATGGACGATAAATACTACAACGTGAGGTTTACACCGCCATCAGCACCTTACTCTGTAAACTCGGTTCATGTCGGTTTGTTTGACCTGTTCGGAGAAATGGGAACTCCGGGAATGCGGATCTATGTCTGGCAGAGTGGCAGGCAGAACGATGAACCCGGATTTCCGATGGAAATTCTTGATTCACTCTATATCCCCTTCGAAGACCTCGTGTTTGGAAATGAAGACCCGGTTTTTAACGAGATAGATTTAACACCTCTTGCAATCCAGTTTGACGGTATGACCGATTTTCATGTTGGGATTGATATCATTTCTAATGAAGAGACCGACACTTTAGCCGTCTACGTCGATGATGGAGAGAGCCCTTCAACCCGCAGCAGTTTTTACAGTGCAGATGACGAGAGGTGGTACAAAATTGACGATGAAGACGCATACGGTACACCCTTCAATTTTGCAATCAGAGCAGCGGTAGAAATCATCGGTCAAGAAGGTAATTTGGTTGTTCTTGATAACTCCCATATAAATCCAACCCGGGTAGCCCGGTGTTCTCCGAACCCGGGAATTAACAAGGACAATACTAAAAATAATCAGCAAAGAACTGTTAGATCAGTTTTTAAGAAGTAGGAGTTTTATCGAAAATGAGTTTTTGCGTCTTGGCATGTTACTATTATTAAAAACAAATAATCAGTTGCCCCGCATGCGGAGACGCAATTTTGATTTATCTTATTACGATTGTTTTAAAACCAACAATGAAGTCCTGATATTCGAAAGGTAATATGCAGATTATTTAGCTTAGTGAAAAAAATGCATATTACCTATTGAATCCTGTGAAATAGCTACACAAATACTTCAGTATAAATAACATACACAGAATCATTCAGTTTATATATAAATTTCTCGATTTTAGCTTTATTTAAATAAAACCGGCTTCTACACTACCCTGAGAAAGTGACAGGATGAAGCCATTTCTTATATAAAAGAATCGTTATATAATTGGCTTTATATTTGCAATTGCGTTGATATTCGGATACTTGTCTCAAAAATCAGGAACGGTTATGCCAAAATATTTTGCCTTTCTTTTCTGTTTTATTTTGATTTTCATTCTTGTACTGCCTGCTTCAGGCTTCAATTCATCAGCGATTTGTTCTCAAAATGTCACTGCTCAGGCTGGTGTAACCGGAGTGATGTTAGATTTCCGTTCACACGACCTGGAACCGGAAGTTGTCACACGAAACCAGGAGAACTTCACATCATTTACAATCGAAGGTGAAGGCTTTACATACGAATATGGGAAACCTGTCCTCCCAATGGTCAGCAGATTTGTTATCGTTCCTCCGGATGCTGCAGTTGAGCTAGAAGTGACTGTGGGAAGTATCGAGACAATTCCTGCAAATTTCCCTCCGGCATTAAACTTAGATGAAGACTGTGCAAATTTGAACTCAGCGGTTCCGGATTTGGTAAGGAGTATCTATCCTCCACAAGTAGCAGAGCTTTCCGAGCCATCAATAATTCGCGGTGTAAGATTGGTCAAGGTTACGACGTATCCCTATCAGTATGATCCCCAAAGAAACGTTTATATTCACAACAGAAACATAAGCGTAGAGTTACATTTTTCTGATTCCGAATCAGGTGGTATTCTTAATTACGGGGACCGTCGGAATTGTAGTCGTGAGTTCATTAAGTTTATGAATGCTCTTGCAGTAAATTCTGAGGTTCTACTTCGTGATGATGTTGAGTCTATCTCACCATATGCAGGTCATTATCTCGTGACAGCAAATGAGAACTGTATTATACCTGCTCAAGATTTTATCGAGTGGAGACGGAAAGCCGGTTACAGAGTTGATATCCTCCCGATTAGTAATAATGAGTGTCAAAATCCCGAATCAATAAAACACCACATTCAGGATCATTATGATTCATTTCTGGATGCTGGAGAGGATCCGTTCGACCAGTTGATGCTCATTGGTGATTTCTCGGCTTATTCCGGGGGCAATCCGAGACCGGGATGGCAGTTACTCCCCGAAGCGGGTGAGACTGTTTGGGAACAAGGTGAAAACCATGCTGACTATAAGTTTGGGCTTCTCGAAGGAGACGATATCCATATTGATGTCGGTCTGGGCAGATGGATTGCCGGAAGTGATCCTACAATTGGTCTTAATGTCGGCAGAACTCTAGCCTACGAGGCTGAACCTTACATGGAAGATACAGCCTGGTTTACTCGTGGAGGAGTTGGTTCTCAGCATTGGGGAAATGCTCCTCAGGGCGCCTGGCATATTTCAATTCACACTAATGTCCGATGGGGAGAAGAGGTACTTCAGCATCTTGGCTACGATGAAGTTCGCTTTTATGAGAGATATGAATATGATCAGGCAGCCTGGGTGTATGGACCCTGGGTAAGAGATCTTTTTAATGCTGGTGCAAATATACTCCTGAGCAGAGCTGAAAATTACTACTGGCGCGACCATTTCAGAGGGGTGGACGATAACGTTGCATTTCCAATCAGACTTACAACAAGTGGACATGGTGAGTGGTCAACTGCAAATATGCTTCGTAATGGAGACCGAAATCATCTAAAAGGGCCGGTGGCATCAACTTGCGGTTGGGGTGGTCCTCCGACTTTAACAATGAATCTGGTTTGGATGGGCCTTGTAAAGAGTATACTCCTTGAAGATATGAGTTTAGGCTGGGGATATAATTTTGCTGTTACATATTTTGAGAGCTTCATACCAAATTTCCGTGAACCAGTAAGAGAATTGGAAGTATATCGACAAACAAAAACCGATGTGAGTTGCTTCGGTGATCCGGGAATCCAATCCTGGCGTGGAGTTCCTCAAGTCCTTGCCGTGGAACATACAGATACTATTACCCCTCAGACGAGGTTCGTTGAAGTTTATGCGTTCGATCCTGAAATTGAAAATGAAAACGCACGGGCATTTGAGGGAGCCAGAGTAACATTATATGTTCCCGGTGAACTGCCAGATAATCCGGAGGATTACGCAAATCACGAAGTCTTCCAGGTAACAACATTCACAGAATCGGATGGCAAAGCGAGATTTGTTTTTAATGAAGATCCTGGATTTGATGGTGAACTGATGTATGTGACTGTAACAGGTAGAGATCTGTTACCGATTTTCGGTGAGATTGAAATCGCAAATCCAGGATCTGTGATCGAAATCGCAGGATTTTCATTAACCAACGAAGAGGGAGCTGAGGAGACTCCAAATCCCGGAGAGAATATCCAACTTCATTTATCAGCAGTTAACCTCAGCTCAGATGAGAATATTGAAAATGTCACAGCCACTGTTTCCAGCCCGTCTCCGTGGATCAGGATTAATCAGGGTAATGTGAATTTTGGCAACGTTGAAGCTGAATCAGTAATTGAAGGAGACGAAGCTGTTTTAATAACACTTGATCCCTCCTGTCCTGACGGAGAAAACAAACCCTCAACAAAACCAGTAATAACCATTGAATTTACTTCAGCTGAAAGAAGTTGGAACTCGGCAATCCAAATTGATCCAAATTCACCCAATTTTACTGTAGGAAACATCCCGGGAGGTAATATAGTACCGACTGAAATGTTTGAACTTGACGTAGATATAAATAACATAGGGAGACATAACAGTACACCAATCACTGCACGACTCAGCTCGCTGGAAATTGGAATAGAAGTTGTTGAAGATATTGCCCATTATCCCGAAATCCCGGTTGGCGAAAATTCTACTCTTTCCGGTCGGGAACGATTTGCAATCAGTGGGAATCCGGATGTTCCACCTGGATTTAAAAACGAAATGATGTTGATACTTACGAATGAGCGCGATTTTGTAGATACCACCTATTTCACACTTCAAGTCCTCGAAGAACGCGAAGGTGCTCCCTTTGGTCCGGACGAATATGGGTATTATTGTTTCGACGATACAGATGAAGCCTGGGAAAATGCTCCCGAATATGACTGGATAGAAATTAGCGCGGAGGACGATGATCCTGATTTTGAAGGGATAATGATTGAAGAATTCGATGGTCGTTCAGAATTCCACGTTGGAGAATCACATGTTCTTCACATGCCATTCGAGTTTCAATTTTATGGCTATATGTATGATGCTATTACAATTTGCACTAATGGATTTATAGCACCGGGAAATCAGGGGCGCATAACTAATATGCAGAATTGGCCATTGGACAGGGCAATTGGTGGAGGTGTCGGGATGATTGCTCCTTTCTGGGATTGGCTGCAATTGGGTGATAATGGAAAAGTATACTACTACTATGATCAGGAAGAATCTCGAATGATAATTGAATGGTATCGAGTCCGCCAAATATGGGGAAATGAGGAAAACCTCTCTTTTCAGGTGGTTCTGTATGATCGCTCTGTCTGGATAACTGAATCTGGTGATCAAAATATTTTATTTCAATATAAAAACATCGCGCAGACTCGCGGACCTCGTGAAGGTCGCGAATGGGAGAGGAACTCCGAATACGCTTCCGTAGGGATTTCGAGCCCGAATGGCAATACTGGAATAAATTACAGCTATCACAACGAATATCCCACCACATCTGCACCATTGGAAAACCGGAGAGCAATTCTATTCACAACATATCCGCGCTACAGGTCGGGATTCCTATACGGTAGTGTCCGCAGTTTTGCGACCAATCAACCGATCGAAGGTGCATTCGTTGAGACCGAACAGGGTTTTAATACAATTACTGATGAAAATGGAAATTGGAGAATAGCGGATGCTCTTGCTGAAGTTTCGTTCGACATTTCGGTTCGAGCTCAGGGATTCAATGATTCCACAAACTTTGAATTACAAGTATCCGAAGGTGATAGTCTTGAAATTAACTTCGATTTGCTGAATCCTGAATTCGTTCCATCAAACTGGAACATGAATGCGATGCTTGATCCCGATCGAGAAATGGAGCTTGAGTTCAGGTTAGATAATTCGGGAACCGGACCTCTTTTCTGGTCTGTAGACCGTCGATTGTTAGGTGATTCAAATCTTGAACCCTGGGAATTGCGGCAATCATATTCGATAGGAGACACATTGGGTGATTCACGTTTGCAGGGGATAGTATATATTAATGAGCAATTTTATGTTGCCGGATCAAACAGACGTGAACCACAGATATTTGTCCTTGACGATAATGGTACCCTTGTCAGGCAGTTTTCTCAGTTTGGTGTAGAAGGATCTCACGGTTATAAAGATCTTGCTTATGACGGTGAATGGATATGGGGATCTGAAGGGAACCAGGTATATGCCTTCACGCCCGAAGGTGAACTAATGAGGCAATTCGAGGGTCCCTATAACTCCACAAGTAGTTTGACATGGGATAAAGACCGTGAGAGATTATGGATATCTGGCACAACGTCAGACATAACTTCTATTGATCGCGCTGGAAATCAGTTTGAAGAACTCAGTCGGATGGGAATCTATCAATATGGTTTATCATACTGGCCCGCAGATCCGGATGGGTATCAGTTATACGTGTTCTCCAAAATAGATAATGTTGCCGATCAAATTGTCTATAAAATGGATATTGAGACAAACGATACACTGTCTGTTTCAATACTCGATACGGAGGAAGGCGGGAGAGCGGCAGCTTCGTTTTGCACCAGCACATTTGATGTTTACAGCTGGGTGTTTATGGGTTTGGTGAATAATGGTCTAAATGACAGGATAGATATCTGGCAGTTGGAGAGCAGAAAAGAGTGGTTTACTGTTGATATCCTCAGGGATGAAGAACGGGAAACAGCTACTGCCGGCACACTTCAAGCGGAGGAATATGCGGACTTCATATTAAATCTGAATTCATCTGAACTTCCGGAAACTACTTATGTAGCAGAAGTATTTTTCCAGCACAACGCGGACAGCGGTACTGCCCACATTGGTGTTGAACTTGATGTGATAGGTCCGGTACCTCCATTACCATTTGATCTCTTCCATCCCGCCAATGGCGATACACTTGACTCACTGCAAATTGATTTCCAGTGGAATCCAACCCGGGATCCGAACGAAAATGAATTTGTTTCTTATTCTACCTGGATAAAAGCTGGAAATGACTCCGTTTCATTTGCAGTAGATGATACCTGTTTGACTGTCGATCTTGAAATTCACGGCTTAGATATTGAGTGGCTGTACACAAATCCTGCACAGTGGTGGGTTGAAGCTGAAAGCCAGGGAGATATTACCGAATCCGTGGAACGATTTGAGTTTTATATTCGAGGTTCGAATGAAATTCCCGGATTTGATGACAATCATCCGGTCGAATTCAAAATCTCATCAGTCTATCCAAGCCCGTTTAATTCCTCAACGACAATACAATTCGGGGCAGATATTGAAATTCACACGACGTTAAAGGTCTATGATTTGACAGGTAGACTGGTCGGAGTGTTATTTGATGACGTGCCCACCGCAGGCTGGCATAAAATCGTTTGGAACGGTTCTGATTTGTCATCGGGAGTTTACATTTTGCAGCTCGAAAGAGCGGGAGGTATTAAAACGGTCAAGACAGCTATTATCAGGTAAATAACAATAAGAACATATCCTGCCGAGAACACTCCATAACCATGTTGCCTCCGGGTAGTTGCTTTTTTATCAATTGGTTTGATATTCAAAGGTAATTCATTATATTTGTGAAGACTGTTAGTCACAAAGATTTGATTTAAAGAAAAAACACCCGGAGACAGTTAATGAAAGTTAGATATACTCCTTTTTTGTATACTGTGATACTAGTATCGGTGCTGCAGTTTACTGTGGTATCCATGAGTTTTGCTGCGAATAATAATGATTTGCCTCAATTCAGACAGGGATACTCCGTTTTTAAGGTTTCTCCCGAATACCAGGTGAAATTGCCCGTCGAGGGTGCTGAGCGATTCGGAGTTGCACATATTGACGAGTTTATGGATAGCATCGGAGCAACCTGGGTTGAACGAACCTATCCGCATACTCCGGCTCCAAAGCCGGGGCGCATGGATCTGACCAGGATTTACAACATGAAGTACCCGGAAACACTCGATGTTGAACTTCTCAGTTTTAACCTGAGCAAATTGAGAGGCATCGAGTACGCCGAACCCTGGTATATTCACTACCTTTGCTACGAACATAATGACCCTGATCGTGAGGATCAATGGCCACTTGATCTGCTCGAAGCGAATGCCGCTCACGATATCACTACGGGTGATCCAGATGTTGTTATAGCTATAACTGATAACGGTACTCAGATGAATCATGTAGACCTCGAGGATAATATCTGGCATAATCCTGATGAAGAGCTCAATGGTTCGGACTCTGACCGTAACGGCTATCGTGATGATGTTGTTGGGTGGGATTTCAATGGTAATGATAACGATCCCGATGATTCTGCAAATCATGGACATGGGACACACACAGCGGGAATAGCCTCAGCGGTTACCGATAATGAAACAGGAATTGCTTCAATCGGTTTCAATTGTAAATTAATGATTGTGAGATGCGGACACGGAATTCGTATTACACACGGATATCAAGCGATAGTGTACGCAACAGACAATGGCGCGCAGGTAATAAATTGTTCCTGGGGTGGAAATACATTACCTCTGAATGGCCGAGATGCTCTGATTGCAGCAAATGAAGCTGATGTTTTGGTCGTAGCTGCTGCAGGTAATAATAACAGATCAAGCCAGTTTTATCCAGCTGGTTTCCAAACAGTGATCGCTGTTACTGCAACAAACTCAAATGACGTTAAAGCAGATTTCTCTAATTATGGAAACTGGGTAGATGTCGCTGCTCCGGGAACCAGTATCCGAAGCACCTGGTTGAATAACGGCTATCGTAATGATCGCGGAACGTCTATGGCCTCACCGTTTGTGGCGGGTGTAGCAGGTTTGCTCAGGTCGGAATATCCAGATCTAAACGTTCTACAAACGAGGTTGTTTCTCCGTGCCGGTGTTAATGATATCGACGATCCGCGAATGGGTACCGGACGTATCAATGCATACAGGGTTCTACGCGCAATTGAGAATCCAATTATTGAAATTGGAGAACTGATTATTTCAGATGAAGAGAACGGCAACGACAAACCCGATCCGGGAGAAAGACTTGAATTTGAAATAGAACTTGCCAATTACGGGCAGGATGCAACAGAAATTGTTGCTCTCTTAAGTACAGACGATGAATCGATTGATATTATTGAGGATCAAGTAGATTTCCCCGATCTCGAGGGAGGTCAGACTGCTCGAAACTGGAACACTCCCTTTATTATAGAGGTTGATGAAAATACCATCCCCCACACAACATTTGTAACCGTTCGGGCTGTTGGTCAACCCAACGACTTTGAAGTAGAACAGCGTTACGAGTTGTTGATTGGTCATCCTGCTGTGTTATTAGTTGACGATGATAATGGCGGGAACTATGAAGAAATGTTTGGACCAGCTGTCAACAATATAAACCTCGGTTACCAGCGCTGGGATGTGCTGATGGATAATTATCCAAACCCTGAAACAATACTTGATCATCCGATAGTAATCTGGCTGACTGGTGATGCATATCCACCACTTGACAACGATGACCGCTGGACGATGCAAAACGCGATTTCCGAAGGTGCTAATATCCTTCTGATGGGGAAATGGATCGGAGACAATATTAACGAGAATGGTGCATTCCTCCGCCAGAATTTTGGTGTTAACCATGACGCAGATTCAGTCTCAGCGGTTTACGTGAGAGGATTTGGTGAAGATTCACCCGTTCCGGAGGTTGTGGAAATACACCTCAGCAATCCCGATCTCGGTGAAGCTGACACGCTGAACGCAACGATTTCTCCGTCAGGAATGCGCACAAGGTTTGGTTCCCAACCACTGCTGAACTACGTAGACCGAAATGACGAAGTCGCAGGTATCGCCGGGATATACCAACTGAATCAGCAAACAGGAGCACACACGGTTTACCTCGGTTTCAATCTCGAGATGGCATCTGATTATCGGACTCCTCGGGCACTGTTAGTCGCACATATTCTCGATTGGATGACGGACTATAGCGATTCACCAATTCCGGAACCAACGGAACCAGTGACATTCAGCTTGGATCCTGCGTTTCCGAATCCTTTCAACAATGTGATCTCTCTCAATTTCAGAGTTCCATCGCGATCAGATTGCCGGCTTAGTGTCTTTGACCTTTCAGGTCGGGAAATTGCTCTTCTGAATTCGGGAACAATTAATGCTGGTTCTCATAAAACTATATGGGATGCTTCAGGTGTAACTTCAGGAGTATATCTGGCAAGATTGACGACACCTGGCTTTTCAACGATTGAGCAGAAATTGGTTTTAGTAAAATAAGTCTCATTTTTAATCCTCCTCATTCCCACGAAAGTGGGAATACAGTTAAGTTCATGAATCGTCTGGATGCCCGTTTTCGGGGAATGAGGAGGAGGTTAGATATTACTGTCATACGAAGGCAAGACTTTTGAAATATTCACGTTTTTCTTCTTTTCCTGTGATCTCCAGGCAAGACGAGTCGTCTAAGTAATTGTGTAATCTGGAAGCACTTCGCACGCGAAGCAGATATCCCGCTTTCGCGGGAACGACATGCTTTCACATGAGTTAAATATTTCAAAGAACTCGAGGGAGTGTGACAGCGTAGAGGACATTTTTGGACAACCATGTTTAAAGCCATCCGCGGACTATCGCAGGACACAATAATTTACGGGTTCGGGAATTTTACCACTCGACTGATCCCCTTCCTCCTCATCCCATTCCTCACAAAAATCCTTTCCCCGGCTGAGTTCGCAGTTCAAGCCCTGTATTTCATGGCAATTGCATTTTTAATGGAGCTCGTTCGACTCGGGCTTGATATCGCCCTGCTCCGTTACTATGTACCTGAAAAGAACCTTGAAAAGAAGAAAGCCATTTTCAGCTCCATCTTCTGGGCCTCATTCATTATCACCGGTGCCATATCTGCAGTATTGTGGTTTGGTGCTGAATTCTGGACTAAGTTAATTGTCGAACATAAAGAACCTTATCCGGATTGGATGTTTTATACCTTGCGCGTATGTGCAGGGATAATCTGGTTTGATAATATGTTAGCTTTCCCATTGACGGTAATGCGCTGTGAAAATCGTCCACGCCGGTTTATGTTTACACGTCTGGTTGGAGTTTTAGTACACGCTATACTGACTGTCATTTTCCTTTTCAAGTATGGGCGTGGGATTCAGGGAATTTTCGAAGCAAATCTAATCGCTTCAGGTCTGACCCTGTTGCTTTGCCTCCCAACGATACTAACTCGGATAAGATTTGTTTTTGATAAAGCAATCTTTATTTCCTGCTTGATGTTTGGGCTGCCAAATGTGCCTAATGTGCTATTCGTTCAGGTAATTGATCTCTCGAGCAGGAAGTTTATTGAAGTAATGCGATCCGCAACCGAATCCGGACTGTTCGCAGCAGGCGCGAAACTCGGTACTTTTATGGCTATTGTGGCAATGGGATTCAGGCTGGCATGGCAACCGTTTTTCATGCGGATTAAGGATCAGCCCGATGCGCGTGAAGTGTTCGGCAGGATTCTGACCTATCTGATGGCGATTGTTATGTGGCTGTACCTGGGTTTGACAGCCTTCATGATGCCGCTTGCAAAATGGGAAATACCATTTATTGAAACGAGATTAATAGATCCCGAATTCTGGCCAGGCCTTGAGGTGTTTCCGATTGTCTCACTGGCGCATGTTTTTAACGCGATGTTTGCAGTGTTCATTGTAGGAATATATCTCAAAAACAAGATGAAGATGCTTCCTCTGATTACGGGGATTGCCGCAATTGTAAACTTCTTTGGAAACCTGTGGCTTGTACCGACATACGGGATGTGGGCGTCAGCTTGGTTAATAGTTGTGTCATATTTTATTATGGCAGTTCTGTTATACTTCTATGTTCAACGGATTTATAACGTTCCCTACGAATGGGGAAGGATCTTACACATAGGTGTTGTTTCCGGAGCAGTATTCTTTGCAGGTTATATTGGAAGACAGTATGGAACAGAAATCCCGGGCTATATTCTCAGCATATTATTCCCGGTGATTCTGGTGTTAACAGGACTTGCCAATAAGCGGGAACTGGCTCGGATTGGTATTGGTTCAACGCCTGAGGATTAATGTGGAGTAACTTATTTTATTGAGATAGCAATTTTTGAATGTAACGTCTTTGCGAACGAAGTGACGCGATCTCTTAACTCACGCATATTCAAATAGATCGCTTCGTCTCTTCATTCCTCGCGATGACGAATATTAGCGAACTAAAAGGGCTTGATAAACTTGTTCTCGACACTGATCGGGGATCAGGCCCTACGCGAAACTACTCCAGATCAATCCAATACAGATAAATCGGTTTTCCCTCTTCATCAATTCCCTCACGTTCAAGTACACCTCCGTTATTCTCTATAATTCTTTTAGATGGAATGTTAGTTGTCAGGCAGGTTACAAGGACTCGGTCTATTCCCATTTTCGCTGCTTCATCGCAGAGTTTTGAGAGCAGGATTGTGCCGTAGCCTTTGTCCTGTTCTGAAGTGTTTACACGGCAGCCGATATGTCCTCCGTACTCACGGAGTTTATCGTTGAGGCGGTGGCGTAGCCTGCCGATTCCAATGACTTCACAGTCATCCCGAATCAACCAGAAAGTCGTCATTGGCACCCAGTCTTTCTTGATGTTAATCCCCTGACTCATTTCAATCAGTTTGTCAATATATGCCGGAAAATCCTCACGATTCGTACCTTCTGGCAAACCGATGAAACCCTGGTCGTGTTTGCCGATCTCAACCATCATTTTGAAGGCAGCATCTGTAAGGTCGTGGGTGGCTTTTATTAGTATTAAATTTGGCATTGGTGTATTATTTTGGTTATTGTAGGGGCGAATAATCATTCGCCCGTACGGATCTGCTTTCAGAAATCATTACAAATTTGGGGCAGTTCAACAAGTGATCGGATTTCAAAATCCGGTTCAATACCCGTCTCATTCCTTTCCCCATCCCGATTGAGCCACACAGATACAGCTCCAACATCATTAGCCCCCAGAACATCATTCCTCAGCGAATCACCTACTTGCATTAGTTCCGAAGGTTTACAGCCAGCTTGCTTGCAGGCTTCAAGAAACATTCTCGGATCGGGTTTTTCAACTCCGACCTCATGCGCGAAGATTACGAAATTGAAATATCCATTCAAGCCGCAACGCTCCGGGAAACTATTGCCATTTGAAAGCAGCCCGATTCTGAATTGCTGGCGAAGTAAGTCGAGGCATTGAATCGTATAAGGGTAAAGTTCGACATCCCCGTAACGGTGTTTTATAAAGAGGTTGTACAATTCCCTTGCAAATATATTATCCGAAGCACCAATAATGTCCAGGGTTCGGCAGAAAGCTTGATACCGGATTTCCGAAAGGTTGGGGGCTAATCCCTTATACTCGTCAGAAACCTGATCCCTTATTTTTATCATCTTCTCAACAGTCAGTTCGGATGATCGACTGTTGTGAATTCGACGCTGAATCTCCTGTAGCGTTATCCCGAGCGAATGGTGCATGACCTTCTCGAAATCCCACAAGGTCTGGTCGCCATCGAAAGATATTGCTTTGATTGGTTTTCTTGGATTCATTAAAATATCCTGATGAGTATGGTCATATGCCTTACCTGACTTATAAACAATAAGTTAGTGTCAGGTGAGGACGCCTGACACCACTCATGGTTTGTTTTTGTAGGTTCATTTGTGTCGTGAGAACATATCCAATTCCATATGCACAATAGTCTCCTGTTCTTCCTCAAAGAGCTCAGGTATGGGTGTTTTTACAACAGTTGCGCCCAGAGCAAGATAGAAATCTATTGTCGGACGGAATTGAGTTGGGGTTAGATATAGCTGTGTATCACCTTCAAGCTTTGCATGCTCTATTACAAATTCCGAGAGCTGTAGGCCAATTCCCATTCCGCGATAATTCTTACTTACAAATAACAGGGTAAACTGACCGAGGTTTTCAGTTATTCCCGGTTTATATCCCGAAAACCCTACAAGCTTGCTATCATCAAACGCGCCCCAGAGTAGACATCCATCCGTGAAGTACTCTTCCCAGTCTTTCAGTTTTTTCGCCAGGGTGTTTTTTCCGGTTCCTTCGGTAGTCCAGGGTTTAATGTTCCAGTCCACATCGACGAGGGTAAGTTCATCATCTTTTAAGATATACTTCTGTTTAACGATTTCCGACCTGTCCATTTCACCGAATCGTTCCTTTTCGGATATTTCCAGTTGTCTGTATGTAATCATGTGTTCTTCGTTCATGTTAAAATCTTCAAATTGCAATTGGGCGAATGATTATTCGCCCCTACAGGTCAATCAGAGTATTTCAGTTAAATCGACAAAATGTCTGAGCACTTTCATCTGATTTTCAAGGAAATCTCCTTCAAATGGATCTGTCCCGAGCCGCAGAGGTAAAGATGCACAATTACTGCCAATGAAGCTGATCTGGCGTAATGTCAGCATTAAATGGATTTGTTCTTTGAATCCTTCCGACAATTGCCGAACAGATTTGTATCCTCTTAAAAAAGCATCCCACTTTGCTTTACGCTCTTCCTTGAAACGATGTCCGAGGCTCCAATAAACTATTGCTAATTCAAGTGTGCGCCATGTTTTCATAGCATTGCCGAAATCAAACAGCACAATTGTTTCATCACTCGTCAGGCAGATATTTGACAGCACAAGGTCTGCATGGCATAATCCGAAATCCGGTGTAGAACGCAGGTAACTCATGAGAATATCTGCTAATTTATTTGAAATATCACTGAAGTACTCAGCATCTTCATCGGACAGATATGGAGTGGAATAGTAGACCACATCTTTCAGTATCTTGTCAGTATTAATCTGAGATATTCCGAAGTCATTACCTGTTTCATCCGCAGTTTCATGAACTCGGGCTACTACCTCACCAACTTTCGTGAGCATGTCTTCGGTTGGCTTTGTCGGCAACATAGGCGGTGCTTCTTCAAAGAGTAACATTGGTCGTTTACCTTCGAGTGCGGAGACTTGAACAGCATATTTATCGTCTTTACGAATAACCGGCTTTACAACCGGAACGCCAGACTCAGACATGGCGGAAACGAACCGGGCTTCAGCTTCAGTCTGATCAAGCGTTTGGGGAGGTCTGTAGACCTTGAGATAAAAATTTCCTCCATTGGTTTTGACTCGATAAATGTCCGAATCCCCGCGCTGGAGAAACTGACATGAATATGGTGTCGGAATACGAAAATCTTTTACGATGTTTGAGAGTAAGGCTTCTTCATCGAGAACCGATGATTGGGCGGGGAATGGAGTTCCATCCACGCGGGAGCTTACATCTTCTGCTAAACCGTAACGCATAAATTCTTCCTTCTTTTAAGTGTTCGCTGATCACTAATCATAAAGTCACTACTAAAATTTAAAAACAAATTACCATCAATTGCAATAATCAGGTTTTAATTTGACAATATGTTGCAGATAAACTGATTAATAGCTACCTTTGTTTTTTTAGTTCTAAGGTAATAATGGTTCCGAAAAATAGAAATATAAAACGTTTCAAATACGACGACGTTGACATCCATGTCAATTACAGAAAATCAAGGGTGTTGACTGAATCGACTTCAAGACGCTGGCTTGAACCTATCTCACAGTTTGCTTCTATTGATAGCACAGAGTTAGTTTTAGACCTCGGGTGCGGAACCGGGCGGTTTCTGAGTTCCCTTGCTGAGCAGTTCAGAGCACGGATTATTGGTATCGAACCGTCTGCGAAGATGCTCTCTGAGGCTGTCACTGAGGATTTGTCATCAAATATCAAATTAATAAGAGGTGGAGCAGAGAACATTGGAGTGATGGAAAACAGCGTTGACCTCGTTTTCATTTCAATGGCTATTCATCATTTCAGTGATCGACACCGGGCATACAGCGAAATCATGCGGACTCTAAAACCCGGTAGGTTCCTCGCTATCAGGACGCCCACTCATGAGACTTTGAATGCTCTGGATTGGTTCAAGTGCTTTCCATCCGGTTTGCAGATAGACTTAGACAGGATGATGCCCAGGGAAGATTTGATTGAAGAGATTGAAACATCAGGATTAGAATTCGTTCATCACGAGATCATCAAGCAGTTGACCGCTGAAAATCATGAAATATACTTCGATAATCTAAGCCTGAGAGCTGTTTCGGCATTAAAACAAATTCCGGACGTGGAATTCGAGGAGGGTTTAAGACAATTCCGCGAATATTGTGGGACTGCAGGATGGGAAAAGCCGTTTTACGAGAGTTTTGATTTGTTCATCTACAAGAAAACTGAGGTTTAAGTGAGTCGTAGAAAAGACGATATTCTTATACTTTTTGTATTTCTAAATACTCTGAGTTTAAGCTTGATATGCTGGATTGCGGGATATATAGATCGGGGATATCTTTCAGGGATTGGTTGATTAGCTGTTGAGTAAATCCAATGCTGCTTCATTTATGTATGGGCACAGTGCCTGTACCCCCTCTCATTTGAATTCATTTGTTGCCTATTCGCACATCAAATATTACATTACCTAATCTTCGATTAGAAAAACTTTTGAAATATTCACAACAACACATGAAAAGAAACACATCACTTTTGTTAGTCCTGATATTTTCCTTGATATCATCGCATGTTTCCTACGCTGAAACATACGAATATTCACCCCCTGAAGATCTCGGTGACGGTCTGATTGCATCCACCTTACAAGCTGAAAACATGAACCTCGGTCTGATTGCGAAAGCCACTCAAGGAATTCTCGACGAAAAGTATGAGGGAATTCACAGCATTCTGGTTCTGAAAAACGGAAAACTGGTGTATGAGAACTACTTCGATGACTATGATGATACGATATACCAGAAAATATTCTCGATAACAAAGAGTGTGACCTCTATCCTTGTTGGAATAGCAATCGATCAGGGTCTTATTGAGAGTGTCGAAGTCCCAATCTATAGCTTTTTTCCGGAGTATTCCGAATTGATGGATGATCCCCGCAAGGAAAAACTTAAACTCAAACACATCCTGACGATGACCTCAGGATTTGAATGGGACGAATGGACACATTCTTATGCTGAACCGGAAAACACAGAAACCCAGATGAAGTGGACAAAAGACTGGGTAAAATTTGTACTTGATTTGCCGATGAAATACGAGCCGGGAGAACAGTGGATATATAATACCGGCAGCATTCATTTACTGTCAGCTGTGATTAAGAATGCAACCGGGATGTATGCTGATAAATTCGCAGAAAAGTATCTTTTCGAGCCGTTGGGAATCGATAATTACTCCTGGAACAAGGACTACAAAGGTTTAGTAGCTGCTGGCGGGACATGGGGAGGGCTCAGGCTGCGGTCGCGGGATCTGGCTAAGCTCGGGATGCTGTTTCGGGATAAAGGTGTATGGCAGGGCAAACGGATAGTCTCTGAAGAATGGGTTGAGGAATCTGTCAAACACCACACTATAAACACCATGAACAGGGGATATGGATATCTCTGGTGGTGTGGAAATTTCGAGGTTCACGGCAAATCATACGATCATTGGTATGGAGCAGGCTACGGTGGTCAGTCACTACACTATTGCAGAGAGCTGGATTTAATGATTATTATAACCAGTTGGGGGCGGGAAGAGGATGCGGGTATTCTGGGCCCGATGTTATTGATTTACAATTCGGTGATTAAGGGTCAGTAGAACAGGCGTCTCTGCTTGTTAAAAAGTAGGTCGAACATCCTGTCCGACAATCCGCTGTAAAGCGGATTCAATCGTGTTGTCAGACACCCGCGTCTGCCAATTAGGTCATCGTAATTACTGTCACATGAGGGTGAGTTCATTAAAATATTCAAGTCTTGTGAAAGCACGTCGTTCCAGCGCAGGCGGATCATCATTTACGCTGTGAATCGCAGATGAACAGAATCCGGAATACACAGACACTTAGGAAATTACTGTCCCCGGAACATCACTGGGATGGAAGAAAACAATGGATATTTCAAAAGTCTCGAGGACGTATTACAGAACAGAAGAAACCGATAGAACTTTGGAGAAAAAAATGAAAACAAAATACCAACGTTTTACTGTTGCGATATTATCGATTACTATCGTTTCAATGCTGATAATCAGCTGCACCAAATACACCGCAATTCAAAAAATCGATGGCAAGTACGATCTTAATTATGTTATGAAAAATGGCTCTGAGTTCCTGGTTACTAAGGAGAATACTCATCTCAATGACAGAACGTTCATGGGAAACCGAATGGTTACCACATCGAAGGATTTTACTGTCATGGAGATTGAAGTGAACTCTTCAGGTAAAGACGGATGCAAGGTAGAGATGGAATACGAAGACCGGACGCACGAGACGGATGAAAAGGGTTTTGAGACGTCGATGGATTTTTCAGAGCTATTTGACAAAGAAATCAAATCGACATTATCAGCAAAAGGTGAACTCACCGATTTTGATGGACTGGAGGAGCTGCCGAAAATCAACTTCAGAGATATGGATCGAGTTATGACTCCGGAACTGTATTCATACGAATTCATCGAACTGTTCCCGATCTTTCCTGATTTTCCCGTTGGAGTCGATGAAACCTGGAAATATACTCAGGAGTTTAACGAACCTGCAGGTGGAGGTATTTTAAAAGCAAAACTCTTTTACGAATATAAAATAGCAGACGAGAATGTTGAAGGGTATGATAACTGCCTGTTATTGAAGGGAAACTACACGTTTGAAATTGGTGGTCTCATAGATGCCGGTGGGTTGGAGTTGACTGTGAAGCTGGAGGGATCAGGCACCGAAGAAGTCTGCTTTGACCTGACGAAGAAAATGTTCCACTGGAAAAAGGTTAAATCAGTATTTGATGGCTCTGCTTTCAATGAAGATATGGGGATTACGGCGCCTATGCATCATGAGATTGAAAATACGTATACGGTGGAGTTTTAGCCCTTGTTTTTTTTCCAAAAAGTTTATTTTTCCCAAGTTTGGATTGAAATTTCCAAAATAGCTGACTATATTATCACTGATAATAAGTGCAGTGATAATAAATGTGAGAGGGATGAATGAGTCAGCAGAGTTTATTACAGGTACAAGAGAAGAAATTTCTTAACCTGAAAGAAGCCAGCAAATGGTCAACAGGTTATCTACAAAGAAATGTGACTGTTTCAAATATTTCATACTTAATTCAATATGGTCGAATCAGGAAATACTCCAATGAGGGTAAAACGTTAATAAAAACTGAAGAATTAAGATCGTATTATGACTCGCTGAATAAAGAAAAACAGTGGAAGAAAGTTCTTGGTGATGATCTTAATTGGAAACTTTCTTTTGCTGAATTTAAAGAATTTGAGAGAACGAAACACGTACATCGCTTACACCCTTATAAAGGCAAATTTATACCTCAATTGGTTGAGTACTTCCTTGATGATCACACCGATGAATACAAAAAAGAGGTTTTTTTTCATCAGGGTGATATCGTTTTAGATCCCTTCTGTGGGAGTGGAACAACATTAGTTCAGGCAAATGAATTGGGAATTCACGCTATTGGCTTAGATATCTCAGCTTTCAACGTGTTAATTTCGAATGTTAAATTGTCCAAATACAACTTGCCTAAGTTGAAAGAAGAAATTGATCGCATAACAAATAGATTATTTGAATTCCAAGAAGGTAAAAATAACTTGGAATTTGAGGGAGAACTTTTACGTGAATTATCGTTATTCAACAATCAATATTTCCCTTCACCAGAATATCGAAGAAAAGTCAGAAATGGAGAGATAAATGAGAAAGAATACGTAAAAGACAAAGAAGCTAACTTCCTCGAAAAGTATCGAAAATTAGTCGCAAAATAT
>CAYLYZ010000009.1:70804-81829 GCA_964387885.1 uncultured bacterium | reverse complement strand
CAGAATCCTGAGATTTCATGCGGAACAGATTGAAGTGGGAAATGTTAGTTATAATTAACATCCGGAGGAATAATGGCTGAAAGCGTGTACAAAATGATCGAGCTGGTAGGAACCAGTGACGAATCATGGGAGAAAGCCACTGCCGCGGCAATCTCCAGAGCTTCGGAAACCCTGCGTGACTTGCGTGTAGGTGAAGTATCCGAACTCGATGTTGTTATTAAAGACGGCAAAGTTGAAGCCTACCGTGCTAAAATTAAAGTGTCCTTTAAGTACGAGGATGCCTGACAGGCTGTGATACGCAGTCTGAAAAGACGGTTAAGCCAAATCTTGCAAACCAACCTCCACTTAAGGGCTTCAGGAATTAACAATTCCAGTATTATTATCTAACACCGGTGAGTGCGGACATTCCCGTCCGCAATGCAGATGAATAGCCTAAAAAACACAAGCGAACAGCAATGTCCGCTCTCGCCCCCCCATGTGAATCTTTCATTTTGTCAGATCTTAAAAAATGCTGCATTAATCTATTCTTCATGTGAGATATCATGTTTCTATCAGATATCAAGCGAAGCGTAATCTGGCAGGTAATATTCTCTTCGATCATTTGAAACCTGCCAATAACAATCAGAAACACAATGCGAAAAACTTTAAAGCATTATTATAAATTTTATTTGAAATATTACAAGAAATATGTATTTTCTTTAGTGGTAGTTAATTTTGGTTTAGGGAAAAGGTCGGTTGAAATCCAATAGTGAACACTGGGATAGAGTATTTAGCGAACGTGAAGAATCCGAGTTGGGATGGTTTGAGAAAGATTTTTCACAAACCTACAAGATTCTGGACTTGATCCCGGACTGGAAGAAATCAACAATATTCCTGCCCGGAGTTGGCACCTCAAGATTCATTGAGGAGCTCCTCACTTACGAATGTAAACTCATCTTGAACGATATCAGCCCGGAAGCAATAAATCGGGTGATCAATAGGCTCGGAGATAAGAAGACGAATATTTTGTGGTTGTGTCAGGACATCGCACAATCTCTTCCGGAGAATTTTCCTCAGGTTGATAACTGGATAGACAGGGCGGTTCTGCACTTCCTTACCGATCAGGAGGACATAGAGGGCTATTTTTCAAACCTGAAATCAAACCTTAAGCCTGGTGGTCATGCAGTTTTCGCAGAATTCTCTTTAACCGGAGCCGAAAAGTGTGCTTACTTGAAACTGCACCGTTATTCAGTTGACGAAATCAGCGACAGATTGGGAGATTCATTCGAATTGCTATCCAGCTTCGAATATACATTTACAAATCCTCGTGACGAACCACGACCGTATATATATACCCTTTACAGAAGACTGGTGTAGTCCGGGTTCTCCGAACCCGAGGAGAAAAAAAAGAGATAGCCGCAATAGATGCGGCTATCTCTTAATAATCTTGCCCGATTTAAGGACTAAACTAATCTACAGTATAGCTCGTTAATGCTTCTTTCTCATATTGGAGCAAGTCACCATCTTCAGTCTCAGATGTCATATCCCAATCTCTGTCAATGGATTTGATGAAACCAACACCTTTAGCGAAATAGGTGTATTCAATTGAGTGTTCACCCGAAACAAAGGTTCCGTTGTCGCGGAAATAGTCGTACTTCTCTTCCTTGAGAACTAAACAGTTTTCAAACGTACCGCCATCTGTAATAACTGTTTCAGCGAGACTATCAATAATAAGCAGGTCAGTTTCCTCTAACTCCAGGCCATCTTCCATACTGGTTTCAGTTTCCCAGAACAGTGTGTCTCCGGCTTCTTTACCTGAAAATCCCTGAATATCCTCTTCCCAACTCCATTCATCTTCACCTTCAGCCGATTCGTAAAGGGAATCTCCGGAAGCATAGTAATATACATCCTCTTCCTCGAGTTCACCATCCTGGTTCAGCTGAATGTGAAACACGAAACCGTCATGACCTAAATAATTAATAGTGCCTGTCACTTCGACAGAAATGGTTGCTTCGGATACCGAGTACGATCCATCATCTTCCATTGATGAATCCGTATAGGCCATAGTCCATTGATTTCCTGTCGCCATTGGGAAAATCTCGGATAGAGTAACAGCTTCGGTATTGTCCGTTGGTTCGGTTGGACTGTCATCATCGTCGCAACCGATAAAAGTCATCCCAAATGATACTGAAAACAAAAAGATTAATAATAGTAACTTTCGACTCACAACTCCCTCCTCCTCTCTTGTTAATATTAAAAGCACTTTAGAAAATGTGCTAAGTTTTAATTGAGGTTGTAAAATACGGTGCTATTTTACATAAGGCAAGGATGATTCAGATTATTGCACAATAAATGGAAAGCATAACAAGAATAGGAATTATTATCATTCAATAAAGAATAGCTCAACGTTTACGGATCAAGGAGAATATTCATGTAAAAACATGTAGGGGTTGAAAATTTTCAACCCTTTGTTCCCGTGTCTTTGAGAGGGAAGAGAAGCAATCCGGTTGTTTATCTCAGATTTACAATTTATCACACAGCTCAAAAGTAATTTCGTCTAGATACTTACGATGTTTCTGGCTGTTTTCAAATGAACGAAGTGAATGTAAACTGCCAGATTACGCTTCGCTTGAAATCAGGCAGTAACCAATTCTAATTAACATGCGAATATACTTTTAAGCACTGCAATAACCAAAAAGGCACAGAGACACTAAGGAAAATCTTCGCGCCATAGTTCAGTAGGTTGGACATTCCCAGACAGTCCAAGAATACGTTTTGGCAAGAATTTCATTCTTGCTCCTCATTCCCGTGAAAACGGGAATCCAGAATTATCAATAACATACTGGATTCCCAATCAAGTTGGGAATGAGGAGAGATTGATAGAGTTCTCATTCTTGGACAATCTGTTCCTGTCCAACTATTTCCCAGAAGTTGCATCCATCCACTCAATCGCCTTATTCAGCAATTCTCGGTCTATTGAATGACCACCGTCAAACTCGTTCATTGTTACATCAAAGCCATGCTTTTTCAGTAATTCATGAGCATTCGTCCCACCGCTGAATTCTACAACACGGTCGTTTTTACCATGTACGATGAATACTCGAAGGTCATCTCCGGCTTTTGCAATGTTTTCTTCCTGGAACTCTTCACGGTCAAGCCAGCCACCAAATGGGATGATACCGTCATAAATATCGGGATTAATGATTCCCAGATAGTAGCAGAAAAACGCCCCTTGAGAAAATCCCATGGCGTAGGTTGAGGATGGATTATACTTTTCCTGAAGTTTCAGGGTGAGTCCGGTCAAATAGTGCAGGGAAAGCTGATGGGAGCGTTGAGCGCTTAGTTCACCCATCGACCAGTCAACCCATGAATATCCAACTCTAGGTCCTGGTTGGAACTGATAAGGGGCACGAGGAACCACGAAAATGAAATCCTTCTTTTGCATATCCTTCCACAAACCTGCAAAATTATCCGCTTTATCCCCCCAGCCATGCAGACCAATCAGCAATGGGTAGGTTTTGGTTGAATCGTAATTTTCCGGGAGGTGCACCCGATAGTTCATCTGCACCGGCGTCGCGAAATACTCCAACATACCAGAATTTGTTTCCCTTTCATCAACCCATCCAACAATGGTATCAAGTGTAGCCTTAAAGTATTCGGATTCCTTTACAGTCACGAACTTTTCTTCATTTTGCAGTCTATGGATGTCAATATTACCGGCTTTGAAGGAACACATCAGGCTTGTTGCAGCCAGCGTATCCTTCCCGAGCATGGCGTAGCAGCACGTGATGTTATAAAGCGAGTTCAGGGCTTTATGGTCCAGCCTGATGACATCCAGGTAATCCTTAATCGCTTCCTCATACTCACCATTCGCATAATGGACATTGGCTTTCTGGAAAATTTCATAAGGCGACACCTTCAGGAAATCCATGGCATCAAGTGCGAAAGGATCGGGTGGTTCCTCGTTGTCGCATGCGAAGATAATCTGCGATGTTGAGATTGAAAAGAGTATAAGTAAAACAATTACAAGAATTGTTTTATGAGAAAAGAAATCCATTTCCTAACCTCCATCACTTTTTTTGGTGAATTCCTGTCTTAAGCGAATGTGGCCCGGGTTATTCATTACCCGGGTTTCTTTAGACGACAAGATACAACATTTCTTGTTTAAATGGAATAAACCTTGTAAGGAAACTTGGGCAACGAGTAGCCCAAGCCACACAATCCTCCAAAATGCTTTTTTCATTTCGTAGGGGTTGAAAATCTTCAACCCTCTGTTAATGAGCTCTTATTAAGAAACCCGTATTTATGATATATCCGTCAGCAATGTAGATAATATACAACATTATTTTATGAAAATCAAGTTTTATCGCAGAGTACATGAGAGAGGGGGGATAGCATAAATTATCGTCACATCGTCACACTTTTGGCGGAAAGTGCCTGTGGGTATGGGATTGAGGGTGTGACGGAAATGTGACGATGTTGACGGAAACGAGTTGGAAAGTGATTAAGTTAGCAAGTTTACAAGTTTTTTGTAGAGTGAAAAGGTTCAGATCTTACCGGACAGTTTGGATGGATTTGGTTGATTTATTTTTTACCACTAAGACACTAAGGCACTAAGGGAAAGCCTTTCTTCGTGTCTTTGTGCCTTTTTGTGGTTAAATGCTTTCACCCTAAAAGCACTTCCCGGTGAGTCCCAAAGTGAGTGTGGCCCGGGTTATTTATTACCCGGGTTTCATTACTTGACGGTATTACAAAATTTGAGCTCACATCGAATTTGTTTTGTAAAGAAACTTGGGCAACGAGTAGCCCAAGCCACACAATTGATCCAAAACACCTTATCCCGATAATATCCAAAGCAGGCATGTGGCTCGGGTTATTTATTACCCGGGTTTCATTATTTGACGGTATTACAAAATTTGAGCTCACATCGAATCTGTTTCGTAAAGAAACTTGGGCAACAAGTAGCCCAAGCCACACGATTAATCCACAAAGACATTATCCCGATGATACTCAAAAAACCTCTTTTCAGGCAGGAAACGTTTGGGTTGGTGGATTTTAGCTCCCTCGTAGCGGAGGAAATTTTCTTCGACCCATACCTTATCTACCTTTTTCAGGGTTGAGGAAAGCACAACTCGGCTGGCTGCATCAATTGTGATTAATCCGGAATCGAATGCTCTGTCGTGCAGTGAGTTGAGACACAGGCCGTTTCGGGGATTTGTCCTGTTCTTTATGTCTTTCGAGTAGGGGATTATGTGGCTGGCGATGAGCAGGCGGTTGTCCGATATCCCTGTGATGCAGCATGAAAAATCGTAGGAAACAAGCACCGCTTTTCGGAAAAACCACTGGTTGACTCTTGATTTGATTAACCGTTCCTTTTCGCGACCAACTGGAATGCGGACAATTTCTTCTTCCAGCTGCGACGAAGAATAGTTGTAGCCCGGAACCCTTGCTGTCCGGGACTTTTGTAAAGTCCCATTGGTTTATTCCGACACCCTCAAAACCTAATCCGCACCATCTTTCCACAATTCTTTTGGTGTGTTCATTTGTGGCTTCGTGGGCTACGAGGCTATCGTTTTTAAAATCACGATGTTTTCCCCAAATCTCTCTCGAATTCTTTAATGGTTTTGTATAGCATTTTATTAAAACGAAAATTAACATCCCGATTTGTCATGCTTTTTATCCCAGTGGTCCAGAATACCTTTTTAAGAATTTGTTTTTTCTCCTCTGTTTTCATTTCATCAAAATTGGGTATGTATTTCGTGTTGCTTAAATTTTTCCGTATTTCATTATAAGATCGAACGAATTTTTTAGTTTTAAAATTTCTTTTTGTTAATCCAAATCGCTCAGTTGTTTTTTCAACGAAAATATCCAATTCTTTCAGAACTCTCAAATTATCAATCTGTGAATAATAGAACAGCCATCCGTATCTGGTTTTATTGAAAACAAATCCCGAAATTCGCAAATCTAATGACCATTTTAACAATTTAAGGTTAGCTGTTTTAGAATATTTGTAATATGTGAATAGAGAGATCAACCTATCATACATTCGATTAATTGATTTATTGTTTATTGAGATGGTATCATTTTTAAACCTATAGCCAAGGAATGTAAATTCATCAGATATTAATCCGCATTCAGATTTCTCTTTATCGTTTTTATTATGTATTGTTAGACCAATTCTCTGACAATCCTTGATCACATCAAGCCTGATTTTTTCTACCCTTTTTGAATCGCATAAAATAAAAATATCATCTACAAATCTGTAATACTTTATACCGTTGATGTTCTTGTATTTATTGTCGATTTTAAGCATGTAGATGTTTGCTAGTACATTGGAAATAGATAATCCTTGTGGGATACCCACTGCACTTCGATCTCTATAGTATTTTGATGGGACTTCTACTGTGCTTTGTGAGATTGCATCCGATATAAGATGTAAGATTTCCCTCTTTCTGATTTTTCGTCTAATACTTTTTAGAAGGATATCATGAATAATCGATGAGTAAAAATTCTTAACATCCATCCTTATGAAACTATCATATCTAGTAAGCATCATCTCCTCGACAAGACTTGCGATTATCATGTGAAGAGAATCATAATCTCCAATAAACAAAGGGTGAATGATATCATTTAGTGCTTTGAGTGTCAGCCGGTCTCTCAATGTCGGGATTGATACGACTCGTGGAAATCTATTTTTCCCTTTTGATAATAGGATTTCCTTGTATTGAGAAAAATGATATGTTCGGTTCTTGGCTTTTCTTAATATCAAACCAACATTATTTGCCAAATCCTTAGAGAAGCTATCATTACTTATGTTATCAATTCCCTTTGCATTTCTATATCGTACCGATTCGAGGTACAACTTTTCTAATTTATCTTCAGTGAAAATATCTTTAAATCGCTCAGCTGCCGTCATTGTATGTCCATTAGAAATTAAAAACAAAACGGAATTAAACTCGAAAGAGGTAGAATAAACAGGATAACATTCAATGTTACCCTCCATGTTAAAGCGCTTATATACCGCATTTTACAAGGACCATAAGATTCCAATTGATTGTTTGCCTTTCTTTTTTCATAAAATAATAGCCTAGTGAAATCATACTCTGAATGATTCTCAACGGGAAATAAGGTATAAATATATTCGGTTTCGATTTTCTGGAGCTCTTCAAGATTTCCAGTTTCTTCAAACTTTGCAGTTTTTGTTTGTAATTCTTGGAGTTGAAGATAGTGATTTCGCATCCAAAGGGCACGACTTTCATATCTTTGTGAGTATAGAAAAACAGAAGAAACCAAAACTAGGATTGAGGCGAGTACAAGTCCAATTTTACCAAATTCTGAACTGTAATTCAGATTAATCACAGAGCAAATCACCAAAAAAGAAGAGTAATAGGTTACAAGAATCTTCGATAAACAATCTAATCTGTTAAGCCGTCTTTCTGTATTTATTCTTGCCTTTCTTGTAATCCAAATTTTATCTGATAATTTCATCTGATCCTCCGGTAAAAAAATTAAGGCTCTTTTGCTAAGTAAGTAGGCACCTATTAAATAGGTTTTCAGGACATTGTCCTTAACAACGAAATAAATCGTATTTTATAGTATTATCCAATGATTTCATTGGATCTACACTAAAGAGCCTTAATTTGTTGAGAAAATTCGATCTAATTGTGGATTCACAAATAGTGATGTAGATTTTTCCACTCCTAAACAGTATAATCAACCCAACCACCAAAAACAACAAAATCCACATCCCCAAATCAATTCATCAAATATCGCCCATAAAAAAATCCGGAGCCAAAAACTCCGGATTCCACAAACTTCTAACCATCAGGTGAGGGCACCTGACGGCACTTTAGGTTGTCAGACGAGGGCCTCTGACAGCGCTGTTTACAACCTTCTGGATTCCCAATCAAGTTGGGAATGACGAGAGCAGGGGAATTTCTAAATTCTCGGATATACTGCTTCGCGAGAATGACAAATCATCCTAAAATTTTTCCCGAATAACCAACCGTTTCAACTTCGAAATCCCATCCGTAATCTTCAAATTCTTCGGACAGGCGTCCATGCAGTTGAAGATTGTGTGGCAGCGCCATAGGCCGTGTTTGTTGTCGAGGACTTCCATTCTGTCCTCGCGTCCCTGGTCGCGGGTGTCGAAGTTGTAGCGGAAGGCTTTGTATAGGGCTGCGGGGCCTATGTATGCCTTGTCCGCCCAGAAAGATGGGCAGCTGGATGTGCAGGAACCGCAGAGTATGCAGGCTACTGCGTCCTCAAAAACCTTGAAGTCTTCAACTGACTGTACTCGTTCGCGGAAGGGGGGTGGATCGTCGTTGATCAGGTAAGGCTTGATACGCTCGAGGTGTTGGTAGAAGGGCTCCATGTCTACGGCTAAGTCGCGCAGTACTTCAAATCCAGGCAACGGATCAATTACGATTTTGTCCTTTTTCACGTCCTCAATCTGGGTTTCACATGCCAGTCCGTTCAAACCGTGAATCTTCATTGCGCAGGAACCGCAAATACCTGAACGACAGCTCTTGCGGTAGGTCAGCGTGCCGTCCTGCTCCCATTTGATTTGATTTAAACCGTCTAAGACGGTCATTCCCGGGTAGGTGTTTATCGTGTACTCTTTATAGTAAGATTTAGTATCTTTAGCAGGATCGAACCTGTTTATCTGTAGAATTACGCTCATGATTAGTATTTCCTCTCCATTGGCTGGAAACGGGTTATTACGACTTCACGCCAGTCAAACTTCACGCCGCCTTCCGGCGTTCGCCACGCCAGGGTGTGCTTCAACCAGTTGTCGTCGTCGCGTTTTTCGTAGTCCTTCCGGTAATGTGCGCCACGGCTTTCTTTGCGCTCGAGAGCTCCGGCAACGATTAACTCAGCGAATTCGAGCAGGTGACCGACCTCGATTGCTTCCATCAGGTCGGTGTTAAAGATCATGTTCTTGTCGTCGATGGTGATCCTGGTGAACCTGTCCTGAAGTTCTTTTACATACTGCAGTTGTGCTTTGAGGTCGTTCTCAACGCGGAAGACACCGCAACGGTTCGTCATCGTTTCCTGCAGGTCAGCGCGGATAGCACCGACTTTCTCTTCACCAGACAACGACAATAAATGCTGAACTTCTTCCTCTGCCATTTCGCGTGGATTTCCCTTTAAGTCGGCATAATCTATCGAAGGCAAGTCAGCCAACGCTGCCCTACCTGCTAACCGTCCGAAAGTGACCGCTTCGAGCAGAGAATTTGTACCGAGTCGATTCGCGCCGTGTACCGATACGCATGAACACTCGCCTGCAGCATATAATCCCTCGATCTTATCTAATGCACTGTTTTTCAGGACATGGCAGCCATTATCGGTAGGTATTCCGCCCATCGAATAATGTGCTGTGGGCTGGATCGGAATTGGTTCGGTGAAACAATCGACGCCAGAGAAGTTGTACGCGAGCTCGTGAATCTGCGGGAGACGTTCGAGGATTTTTTCCTTGCCGATATGGGTGATGTCGAGGTGAATGTAGTCGCCATGTTCGCCACCGTCAAGTCCGCGTCCCTCGTCGATCTCGGTTTGCATTGAACGCGAAACCACGTCGCGCGGTGCGAGCTCCATCAACGTGGGTGTATAACGTTCCATGAAGCGTTCACCATCCTTGTTCTTCATGTATCCGCCTTCACCACGGGCGCCTTCAGTTACGAGTATCCCCTGTTTCCAGAGTCCGGTCGGGTGGAACTGGACGAATTCCATATCCTGCAGCGGCAATCCCTGCCGCATGATCATACCCAGACCGTCACCGGTGTTGGCGTGCGCATTGGATGTGATCTTGTATGCTCGTCCGTAACCTCCCGTTCCCATCACCAGTACTTTTGAATGGAATACATGCTGCCCGCCGTTGCGGATATCCCATGCCACACAGCCGTTGCATTTATCGTCATCAATTATGAGTGATAGTGCCTGAAATTCGTTAAAGAAACGGACATGGTTTTTCAGGGATTGTTCAAACAGGGTGTGCAGGAGAATGTGCCCGGTGTAGTCAGCTGAATAACAGGAGCGAAGCGCGGGTTTCTCCCCGTAATTCAATGTATGTCCACCGAATCTGCGCTGAGCGATCCTACCTTCCGGGGTGCGGGAGAAAGGGACGCCGAGATGTTCGAGGTCGTAAACGACGTCGGGTGCTTCTTTCACGAGGAGTTCAATAGCGTCCTGATCTCCGAGGTAGTCCGATCCTTTTACGGTATCGAACATGTGGAATTCCCAGTTGTCGTCGTCGCTGTTTCCGAGGGAAGCTGCGATACCACCTTGAGCTGCGCCCGAGTGCGACCGGGTGGGGAATACCTTGGAGATGACGGCAGTATTATAATGCCTCGACAGCTCAACTGCTGCCCTGAGACCGGCAAGCCCTGAGCCGATTACGACCGCATCGAATTTATGTAGTAATTGATCAGCCATTAGTACATCCCTCCTGTTGGCAGCCCGAGAATGGTCAATGATCCGAAGACCAGCAGCCATAAAGCTGCCATCCAGAGCGCGGCAGTGATCAATATCCGCAGACCGTTCGTATGTATATAATCATGGATAACCATCATCACTCCATTCATCCCATGATACAGACCGAGAATGAGAAACAGGAGGTCAATGGTCTTCCACAATGGGTGCTGAAGCCGGAGCATAACGGAATGATAGGTTATTTCACCGTGTGCAGGTGGGAAGAAGTGGATCACCCAGAAATGCGCCAGCAACGCTATAAGTAGAAATGCACCTGAAATTCTCTGAAAGAACCAGGCGAATGCACCTCCGGATCTTATGCCTCGATTGGTTACGTTGCCTGTCATGATGCCCTCCGGAGTGGTGTCTGCATATTATAACCTGATGTCTGCACATCGTTGAGTGGTGTCAGGCGTCCTCGTCTGACACTTGAGTTGCTCGATATTTCGTCAGGTGGGGGCACCTGACGACACAGATGAATTCTCTGGAAGAACCAGTTGAATGCACCGCCGGACTTGATTCCTCGATTGGTTACGTTTCCCGTCATTGTATTTCCCCCCTCGAAGGTTCCGTCTG
>CAYLYZ010000009.1:18827-70704 GCA_964387885.1 uncultured bacterium | reverse complement strand
CCTCGATTGGTTACGTTTCCCGTCATTGTATTTCCCCCCTCGAAGGTTCCGTCTGTACAGAAACCTTCACCGGTTGAGGAGCAGGTTTAGTAACTGTCGTCGCAACGGTCTGCTTCTCCTTCCAGTATAGGGCATGAGAAACCAATGGATATGCACCTGCAATAAACAGGAAAAATCCAATACCCATTAGCGTCCAGAACAGTTTTTCCTGGTATAATGAGCCGTTAAAGAAATCCACAATAAAAATTCGGATCCCATTTAGTGCATGGTAAAGGACTAAGATAAAGAGTCCAATCTCAAGAAAACGAAATTGCCATGATCCGAGAAAAGCCATTACATCATTGAATTTGGTGGGATCGTGGAGATTACTAATGACAGTAATATGCATTGCCAAATAGAAGACCAGACCCAGGCCGGTCAAACGGAAAAGTATCCAGGCAAGCATTCCAGTTTTGACTTTGTATAACATACAATTCCCTACAGTATAGGTGTGCGGAAAGAAAATCCGAGCTGAGCGTCTCAATATATACGGAGGTGGATTTACTAAATTGTACATTATAAAAACAAAAAATTCAAGGGATAAAAAATCTTGATTAAAAAATCGGGTTCCTGTTCAAAAATTATGATGGGAAAACGATATAGCGATACAGCTTGGTTAGTGAGAACAGAGTTGTTGTAATATCCTAATTTTAGTAAGAGACCCGATAACATAAAAGTGTGAGCAGGAGGCACATCCGATGCGAACATAATTCGCACTTTCAACGTTGCATTAATCAATTTAACGCTTTATCTTTATATGATCAGGAGTTTCACCTCATAGTGAAAAACTCTTCCTGAAATGAATTGTTTGTAAAGGTGTCACTTAGGCCTATGGCATCGGTACTGAATGCACTTGATATAGGTACCGACTACAATTCCGGGAGACGTGGCATGTAAATTGCTGATTTTCTGCTGTGAGTGAAAAGTAATCCATTAACTTCATTGTGGAGATAACATTGAAAAAAACATGGATGCTCTTATTTGCCATTTCGGCATTGGTTGCATTCGGCTTTACAGGGCAGCAGGCTATTGCGCAAGGTGCAGTGGGTGGTGTTGTCCTCAATGCTGATGGTGAACGTGTCGAAGGCGCAGTTGTTATGATCCATTCCGCCGAACGCGTTCGGGGACAACGCCCGTTTCACGCGCGTATGGTCACCGGAGAAGATGGTGCGTTCGGTTGGCGTCAGGTCCCGGCAGGTCGTTATATACTTCAAGCCGGTGCTCGCGAAGTTGGAATGGCAAGGGAAATGGTCGGAGTACGCAATGACCAGGTAGTTCGCGTCAGGTTGGTTCTCCAGGGACGTCGTGGAGATGACCGTGAGGAACGCCAATTTGGTTCGGTAGCCGGCAGAGTAGTAAATGCCGATGGTGAACCGATTGCTAACGCGGTGGTAACTATTGCAGTTCCCCGTGAGGGCAGACGTGGTTTGCGTCACAGAGGAATTCGTGCCCGTACAAACGAGCGCGGAATTTTCGAATTCGAACGTGTCCCTGCTGGTAACGCAGCAATAATGGCTGTTGCCCGTGGCTATCGTCGTGCTGCACAACGTATCGAAGTAATCGCCGATGAGGCTATTCGTGTCCAACTCGAACTTGAAGCATTTGATCGGGAAGGTCGCGGAGGAGGCCGCGGAGGTGGTGACGACGAGGACGATGACGATGAGGATGATCGTGGCGGTCGCGGTGGACGCGGTGGTGGTGGTGGCTAATATTTAGTTGCCAATCCATATTGTTTGGAAAAACCCGTGCTCGGCTGAGCGCGGGTTTTTTTCTGTTGTGATTCACCAATTGTTCTAACTGTAGGGGTTGAATATCTTACACCCAACTTCTCCAAGGCTCAACATAAGGATTGAAGATATTCAACCCCTACAAGGATATATTGATTATTCACCAAAAGTCGCAGCCTCGATCCCCTGTGGTCGAGGGAATCGGATGTAGCCCGGGATCTTGTATCCCGGAGAATAACCTAAATCAATCCCCGGTAGGCACAACTCCAAGCCGCTCAACCATCAAAACTACAGACTTCCGGGGAGATCTTGGTCGGTGCCTTACTCCTTTAGGAACGGTATATCCTTGATGCTGAGAGAGTTGCACAGTTTCTTCACCCTCAACATCCAGGAATAGCTGACCTTCCAGCACAAGGAACATTTCATCCTGCTCGTCGTGTTTGTGCCAGTGAAAGTCTCCATGAAAAATCCCCAATCGCACTACTGCATCGTTGACAGTTGTTAACGTCTGATTGTACCAGGGCTCATTTTCTTTGATCTCTTTCGGGATGTCTATGAGATTCAGGAAGCCGTATTTGTTGTCCTGATTTATATCGTATTCTTGGTTTTCCTGCATAGTGTTCTCCTATTATAACTCAATATTCACAACGGATGCAACGGATTGAACGGATTCTGTCAGGATTCTAATCCGCTAAATCGGTTTGATCCGTCGTGAATTATTTTTAATCCGTTGTGCATCTGACACACCTATCTACGCACACTCCCTCGTGACACAAATTTCTGCATTTTAATGACTATATCTTCTGCAGTTAGGTAATTATAAAGCCTGAATACTTTGTGTTTATGACCAGTCCTTGTTTGTATTGAAATTATATAAAAGTAGGTCTTGCCCCCATCATTCTTCACAATTGATTCTCCCATATGAAAGCTCAGAACCTCAGAATAGTTGAGAAAAAATTTACCGTTCTTGTAAACTTTTCTGTTATTATTATTCAGCTTTATTTCACACTCAATGAATACGGATACTCCCCAATACAGGATAATAAGAGTCCATGCCGTGACAAACAGTGTTGTAGTCGTATCGAGTGATCTCTCGGGATCGAATATCTGGTCAGAAAGGATAACTAAGGGAATCCCCATAAGGGCTAACGAATTAACCATAGACAAATACCGACTGAGATCCGACCTGCGAACTGTTAGCGAATTATTGTCTTCAGTAAACTCGAACGGTTGTTTCCTTAAAAAATAGGTGAGACCAGCTAAAACCACAAACAGCAGCAGGACTGTCACGAATTCAGCTTTGTGATCCTGTGTCTCTCCTCCATTTTGAGCGAATAGCACCGACACAAGCACAAGAGATACAGTTAGTACCAGTAAACACTCCCAATATATGTTCCTGTTCAAAATCTTCTCCAGTATTTTCATTAGCATTCACGTTGGGACTTCATAATGGGTACTTGTAAGCTGTCAGGTGGTGTCAGGTGCCCTCACCTGACAAATTATTTACAATCAACCTGTCAGTGCTGTAACACGCCCTCGTGTGGCAGAAACGTTTTTAAGACTATTTACAGGCAGAATTCACAATGGATTTGACCGGATTAAACGGATTATTTTTAATGCAGCCCGGAATCTCGTATTCCGGGAAACTCCGATCCGAATCCAATAATCCCGGGATCAAGATCCCGGGCTACGTCACTGATCCTATTTGCAGCTTATAATCTTTCAGATACATTAATTCTCCGGGTGACTTAACTGGATTCTGTTCATCTGTGATTCACAGCGTAAACGATGACCTGCCTTCGCGGGAATGACGTGCCGATATAAGCATTGAATAAATATCGAATAAATTTCATGACTTCCCCCCAACCCAATCCACCTCCAAATTATAGCTATTCCGCAACCTGTCTGCAAGTTGAGCGGCATGATGCTCGATATGCCTGATGTTGACGAACTGGTGCTCGAGCTTGCCCATTTTATACCACCAGAAGCCGCATTCGGGGGCGGTGAGGTCGAGGAGGTCTATCCAGTCGGACAGGTTTGATTCGCAGAAATCTACGTATTCTGAAATGTCGGTTTTGGTGTAGGGGTCGGTGATGCTGGGTTTTTCACCGGGAGACCAGGGGATTTCACTCAAGAATTCGTAGTCCTTGCGGTGTTTTTCCCACGACTGGAAGGCCTTATCGGTAACTTGCGCGTAGAAGTGGGTGTAGAAAACTGTGTGGAATGCTATGTGCCAGAATTGGTTTTCGGGGGATTCGTCGAACCAGAGGTCGTTGGGGCAGAGTTCTACTACTTGACGAAGCATTGCTAAGGACGCGCGGTATTGGGATTTCAGGATTGTTTTGACTGCGTTTGCTGGTATTTTAGAATCAGTTGATTTATTGTTGTTCATCCCAGATACTCCGTTTGATTATTCTTCATCCAGTCTGTCAGGCGAGGGCGCCTGACAGCACTCTAATATTTATCTGTCTGGTGAAGGCACCTGACAGCACTTTAACGGGTACTCCGATTGATCGTTATTTTGTGTTATCTATGTTGGGATTAAGAAATCGGAATACAAATAACTTGAAGTGGTATTATAATTTGATATTACCCATATGTCAAGGGATGTGTTAGATTTGTGTCAGGTGAGGAGACCTGACTCCACTCTAAATAGATGTATCTGGTTCCACTCGGGGTAGTGCGTTTTGCATTGAGGGTACAGGCACTCTATCTCCTCTGGGTTCCTGCGTGCGCAGGAACGGCGTGCAGATTTAGTCGGTAATAATAACAGGCGTAAACGTTGTATCCGGATTGGGGCTGATGCGTTTGGTTATGTATTCGAGGTAGGTGTCACCGGTAGATATACCGGTGCTCCCCAAGGACTTATGTAAAGTTACCGTTGCAATCATGCTCTCAGCTTGAAAGCTCTGGCGTCCTCCGAAGATGAGGTTGCCAAGGCCGTAGAATGCTATTTGCTTCAGGTTGCCATCTCCATCTTTTATTTCTCTTACAGGCTGAGTGTAGTGGGAATGGGAACCCGCGATTATGTCTACTCCGGAATCGAGCAGGATGTCGACGATTTCGATCTGGCGGGGGTAAAGCTCTGATCCGCTAATGGGTCCGGCGTGGAGGATTACTACTATGAAATCACTGGAGTCTTTCGCTGCTTCTATGTTGTCGAGCAACAGATTAAGGTAGATGTTCGTTGAGTAGTTTGTTGTGTCGGGTATCGCGGCAATACCGAGTTTGCGGTCATGGGCGTACATATCGTGCGGTTCAAGGATGTCGGATATACCAAAGAAAGCAACTGTTATCCCGTTTATGTCCCTGATTACCGGTTGATATGCTTCATCTCCAAATCCGGCGCCGACGAATTCAACTTTCCCTTCAAGGGCATGAATAGTATAGTCAAGTCCTGTCCAGTACAAGTAATCGAACATGTGGTTATTGGCGAGCGACACGAGGTCGACTCCTGCGGATTTCAGGATTTCGGGAGTTTTCTCATGCTGACGAACGGGGATAAGTTTATCCTCCATCCGGATTTCGATATCTTCCTGAGGCAATTCCGGTGTAATTGGCCCCTCGAGGTTTACGACACTGAAATCAACGTCCCTGAAATCTGATTGAATATTTTTAAACAAACTGTCGGCAACACATTGCGTACCCCCGTGCTCAAGCAGTCGGTCAATTTTATTCGATAAGTGTAACATTGATCCGTATTTCGGGCTATTGTAATACCCACCTAATAATACATCTCCACCGAACGTTATAGTCGCTGATGTATTTTCTCCTGCACTAATTGATGATAAAGAAGTTGTTATTACAATTGATAAAATAAGAAGAGTTTGGTTTATTGCTCTCAATTCAATTACCTTTCAAAGTATCGATAACAGAAATCGTTGAGGCAGCTTCAGCCCACAATAACCTCCCATCTTCCCGATACTCATTTATGAGGTTCTGAACCAGTTCATCTCGATAATCAACACGTGCTGCTTCAAGCAGAACGGCTGTTATCTCATTTTGAACCTCTTCTATTCCCTTGGGATCACCAGCTTCCTTGCGGTCGATTAATTTGAATATCCAGAATGTATCCTCAATTTTCAGAACTCCCGAGTAATCACCGATACGTAATTTAGACACCACATTCCAGATTTTGGGATTGGTTGTTCCGTTTCCTTCGATTGCAACCTGATCGTGTATCATATCTCCTGCTGGTCCTGTCCAGATAATGTCTTTTTTGCTTTTTAAGAGATCCTTTCGAAGCTGTCCCATACCCTCAGAGGTCGAGCTTCGCCAGTATTCAACGTCGAGATGTATAACAGGCCAGATAAATTCTGCGGAGTGTTCCTGAAAGTAGTTCTTTATTGAAAGAGCGGAAGGTTGAGGAAAGTTTGATGCTGCTAATTCCATGAATCTTGATATGAGCATTGTACGTTTCAACCTGTCAAGTCGCTCGGCAACCCATTGATCTTCAAGGAGGTTTTCCGATAGTGCTTCCTGGTATAGCAATTCCTCCTCAACCCAATTCCTTATAAAACTCCGTCTTGTTTCAACGGGAACGGGAACCTTCCCGAGTGCTGCCTCCCACGCTGCGACGTCAGTTGTTGTCAGGGCGGCATCATTCACTCTTGCAACAATTTCTCCAATTGGCTGCTCGTCCTTTATGCAACCTGAAATTAGCAATGGCTGGAATGCAAGGAAAACTAATAAAATCCAATTTCTACTGGGATTCATTTTTTAACCATATCGTGTAGTGTAAGATGTCCTCGAGACTTTTGAAACATTCAATTTGCTGAGAGGCTCCTCATTCCCGCGAAAGAGGGAATACAGAGATAACAATAGCCTACTGGATTCACTTCACAAGTGAAGCAGATATACAGCCTTCGCAGGAATAATCATGCAGTGAACTGCACCACGCACAATGAAAATAGTTCGATTTTTCATCCCCCCCTATAGTTCCCCCCCGCAAGCGGGGGGAGATTCTGGACGCTATCTTCAAAGGAATGACAGATCTTGCGAATACTTTGAATAATTCAAAAATCTCGTCCTCCTCTGACGATATAAAATATGTTTAAAAAAATCAAGGCGTCATCACGGATATTCGAGATGGCGCCTTGATTAATACTACTTACGTCTTACTTATCTTCAGAACCATTACTGAAGTCCATATCTGAAAGTTGCTTGTAATAACGCCACTTTGCATCGACACCAGCTTGAGCTTCATCCAGTAGACGAGCTGCTCGTTCCGGTTTGAAACGGGTCAGCATCTTGAAGCGGGTTTCGCTGTAACTGAAGTCCTTGACTGGAATTGACGGAGGTTTCGAATCCAGTTTCAATGGATTCTTACCTTCTTTGGCATTTTCAGGATTAAACCTGTACAGTGGCCAGAAACCACTCTTAACAGCTAAGTCCTGATTCTGGCTGCCAGTTGCCATATTTATACCATGGGCAATACAGTGGCTGTATGCGATAATGATTGAAGGACCGTCATAAGCTTCAGCTTCAATGAATGCTCGGACAGTTTGAGCGTCGTTTGATCCCAATGCGACCTGGGCAACATAAACATAACCGTAGGTCATTGCAAGCAGACCGAGATCCTTACGTGTTACCGGTTTTCCGGCTGCTGCAAACTTTGCGACAGCTCCAAGCGGAGTTGCTTTGGAACATTGACCGCCAGTGTTTGAATATACACCGGTATCAAGAACTAACAGGTTCACATTACGTCCTGAAGCAAGAACGTGGTCAAGACCACCGTAACCGATGTCGTATGCCCATCCATCACCACCTACTCCCCAGATCGAACGCTTAACCAGTGAACTGGAAATGGAAAGCAATTGGCGGGCACTGTCGTTATCAATTTCCTGCAGTTTAGTTGTCAGTTGCTCGACATATTCACGTTGTTTCTGAATCTCTGATTCATCCGCTTGTTTGTTGTCCTTGATATTGTTTACCAGGTCAGCTCCGATCAGATCCTCAAGTCTGTCAAGAAGTTCATCGGCAAATTGACGTTGTTTGTCAATTGTCAAACGGAAGCCGAGTGTGAATTCTGCGGTGTCTTCGAACAGTGAATTGTTCCAGACCGGGCCGCGACCATCTTTGTTAATGGTATATGGTGTTGTCGGCAGGTTACCACCGTAAATCGAGGAGCAGCCGGTTGCGTTACCGATGATCGCACGATCACCGAACAATTGGCTTAGCAACTTGACATAAGGAGTTTCACCACAACCTGAACAAGCGCCTGAATATTCAAACAGCGGTTCGAGGAACTGGGAACCCTTGACACTCTTAACTTTAACAAGTGATCTGTCTATTTCCGGAATGTTAAGGAAGAAATCGTAGTTCTCGCGTTCTGCTACTCTCAGTGGAGGTTGAGGAGCCATATTAATTGCATAAAGGTCAGCAACCTTTTTGCTCTTAACCGGGCATACATCTACGCACAGTGCACATCCTGTACAATCTTCAGGTGCGACCTGCACTGAATACTTCAGACCTTTGAAGTCCTTTGCTTTGTAATCAGCTGACTTGAAGGTTGGTGGAGCTTCATCGAGTAGGGCTGGTTCGAATACCTTTTGACGTATTGCTGCGTGCGGGCAGGCGATGATGCATTTACCACACTGGGTGCAGAGGTCTTCTTCCCAAACCGGAATCTCAAGCGCGATATTTCGTTTTTCCCATTTTGTAGTGCCTGTCGGGAAACGACCGTCAACAGGAAATGCGCTGACAGGAAGTGAATCTCCCTCAAAGGAAATGATTTTGCCAAGTGTGTCCCGGACGAATTCAGGTGCTTCACCAGAAACGGCAGGTGGTACATCCCAGTCTGAGGTTACTTCAGACGGGATCTCAACCTGATGCAGATTTTCAACAGCTTTATCAACGGCGTTGAAGTTCATTTCTACAATCTTTGGTCCCTTTGCCCCATAAGTCTTTTCGATTGAATTCTTGATTGCTTTGATTGATTCTTCCGGTGGAAGAATACCTGAGATGTAGAAGAAACAGGTCTGCATGATTGTGTTGACGCGTTCCCCCATACCAGTCTGGCGACCTACTTCATAAGCATCGATCGTATAAAACTTCATTCGCTTATCGATGATCTGTTTCTGTACCTTTCTGGGGAGCGAATTCCAAACTTTATCTGCTGGATGGTAGCTATTCAGAAGGAATGTTGCACCTTCAACAGCGGTCTCGAGCATATTGTATTTTTCGAGGAATACTGTCTGTGAACAGGCGATGAAGTTTGATCTGTCAACCAGATAGATTGATCGAATCGGTTTTGGTCCAAATCTGAGGTGGGATACTGTTATTGCTCCGGATTTCTTTGAATCATATACGAAATATCCCTGAGCAAAGTTATCTGTGCCTTCACCGATGATCTTGATTGAGTTTTTGTTTGCACCTACAGTTCCGTCTGCGCCAAGTCCGAAGAATAAACCACGGAAGACATCGTCGCTCTCAACTGAGAAATTGGGATCGTATGCAATGCTTTTATTCGAAACGTCGTCTTCAATACCGACCACGAAGTGATTTTTCGGTGTTGAATCGGACATGTTATCGAAAACACCTTTTACCATTGCCGGTGTAAACTCTTTTGATGACAGACCATAACGTCCACCGTAGATTTTCGGCATTTCACTGAAAGGTGCTGAACCGTCAGCGAGACCTTCAGCAATAGCACCTATTACATCCTGATACAGCGGTTCGCCAATTGCACCCGGTTCCTTTGTGCGGTCAAGAACGGATATTGACTTGACAGAAGCTGGAATCACGTTCAGCAGGTGTTTTACTGAGAAAGGCCTGAATAATCTAACCTTAATAACACCAACTTTCTCACCCTGTCCCATAAGATATTCAACCGTCTCTTCAGCGGTTTCGATCGCAGAACCCATCAGCACAACAATTTTCTCCGCCTCGGGATCACCATAGTAGTCGAACAGGTGATATTGTCTGCCGACGAGTTTGGCGAACTTGTCCATTTCGTCCTGAACTATTCCGGGGCAATCCTCGTAGAACTTATTAACGGTCTCACGTGCCTGGAAGAAGACATCCGGATTTTGGGAAGTACCTCGAACATCCGGGTGTTCAGGATTCATACCACGTTGACGGTGGGCAAATATCAGATCATCATCAATCATTGCCTTCATATCATCAATGCTCAACTCTTCAATTTTTTGCACTTCGTGAGAAGTTCTGAATCCATCAAAAAAGTGTATGAAGGGAATTCGGGATCTTAATGTTGCGGCATGTGCGATAAGCCCCATGTCCATGACTTCCTGAACGGGACCCGCTCCAAGCATACCCCATCCAGTTGAACGGACTGCCATTATATCACTGTGATCACCAAAGATCGAGAGTGCATGTGTTGCTAATGTTCTTGCACTTATATTAAAAACGGTAGGAGTTAACTCACCGGCAATCTTGAACATCGACGGAATCATTAACAACAAACCCTGTGAGGCGGTAAATGTCGTTGTGAGTGCGCCTGTTTGCAGAGCGCCATGTACAGAGGCGGATGCGCCGCCTTCGGATTGCATTTCTACCACTTCGGGAATGGTGCCCCAGATATTGGTCTTGCCTTCTGCAGACCACTGGTCAGCCCACTCACCCATATTTGATGATGGGGTAATCGGATAAATTGCGATTACCTCATTTAAATGATGTGCAACATAAGCTGCGGCTTCGTTACCATCAATTGTTACTTTTCGTCTATCCATTGTAGCACCTATTCAATTGTCCTGGATTTATCTATAGCCTCCCGAAGGGGGCGGGATGTTTTTTCTTGTTACAAGTGTTGTCAGGTGCCCTCACCTGACAAAGTTCTTGTGCTGTCACACGCCCTCGTGTGACAGTTAAAACAACGATTTATCCGGCAGACGAGGGCGTCTGCCGGCGCATGTATTTTTACTCAGGCGTCACTGCCTGTCGGAATTTTCCCATGCTTGATATGTCAGGTGAGGGCACCTGACAACACCTATCTTATCTCTGTTCTATTTTCGAGTGATTGAGTCAGTGTATTGTCATCAACCAACTCAATATCAGCACCAACCGGAATGCCTCTTGCAATGCGCGTTACCGAAATATCGGTATTCTGCAGCATTCTCGCGATATAAAGCGCGGTTGTTTCACCTTCCGACGTTGGATTTGTAGCAACGACAATCTCTTCAATACCACCAGCTCGTATGCGGTCGATAAGACTGTCGATCTGCAGCTGTTCGGGACCAATGTCGTCAAGAGGCGAAATCGCTCCGCCGAGAACATGGTACAAACCGCTCCAACCACCGGTTTTCTCAATGGCAATAACATCTCCGGAATCCTCAACCACGCAGACCTTGCTGTGATCACGGCGGTGATTGCTGCAAATTGTACATGGATCTTCTTCGGATAGCATCCAGCAGGTCTGACATACTGCAACTCTGTCTTTTACTGCAACAATGCTCGCAGCAAGTGTATCGGCAAAATCCCGCTGACTGCGCAGGACGTGTAATGCCATGCGTTGAGCGGATTTTCGACCTATGCCCGGAAATTTTGCGAGCCTGTCGATCAGTTCGAGAACCGAAGGTGGAAGACCAGATGGATTGTCGTCAAAAACCATGTTGTATTTGGGTCACTTTTCTAATATTTCGTTTCTGCCAAAGTCTTATAATATATACTGTTTCTGTCGTCGGGGCAACTGAATTTGACAGATATTCGAGGGTGTATTCATGTTACTTGTAAAAAGTGGGAAATTTCACAAATGGGTGGGTGTATAATTGGATATTTTGAGGATATTTTTTGATGGGTAGGACGGACATCCCTGTCCGTCTAATCAACAGCAGGTTGATTAAACTCTTGTTTTGGATAATTCTTTGCTGTCAGGTTTTCTTCTGCACTGTTGTTTAAAAGTATTTTCGAATTCAGGAAGTATTGTGTAGTTTCGTTTAGGAACCAATGTATTGACCCCTCTTACCTAAGCGAACTTAAAGGGTTTTGATGAATCAGCTCCTACAAGAAATTACTTCTATGCAGTGTTATAACTTACTCTGAATCCGTCTTTTGACGGATGTCGAACAGGAATGTTCGACCTACCTATTCACATTCTCGGACAGACTGCTCCTCTTACCTCACTAAAACCATCTTCCGAATTTCGGAAAATGAACCGGAGCGCAATTTGTAAAAATACACACCGGTTGCAAGGTCGGAGGCATCAAACCTGACCTTATACTCACCCATGGACTGAATACCATTCACCAGCTCGACCAATTCACGACCGTTCATATCATAAACCGATAGATTCACTTGGCCCTGTTTAGGCAGATAGTAAGAAATCGTAGTTTCCGGATTAAATGGATTAGGCCAGTTCTGATGCAGGGCATACTGGGTTGGTGAAACAGGTTCACCACTCTCCGGAACGTCTACAGTCACGGAGATGCTTATTGGCACTGTGGTTATTCCGGGTCTTGCATTGTGGAGGAATTCGAGATTTAGATTGTAGTCACCGGACAAAACATGCTCCGTGTATACAGTAAGTCCGATTTCCTGACTTTCACCTGCTGAAATCCCAGATCCGCGAGGAGTATGCTGAATCCAACTGAAGTTCGGTGCCAGGTTAAATATACCAATCCGATCTGCGTTCGGGTTGTCTAAGATTGCTGCCATTACCCAGTTTCTACTGTTCCACAGCGGAGTTATGCACATACCACCCCTGGCGGATATTGAAGGGTCAAGTTCTGGTAGAGATGTCACATATTCAACCAAACAGGATTTTGGTTCCACTCGGAAGATTGAGATATCAGCGAGATCATCATCATCAAGCGGATCTTCTTTTGTGTAGAGGTATAAATAGAAATCATCAAGGTCATCTTTGAACCATGACATCCCGTAGGGTTTTAGTACATTCATACTTCTCGGATCAACCAGATCATGACGGGCTGACCAGGCAAGTGATGAGTCTTCTTCATCAAAAGACATTTCATAAATACCGAACATTGTTCCGGAGATGAAAATCGTGCGATTTTCAGGATCGAGAGCTATTGCGCGAGCAAATTCTAAAGGTTCCGGCAATTCCCATCGTCTTAGAACAGAACCGTTTTCCGGATTAATTTTCAGCAATTCGTTACTCATCTGCACTGCATATATAGCACCATTGTAATAATCCATGTCACGAATACCGCTGCTGCTGCTATCCGGCTGAGGTATACGATCAATATATCGACCGTCATATCGAAGTCTGTATAACCATTTGTCACGATCTCTGAGCCTGCCACCTGAGATAATCCAGTATCCATCACAATAAACTACTCCCTGAATATCAGAATTACCAGTCATTTCGGAAATAGGCCAATCCTGCATTTGTTCCCAAGTCTCGTTTGGATTATGCCCCGGTTCAATTCTTCTGCTCTGATAAGTAAGGGTACCATTTCCGGTATTTTCAATAGTCAATGCGGATATTGCACTGTCAACATAAGTTGCTTCTATTTGCAGTGCTTCCGGTGTTATGTTAAATTCAGGATGCAGGAGAGCAAAATCCTGGTCGTTTTCGTCATGGTTTCTTATAGAAATTCCAGCTCGAGTTGAATCGTTGTAAAACTCAGCTTCTGCAGTTATCCGATAATCATCAGCTACAATCATGTCGTGGATTTCGTAATTACCATCCTCATCTGTAACTGCGCTCATGCCGTAAGATGTGGTTATAATTGCACCTTCGAGGACTTCTCCGGTCTGGGCGTCGGTAACGATTCCAGTGACCGAGGCTGTACGGTATTGTATTGTGGTCGTGAATTTGATCGCTCGTTCAGGTTCAAGTACAGCTGCTCCTGCGTGACGTACACCCCAGTATGTATATTCGAGACCTGTA
Source organism: uncultured bacterium (assembly GCA_964387885.1). Taxonomy (GTDB): domain Bacteria; phylum Electryoneota; class AABM5-125-24; order Hatepunaeales; family Hatepunaeaceae; genus JABGPL01. Next base: position 57,129 of record CAYLYZ010000009.1, on the reverse strand, counting down.
GTTAGATCCGGACTTCCAATGCCTACCGTCGCCCAGGGGGTGTCCCAATTTTGGTATGCCGACCGGTTGTCTTCAACCTCAAGGTACTGGAATACTATATCTCCGTCGCCGGTAGGTGTTGGATAATGCTCAGGATCATATAGAATTATTTCAAAGGTTTCTGTCGGTTCATTCCAACCACGTGGTCCGAGTTTTCGAAGATTATACCATTCGACGATAAAGAGATTATCTTCTTCATCGTGCTTCCAGTAAATCCTGCTATCATTAGGAGTTACCAAATCATCCCAAAACGGGCACAGCATCGCCATAGAAACTTCACCTGATGGAATTCGTCGGTTCCGTCCTGAATTAACTTCCCCATGATCACCAAATGCCATCCATCCGTTTGTGCAAACGGTGACTTCATCAAATTCTTCCCCGTAATATGTAAACCTGAATGGCAGGTTGATTGTTCTGCTTTCATCCCGTTGTTCTCCTGTGTCCCGCAGTCCTGTGTCTCGAGCATCATCATCTTCATGGAGCTCAATCCAATTATATCTCGGGTGGGAAGCCCAACTTGTATCGGTGTTGTCAATACAGATGTAGCCATAATCATCAGGTCCAAATGGTTGACGATGTCTAACTTCACCTACTGTGAAAGATAAATCCAAAGTGTTGCGAAAACCGTCATCATTTTGTAGATCCAGAACGAACTCAGCCTCGGTACCGGGCATATGAAATTGATGAGCCCTCATTCGGACAAATTCTTCGGCTTCGGCTACGCCACCAGGCTGGATTACACCGAAAGAAACATCACCGTCTTGAATATTAATCGTTCCCGTTAATGATTCAAGCCTGCCAACAACGGGTAGTGAAGGTTTTGAACCATTATTGGTGATGGAAATAAATGCGACTGAGGTGTCTCCGGGAGTGAGCTGATCCCCATTCCAAACCAGTCTTTCAAACTCAAGCTGTGGTCCTTCAATCGGGATCTCTATCGAACTTGTCCAACTCTGGCCTTCACCACGAATATTTAGCTGTAGAAGTGATTTTGAGCCATTGATAGCGTCACCGTTAATGTCGATTAAGAAATCAACACTTCTAATTTGCCCGGGTTCAAGTGCCTCTTCCATCTCAATTTCATCCATTATTACAGAGATTTGTGGACTTAGAGAAGTTAACTCAAGTGTGATTCCTCCCTCCGGTTGTTGACCTCCAAAATTTGTCAGCGCAATATTCAATTCTATTCTTTCTAAAGGATTTGCCGTGTTGTCCCCATCCCCACGACTTTCACCTTCGTTATCATCGTCGATGGCAAAACCCAGAGCTCCTAAATAAGCATCAGCTTCCTGAATTTCAAATTCATATCTATATGGGAATAAATTGGGTCCTGAAACAGTCAGGTGCACCGTTCCTTCATCGACCCATTCCGGATCAATGTGAAAAGCAACTTCACCATTGGAATCAGTCCGTTCAACGAGCTGGAAAGCATCAGGTTTGTAGAGACATACCTGGACATCTTCAGCAACATCTCCCCGTTCGTCATAGAATACAGTAGCTTCAAAGAAGGATTCTCCCTGTTGCAGTGTTTCTAAATGATCTACAGCAAGTCGCTCAGGTACGGTAGTAAACAGATCAACAGCCGGATCCCCCATCAGGTTGTAGATGTAAAAAAGAGTCAACCAGGCTTCCATGCCCCGGTTTTCAGCATGCTGAATATCTCCCCGGTCAGCATAATGGCTGTATAGAGCGAGTTTACCTGCCATTGTAGCCCAGCCCTGTGAGTAGATTTCATCTGCGAAAATTGCGCGCAAGGTGGTAGTAGCAAATGAATTATTATAAGCCGTGTGAGTTGGTCCGGCTGCACCTACTGCGCCAATAGCTCCACCCTCTGTTGCCCAGAGATATCGCTCAGAATATGACCATGTCGGATCGATTAAATTTTCACCGTAATCCCCCGTATTGCATGTCGCAAGGATAACAAACGGCAACATTCTCCCATTTGATAAATTCGTAACTTCGCGTGTCTCATATCCATTCATCCTTGACCAGCCCCGATATAGAATAAATGACAATCCAAGCTCAGTATTGTCATTCAGGAATTCGGTCGGATTTGGAGTACGCTGCTGGTTCGACCAATAAAGTTCACTGACTCCGGTAAAGCCATGATCAAGGGCAACGTTTTTAAACCACCTGCATATATCAATTGATGATGTTCCGCTTCTGTAATCAGTAGCGGCAACTGCAGCCCGAAGCTGCCAACCACCACGACGACCATCGGGTAAAAAAGGATCCGATTCGTAATTTATTATTTTATCAACCTGAGTTCTCAGCATTGCGATATTGCTGAAAACTAAACGTCCGATTGCAGCTTCCGGAAAGATATCATCTCCTTCAAGTTCGCAGTAGTCATGGTCGGTTTCATAAGCGCTTCTGCCCCCGGCCTGCTTGTTGTAATATGCCAGAGTGTAGTTGTTGCCCTCCAATCCTGGTGCATCTCCGACAAGGACGATGAATTCCGGAGGGATTTCCCAGTTATCATATGCCTCTTGAATATCCCTTTTTATAGCATTCCGACTTTCATTATCTTCGGCAATTATTACATCTGCGGTCCAACCCATTTTACGACGCCAATCGAGCAATCTCTCCACCTGTTGAAGAACAGAATTACTTTGCATTGTAACATAAAGGATAGAGCCACCTGAGGATTCATCTCGAGATGGCGTAGTCCAGGCCGGTTCCGGGTTAACCACTAAGTTTCGTATGATTCGGCGTATATTCTTCGAAGGGCGTGGTCGGTTTGGATTCCTGACGATGTTCTCCCGGTTGAGGTCAGTATTAAAGTTTAGTCTGACATTTGCTGATTCAACAACCCGCAACTCACGAGTTTGGGAATTCCATTGCAGGGGATGAATTGTCACATTGACAAGTCTGTACCCACGCATGATCCCCGGTTTTCCAATAGTAACTATGTCATGCGGGAGAAAACCTTCAGCATCACTATCCCTGTCAGGAGTAGAATCCATAAGGATTACATCATTTTCTATCCTTGAGACTACGTCTGAAACAAGAACCTCAACTCCCGATTGGGGAGGAATAAGGAACATTCTCGATATTACCGGCAGCTCAGCACCCGAATACTCGTTATCTTCTCCATCCGTGGAGCGAGTGTCGGCTTCGCTCGGGATTGAATAAGAGTCAATTTCAAGACCATTCTGTATGATGGTTTGGTGACTGACATCCGGAAGTGAAAAACTGAATTCTGCATCCGAAGAAGTGGAGCTGATTAACTTCACAGCCGGATCGATTGTCGCCTGCATGGATAAAGCGGTGCCGAACAGGTTTAACGGAAAAAGGGATAAAAGGAATAATCCAATTACCAGTGTTGTACTTATTTGTGGAAACATGGTGAGGATACGAGATCCATCGGATGTTTGATGCATGGAAGCTATCCTACGTTGCCAGAGCATGAACTCCTCCATTCGATGACATGAAAAGCTGGACAAAACATGAGTGTACTAACCAGATTCAAATTCAGACAAACAAGGTTAAAAGTTGGTTAACATTCACTTTAATCCAATCAACCTGCAAAAAGCATACCTGTTATTATGCTCTTGATGTTAATTGGTTGATAATATGAGTATTATGATTGTGCAGTTCATTAAACCGCACAATTCCACAAGAAAATCCACCCGAAAAGCCTTCACCATTGCGAATATGGTGCATACCGGGTGAATTAATTTTTGGAATCAAAGAGTTACTTCCACTTCATTGAACATCCAATCGGCTTCGTATCCTGTACATCAATTTTATCAGGTGAGCCTGAAAGGATCGCGTCAATGGCATCTTTTAAATGAGATATCGTTTCAGGTTTGTCACCATTCATATTATCATCAATTGCACCACGATATCTCAGTTTCATTTCACCATCAAAGAGAAAGACGTGGGGGGTGACTTGAGCTCCGTATGCTTTGGGTGCAGTCTGATCCTCATTGAACAGGTAAGGGAACGGATAATTCTTTGCTTCAGCTCTCTCTCTCATTCTGCTCGGACTGTCCTGTGGGTAATTAACCGTATCATTCGCTGAAATAAGGACAAATCCGACTTCTTTATTCAAAAATTCGTTTCCCAGAGAAATCATTTTGTCTTCACTTTTAATAACGTAAGGACAATGATTACACCAGAATACGACTACTAATGCCTTAACTTTGCCACGATAGTCATCAAGGGAAACCAATTTACCATCGACATTCGGAAGATTAAAATCTGGTGCTGAACTTCCAAATTCAAGCCCTACAACACCGGCTTGATTGCTGCAACAACCCGTCATGGGATACACTCCGAAAAAAGAAACAATTATAAGGAGAAACGTAACATACCAACAGGATGTTTGAAAGCTAATATGTGAATCAGATTCAATTTTGTGAACTCTCAAATTTGTTCCTCCCGATTGAAAGAAAACTGTAAATTATGTTCCATTAATTTAAGAATGTTAAAAGCAGATTCAAACCAATCAGTTATTCTAAATTGGAGGTCTTTATCGGAATTTTATTCTGACTGATTTTGTTTAATTCGTGGTCTGGTCAGTTTACAATCTCCGGATTACATGCGTTCGGGTAACATTGATCTTCCTTCCACAACTCGCACCAAACCACTCAAATCCTTATAAACCTCAACTGCGTCAAACCTCTCCGCAATTATCCGACTAACATCCTCACTTGCATTGTCTCCAATCTCTGTTAAAAAGTAACCTTCCGCGATAAGCAATACCGGTAGGATTTTGATCCAGTGACGATAGAACTTCAGACCGTCTCCTCCATCGGTTAAAGCAGTATGAGGTTCCTGTTGGACATCGGGATGGAGTTTTTGCATGTCGGAGACTGGAATGTATGGTGGATTGGCTACTATACAATTGAAGTGGTTTGTCCAATCTTCAGGAGGTTCTTTAAGGGCGTCCCATTTCAGGACTTTAGTTTGAGCCTCCACTCCGAATGATTTTGCATTTGATTGTGTACACTCGAGAGCATCCCTTGAAATGTCGATTAGCGTTACATTCGCTTTCGGAGCTTCAGCAGCAATGGTTAATCCGATTGCTCCGCTGCCGCAGCATAAATCGAGTACGTTGACAATTTCAACAGATTCGGGTAGGGAATTATAATAGACGAGAAATCTTTCGATTAATAATTCAGTGTCAAAGCGGGGGATGAAGACTCCATCATAAATCTCTAACTTCCTGCCATAAAAAGGAGCCCATCCGGTAATATACTGGATGGGCTCACCTTCAAGCCGTCGCTTGAGCAATTTGTTTATTTCGGTTTTTTTTTCATCCGAAATGGCGTTACGAGCATTCAGGTATAGCGATGTTCTGTCAAGGTTAATTGCCGATTGAAGTATCAACTCAGCATGTCTTCGGGGGCTCAGGATGTTGGCCTCCTCAAGCGATTTTTCTACCCTTATCAGCTCAGCCCCGATTGTTTCAGATGACATGCCAGCTACTCAATATCAATCATTTCAGGTTTCAGGTGTTCTTTAGCGTATTCAATGTGCATCTTTTCGTTCAGGAAAAAGTCTACGAGATCCGGGTCCATTTCACCGTCTTTCACCGTGAAGCCAAGTATACGGACGACCTGAGAGAGCTTTTTAGGTTCTTTATATGGTCGATCTGAAGATGTCAGGGCTTCGAACACGTCAGCGAGGGTAAGAATTCGAACAGTTAGTGGAATTTCATTTTCATCCAAACCGCGAGGATATCCTTTGCCATTTAACTTTTCATGATGCGAACTGGCGATGAACGGTACATCTTTCTGATTCTTCGGGAACGGCAATTCTTCAAGGAGCTTGAACGTCATTGTAGCGTGGTTATTAATCGTTTCCCGCTCTTCGGTCGTCAGGTTCATTTTCCTGATACTCAGATTGTACAACTCGTTGGCAGTTAACAGTGATTCCACTCCGATTGATGTGTTGACCTTCCTGGAAGCAATATTTTTAATTCTATCAAGTTTTTCGTCTGAGACGAATTCTGAAGTCGCATTGTTACTGGAGATAAAGTCATAATCATCCGCCAATTTCGTAATTGCCTCCTCATCATCAATAACCTCAGCCTCCCGACCTTCAGCTTTTGCGGAGGCTTCACCGGTTTTAATCCTGGCTTCAAGAACCCGGATTTTTTCGTTTGAAATTGCTACTTCAAACCTCATCCGCACAAGCTCCAATCGATCAAATATTGTTTCGAGCTTTGTCCTTTTGTCAATAACATATTCCGGAGTAGTAATTTTGCCAGTATCATGGAGCCATGCAGCCAGCCTCAATTCCGTCAATTCATCTTCACTAAACTCAACATCTGCAAATGGCCCTTCAGTGGCAGCATTGATCCTTTTTGCGAGTTCCATTGTTAAATTTGCAACTCGCTCAATATGCCCGCCTGTATATGGTGATTTTTCGTCAATTGCAGCAGCAATCGTGCGAATAAAGGATTCGAACAATTCCTGCAGCTCATGGATAAGAGTCGCGTTATCCAGTGCAACAGCTGCCTGTGACGCAAGAGCTTCTGTCAATATTTGATACTCATTTGCAAACGCGATTACTTCTCCGGTGGATGGATCCTGCGCATTAATCAGTTGCAGGACACCGATAATCTCTTCTTTGTAATTCCTCATTGGGATAACTAACATTGATTTCGACAGGTAGTTGGTGTGCTTGTCATAAGCCCGAACACCACTGAAATCGAAACCATCAACCTCATACACATCTGGGATATTGACCGGTTCCCCAACATTCGCAACATAAGCACTGACATTTTTGTAGTTTGGTTTGTCATCTACGATCAGAGGCACTGGAGCGAGCGTAATTTCCACTCCGGTTGCACCACCCTGACGGGTACCCTGAGATGTGTTCTGCAGGATAGAGAAATTTAAGACATGTTCCTCTTCATTTACGAGATAAAGAGTTCCACCATCGGCATTTGTGAATTGACGAGCCTTATCGACTATCATCTCGAGGAGCTTGTTTGTGTCTCGAGTAGATGATAGAGCCACCCCGATTTTCATCAGCTCATTCAGTCGATCTGTTTGATTTTCTGTGTATTCTTTCAATCGACTGACAACATCGTTCAGTAATAGATTGACCCGTGGGTGTTCTGATAATTCAAGCGGTTGATCATTTGCACCTTCTGCCGAATTTGTCAGGTTCAGGTTTTTATCTTCGGATTCTTTCTTCATTCTTGCCATCTCTTTGTTTGCCGTAAAACCAGTTAAATAAACCGGTTGTGAACAGGGTTTCAATTAGCCAAAAGCAGCCAAAATCCTTATATCCTTTACTCCAATGTCTTTCAAAGCAGATATACATCCTTTCAGTGTAGAACCGGTGTGAAAAACATCATCAACCAATAAGACACTTCCCTCTGGTATATCCTCCGCTGCTGATTGGGATTCAAATGCTCCAATCACATTATTCTCACGCTCCTGATTTGATAATCTCGATTGAGGTCGAGTGTTTTTTACCCTGATTAATATATCGCTTCTGATTTTAACTTTTAGCTTTTCTGCCAATCGTGCAGCAATTATTTCGCTCTGGTTAAATCCACGTTCTCTGATTCTGACCGAATGCAAAGGTACTGGAATCACAGCATCAAATCTCTTTTGCTTAAGTACCGGATAGAATCTCTCATATAGCACTGAACCCAGTCTTTCAGCGATATCCATCCTTCCATAAAACTTCATATGAAGTACGAGTAATCGAGCGAGGTTATTGTATGTGAATGCAATATTACTTCGTTCCCTGAGATTGGGATCTTTTAACCGCCAATAGGCTTTAAAATCTTCAAGGCATTTCCAGCATTTCGAGCATATCAGTCCTTCACCTTCAAAACACTCCCCTTTACAAGATGGGCAGTAATGGGGAAATACCAGAGATGTCAGCAGTCGAAATAACACCTGACTTATGCCTCGAGTTATTTACCTTTTGCTAAATTTGCAACTATTTCTCGCGAGCGTACTTCAGTAGATAATTCAAATTCCTCCCTCCAGATAGGATAACCCGGGTTGCGCAATTCCAGAATGTGTTTTCCAAACGCCAGGAAAATAGGTTTTGCTCGAGGTGTCATTCCATAAGAGACATCATCTATGAAAACTTCCGCCCAGGGTTTCACTGATAGTATTCTCACTGTTGCGAAATGGGTGGTTAAATCAACCTGCATATCAATATCTTCCCCCGACTCTATATCAATTGGTATGAAAACAGGAGTGGGAAATACGTTATTACTCAACATTATCCTGTGTTTTCCCGGACTTAATTCAATGGGTTCCCGCAGAGGTGTTTGGCCATATGCAACACCATCAACAAATATATTTGCCCATTGCTTGGTCACGAGTTTCAGGCTTCCCGGCAGATCAGAATCAATTGGTGAAGTATTTGAGTTTTCAGTAGTGTTGGGTGTTTCCTCAATCGGATCATCATTCTTTGCTATGTTCACCTCTTTATCCTGATTCGGGTCCTGAGGATGTTTACCTTGCTCAGGTTTTTCCGGGATAATGGGGGGAATATTCTTTTCAGGGTTTGAAACTAGCGTTTTTTTATTTTCTGTTTTCTCGTCATCTGCAATCTGTTGTTTTTCTTCTACTTCCTCATCAGTTGAATTTTGTACGGATTCTTTAACAGTCTTTTCGGAATCATTGGGTATAATCGCAGGTTCGTTCATGGCCGGTTTAAACCATTGCTGATACCCAAAGAACATCGCCACTGCAATTATTACCACAATGCCTGAGAAGAGCCCAATCCTATTTGGTTTTTTTTCTGGTTGAACACTCAATGTATTAGAATTGATACCGATTGAAGTCCGACTTCTTAAGGTCATGGATGTTGATGCCGAAGTGATACCTGAGGATGTGTACTCGGGAGGAACAGGTGAAATTTCCGGAGTGGTTTCGAGAAATTCTTTTATCGCGGGAGGTTCAAGAGAGATTTGATACTGCTGCGCGACTTTTCGAACCTCTTCTAATGCCTGCTCAGCAGTAGCATAGCGCTGATTTGGGCGTTTCTCGATCAACCGCATAATAATCTGATCGAACTCTAACGGTATTTCAGCCACAACTTTGGAGGGAGGATCAGGATTATGTTTTAGGATCAGGTTAATGGTTGCTGAAAAGTTTTCACCGTGAAAAGCGGATTTCCCGGTGAGGATTTCATAGAGTGTTGCACCAAGAGAAAAAAGGTCACTACGAGCATCTATAGGCTCACCAGTGACTCCTTCCGGAGGCAGGTATGCAGGTGTCCCGATGATCTGTCCCTGACGGGTAAGTTTAGGCGCGTCCTCCAAAGTCGCCAGTCCAAAATCGGTAATTTTCACCTGACCTTCGCTTGCAATGAGAATATTATCCGGTTTTATATCCCTGTGTACCACACCCTTTGAGTGGGCAAATGCCAACCCTTTCAAGACACCAAATAATACTGACAATCCTATTTTCCAGTCGATTTGCGTGCATGACCTCATTAAAGCACTGAGGCTCTGACCCATAACAAATTCAAGAACGAGCATACTGAGTTCTGGATCAGCATGATAATCGTAAATGCTCACAATATTATTGTGGTTCAAAAATGCACAGACTCGAGCTTCTCGTTCAAATCGATTCCGAATATCCTCCTCACGTGCCATTTGAGGATGAAGTTTCTTAATTAGAACCGGACGTTGAAGCTTTTCATCGGTTGCGCGATAAACGGAACAAATACTGCTTTGAGCAATTTCCTGCTCTATTAAATACTGGCTTATGTGTTCTGTTTTTTCCATTCGCTCAATTTATAATGGAGCCAGCGTAGAGATACTCCAAGTATCTCTGAAGTTTTTGTTTTGTTTCCTCCGCAGTCTTCAAGGACTTTCAGGACAATTTCCCTTTCATAGTCCTTCAGTGTTTTCGGTTTCTCAGATAATGCTTCTGCTTCCGGTATGAAGAGGTCCTGGACATCGATTGTATCTTTTTCTGCAAGGATTAATGCACGTTCGATAGTGTTTTCAAGCTCTCTGACGTTTCCTGGCCAGGAGTAGTTTGAAAGAGCCTGGACAGCTTTCGGAGATACTTTTTTAACCGGCATCTTGTTCTTTTCTGCGAATCGGGAAAGGAAATGCCTGACGAGTAAGGGTATGTCACCGGTTCTATCCCGCAGAGGTGGCAGATCGATTGTGATAACATTCAGCCTGTAGAAAAGGTCTTCCCTGAACCTACCGGATTCAACTTCAGCTTTAAGGTCTTTATTTGTAGCAGAAATAATTCTTACGTTGACATTCAGTGCGTCGGTATCTCCAACTCTCCTGATTTCACCTTCCTGAATTACGCGCAATAGTTTCGCCTGAATTGCAGGACTGATGTCGGCAATTTCATCGAGGAAGAAGGTTCCTCCATCTGCGATCTCAAAGAGACCCTTCTTATCTGAAATTGCTCCTGTGAAAGAACCTTTTTTGTGCCCGAACAATTCGCTCTCGAGCAGGTTTTCAGATAAATTTCCGCAAAACTGTGCTACAAACGACTTATCCCGACGAGGTCCATTGTAGTGCAAAGCTCTCGCGACCAATTCCTTACCGGTTCCGCTTTCACCCTCAAGCAATACGGAAATATCAGAATTCATTACCCTGCGCATTAAGTTGAATACTTCGAGCATTCTTGGACTGCGCCCTGTTATTTCGTCGAATGTCCATGAGGTGCGAAGTTCAGTCTGAAGCCGCTGTTTCTCGTCATAGAGCTCACCATAACTCCGGGCATAATCAACTGCAATTGCAGCCATTCTGCCAAAAATATTTATAAAGTTGAGGTTGTCTTCTGTAAACCTCTGACGATTCATCCGACTGTCGAGATAAATGACGCCGATTACCTCATCATCATTCCACAATGGGACGCAGATTATCGAAGTAATCTGATGGAGAATAACACTTGCAGATGTATCAAAGCGTGGATCCGTCAGGGCATCATGAGTGAGAAGAGGAGAAGCAGTGTTGATTACTTTATCGATAACACTTGCAGATAACTCCTCAAGTGTCGGTGTTTTATCAGGCGGGAAGTTCTTTGAAGCCATTATTTCGTATTTATCGGCTTCACGGAAGATGACTACTCCCCGATCGGCATTCATCATTTCGACAGAAAGTCCGAGTACGGTATTTAATAATCGGACAACATCTTCCCTTGTTGCGCTACGTCCCGGTTCAATTACCGGAGGGGGTGGAGTAGCGATTTTTGTCATGGCTGTTCCTTTTTCATTTCAATCTGAAAAGTATTTCTGATTTTGTTCTACCGGTGAAGTCACCGGAAGTATTTCCATAAATCTCGGACGAGTACGTATGAAGTTACCATAATTATCGATTACCCATACATAATACAAATATGTTCCCGGGATGAGCGTATCTGCAACTCGATGTAAAGTGCGATATGCTCCTCTTGGAACTATATACTTCTCATAAACAAGTTCAGGTTGCCCTTGAGTATATATTCTCAGTAAGTATTTAAACTCAGTAGTATCACTAAATTCCTGGTTCCAGGCGAATACCCACTCGACTTCGGGTCCAATTGCCAGAACGGTTGTTGGTACAACGTTAATGGTATTATCAATACCTGCACTCACAATAGTAGAGTTTCCAAGTTGATCAAATGCTTCAAAATCGAAATCATCAAGTTGTGCTTCAGCAATTGAATATGGGAATTCTAAACTCTCTATCTCTTGTATGGTGAATTCATGGAAAGCTGAGTCTCTATCCTGATTGTAATTCAGTGTATCTGAAACATCCTTAAAGCGCCATTCTACCCTGTTTAGATCAAAATCCCCATCAGAATCAATCACCTTTGTTTTAAGTCTGATTTTATGATCAACTACCTCTCTATTTGCTGTCTCGAATGAATGTACATTTACCGTTGAATAGGCAAAATGTGGGAGAGCATCAAGCCGTATAGTCTTGGTTTGATGTCCAGGATTCACAGTGATCAATACTGAATCAATTGCATAGTCCGGAATTTGTTCCCCATCCCTGAAGGCTACAACCATCCATGTTCCAGGATCAACTTTATCAAAAAATGCGGTTCCTGTTGAATCAGTCGTCGCAAATAAGCCGAGCTCTTTAATTTGAACCGTCGCTCCAACAACCTCAACCTGATTAACTATTCCCAGACTCCAGACCTCAAATGACAGACTTGGGGAGACCTGATCCCATGGATTGGAGTGTGGTGGATCCCATTGGCAGCCAATCAGTGACAGAGTAAAAATCATGAGGGTTACCAGAACACTCCTAATCTTCTTTGTGCTATAACCAAGTTTTAGGTTGTCCATCGATATTCCAAATGAGCATTGTTACCGAAACAACAAAAGTGGTTTTCTTCGTTTTAATAATGTCCAATATGTATGAAGTCCGTATCCATGAAAACCACGATTAAAGTGTAAAAAAAAATCAATGGTGTGCATATCTTGCAGTCATGCAAAATATGTTAATAATCTGAAAGAATCAAGACAAAAAGCAACCTTTTCTTAAATATAGAAAATACCTCCCAAAAATGGATATATTTAGCCCTGATATCCTATTAATTGCGTAGATTACTTGCGGATTAATGTAATAACATTTAGATATTAGTGTGACATTTTTCCCTTTGTTAGGGTAAAATATTTATGTCATTTAATAATTTAAACTTAGATTACCGGAGGATTTGAATTTGTACATCTGGGGAATGCATGTTATAGATTTAATCATCATTATAATCTATATAATGGTAATCCTTTGGCTTGGTAAAAGGGTTGCAAGCCGGACACATGACACAAATGAGTTCTTCCTTGCCGGGCGCAAACTCGGAAAGTTCTACCAATTTTTTCTCAATTTCGGTTGCTCCACAAATGCTGATCAGGCAGTAGCGGTTTCGAGGGAGATTTATCGACAGGGAATCGGTGGGATGTGGATACAATTCCTGGTCCTGTTCCTGACTCCCTTCTACTGGTTTACAACCCTGTTTTTTAGAAGAGTGCGTCTGACCACAATTGGTGATTATTACACGGAGCGATTCCGAAGCCCGTTCCTGGGTGGCAGCTATGCTGTCTTTATCCTGTTGCTCTCACTGCTCGGTGGCGGTGTTGGTTATATGGTCGCAGCTAAAACAATGATGGCTATGACACCTAAAACAATCGAAGCATGCACGATTGAAGAGCGTAGAAGCATTGAAGAATTCCACGAGTTCAAACAACTGAAATCTGAGATGTCAGATGGGTTGACTCCCACAAAGCAACGTCGGTATGAAGAACTGAATGAGAAGAGCAAACTGGGTGAGTTGAAATCCTTCGCATCTTACACAAGTCCGATCTGGTTTTATTTTATTTACGCGATAGTAGTTGGGATTTACACAATGCTCGGAGGTTTCCGAGCCGCAGCAATAACAGACTCTATACAGGGGATTCTGATTATCATCTTCTCGGCAATCCTGATCCCTGTCGGGCTTGTCAAGGTCGGTGGTTTCTCAGGACTTCATGCAACGGTGCCCGATTACATGTTTGAGCTGTTCGGTTCGGCAACAATGAGCGAGTATGCCTGGTACACAATTCTTGCTATGGTTATTGCAAACCTGGTTTCAATTGTTGCTGTTGCTGCCGGGATGCAGACAGCAGGATCGGCAAAAAACGAGATGACCGCCAGGTTTGGGATGATTGTCGGTATGTTCACCAAGCGAATCCTGATGATCTTCTGGGCGTTAGCCGGACTGTTGGCGATCGGGATATATGCCGGACAGCTGCATGATCCGGATCTGATTTGGGGATACATGTCCAAGGATCTTCTGATCCCCGGTGCGATCGGATTGATGCTCGTTGGAATTCTTGCAGCAAATATGTCCAGCCTTGATGCGAGTTCCGTATCTTATGCTGCACTCTTTATCCGCAATCTCTATAAGCCTTTCTTCCCGGATAAATCTGAACAACACTATCTATTCGTTGGACGAATTACGATTGGAGTTACCCTACTGGGTGGGATTGGGGTGGCAATGTTCGTGGATAACCTGCTTGAATTGTTCAAGTATATCATTTCGGTTCCAGCCATATTCGGAGCGTCTATCTGGCTCGGATTTTTATGGCGAAGAGTATCAAAATTAGCCGTAATCATTCAGGTCTTTATCTGCATCCTTATTTACACAGTAATCCCCAACGTGTTCCAGGGTATTGATGCTGTAAAGAACAACCCGTCATTCACAAAAGAGACATCCGTTCAAACGGTAGTAATTTCAACCGAAGCACTCGCAGAAGACGTCGAAGCCGGTCGCGCGCAGACAGTCGGGCAAGCCATAGAAAAACAGCATATTATCGAACCGGTCGGAATCTATTTCGACAAGGTTGCCAGAACCGATCCGAAAGATCCGAATTCTCCGAAAGTCGGAATTGGGCGATTTCATGCTGAGCTCTGGGTATTGAGCTGGTTTGGGATAGACTTCTCCGACTTTGCCAAGTCCCAGCTCGTCGCAACACGTTTTTACTTTGATGCGCTGTTCCCATTTGTACTGCTGTTCCTGATATCGTTCGTAACAAAACCGGTAATAAAACCAGAGCTGGACAGGTTCTTTGCCAAAATGCACACGCCGGTACAGGATACTCCCGAGCTTGAGCAGAAAGCACTTGCAGCAGCATATGCCAATCCGGAAATGTACGAGAAAGATAAAATTCTGCCCGGATCAAGCTGGGAGATTTTGAAACCCGGAAAGATGGATTATATTGGCTTTTTTGGGAGCTGGGCATTGGTTGGGGTTGTTATATTTCTGTTGTGGGTGATGGTTAGTATTAAGTAGCGTAATCTCGTAGGTCGGAAACTTTTTCCGACGGAAATTGGGATATTGCAAAGGTTCGGCGGCATAAGATGCCGCCCTACGAAACCGTCGCGGTATTTGGTGTGATTGCCCGGTCGGTGTGGCCCGGGTTATTCATTACCCGGGTGTCCTTACTTGATATAAGTGACTAGAATCCATTGTAATTATTGTCTGAAGTATGTTTGTAAAGATACTTGGGCAACGAAGTAGCCCAAGCCACACGGTTATTTCAGAACCGCAATTTTCTGAGCATGACTTTTTCCCGAAGCAGTTAACTTGACTATGTACAATCCAGCCGAAATATCATGTGCTTCCCAATTAACGCTATGTGAACCAGTATTTGTGAAGCCATCTATCAGAGTCTTGACTTTGCGTCCGTTGATATCGAAGATATCCATTTGGACATTTCCGGCTTTGGGAAGGTTAAAACTGAGTGTTGTTTGTGAATTAAATGGATTTGGTATAATGGAGGTAATGACAAATTTCAGGGGTAGATTATCCTCTGAGTGACTGACCTCATTAATATTTATACCGGTGCCGGAGAGGTTCACTTCCAGGTTGCGTATTCCGGCAGAAATTGTGATCGTTCTTGTATATGCAGAATCGACACGCGGGGTGAATCTTATATCAACGTTCGTTTCCGTGCCTGGTTCTAATATTCTTACTCCGAATAAATCTGCCGTGAAAGCACCATCACCTATGGTGTTGCCTGTGATTGTAACGGATTCCATACCCCGATTTGTCACAACAACCGTCCACAATGCGGTGGAGTCAATCGGTACATCCCCGTAGTCATATGATTCCTCCGACAATGTTACATCCCACAATCCTGTAAAACGCGCAATGTCGTAGATACTAATGTCATCATATTCCGCAACATACATATAGCCCTCTGCAAGGTCAACATCTATGTTCATCAGCAATGATGGTGTGTCGTATTGCCCGATCAGTTCCGGACGAGCCGGGTTTTCAAGGCTGAAAATTTTCACACCGTAGCAGATTTCCAGTACAAACAAAAGGTCATCGAAAACCTTCACATTCGTCGCATATATTATATCATCCATAAATAAAACCTCACGTGGGTTTGCAGCATCAGATACATCGACAATTGACAAACCATCCACGCCGTTCTTTGATGTGATATAAACATAATTATTGTAAATTGCGATCCGGTGAGCACTGTTAACTCTTAGGGCACATTCCCCAACTAATTGAATATTATTCAGGTCGGATTTATCCCAGATTGTTAGACCCTGTTCCCAGCTATTACCCTCACCGAGAGGTATTGAACCGGGGGTGTACATCAAATCACCAGATATCGCAATGCTATTGGCACGATAACGGTCATCATAATGTTCTTCAATTATAAATAATGGGAGTCGAAATGGATTTTCAGGATCTGCAACTGATATTATCAGCACTGTTGACCCACGACTAATATACAACATGTCATCAACCAGTAACATATCAAGACCAGCGCAATCTATAGTTGCAATTAACTCAGGGTTTTCACTGTCTTCAATATTAAAAACTATTAGCTCAGTGACCCTACCACCCTGTCCGGGAACTAAATATGCATAATTACCGTCAACCGAGATGAGCGATAAATCTCGATCCGGATAATCAAAAACGGACACTTGAACCGGATTAAATATGTCCTCAATCGAAAATACTCTGAACTGACTTGAATGTCTTATTGTATGATCCGAACTGACGCCATCTACAACATAGAGGTAATTGCCCTGTTTGCAAGTACTGATAGGTCTGCCGTGAGAAAGAGATGAGTGAATGATCTCCGGTTCATCAATGTCGCTGAAATCAATAACAAATAAACCATGCCATTTGGCACACCCAAAAACAAAATCACCCATTACAACCGAAGGAACTTCGTTTGATGGTGGAATTCTTCTCCCAATACGGGAGATTTGAACCATATTTTCCGGATCTCTGACATCATAAATTTTCACACCCGACCAATGATTGTAAAGAAATCCGTTCTCATAATGAATTGGGCCGTTTATGTAACACTCATTATTTCCTCTAATCTCATCAATAACATGGATATTATCCAAGTTTTCGATTGACAAACTATATATTGCACCGTATAGACGATCATTATCTGTCATGAACAGGATATCATCCACAATGCAGAAATCATAAAACTCGATTTCCTCATATTCAAACATAAATTCCGGGTTGGTGGGATCGGAGATGTTAAATACCGCAAGAGAGTGCGAAAAATGATTAAAACCGCAAAAAAGGAGATCATCTTTTATTTCGAAACTCCTTCCCTGAATAGACATATGCATACCAGGGCTTCGCCATTCTCCAATAACTTCCGGATTAAAAGGGTTCTCGACATCTACAATATAGAATCCATATCTTGAGCGGATGACGTAGGCGAGATTATCTCGAACCTTCACATTTCTTGCACCCCGAGCATCAGCGCAGACACTAAGCTCCACAACATTGCTTAAGTCCGATATATCGTAAATCCTCAAACCGGTATAGTCATCACAGAGATACATTAGTGTATCCTCAATCCATAAGCCACCCGATAATCCAGGAGTGGAAAAATGGCTGACCTCGACGGGTGGTTGTTCCGGATTCTCTGTATCAAAGGAGTAAATTACCACACCGTAACGGTTTGAGAAGAAGATATTTGAGCCGACAATCTTGACATCACTTCCATAACCCGTCACAAGAGGCTCTGATACCAGCTCGATGCCGGGGGTGTTTTGGGAATAGGAAAAGGTTGTAGTAAGGAGGATTACAAGGCAACAGACAAATAGCCTTGTAAAAAACATGCTGCGGTAAATGGAGGTTTTTGTTTTAGTCATGATAATTCTACGCCGTGAAATGATATCTAATAAAATGCATGTGTCACAAAGTCAATGTTATAATATAATGAATTCGAGCAAATTTGCAAATTATAAATAGAGTCTCGTAGGTCGGAAACTTTTTCCGACAGAAATCATGATATTACAAAGGTTCGGCGGTATCTTATACCGCCCTACGGACCGATCGTTGCAGCGGTGTGTGGCCCGGGTTATTTATTACCCGGGTTTCCTTACCAGACACAAGTGACCAAAATCCATCGCACTTATTGTCTGTCCTTACTTGACATATTTGTCTTGAATCCGTCTGTGCTCAAGGATGAATTTCGCGTTGTAAAGATACTTGGGCAACGAAGTAGCCCAAGCCACACGGCTACCACACACGCACGGAGGCATGTGCTACTTTCCGGGAAGAATACCTTTCTGATAACAGTCCAATAGCAAATCATCCAATCCCTCCACCCACCACCTTTTTTCCTTTTCATCTCTGTGGATTTTAGATTCAGGAAGAGCTGACGCTTCGGGGAGAAATTCCTGCATTGCATTTATGCATAATGTCTGAGATCTGGCTGCTTCGGGGCTGCATACAATAGGGCTGGGATGTCTCACACATTCAACAGCATCAAATAGTTTTTTAAATTGAAGGTCGTCATCGGGAGAACCATATTCTTTTGATTCCATTTTACATAAACTGACTTTGATTGTATCACTGTTTTCCCCGAAGTCGATAACTGCGTTTTCAAACTCGAGCCTGAAAATCGGATTGACATTTTTTTGAGTTGTGTGTGATCCGTAAAACAAAAGCTCAACATCATTATGTGTTATTACTCTGCAAATTGCAGTATCATACGTTTCAATCGGATTCACCCTGTACAACTCGGCGGAGACTTCTTTCGGACCTGAACTTGAATATTGGTCATCCCCTGACATATAAAAGAGATTGTGAATGAAGTGTGCCATTGCGTTATTGGCAGGGCTGTCGAGAATCCACCTGCCTTCAGAATCCTTTATTTTCCCTGCCCAATTGTTGCGGTTGTAATAAGTGTCATCACGTGGCCAAAGGCATAATGCCTTGAATTTTTCTGGTTTTCCGAATAATCCTCTGAGTATGTCTCGCTTCAAGTTCTGAATAGCAGTTGAATATGACCATTGATAACCGATCATCACCCATTTGCCTGATTCGTCACGAACTCGAATTAATTCATCGGCTTCTTCAACTGTAGCACTGAGTGGTTTGTCGCACAGGACATTGCTGCCATTTTTCAGTGCTACGCAGCTTTGGGGGACGTGAAACTGTATGGGTGAGGAGATAACCACCAGATCTGCTGTGTGTCCAGCTCTGTAATAATCCTCGATCTCAGCATATATTGGGACATCCCTCTTTTTAACTTCAGGAAATAACCCGGATTTCTCGGCAAAAGGATCGACAACTCCGCAAAGTTTTGCTTTTGTCTCGGGAATTCCTTCGAGTAGAGTTTTCAGGTAATAATACCCATAACCACCGATCCCGACTATCAGAACGGAAACCGGTTTAGTGTCCGTGCTCAATCTATCCTCCTCTCGAGCAGGTCGAGTTCGAAGTGGGTTTTGCCGTGAGTTTCAATACCGATGGTTTTAATCTCGAATCCTCCGAGTTTGACTTCGAACTCCATGTCGAGATGAGGGGTTTTCACTGTTGTCTTTCGCGGTTTTCCGGTAGGTTCAAACAGGCGTATTATTAGCCATTTGTTCTTCTCAGCGATTTTCAAAGCACTGATCTGGACTACTTCATCAGACAGTATCACACCGGGCACAGCCAGTTCACCCTCCCCGGACGGGAAGCAACACAGGTTCATCGGTGGCTCATTTCTGACAAGGGCTTCACGGTCTATGAGTTCTAATCTTTCTTTTATTGGTCCTCCATTCATCCAGAATTTGAAGTTCCTTTCACCCTGGTCAATGCGAGGTTCGAACCTGTCCTGTGGGGTTATAAATGGCTTGCCTTTGACAGGATGTCCCGAATATGCAGGTGAACGCAGTAGCGACAACCGAAGCTCTCCTGATTCGAAGTCCAATCCGTGAATGCAGTCGTTGATAATGGTCAACGCCTGATTCTGTTCTTTCGATACTACTGAAACCCATTTCTGAGCGACCAACTCTTCACCCTCACGTTCGAATTCTTCGACACCATAGGCAACCTGTCCCTGGCATTTACTGTTGTGGAGTAATGTTGGGAAGGCAAGCTTCAGCATTTTGTCTTTCTCAAACCAGTAGATTTTAACATCGATTTCGATCTCGGAGCCTGATTTGGGGATTATATACCTCATACAGAGCGTCGAATAATTGTATTTAAACAGCGCTTCGACTATTGTCCGGATTTGCCCGTCTTCTATTATGTGAACCGGTTCGAGTTTTGGAATTCCTAAACCGGCGAACTCAGCACTCTCTTTCTCTGTCATCAGTACGAAAGTGCCCTTGACGTTTCTGAAAGCACGAACTCTCATCCCCCATGGATCAGCATAATCTTTGATAACAAGTGGATTACAGGACATTTCACCGAGTATTTC
Source organism: uncultured bacterium (assembly GCA_964387885.1). Taxonomy (GTDB): domain Bacteria; phylum Electryoneota; class AABM5-125-24; order Hatepunaeales; family Hatepunaeaceae; genus JABGPL01. The sequence continues at coordinate 36,966 of CAYLYZ010000009.1, read as the reverse complement.
AACACCCTTCACACGATAGAGATCAATCAATCCGGTTTCGCGACTTATTGAAATCTCGCAAGTTTCGTTTCTAAACTCGAAATGGGTTGTGTCCTCCGGAGCGGATTTTTCTTCCGGAACATTCCCCTCTTTCAGATAACAGGAGAAACGATTCATTGATGATGCTTTCAGCTTAGTCTTGAATACAACCCGTTTGCGGTTATCCTCGCGAATGTTGCTACTTTCCTTTTCGAGCTGTGTTATTTGCTCATTTCCATCACTATCTTTCAGCTCCGGATACAGATAAACGTCCTTATTGAAATTCGGTTCGGGAGGTTGGAATTCGCAAACGACAGTCTCCTCAATATCGAAAGGGTGCGGATTATAGACACATAAAGGAAACTCACCTGTCTCAGCTTTCGGTTGACCGCTGAGAAGGCTGAAGAAGGCTTTTGTTTTGAGCCTGGATAATATCTCCAGGCCGTGGTCGAGTCGTTGTACTGCATACGCTTCTACTTCCGGGATGGAAGAACCGGGCAGTATATCATGGAATTCACAGAACAGCATATCTTCGAGGGCGGTTTTAAGTTCTTCACGGGGAAATTCCACCAGACTCTGTAGGGCTGATTGAGTCAGCATCTTTTCTGCTTGAAAATAGCTGTTTTCTATCTGCCGATGTTTCTGTTTTACCAGGGCCATTGAGGTGTAACAACCGACAGCCCAGGGATTCAGACTGTTGGAAATTACGGGCAGGTTATCACAATCCTCTGCAAGCCAATCAAAGTACTTTTCAGGTGTACCATGAACGATATCAATTTCGGATGTCTCATTTTGGATATCTACAATTTGCGTCAGGTCAATTCGGGACGGACCACCACCGTGGTTACCAATCCCCCAGAGTAGCACCCCGGTCTCGGTATCGGGATTATCCTTAATCCATTTCTCAATTCTTGCCCGAGCTTTGCCTTTAGGCGAATTGTAGTGTTCATCTGCTCGGTGAACGAGTATCTCAGAGCCATCATAACCCAACCACTTGAAGTCAGTACCTTCGAGGTGGTAAAATTTCTCATCCGGGCGACAGAATAGATAAGATGTGTAGCCGGACTTCTTTAGTATTTGCACCAAACCACGTGAGTGACCGAAAGGATCGAAGTTAATCGCTGTTTTCGGTTCGCGGTTAAACTTGTCAATAAAGTACTGTTTCCCAACGATTATCTGCCTGACAAACGATTCGCCTGAGAGTACGTTACAATCGGGCTGCAGATACCACCCGCCCATGATATGCCATTTTCCGCGTCCGACCTGGCTTCGGATCTTCCCAAACAGTGTCGGTTCATACTCCTCAATCCATTTGTAAAGAAGAGCTTCGTTGTGGCAGAACACAAATCCTTCAAACTCATCACAGAGCTCAGCGGCAGTGCGAAAAGTTGAAATTGTCTCTGCCAATCCCTCCTCCCATTCCCACAACCAAACGGGATCAAGATGGGCATTGCAGACAAGAAACAGTTTTTTATCGGGCATATTTTTTAGTCCTTTATATCGAAATCGTAACTGAAAGGAATGTCCGTTCTCCCCAACAGACACGGATGTCATTGTTATTGCAGATGTAGGGGCACGTCGCCACGTGCCCTTCCCCCAAAATTGACACATTATACACTATCTAATATATACACGAGCCTGTGGAATATTAAACATTGTCAGGATAAGCTAATCGTTTATCTCTAATTTCGTTGAAAGTACAATCCCTAAGAAGGGGATCGAATTGAGTATCAACGGACAATTTCTTCTTATTTGGAAAAAGGGCACGTGGCGACGTGCCCCTACAGTTGGTAAATAGCGTTAACACATTGACTTATCCGGATTATAGATCAAGTCCGAAATGACGGGAGGGATTTCTTGTCCCTGAAAAAATAGTCTTTCAATCGAACAGCTTTATTGTCGATAGGGCTAAAAATTTTCAGCCCGTACATTAACTCATTCGCTAAAGAAATTAACCATATTTTTCAGAATTTCGTGACAAGACGAATCTATTTTACAGCAACCAACTCCTGACCTTCACGTTCTTCCAATTGATGATTGATAAACTAACTCCTACATTCTCAACAGGGAAATAATCCTGCTTATAAGTTCTCATAATTATTGTAAGACTCGAGAAATCTGAAGTCTATCCTGCTATCTATCTGAACAGCTGATGTTTCAGTTTCAGTAATGTCACAACCGGGGAGTAGAATCACTAAGGTTACAGTGATGAAGTATTTTAGAAGGAATATCCATTTCTGATTTCTGTAAAGTTGTTTTTTTTAGTTCCTGACATCTTATATATCCTCCATTTTTTTTTAAATATCCAATCACGCAAGGCGAAACCAAACATAAGTATTTAACAAGTAATATAAATAATCATCCGCAGATTTCATTTGTAATTATTAGGTCAATTTTATCTCGCTTGCTCAATTGAGAGCCTACTTTAGCCGGTTTTGCTTATCTCTTCTCTTTCGAGGTTATCTTTTTCCGTTTCAGACAAAAACTCACTATAGTGTTCTTTTAAACAATCCTTACAAATTCCATGTGTAAATTCAGCTTCTGAGTGTTCTGAAATATAATATTCCAGTTTTTTCCATGAACCACTGTCATCCCTGATTTTATTGCAGGTTGAGCATATTGGTATGAGACCGTGAAGAATTTTTATTTTGGCAATGGAATCACCGAGGTGTTTTTCAACACTTCCGAGGAAGAACCAGAAAAAACCAAAGAGAAGACCATATAATGTTGCAGCTAATATTATCAAAAGGATTGCCACTCTCTGCGAGGATGCTACGGTTTCTGTTACATCAACAAGCAGAATAAAATTACCAATATCACGGTTAAATGGATCTGTGAGTTTTTCAAATCCTCCACGAAATTTACGACCTTCATGAGGTATGCTAATAATGGAATTAAGATGTCGTCTATTATTGATTGATTCGAGATTTTTCAAGTATTCAGTTAGTTTTAAGGGCACAGGATTTAGTGTGCTGCCTGAAATCACAAAATACTCAAATTGATCCCAATTTCCATTTCTATCCAGCATTTTCTGACCTTCCACCCACCTTTCACGATCGAGATTCTCTTTGCAAAGTAATGAAACTAATTCTATATCGAGGTATTCAATGACCTTTTCTTTAATTTTTCCTACTTCCAAACCGAGTTCAATGTATCCCGTAAGTTCACCATTTATTAACCAGGGGTGAACATTTCGCAAGGTTAAAGTTCCTAACGGACCTAATTCTATCCCACTTGAAGGCAGCTCTGATCTTACCGTCTGATCAAGCGTATATCTGTTTATTTTGTCTCCACAGAGTGTTGGATTGTGAACTCTTAGAAAACATGTTTTGTCCAGGTTATGAAAGTAGAAATGTGTTATTCCAAGTTTGGGGCTTATTCCGGATTCTAATGATGATGTAATTCTCAACAATTCATCTCTATCTTTTGATAACCATGCATTCTGTAGATTTTTATTTTCTTTGATAATACCGATTATTCCACCCATGAAATTTATTCCATCCTTAATTTCATGGTGGAAGATGCTTTTTAATTCGCTGATTTCACCGCGAATAAAGTCGTCTTTATCGCGTCTATCCATTTCAAATATCCCGTAAACCGTCAAGGTGAGTATAGCAAAAAAGGATAATCCCAATGGCAGAAAAATTCGAGCACGAATTTTCTGAGGCTTCATGGTACTCCTGATGGTTTTCCTGGAAAGTAGAAGAAGTAAAATAATATTTTTATTTCGAACTCCAAACAAAATGAACATTTGTTAATCGAAAATGACAAAAAGTTATATAAATTCGAATTTTTAAGATAATGTTTATATTTTGGGAAGAAATGCTTTTATATAAACATCTTCTCCTGAGTATAGAATCCTTACCTCGTCGGTGTTTGAAACAATGTTTTGAACATTTGTACTAAACTCAGTGCTTGTACGGTCTGGATTAACTTGATACTCGAAGGTAATTATAGAATCGCGCAAGGGTAAACTACCAGTTACCTTATTCATTCCCGGTAAGAGTCTTGGACGAATTCGGATATAATCTTCTTCAGGTTGAATGCCGAGTATGTGGTGAACGAATAGCATAATGATTTCAGCCCATGTCCATGGTGTAATTCCAAGCTGAGCGTAAGGTGGTGAGATGCGGTCACAGTAAGTTTCAAACCATGATCCGGAACGGGATCCCGGCATGGTATCGAGCCATCTTAGTATCCGCCAGACCTTATCATAATCCCCTGCTTCCATCGCTGCTCGAGCGACGATCAATGATGGGAACGGCCATGAACCAGCTGAATCTGCCTCAGATGAGGCATGGTATCTACCATAGCCACCTTCTTCCCAACCCTGATTCCACAGAATTTCCATATTTTCGAGTGTGGCTTTTGCAACCGTTGAATCAGCCGGTACAAAACCGAAAGCAATCGGCATTGCCGCGGATGTATCGGGATTGAGATAGTGAGTGATATTTGCAGCGAGCGGCACCCCATCCGGCAAACCTGAGTTCTCAAAAGGTGTTATCGACTCCTGGATTTCACCGGTTTTATCGCGCCGCTTAATAAAACCTCGTTTATCAACAAGTCCGAATTTGGGGTGATGGAGAATTCGTTCTCTCAATCGATCCGCTTCCTGATCCCATAAAACAGCCTTTTCAACATGTCCCGTCAATCGTCCTAATGTCGCGACACAGTTCAATCCGATAACCGGATAGACCTGATACATCAGTTCGATACCGGGAGTTATACCAAATGTACTGTGACGTTCCCAGTAATCCCGTGAATTGCAGAATAGTCCGGACTCATCATGCCTGAACGCATCTCCAAACGGAAATTCTGCAATTGCAACGAGTTTTTCCCAGTATTTTTTTACCAGATCAATGTCGCCTGTCCACATTACATAAGTCTTTAATGCATAAAGCAGCGTTCCATTCTGGTCAAGTTCAGCTTCATCAGCCTCCCGGACTTCACTTGAGTCAATTGGATCACCCATATCAGAAACAAAATCGCGGATAAGTCTTTCGAGCAGGACTTTGGCTTTCTGATGCTGGCCGGATAATACTAATCCTACTGCCATAAAGGAGTGATCCCTGAGCCACTCGCGGCAGTACTGCCAGATGCTGGCGTCGACAACTCCATTCTCGGAAATAACTGCTGGGAGCTGAGCCCGAGATGCGTTGAAGAATCGGTTCAGGAGTTCTTCGTCAATTGAGATTGCAGATTTCTTCGCTGGAAAAATCGGGAATAATGCTGAAAAGCACAGCTTTATTTCACTGTCGGATGGGAGGCTGTATCTCAAACAAACAGTGGTCTCGGATTCCGATAGTATTATGACCTCACGGGAGACAGTTTTACCGGGAATCCCGGTGCTGATGTTTATCATCAGCAAATCATCGGTTAGATTCTTCAACCGTATATCGCGCAGGATTACTGGTGCTGTATTTACAGGGCAGTAAAATCTCTGACGGATCTCTACCAATTCCGACAACTGCTTAACCTCGACTACCGGAACAAAAAAATTAAAATCCCACTGGACTGAAGAATCCCTTAAATCAATCTCTGTCCCATTTTCACAAGTAAGCCTCACCGAGGAGTCTTCGAAACCGCATTTCTCATCGAAGTTGAGAACCTCCCGCTTGGGTTTCAATTCTTCCGGATTCATTATCAACATTGCCACAGGAGTTCCCTCTCCATGAGGAGAATGCTGGACAGCAGCAGATATCAATCCGTTTCCGAGAAAGAAGTAATCCACATCTTTCAGATAGGTGCGTACATCCGGGTGTCCCTTTTTGGGATCATCATTGTATATGTGTTCTTCTACATCTATCATTTTTTTCCTGGATTACGTGTTGTGCCCATGCTCAGGGGAGAACGGGTATATTTACCCGTAATTATTATTTTCTCCTCAATAAAGCGGGGAATCATATTTATCAGCCTTCGGCCGGGACGGGTAGATATACCCGTCCTCTCCGGTGAGTCCTTACCTCTGAATCCGTCCGCTGCTCCCTCCGGAAGCAAGTTTCTCGACCTCTTCAACAGAAACGAGGTTGAAATCACCGTGAATGGTTTGCTTCAGGCAAGAGGCTGCAACACCGAATTCAAGTGCTTCTTCGTCTTTTTTACCGGATATTATCCCGTAAATAAGCCCCGAACTAAAGCTGTCACCGCCACCAACTCTGTCTACAACATGAATCGGATATTTTTTACTCAACATAAACTCACGACCGTTGTAGAGGCAGGCAGACCAGAGGTTATCCGAAGCACTAATACTTTCACGAAGGGTGATAGCTACCTTTTCAAAACCGAATCTTTCGACCATCTTCCGCGCGACATCGCGGTATCCTTCCTCGTTAAGTTTCCCCAAATCGACCTCAGTAGCATCGGCTTTGATGCGGAATGTTTTCTCAGCGTCCTCCTCGTTGCCGATACAGACATCTACGTACTCCATCAGTCCGGACATTACGGATAGAGCTTTATTCTCCGACCATAACTTCTTCCTGAAATTCAGGTCAACGCTGACCTTAATCCTGTTACGTTTCGCAGCTATCAATGCTTCACGTGTGACTTCAGCGGTAGAATTGCTTAATGCCGGTGTAATCCCAGACCAGTGGAACCATATTGCGTTTTCAAATATCTTATCCCAGTCGAATTGTCCGGGTTTAACATTGGCAATTGACGAATCAGCCCGGTCATAAATGACTTTTGATGGGCGCTGTGATGCTCCGTATTCAAGGAAGTATATTCCAATCCGGTTACCCCCTCGAATTATAAAATCCGTATCAACACCATAAGCCCGAAGTGAGTTAATCGTGGATTGTCCAATTTCATGATCGGGGAGGATCGTGACGAAACTCGACTCCAGACCGTAATTTGCGAAGGCTACAGCGGTATTAGCTTCTGCTCCGCCGAAAGTTGAATCGAATGATCTTGTTTGCACGAAACGTAGTGGAGCGGGTGGAGAGAGGCGCATCATTATTTCACCGAAAGTCACAACTCTGGCAGGTTTTTTACCCTCAAGCTTATGAATTGTGGATTGGTTTTGTGGTTTCCTGTGTTCAGTCTCGACGAATTTTTCAAAATCTGATGCTAATTCGTTCATCTTCTCTGATGCGGATTTTTTCTGAGGAATTCTGTGAACAGTCTCAACCCACTTTTCAACATCAGCTCTCATCTGACCGGGGTTATCAATGGATTTGGTCAGGGCTGAGCCGCAGAAGATACCATTTGGATCGGACTTGACGAGTTCAGGTAAATTGTCTAACGAGACTCCTCCAGTGTAAATAACCGAGAGATCTTCATAAGGACCGCGATAAGCTTTGATCAGATCGAGGTTGGAATGTTCACCTGAGACTGCCGGGAACAGCTTATACACCCATTGATAAGGGTACCTGTCACGAAGTTCTTGCAGATCACAGCCATATAATGCTGCTTTCCTGACGAGCTGTTTTCCTGCGTCTGATAAACCACCGGGAGCGCACATTATGTCGTTTTTGACACAAGTTTCAACAACTTCAGGGATATAATCTGCTGAGACTACACCCGCAACTCCTGCTTCGATTGCATCTGTAGCTTGCTTTCCTGTCATTACCGTCCCGGCTAAAAGAAGTGCATCAGGGTGTTTTGCAATGATTCCATTGATTCCATCGAGAGCTGCTTGGGAACGAAAAGCAATTTCGAGAATGATATCGTAATCGTTTATTATTTCGTAGGCATTCACACATTGTTTGACGCTTACAGGTGTCAGTAATGCAATAAGGCGTTTATCTTTGAGTTTTTCAAAAAGTTTTTCTGATTTATTCATGAAATGTCCTGACCGTGCTGATAGACTCTATCATCTGCCGGTTGGGTTGTAGTGTTTTCTGGCAGACGAGGGCGTCTGCCAGCGCGATTCAGGTATTCTCGGACAGTCTGGAATGTCCGTTCTTTCCTGTAAGAATTTACAAACTTCTGATATCCATCCCGCCACTTACTTCTATAACCATTCCCGTTGAATAGTCAAAATAACCTTTGGTGATACCAATCACCGCCATTGCGACATCGCCCGGGAATCCCCATCTTTTTTGAGGAATCAAGCCATCTGCGATCAATTTGTCGTACTTTTCTTTAACTGGTGCTGTCATATCAGTCTGAATGATGCCCGGTCGAATTTCATAGACATTAATTCCCGATTTGGATAACCGATCGGCAAATACACTCGCAGCCATACTCAGACCAGCCTTTGAAATGCAGTATTCAGCCCGGCTGGGTGATGAAACCGTCGCTGATATCGATGTGATAAAAATGATTTTGGGAGAATAATCCGGGATATTCCCAACATGCTCGAGCATTTGCCTAACTGCAACTTGAGTGAGAAAGAATGTTCCACGCAGGTTAATATCAAGCACCCGATCGAAACTCTCCGGGGATGTATTCAGCACATCCAGTCTCTCAGCAGGCGCAACTCCAGCGTTATTAACGAGCAGGTCTAACCTCCCGAATTTTTCAAAAACCTGAGAAACCGATGACTCATGAGAATCGAGATCGCTAATGTCGGTTACAATCTGGAGCAAATTCCCGCCATTAGCGTGAATAGAAGCCTTCAGGCTGGATTTTGATGAACCTGATATATCAAAATTCACATCGATTCCTGCAATATCGAAACCCTCCTGCGATAGTGCCAGAGCTATCCCTCGTCCGATTCCCCGGTTAGCTCCTGTTACTAAGGCTACAGGTCGATTATTCATGCTTCAAACCTCATTTAATCTCCCTATTTCTAATAAATAACACCATTGCGGAAATCCTGCCAGACATTTTCAAACCAGAGATTATCATCCGGTAATGGGCGGACATCTACCCATTTCTTAGAAACAATACTGTTTTCATCAACGGAAACCTCGAGGATTTTCCTGCTTACAAAATCATCCTCTTTACACAGTTTGAACCTCCACTCATTTCCAAGCTCTTCACAAGGCTTATTTCCATCTGAATCCAACACTAAGTAAGATCCTCGACTTGCTCCACCTTGAGAGATGTATTCTGCAATAGCTTCCAGGTATAGCGCATGGGTAAGGCATAAATCGAGGGCTTTAAAAACCAATGGTAAAGAATCCGATGCAGTTGCTTTAATTCTCTTTTCCAAATTCTGGTATTGTTCCCAGGCTTTACTGGCCGCGCTGTTAATAGATTCAGGATTTCGGATATGCGCCCCGAACTCTGACATTCGCTCTCGAAGTTGTTTTATCTCCGAAAGCAGGAAAAAGTCACTTGAATCTGAACATATATTGACACTTCCGGTGATTGATAATGCGGCTTTTACCTGTGGCTGTGCTATTTGCTCGAATTCACCTAAGGGAGGCGGCTGGCGATTATATTGCTTAGCGATAAAAATTGCTGCCCGAAAACTGCCCACCTGTCCAGCATTCAGAGCCGAACCACCGGGACGATAAACACCATGAGTACCATTAACCTCTCCAACCGGGAAGAGATGTTTGATATTGGACTCCCACCAAATATTGCCTTTCAATCCACCATTATTATGCTGAGCGCAGACGGCAATTTCGAGATTTTCACTCGTAATGTCAATCCCATTATCCAAATACAGATCGACCGCAGGCTGATTCATTTTACTCAATCGCTCAATTGGAGTAGATTGAAGCGCTCCTGATTTTCGCAGGTACTCGGAAGCCTCATTTTCGAGGCAGTCAAGTGCGAAATCACCAATCCTCCCATCTCCACTCGGATTTCGGGTAAAGTCGAGGAAAACTCGCCGGTTTTTCTGAACGGTCTCCTGATAAACGAGAATGTCTATCAATGAAGATCCGTAATTGTTAATTTTACGTGGATCGAATGGCCATTGGTAGCCTTTCAGGAAAATTGCAGTTGCCAGTTTTCCAATATCCGGAAAGTAGTCTTTTAGAAATTCCCGTTCGTCCTTTCCATCCTGGTCAGTCGATATGTATCGAGGGATGACCTGCTGATATGTTCCGGACAGGTTCCACCTGAATTTTATAGAGGCCATACCATACTGAGATTCAGTAAGGTTATGTCCAATTGCACCAATCCTCAGTGCCAGGCCTGTCGATCCGGTCTGAACATTAGGATACACGGATGTTTTATAGATCCCTGCAGGGCCACCTGTCGCCAGGATTACATTTACTGCGTTGAACAGGACAAATCCCTTTGATGGTTTATCGAGCTCGTTTTTATTCAGAGCAACTGCCCCAATAACATGTTTATCATCCTCTTTTTCATCAGTGAGTAATTCGACAACCTCGTGTTTGTCATATACTTTAATATTCTTTTTCCGAACTTCACCAGAGAGAGCCTCAAACATCAGATGGGATGTCAATGGTCCTGCAGATGTTCCGCGACCGTATTGATCATGGTCTGTTTGATAGCCGATGTAACTGCCGAACTTGTCATGTGGGAAGGGAACACCAAGTTGAACTAAATGGAAAAATGCCTGAGCGGAATGGTTGGCTTCGCAATAAGCAATATCACCATGCATGCAACCACCATTATACAAATCTTCAGCCATCCTGTAAGGTGAGTCAGGAGTTTTTCCGGCAAGAGAGAGTTTGTAATAAGTCTGCTTATCAGATCCTGCATTGTTGGAAGTTCCTCCTCCCCAGTTATCGGTGACGATCGCAATGTCTTCCTGACCAAGATCATGCAGGTTAACTGCTGCGTTCAGTGCGGCGGCTCCGCTCCCGATAATAATGGTGTTAACTGAAATGACCGGCAGTGCAGTTCCGTTTATGTTGATTTTGTTTTCTTGCATTTGTTTGAATCCCTAGTTCTCACGCTGGACAGTCTGTTTTAGAATGCTGTTTCGCGCTATCACTCGCCATTGTGTGAATGTAATAACAACGACTTAATTGGCAGACGAGGGTGTCTGCCAGCGCGATTTGAGTATTCTCGGACAGCCTGGAGCGTGAGAAAGTAAAAGAGTTCTCTCAGTCCCGCTTGTACTCCCTTAAATAGATATTTGTATCCCGAGTCACACATCCGGTTTTTCGACCCATTCTCATTAATTCGGTGCATTTTGAACATGTAACACATGTTTTGCGCAGGCTCAATTCTCCAGACACCATCAAGTCTTTCGGCGAGTCCGGATATGCAAATGAACTGCGTCCAAGTCCGATAAGCGATGCTTTTTCAGCATTCAATACTGCTGCGGCAACATAGGGATAATAATGGCGTAACCAGGAATATCCTGTGCCGACAATCGGAATGTCGGGAAAATCAAGTTGCAACTCACCTGCGATGTTCACCATGCGCATTACGCCCTGCAGTGGATGCTCATCCGGAATCGGTGTTCCTTTCACAGGACGATCAAATGGGCGAACCAGTTGAGGAGAATGATATGGAATTCCTGTTGTAATGTTCAGAAGAGAACAACCCTTATTGATGAGTTGTTGTATCAGTAATTTGGGCTCGGTTAAATCGATATCGACAGAACCGTTTTTCGGAACGCCGAAACCATACGGGTAGGCGATTCCATCTGTAGCATTAAGCCTGACAGCTGTTATCATATCAGATGCTTCACTGTGGGCGTATTCTACTACGTCGAGCAAAAAACGTATACGATTTTCAAACGATCCTCCATATTTACTGTCTTCACGAGTATGGCTTCCAAGTAACTCATGCAAGAGATAACCATGACATGCCTTAATATCAACTGCATCAAATCCGGCACTTCCGGTTAAATCTATTGCTTTGAAGTAAATTTCCTTTAGCCTGTCAAGTTCCTCGTCACTGAAAAATGTCAAATCTTTTCTTTCATTATCGAGATGAGGATTGAATGCAGCAACCTTTTTTAGAGGTTTTCCTTCCGGTTTGCTATAGCGTCCGGAATGGGTAATCTGCAGAACCAGGAATGGATCATGAGAATTTCCAAATTCTGTTTTAGCCGTATCTCGGGTAAAATCCACAAGTTTTTTAAATTCATCGAGGGTTTTATCTGTCAGCAGTAACTGACCCGGATTAGACCTGCCTTCCTGCACAACAGCGGTAGCTTCAAACCATATCATTCCATTCCCCCCCGAAGCGTAACGACCGTATCTCCTATAAGCAGATCTTCCGGGTGAGCCATCGGGATCACTGTCAAAGCCTTCCATCGGGTGGACGGCAATCCGGTTAGGAACAACTTTTGAGCCGATTTGTATCGGTTCGAGTAATGGAGTGATTGATTCTTGAAATGGCAGGTTTATGTCCAATTCAAGGGCTTTCGCAATTAAGTCCTCTTTTGATCTATATCTGAAAGTTTCGTGGGACATATAGTATCAGCCTAATTTAGGTTTTGTTTCTGCAAACTCTTAAACTGGAAATAATCGATAACTCGCTGTTTGCAGTTTATTGTAAAATCGATCACTTCTATCTCGTGCTCAGATATCCACCTGATGTCTTCAATCTCCATCCTATTGATGCTTGGAGATCCGAATAATTCCCCAATATACACGATGGAAATCAGATGAATATCACCTCCGAAGTAGTTATAAACATTAAACAACTGAAGTAAAGTGATCTTACAGCCGATTTCTTCTGACACCTCTCTTTTTATGCACTCTTCGGGAGATTCTCCAAATTCGAGTGTTCCTCCTATTGTCTCCCATAAGCCAGGGGCTTCCCGTTTGTGATTTGATCGTTTTGCCAGCAATATCCGATCAATAGGGTCATAAATGATAACCGACGCGGAAATTTTTGTCTGAAGAGAGCTCACAATTCATTCCTGATTTTCTTCAATGCACCGATATCCCGTGTTATCCGCTCTTCACAAACATCAGCCCAATTTTCACGATTGACAATTTCACATTCACCGACTTCCTGCTTTTGGAGGGTTTGCAGAGCTAACTGCAATAGATCTGTCAGTTCACCTGTCGTAAGATCAGGGAATTTTGAGAGAAAGGTTGGGTTGAAAATCGGTAGGCTAAAATCACCTCCGTGATCCTCAACCGATAAATCAATGTTCCATTTTTGTGTTTTCAGATGATTGATGATGTTGGGAATGTCGATTATCCCTAAACCAATTTCTGTTGGGAAGGTGATCATTCCTTTGTCATTAAGCAATATACCACCATCTTTAATGTGAGTGCTTACAACATAAGGCAGTATCCGTTCGGTTGCAGAGATTGGATCTTCGAGCAAGGTCAGCAGGTTCATAGTGTCAAGACAGATACCGAGATATTCACCGGGCTCGGCTTCACACATATCAAACAGTCGACTAAGTTCATGGGTGGTGAATTCAAAATGAGTTTCAATTGCAAGAATGACGTTATGATCGATGATCATTTGGTGTTGATCTTTCAATACCTCAGCCATTTGGCGCAGAAATGTCTCTGTCGTCGGGCTGTCAGATTGCCAGCGCATGAGCCCACCCGAGCAGGAGCGAACAATCCGGGTTCCAAGACATTCGGCTTCTTCAGCAGCTTTGCGATTTATCTCTCCAATATCCTTTGCTACCCATGTTTCCATGTTCATGGGAATGTGCTGTGCTCCGCCCCATTCGAGATAGAGGTCATTATCAGCTGCGAATTGCTTGATGTCTCGCAGATAATCCGAGTTGATGAGTTTCTGATCCTCTTCGAATAATCCGGAAAACGCAACACCCTCCGCACTATGATCTTTAGCCCATTGCAGTGTTTCCAGAGGTGAAAGGCACCGGGGGTGTAATCCGTAGTTATCTAAGCCAACACGCATTATTTATCCGATTTCTTCAGCTGTTTTTTTGATCTCTGCCATTTTATCAGTTTTCGTTTTTTTACCCTCAAAAATTTTAACTATTACGTAGGCAATCAATGAAAAAACAAAGAAAACAAGCAGCATCCACGCCACACCCTGTAGTGTGCCAATAATCGTCCGATAAAGCTCCAGTATCCAGCGGTCCAAATTCAGAACGATCACCTCCGCATTTTCCCTGACCTGATCTGCGGTTATGTACTTCTCCAGAGCGCGGATACGAACACCACTTGATATTCCGACCACGAAAATTGCGAACATCATATACTTTGACCAGGCAGCACTTATATCATCGTTGATTATTCGATTGAGAATACGTCCCAGCGACTTCTTGAAAAGTTTTACAATGATTAGCGAAACCAGAAAGGCGGTTAGAAACGTTACTATCAGTAGTGTCAGAAACATCATCAACTCCCTTTTTAATTACATCGTTGCATCGGGCTATGTAGGGGTTGAATATTTTCAACCCTTTCACAAACAGAAATTAACCTAAACCATCTCTCCTGCTTTACGCTCAACATAGTTGTGATCAATGAATGGTTCATCATCTTTATGCTTTAACATTAGTTTTATCCTCCGGGGAAGCAGTTCTGCGAAATTTGAGCCATAAATCAGGGGTGTTTCCCCCTGTCCGGATATTGCCATAAATTCAACTCCTGAACCAGAGAGTTCAATCAATTCTTCAGTGTTGAGAATCTCCATATCGGTCATCTCGCTAAGCAAATCTTTTGACTGCTTCTTTTCGTTTTCTGTTTTCGCAGACATATAGCCATAAACACCGGCAACCCATGCTGCTACACTTCTTGATGTTACAAACCAGCAGCGCAGGGCTCGGATGCGAACGAGTTGATCACTAATCACGTTTTTCTTACCGAGTTTTAAAATGGCATCCTGCTCGATATCCTGTAGCAATTCAATAGCCTCCTCAATCGGATCTAAGAGATTATTGTCAATACGCTCCAAATCACGCACACTCTTCTCGGGGGTTGTCAATTGAAACAGTACATCACGACTCAGGTCAACGTTATTCGGATTATGAGGAGTCGTACACATGAACTCCTCATAGTAATTCCGGTCTTCCTGAGGCAAAGCTTCAATATTCGGGACGAAAGGTCTAAGCCAAAGTCGATACCATGTAAACCCGAAAGTCGAATATAGCGATGTTATGTTAGGATATGCAAGAATTGCTTCCTCTGTCAAATTCCAGGCTTTCACCAATGTCTCACCAAATTCCTCACCAGCCCATCGTCGAGCCAATTCTGAAACAGCCCCAATTATGTCCATTTCGGTATTGAATTGGAACTGCCGGATAATCTCGTGGTTGGGATTATACGGAACAAGTTCAGGTGGGAAGGCACCACCGCACATAGCGAGACTGCTGACATCACCATCATACATGGCTTTCAGCTTTCCATAGGTCAGGGCAGGATAAGGAACTCCCAACAGCGGTTCGAACATTGAATGAGGACCTGTCGCGAAATAGAAATGGGCTCTGCCGTCCCTGGATTCTATGTCTGTCAGAAGTTGAGTTTCCCGCTCATTGAAATCAGCCTGGTAAATTGTCCCGCCATTCACGTCTTTTGTGTCTTCATAACGGGGGTGGGCGTAGGGAGAATCCCAGCCTCTGGCGATAAGCGAAGTGGCTTCTACATCAACACCATCACCCAATCCTTCCCAAACAGTATCATGTTCACCATAGAATGATTCGAGCCGGGTGATAACTCGAAAGTCCGGATTGACCTCTCTTGCAGCATCCCGCAGTGTATGGAAAAACCGAATGGCATTTTCCCCTGCGAGCTGAGCTATTTCGGAATCATCCTTCCATTCGCGGATCAGATAGGGACCGCCATTGCGACCGACATACAACGATTTGGTGTGTTCAAAACCGGCTCCGCTGTCGTTTGTCCAGATATTGAAGAACTCGAGCTCCGGGACTTCATCCATCAGTTTCCGCATCATTTCCGCGTAATGAGCCCGAACTTTTGGATGGGTTATTGTCATTGTGTAGCGCGGCTTGAAACTGCGGAAAGGATGATCGATTCTGCCTCCACGCAGCATGGGATATTTATCAAAGAATTTCTCCGGAACAGAACGGGGCTCAAAGCTCAAAAGTCCGGGAACGAGTCCATATTCTTTTGCCAACCGGACGTTTTCCTTCAGATATTTCAAATTCGCTGAGAGGTAATAATGTGGGTACAATCCCTTATTCAACTCGCTGTACACAAATTGATCAAGAGCGGGACAGTAAGTGTAGAACATCGGGTAGATCTCACCCTTTGGTCCTGTTTCGAGCCCCATCGGAAAACCAAGGCCATTGACTTCAATATGGGTGAAGCCAAGTCGCGCCAGTTCATGGACATATGTTTCTCGGTCAAAGTTACGTTGAATACGCCCTTCCTGAGTCAGGAAATAATCATAAGATACACGCTGCCAGTCGAATGCCGGGTTGATAAACTTCCCGGATATGTATGCTTCGATGTCTTCATCAAGCAGGTTGTCGAATATATATGAAGCAAACGAAAACAGGAGATATGGCTTAGAGGCTAATAAGCATCCCGAACCGTTTTCACGGATTCTGAAAAAAATGGATTCTTTATTTGGAGAATTGCTGTTGGAAATATCTAAGTCTGGCAGTTCCTCTGTTGAAACTACAGAGATTACAAATGAGTCTGTCACATTATAGTCTGTTGCAGAAACGCTTTCAGCATAGGCTCCTGCAATTTTAGATATGAATTTTCTTGCAGTTGTTTCTAACACCTGCCCCTGATCTTGTCGGTATTGAATCTTTCGGATGTTTTTTAAAGCTTGTTTGATTCGCATTGTTTTTCTTCTGTTTAATTCCTCACCTTAGATTTACGGTAGTTATAGTTCTGTTCAGACGCAATCTTTAAATGGGATTTCTTTTACAATAGTGAGTTTCTAATGATAGCGTGGAATAATCAAACTATAATATTAATAGATTTCGAACTGATCTCTTGACATTATTGGTGTATAATTATAAATTGACGCAATCAACATAATATACGAATGAAGTTGTAGCAACAAACACCTTCTATGCTTCGGTAGTATATTCAACCATGGAAGTTAGTGTTTAGTTGCAATGGCAGATGCCCTCGTCTGCCTGTAAAGTCGCTACTATTACTGTCACACGAGGGCGTGTGACAGCGGCAAATAGAGCTGTTAATTGTATTGGAGATAAAATGACCACTCGGATTTTCCGAAAACTGATTTCATTGCCTATCATTTTTGCTGTGCTTTTTATTTCTTGCGATTCCCCGACATCAGATGACGAGGATATAATTGGTAATTTTGATTTGTATGGCTCATACACAAATACCAATGGCGAGAATCCTATTTTCGAAATAAATGATACGCTCACTCACAGCGCGATCAATTACTCGCAAATGCCGGCAGTATCTCTAAATGGCAGGGATGTGAACATAACTCTGAACATGGTTAGTGTTTCTACTCAGGACTTGAAATATGATATTGATACTCTTCGAATCGAAGAGATGCTAAACGATGAATGGGTATGGTTCCCTGAGTTTTCTATGAGAATGGATAATTTGACTCAAATTGCTGTTGTGCTGGTACTTGATGTCAGCAGTTCACTGGGAAATGATTTCTACACTGTCAAAGAAATCGCCAAGGAGTTTGTCGATATTATTAAGGATAATAATGTTGGTGCGAGGATTGGTGTGGTGGCTTTTTCAACGGATATTCAATCCCTTCCTCTAACTGATATCCGGTGGGATGTTAAGAACTATATTGATGACCTTGAACAGGCAGAATTCACCAAACTTTACGACGCTATGCAGGTTGGTACAGAGATGTTGATTGGTGAGATGGCTGAAGGCAAAGCCCTGGTGACATTTACCGATGGGCGGGATAATTACTCCCGACATAATCCAGAAGACATCAAAAACCTGATGTTAATGGATGAGTCGTTAACGAGTTACACTATGGGACTTCAGGGCAAAGGTGGTGTTGAGGCGTCAGTACTTCAGGATCTTGCAATTGGCGGTCAGTTCCGCATGGTAAACTCAATTGAAGATCTGCGCTCCGCATTTGTATTGTTTGGTGATCTGGTTTCAGATGTGTATCAGGTTGTATATACCAGAAATGATCAAATAATAACTGAACCACGTCAAATCAGATTTTCTTTTCAGGCGAGGCATTAGGCAATTAACTTGATTGAGAATTGTTTCATTATTTAGTATGTGAGTGCTGATTCAAGGTTTTTAAAACAGCTCAAAAACAATTTGTAAAGATCAATTAAAGGTTTCTGGCTGTTTTCAAATTAAACTGCCAGATTACGCTTCGCTTGAAATCAGGCAGTAACCACACTGAAACTGCCCGATAACACTCTGTTTGAAATCAGGCAGTAACCACACTGAAACTGCCCGATAACACTCTGTTTGAAATC
>CAYLYZ010000009.1:0-18727 GCA_964387885.1 uncultured bacterium | reverse complement strand
AGGCAGTAACCACTTTCAACCTCCTCACAGCTTCCTCAATATCACTCCGCTGTCCGAATGCAGAGAAACGGATAAAACCTTCTCCTGCCGGTCCGAATCCGGCACCGGGAGTACAGACAATGTGTGTTTTTTCGAGAAACATTGCAAACGCATCCCAGGAAGATAATCCTGACACTTTCGTCCAGATGTACGGAGCATTTTCACCACCGTATGTTGTGTATCCAAGCCCATCGAGAGCTGTCTTTATCAACCGGGCATTATTCATGTAATAATCAACCTGTTCACTTAATGCCTGCATGCCCCTATCGGTTAATACCGCTAAACCACCATGTTGAGCGATTATTGACGCGCCATTAAATACGGTTGAGTTGATCCGGGAGAAGTCTTTGTAAACGGATTCTCCATTATCATAGGATAGTTCTTTTGGCACTACTGTCCATCCGAGGCGGATTCCGGTAAAACCTGCCATTTTCGAAAATGAATTGATCTCTATTGCAACATCTCGAGCACCCGGGATTTCAAAAATTGATCGAGGTAAATCACCGCCCGTTATGTATTGGCTGTAAGCGGCGTCGAAAATGATAATCGCTTTCTTTGTTGCAGCATGCTTTACCAGCGATTTCAGTTGCTCCTTTGTAGTTACCGCACCGGTTGGATTATTCGGTGAACAGAAGAATATTACACTGTTTTCTGGTATTAAGGAAAGGTCAGGAAAGAAATCATTTGCAGGTGAGCATGGGAGGTATGTTATGCCGTGGAAGGTACCGGAGTTCTCGTTGAGCAGTCCTGTTTGTCCTGCAATCACCGCGCTGTCCACATAGACGGGGTATGAGGGATCCTGAACTGCAAACTTGTTTTCATCCCCGAACATCATTTGCAGTCGACCTATTTCAGGCTTTGCTCCATCACTGATAAAAATTTCATCTGCTGATACAATGCCATTATACAGACGTTTGGAGATTGAATCCCGCAACTGTTCGATGCCGCACTCATCTCCGTACCCGGTATATCCCTCACTCGTTCCCATCTCCCGACATTTGGCAACAAATTCATCAATTATCGATGGGATAATCGGTAGGGTGGTGTCACCGATTCCAAGGCTAATTATCCTAGCATCGGGATTCTTTCTGAGGTATTCTTTCTTCCGTCTTGAAATTTCCGGAAATAGGTACCCTGATTTTAGTTTTGACAGATTCTTGTTTCGGATTGGCATATATGTTTTCCTTTATATTAGCTTATAGATTCAAAATCGAGTGTGCTGAAATAATCTTCGGGAGTCTCGGCACGTCTGATTAATTTGATATCACCGTTCTCCCTGAGAAGTAATTCAGCAGACCTGAGTTTGCCATTGTAATTAAAGCCCATAGCATGGCCATGCGCCCCCGTGTCGTGAATAACCAGCAAGTCATCGATGTCAACTTCCGGCATCTCTCTGTTAACCGCAAATTTATCATTATTTTCGCATAGGGATCCCGTGACATCGTAGACATTATCACACGGCAGATCTTCTTTTCCCATTACTGTGATGTGGTGATATGCGTCGTATAGCGCTGGGCGCATCAGGTTTGCCATTGTCGCGTCTACTCCAATAAACTTTTTGTATGTCTCTTTAATATGCTGAACCTTTGTTACAAGACATCCATACGGACCGGTTATCATTCGACCGAACTCAGAATAGACTTTTAAATCTGCAAGATTACCTCCCCCCAGCAAATTGCGATGCAGCGCTGTCACTTCCTTGCCGAGGTAATCTATGTCCATTGGATTCTGTTCCGGGTGGTATGGAATTCCGATACCTCCACCAATGTTGACAAATTCGAGTCTGATTCCAAGTCTATTTCTAAGATCCAGAGCCAGATCAAACAACAACTCAGCTGTTTCGGTAATATACTCGATCTCCAAAACATTTGAAGCGACCATTGTATGAAGGCCAAATCTTTTAATACCCATTTTCTGCATTTGAGCAAACGTCTGGAATAACTGATCCCTGGTCATTCCGAACTTGGCTTCGGTTGGTCTGCCAATGATGGAATTACCTTCCTTAACGTCTCCGGGATTATATCGGAAGCAAATGATATCAGGTAATTCAGTAGTTTTCAGAAGCAGGTTGATATGCGTTTGATCGTCAATGTTGATAATAGCGTTCAACTCGCTGGCTTTTCTGAACTCTTCTGCTGATGTATTGTTCGAGGTGAACATGATATCTTCCCCTGAGAAGCCCATCTTTTCAGCAAACAGTAATTCAGTATATGAGCTGCAATCAAGTCCAAATCCTTCCCGCTTCAGGATGCTGACAATATGCGGATTCGGGCATGCCTTCAGGGCGTAGTATTGCCTGTATTCCGGCAGTGTACGGAATGCCTGATTCAAATTTCGAGCATTCGACCGTATCCCGCTTTCATCATAAACGTGGAAGGGTGTCGGAAACTCACGGATCATGCTCTGTAGTTGAGCGTTATTAAAAAATAGTTCTTTGCTCTTCATTATTGAATCTCCGAAATATCTTTTTTGAAGACATTTACATTATCTTCCTTTTCTGAAAACAGTTCACGGTGCAATAATCCCACACAATTTTCAGCCTCGCTGTCCTCGACAACAAAACTTATATTAGCGCGTGACATTCCCTGTGATATCATCAGCACATCTATATCAGCCTGGTTTAACACTTTAAATGTTTTATTGATTATCCAGGTTGACTTCGACACATTGCCAATTAAGCTGATAATGGCTTTCTCATCATGAATTTTCACCTGCGAAAAGCTGCCGAGCCGGGTTTTCAATTCACCCAGACTGTGAGCATCATCTAAACTGAGCGAAACACTGACTTCACTGGTCGCCATAAGATTCACAGAAAGACGAAGGTCATTGAACACCTGGAAGATTTTTGCGAGAAAGCCATACTGGCCATACATGTCGAGTGAACAGATATCAACAAGTGTAACGTCCCGCTTAAACGTTATTGCCCGCAATTGTGGGTCAGGATCAGTCAGCTGGTGAACAACTCTTGTTCCAGAGTAATTCGGATTATGGGAGTTTCGGATGCTCACGGGGATGTTATTATCACGAGCGGGTTGAATAGACTTTGGGTGCAGAATTTCCGAACCAAAACATGAAAGCTCCACAGCTTCCTGAAAGCTGATCTCTGAAACAGGTAGAGCATCCTGAATCACACGGGGATCTGCGGTTAAAATCCCGTTTACATCTTTCCAGTACTGTATCTCATCTGCTTCGAGTGCTGCTCCAATTATCGCAGCGGTACGATCGCTCCCGTTTCTCCCGAGAGTGACTACCTGATTATTAGTATCTTTAGCGATAAAGCCGGTTATGATCGGGACGTGATTCTCCTCTTCAATCAGATTGCAAATAGTCTCTTTCACTCCGTTGAAATTCGTAAAATGCTCAATGTCGCATTGACCGTTAATGACGTTCTCAAATACAATTCCCACATCCCAGGCATCATGAGCTTTTGCCCGTACTCCAGTAGAGGTCAGAAATTCCGCTATTATTATGACTGAAAGACGCTCACCGATTGCTAACAATTCAGCCTTTAAATTGTCAGGAACATAACCCATTTTCACAATGTTTGCTAAAGTCAGACTCAGATCCTGCCAGAGAATATCCCAACTCTGATTCCCAGTGTATAAGCCAAGATCTCGAGCTATTTCCTCAAACTCTGCTCTTATATCTGTAAACTCTGCGGTACCGTTTGCTGCATTCTGCCCTGTTTCAATCAACCTGTTGGTTGTATTTCCAAAGGCTGATATGACGATCACAGGTGAATTCTGAATGTTCTTACGGATGTTCTCAGCTACAATCCGGATATGATCCGCATCGGCAAGCGAGCTTCCCCCGAATTTCATTACAATCATAATAATCCCTAAACCAATCCAAAAAAAAACCCATCTGCATTGTGCGGATGAGCTTGTCGAAAATCTTGTTAGAAAGAAAAATTCCTTAGACGAGACAAACTCCTCCCGGGCGCATTTTCTGCGCTTTCAGGGTTTTGGTCTGTTTTAAAAGGAGTGAATGGTTCACTTTGAGTCTCGTTTTTTTCTTTTCTAATAACTAAGTTAACATTAGACTTTTCAATATGCAATAGAATGATTGCACCTTAATTCATTACCTCTTTATTTTGAAATTTTATTTAGCGCGAATTAATGAAAGGTTAATATTGGTAATTATTAATGATTAGAAAATGCCCATAAAAGATTTCCTGGGTGTTACATAAACAATTGCTTTTTAGCCAGCAAAGCTCGAAGGCACTTAGGATGAGATTTGAGGGTTGAGCCTATCCAACTCCTGCTCAAATCTTCTGTATTATATTTCAATTTATTCTTCAGGCGGAATTACCTTTTCCAGTTCCTCAATCAATGGTTGTAAGTCTTCTTTAGCAACTTTCCAGGCAACTCGGAATTTTATGTTTAGATAATCATGAACAATACGATGACGCATCCCGATGACATCCGACCATGGAATACTGGCATGTTTCTTCTGTGTTTCTTCAGATACATACCGAGCAGCTTCTCCAATAATCTGAATTAAATGAACAACAGCCAGTCGTAAATTTTCATCTTCTTCAAAATCTTCCCAGCTCAATTCTCTTACTTTATCAACAACACTCCGTCCATAGCTTAGCATATGTGCGAGATAAACCATGTCATCCTTTTTCATATATTACCTCCGACTGGAAAAATGGATGATCCTTAATTCTATGGCTCAGTTCTTCCTCGACCACTAAGTCGATTTTACGTTTACCAAATAGTGTTGACAATCCTTCCTCGATACGAAAAATACCAAAACCGGGAATCTGATCAGGTTCAAATCTTACTAATACATCCACGTCGCTTTCAGACGTAAAATCGTCGCGCAACACGGAACCGAATAACCATAATTTGCGTATTCGACGTTTTCGACAGAATTGTGCAAGTTTTCGTCGGTCAATGGGTATTTTTATGGGCATATTTTCTCTTCTTATCCTCAGATTTGACCACATTAACGAAATATAATCAGAAAATGGTCGTGTAACAATCTTCGTATATTATGACGATTCTTCTGAATGCCTGATAATGTCAATTCAATTCCCCGACAATCTGCAAATATTAAACTGTAATATACTTTACTTCCATTCCAATATCAGTTTACACTTGAAAACCAACCAAGAGTTGATTAGATTGCGGAAAGTAGGGGAAGGTACTTTAGTAACAGCTGATTTCTTTAGCGCAGTCGGGAGATGAGTTCGAGATTATCGAAAATCACTAAGCAGGGAAAGAACCTCAGGTTCAGTAATATCTTCATCCTGGTGTTTCTTCTGATCATTCTGTTTGAAGTCAGTTACTTCAATTCCACACGAAACTTACTCAATCCAGAGACCTACCCTTTCCAGCTCAACGAATCACCAATAAACAACACACCGCTGTATTCTTCAGACCTGCAGAGCACGCGATTCCTTGACAAGTTTTCCCATTCTTTAGTAACCATTCAAGAGAATAATGGCACCTGCGAATTCAGGATTGAGGATAAAAATGGTGGGAAACTGCATCAGGGGATACTCGGTGGGTGGGGTCGAATTCCCGGGATAAATCCGGTTGATACCGACAACAACGGGCAGGATGAGCTCTTTCACATACTTTCTTATCCCACATTTCCTCAATCGGGGGATACTACCCGCATTGAAGGAATCCTGCTCTGTGTTCACGATCATCTGGAAAAGAAAACTATTCTTGATAATGTAGGTTTTTCCGATCTAACAGGAGATACAAGTTTAATAGTCGATGGAATAAATGGTGCAACCGAACCACTATGGGGAGTAAATGCGCGAGTATTAAAAGAAGCTGACCTTGTAACGCCTGCCTCATCCGGTGAATATTTCGCGATAGGTGTCTGGGGCACGAGAGAAGCTCGAATACACCGATGGATATACATTTACAAATCAGGTAATCCTCCCGTTCGAATTGCTCAACACAGGACTGAATTCTATCCAGTGATCGGACAATGGCATGAGCTGCCTAACGAAGAAACTGTTTTAACAGCTTGCGGTTCATCTTATAAATACAGCTCATCCGGATTGATGCAGGAACAACGGGCTTCAGGTCTTAATCCTGCGGACTTCGTCGATGAAAACCATGGTGCTATTATCCAGTATGATACCCGGGGAAACGTCCGTTGGCGGATACAGCTTGATGTAAAGGTTGGTGAAATTGGGCTATATGCTGACAGGAATCCGGAAAAGCCCATCGTTGCCTACTACTGTCAGGACATTCTTGCAAATAATCAGTCTCAAGAATCGACCACAATCCTGATTCTTGACCGATATGACGGATCGGTAATAAATCGATCAACTCTCAACGGTAAATTCATGCCCTTTGCGGGTATTGCTGCGAAGGAAAGCAAGTATCTCGGTTTAATCAGAATGACGGATAAAGAAGCTAAGTTATTGAAAAAGGACGGGAGTTTTAACAAATCGGTCGAACTATATTTGAATAAATCGCAGGAATTCTGCCCGGTCATTCACCTCGAAGATGGGGATTTCGCTTTTGCTACTAAATATGAAGATAATTCATTCTTCCTCAATGATTTCGAAGGTGATGTTATCGCTTCAGGCAAAACCGGAAAGAAGTTACTGCCAGTGCGCTTAACTCATGAGGGGAATCATAAGGATTACCTTATGACCGGATCAGGTGCAGATTACTCACTACTTTCGGTTGTCTCAGGTGGATTTTTCTGGCGAATTGTAAAATGGAGATGGGAGTTATTCATCCTCTTAATGTTCCCTGTTGCAATCGGAGCAAATTCCTGGATTTCGAACATTGGAACGAGAGCACACCGGACAATGATGCGCGATTTTAACCGGATGGAAGCACGAGTTGAAGAACGCACAGAAACCCTTGCACGCACCAATCAGATGCTCAACCTTGAAATAGAACAGCGAATAAAAACCGAAATACAACTTCAGCAGCACCACGCGCATCTTGATGCGATTTTCAATAGTGTTTTCGATGGAATTGCCAGTCTTGATAAATACAATCGGATAATTAAATCAAACAGTGCTTTCATCGAATTATTCAAACTTTCGCAGGACGATTCTGAACGCGTAGAACTCAAATCATTATTTAATGAAGGATTTGAAACTGTTTATTCTCTTATTAAAAATGCCATTGAGAGTAAAGTTCCAGCCTATGATCCTCATATAGAGATAATAACGGATTCGGGTGAAATCAAGATAATTCAGACTACGGTCAGGCTTCTTGATGTCGGTGAGGAAAATGAACCTGAATCCTTGATTGTAATTCGAGATGTAACTCAACTCTTTAAGAGAAAGTCAAGTTCTCCATCGGTGGATGGGTATCAGGACATTATTGGCAGTAGTCCTCCAATGCAGGATATTTTCAGGTTGATTGAGGAGATATCATCTACGAATACAAACGTTCTCATAGCCGGAGAAAGTGGCACCGGAAAAGAATTAGTTGCAAAGGCAATACACTTAAAAAGCAACCAAATCGATGGTCCGTTCATTGCCGTTAACTGTGCGGCACTTTCCGGCAACCTGCTCGAAAGCGAGCTCTTCGGTCATGTGAAGGGCTCCTTCACAGGTGCAACACGAGATCGGAAAGGTGTTTTTGAAGAAGCGATCGGGGGAACCCTTTTTCTTGATGAGATCGGTGATATTCCTCCTGACACACAGGCGAAACTCCTGCGCGTACTCGAAGAAAATGAATATGTTCGCGTCGGAGAATCGAAACCTCGCAAGACAGATGCCCGTATCGTAGCAGCAACAAATCAGGATCTGAAGAAAAAGGTGGTTGATCTGAGTTTCCGTGAAGACCTTTACTACCGTTTGAGTATTTTTACCATCAGCATTCCCCCTCTTCGTGAGCGCATGTCAGATCTACCGCTTTTAGTTGATTTTTTCCGCAAGAATTTCAACAAATCTCTCGACCGTAATGTCAGACGAGTTTCAGATGTTGCAATGGAATTATTGATGAGCCACGAATGGCATGGGAATGTCAGAGAGCTTAGAAACTCAATTAATGGAGCAATGATACTCTGTCACGAACAGGTTTTAGAACCGGGTCATTTCCACCCGGAATTCCTTCACAGGCAACCTTTACACCACTCAAAACGTGATCCCTTGAAGAGCCTCGGAATTAATAAAAAGGCATCAATCCTCAAACAAGATAAATTAACTCAATTGATAAACACGTTGAAACAGAACTACTGGAATGTAACAAAAACTGCTAAACAACTGGGGGTTTCAAGAACATACATTTACAAGAAACTTAAAGAACACAAAATCGATGTTCCGCGTTGATTTTTCTAAAGAATTGATTTCCGCAATTTTGTCGTTTTGATCTTTAGAATTGATTGGCATTGCTGATTTTCACCTCATTATGTGAAATAAATAATTTGAGAATTGAATTCTCAATCCTCTTTAACTATCTTTCTCGACATCAGCATTTTTAGACCTGATTGAAGAGGAGACCTTTTACCCAATTGGACAAACAGCTCAAAAACAATCGGTTTGAGCTTGGGAACGATTCCATAAAAATACCCAGATCCTACTTTCCCATAATCTTTCACATCCTGCTGTTCTTAGGAACCTTCACCATACTGAGTCTAATCCACTTCTCAGAAAATGAAATTCCAAAGGACACTAAAGTTTTTCCAGCACAATTGCAACTTCTTGAAGAATTTCCCGATGAATCGCAGATAATCCCTGATTTTACTCATAAAGCTCTTAATTCTCCTGGATTTATTCACGTTTTCAGAAGAACCGGTTTCCTCAGGTTTATGCTTTATAATCAAGATTTTAAATTAATAAAGGACTTCTCTTTAAACAACGAAGATGAAATCGGAGAGGTTACTTGTTTGGATTTTGATCAGGATGGATATGACGAGATTATTTTTACGAGGAAGTATTTTTCAAAACTCCCTGAGTTTATCAACATTGAAAGAGTGGATAGTATCCAATTCTGCCATGTGGATATCTATGGGAATGAAAAAGTTATTGACAGATTTATAGCTGCAGATTTTATTGAAGTTAAAGGAGAATGTCAGTCCCCGGTATTGGGAAATCTTGGATTTGGAACAAGTTTTGGCGGGATCCGTCCGTCATCGGATGGGTCCTATTTTACCACGGGTCTGTACTTCTGGCAGGAAAAGAAGTGGTTCAGGGGATTATGTATTTATAAATCCGGAAAAATACCAATTCGCACAGCAATTGTTCCCACCAACTTCTATGTGAGCAGGGGTATTTTCTCATCTGATCCTGTTCACGGCAGAGCCTATACATTTTCAGGAATCACCCCTTTGAACGGTAATGAGATAGAACTAAATCCAGATTCCGGGATTTCTGTTAGCATATCAGATACAACCTGCACAGTTTTTCAAGTTAAAGTTGACGGAAGCACTAATTGGGTAAAACAGTTATTAAACGCTGGTGCAGAAACATATGTTTGCCCGAAAGGAGAGACGGATTCACTCCAGACAATTATAATTAATCAATACCTGACAATAGGTTCAGAAGCTCAACAAACAAGAGTGTACTGGCTGAAACACGGGACCGGTGAAGTTATGGATTCTACAATTTATTCAGGCAGCTTCGTTGAGTTCATTGGTGTTAATGCTATAAAGAAGACTAACCTCGCAGGTTTTATCAGATATCACGATAACAAAGTTCGCTTAATAAAGACTAATGGTACTGTGCAGCCTGAATTGGAAATGCCAAGTGGTTTTAAAACTAAATACACTCCTCTCTTTTCAACAAAAAATGAAAAATACATCTTTATGATGGTATGCGGTGATGAAATGACCTGTATTTTCGACACGAATGGAGAGCCACAGGCAGTTATTGAAGGATTACCATCTTTTTACCATGTTAGTACCGAACATGAAAGGGTTCATTTTGATAGGATAATGATAAAGAAGAAGAA
The DNA here is from genome assembly GCA_964387885.1 of uncultured bacterium. Taxonomy (GTDB): domain Bacteria; phylum Electryoneota; class AABM5-125-24; order Hatepunaeales; family Hatepunaeaceae; genus JABGPL01. Next base: position 8,798 of record CAYLYZ010000009.1, on the reverse strand, counting down.
CGGTGATCTTTATCTGTATGATATCAATTTTTCGAAAATTCCTTTCTGGTGGTTCTATAAATATCGCTGGTCAATTATTTCGCTTTTGATTGTGCAGATACTTGGTGGTGTTTTTCTCACTGTTTTTCAGTATTTGAGACAAATTCGTTTAAGTGAAGAGAGGTTTCGCGAACTCTATGATCAGGCTCCAATTGCTTATTTTACTGTAGATATAAATGGAAAAATAAGAAATGCGAACCAAAAAGCAGTCGATCTTCTTGGCTATTCATTGGAGGAATTAAAAAATAAATTAATTCATTATCTATACTCAGAAACTCCATTTGGCAGGGAAAAAATAAAGAAAATATTTTTTCGATTCCTGGATGGAGAAATCATTGAGGATGAAATTCTGCAAATGAAGCGAATGAATGGTGAGCAATTTTGGATAAGTCTGACGGTACAACCCGTTTTAGATATAAATGGAAAGATAGTCGAGGGTCGAATTGTTGTTCTTGATATTTCTGATAGGATAATAGCTCAGGAAAAGCAGGAAAAGGCAAGGCAGTTAGCCGAAGAGACAGCACGTCTGGCTTCCATTGGTGTAATGGCAGGAGGAATCACTCATGAAATAAACCAACCACTCAATACAATACTCTTGAATTCTGATACAATTCAGTTACATTTGAAATTAAAAAAAGAATTCCAGGAAGGTAAACTTGAGCAACTTGTCGAGGATATTCATTGGGGTACAAATCGGATTAATGAAATCGTCACCAGAATGAGATCCTTCTGGATTGCGCCTCAAGATTATCTGTTATCTCCTGTTGATCTTTCGAATGCTGTTAAGTCAGCCCTTCAATTAGTTTCTGTGAAACTCGAAGGACATAATGTAAAGCTGAAATATGAAAACACTGAAGATAATATCGCAATAGTAGCGGACAAACTCCAATTAGAGCAAATAATTATCAATCTGGTCTCCAATTCGATTAATGCTTTGGATATGTCTAAAAAGAGTCAAAAATGGATTAAAATCAGCTTAAATAAGAATAATGAATTTGCCTTTTTGGAAATAGAAGATAACGGTATTGGATTAAAAGAAGAAAAAACAGAGTCGATTTTTGATCCATTCTATTCAACCGGCAAAGACAGCCGGGGCACTGGATTAGGATTGGCAATTGTAAAAATGTTTGTTGAGAGATTTTCAGGCTCTATCACGGGACATAATAACAAATACGGAGGAGCTACTTTTAATCTGAAATTTCCATCAGTAGATGGAAATGAGTTTCAAAAAGTAGATTCACAAACATGAACATTCTAATAGTTGATGATGAAATTGCAAGCGCGAGAGCGGTAGGCGGTTTTCTCGAATCGGCATTTGATTTTAAGACTACTATTTGTAAAAGTGGCAAAGATGCGCTGGCAAAAATAACAGAGACACACTTTTCTGTTGCCATAATTGACATTCAAATGCCTGAAATATCTGGTATTGAATTACTCAAGCAGATGAGGATGTTGCCACAGGGAGAGAGTATTATTGTTGTCATGATGACCGGATATGCAAACATTGAAACTGCGATTGAAGCCATCCGAAACGGAGCGTATGATTACCTTCGAAAACCAATTGATGCAATGATGATCTCTGCCCTTTTCAACAGGATACAGGATGATCTTGGAAAAGAGACATCCTACAAATTATACGGAGAGTATTATACTGAAAAAACCGAGGCTGTAAAGTCTTCTGAAGAATCATTATCAACCAAACAACTTATTAATATTCCCGACCATGATTTATTTGGGATTTTTTCCCGGAAAATGATGAAAACTGTAAACCTGGCACTGATGTTTTACAGGGATCCCTCGATCCCTGTCCTGATTGAAGGTGAAACCGGTACGGGAAAAGAGGGAATTGCCAGATTAGTACATCATGGATTATCAAGAAACGCTGCGCCATTTATAACAATAAATTGTTCTTCAATTCCTTCCGGGCTATTCGAAAGCGAGTTATTTGGATATGAAGAGGGTGCATTTACCGGGGCGAAGACATCAGGGAATGTCGGAAAACTTGAGATGGCTCATGAGGGCACGCTATTCCTCGACGAAGTAGGTGATATGCCTCTTGAAGTACAACCAAAATTACTACGAGTTCTCGAAGAGAGAGAAATGTATAGAGTCGGTGGAACCAGGAAGGTTGAACTGAAAGTCAGGATAATAGCAGCAACCAATCATGACCTTAGACAGGATGTTGAATCAGGTCTATTCAGACGAGATCTGTTTCACAGGTTGAATGTAGGTATGATTGATATTACTCCATTACGCGAACAACCGGAAATGATAATTCCCTTAAGTGATTTATTTCTAAAACGCTTTTCAAAAAATAAGAAGAAGAGTTTTATTTCAATAGATGAAGACGCCGAAAAAATACTTTTAGATTATCCCTGGAAGGGAAATATTCGGGAGTTGAAGAATTATATAGAGAGAATAGTAATGTTAAATGATGAAGAATCAATAACAGCGGATCATTTATGCGGATTAACCGCAACACCCTCGAAAACCACGAAGAAAGAGAACAAAATCATCAGTCAGAAAGGAATATTTCTTCCAGCAGATGAGTTAAATTTAAAGGCTCTTGAAGACCAGATCATTGCGCAAGCCCTTGTTAAATTCAATGGGAATAAAACCAGGGTCGCAAAATACCTGGGCATGTCCCGAACAACTCTGAATAGCAGGATAGATAAAAAAGGAAATTGACACCTGGCCTCAGGAAAGTGGGGATTGGGGATGAGATGTCCCGGTCGATATCTTATTTTGGACACCAGCTTTGCTTTGAGTCCAAAAATGCATTGTTACTTTCAACAGCTGTATTAACAATATTATAAACATTGACTTTGTTCTGAAAAATTGCTAAATTTAGTTGCTTATTCAAATCTGCTGACAGTAGCCCACCTTCATTAATCTAACCTATATTGCAGTGCTTTAGAATTCCGTTCTGCATTATATCGTATCTAATGAATGATGCGATGATCGTCGATTCTTCAACTTCAAGTACCGGAGCCAGTCATGCTTAAATCACATCATGTCCTGTTGTTTATTCTCACAGCACTCGTTTGTGGCAGCCTCAATGCCGAGATAATAGAAATCGGTTTCTTCAACACACCCGGTGACGCGAATGATATTATAATTGTCGGTGAATTCGCTTTTGTTGCGGACAATCAGTCCGGACTCCGCATAATTGACATTTCAAATCCCGAAGAACCTGAAGAAATTGGATTTCTAGATACTCCCGGCAGTGCTCTAAGTGTTGCTGTTAGAGGAGATATTGCTTTAATCGGTGATGGTCCTCGTGGATTAAAGGTTATTGATATAAACAACCCTGAGCAGCCCGAGGAAATTGGTTCTTTCGTGGACGAGTGCATTGTAAATGGTGTTGCAATTAGTGGCGACATTGTTTATCTGTCGGATGCAATTAGTGGCTTTCGTGTGATAGACCTCCGGGATCCAGAAAATCCTGTACAAATTGCAGAACTTGAAACTCCGGATGTCGCACAGGATGTTTTTGTTTCCGGAGATTTTGCATATGTGGCAGACACTCAAAGCGGAATGTACATCATTGACATCTCAGATCCAGAAAATCCCGAAGAAGTTGGTGTATATGACTCACCCGGAGAAGCAATGAGCATCGTCGTTGTAGGTAATTATGCGTATATTGCAGACGAAATCGCAGGTCTACAGATTGTGTCCATCCGTAATCCGGCTCGTCCATTCCGCCATGGAAGATTTGACACGCCCGGATTCGCATACGGAGTAAAAATCTCCGGCAATTATGCTTTCATCGCCGATGGCTCTGAAGGATTACAGATAGTCAATATTTCCGACCCAAGAGATCCCGATCGGATTGTTAGATTTAATACTCCCGGGACATGTTATGAAGTCGCGGTTTCAGATGGACTGATTTATCTCGCCGATGGAGAGAGCGGAATGCGAATTATTTCTTTGACACCTTCAATTGAAATTTCAGACGAGGAGCTGAATTTCGAAGCCGTGATATTGAATAACTCCATATCCAGAACCTTAACCATAACAAACGAAGGACATACTGATCTGATAATTCGCGATATCGTTGTTGAGGGAGATGATTTCAGCACCGATTTCGAAGATGAAATCGTTATCGCTGCAAACAGCAATCACGGTATCAGGGTAACTTTTACGCCTGAAATAATCAGAATGCGTGAGGGTTCGTTAACCATTATTTCCAACGCCCCGAACCAAGAAGAGATTTTGATCCCACTATTTGGAGCCGGACTTGGAGAAATCCAACAAATTGCATACGCTCATCCCGGTGGTGTGACCTATGATGTAGAGGTGAAGGGAAATTTAGCATTTGTAATTGCCGGAGTCAATGGGTTGCACGTATTTGATATGTCTGATCCGGAAAGACCAGTTGAAATAGGTAGTGTTGGAACACCCGATTGTGCGATGAGTATCTGTATCCGAGAAGACTTTGCTTATGTAGCGGTTGACCAGGCAGGAACATCAATTATTGATATTTCCAATCCGGAAAATCCTCGAGCAGTTGGACGCAGGAACTCAGGAGGACGTATTTGGGATGTCGCCCTTACCGATAATCAGGACATAATTGTTGAATATGGAGATATTCTGCGGATTATTGATGTTTCAGATCCGGAACATCCACAACTTGCGGGTTCTTTAGATCCTGGTCATGGAAACGGTATAACAGTCCAAGAAAACATTGCTTACTTAGCCTCAACAGGGAATCTCAGGATAGTTGACATATCCAATCCGCAAGAACCAATTGAAATTGGTTCCTGCAATTTATCATACCCCAAAAAAGTAACTGTAAATGGTGATTTTGCCTATGTCGCAAACCGGGATAGAGGAAACCTACAAATAGTTGACATAGGTGATCCTGAAAATCCTGAAAGAGTAGATATCGGTGATTATGATCCTCCGGGACTGGCTTATGGCATCGAGTATAAAGATGGCTTTGTGTTTCTGGCAAATCGTGATGCAGGGATATGCGTAATTGATGTAACAAATCCTGAAAATCCTATTGAGGTTGGGAGCTTTGACACACGTGGTTCCGCTTGGGGCATAACCGTAAGTGGTGACCTTGCATTTGTTGCTGATATTCAAGGTCTTTGCATTCTTGATGTCTCAGCGTTTTTGGATGCAGTCCCGGTTATAAGCTTAGATCCAGAAAGATTTAATTTCGGCAGAATTCCCATCGGTGAAATAACAGAAAGAACTTTAACAATCAACAATCTTGGCCGAGCCATACTTAGCATCGCAAACATAGATGTAGAAGGTGATTGCTTCAATACAGACTTTGAAGATGAGCTATTGATTGATCCAGGTGAGAGTAGCGATATTCAAGTGGTTTTTACTCCTGAAGAAGCTCGTGATTTTGTCGGAACACTGACAATTATATCCAATGATCCGGAAAATGAAGAATTGACTGTCGAACTAACTGGAGCGAGTATTGATGAGTTGAGAGTACCATTCGAACCGGGTTGGAATATGGTCTCGATAAATATCATCCCACCTGAAGAATACTACCGTCGGGGAGAAAATCGTGGTCCGGATGTAGTGCTGATGCTCGATCAACTACGCATTGATGACGATTTGCATCGTGTATTGCTGATGAAAAATGAAAGTGGGCGTTTCTATGCACCGGGATTTGGTTTCAATAATATCCCTTACTGGAACCTGACTGAAGGTTATCAGGTCAAGATGGAGGAGGGAGCGGAGGCAATATATTCAGGTGTCCGGATTCCTGCGGATACGGATATCCAACTTGAGGAAGGCTGGAATATCATTGCCTATTACCCTCCCTTCGAACTCGACTCGGGAGCTCCCGATTTTTATGTGCTTTCTCCTATTATTGAAAATGTAATAATAGCTAAAGATAACTATGGGAGGTTTATGTCTCCCGATTGGGAATTCTCAAATATGCCACCGTGGCGGGAAACACAGGGGTATCAGGTCAGGGTTGATGCTGAGGTGGTTTTGAATTATCCTCCAATACAGGAACAGATCCGTGGTGTTGGTTGTCCTCAAGAAAATAGAGGTCTCAGTTGTCCTCAAGAATTTAGTGGTGTCAGGTGCCCTCACCTGACACACAACACCCCCCCCTACCCCCCCCTGGAAACCAGGGGGGGAGATCAGTCTCAATCCCTACTTCGCAGGGGGGGAAATACAGGGGAAAATATGAGTGTTCTTGTGACATTGGTAAGCGGCATCGAAACTAAGGCTGGTGACCAAATTGGAGCGTTTAGTTCGGATGGATTGTTAGTTGGAGTCGGGACAATCGACTCTGATGGAAGATGTGGTCTGGCAGTGTGGGGAGATGAAACTCAGACAGAGGAAATGGAAGGTTTGCAAAAGGGAGAAGCTTTTAATCTGAAGCTGTTGAAAGTTGAAAAGGAAATTGGAACAGATTTGGTAATCGAATCCATTCTAACTGGTCAGAATCTTACTTATTCGGCTGACTCATTCATCGTCGTTATTGTGTCGACTGATGTAACAGTTCCTAAGGAATTCTTCTTGTCCAGCGTCTACCCAAATCCCTTTAACTCAACAACCCGGATTACCTTTGGTCTACCAGTTGCATCACAGGTTTCTATTAAGCTTTTCGATCAAACCGGGTGTGAGATCAAGACGCTGGTTAAAGGCAACGCACGGGCAGGTGTTCACACGTCCATCCTGAATGCAACCGACCTGCCATCAGGATTGTATTTAATTCATTTAAAGACAGCAGAGTATGTGTTTACGAGAAAAGTAATTTTAATTAGATAGAGGAAGAACGTCATGAAGAAGATCCTTCTTTCAATCGTCAGTATCTGCATATTTTTGACAGCGGGTACAACTATTAATGCACAACCAGATTCTTTATGGTCGCAAACATTTGGAGGTCTCGGCAATGATGGTGGCAGCTTTTTAGTTCAAACTGAAGATGACGGGTTTCTACTTGCTGGTTATACATGGTCTTATGGACCCGGAATGAGCGACTTATGGCTGATCAGGACAGACGCAGGTGGTAACTCATTGTGGGAGCAATTTTATGGCGGAAGGTCGCATGATATTCCGGGTGATCTGATACAAACCGAAGACGGTGGATTTGCCATCTTAGGACATTGTGTACCACCCGAAGAAAGAGAGGCTGATTTTTGGCTGGTCCGGACAGACGAAAGAGGAGATACATTGTGGACTCGTTCATACGGAGAAGCACAAAGGGATTGGGGCTTTGATGTCCTTGAGCTGGAAGATGGTGGTTTTATCCTCGCAGGCGTAACCAATTCCTATGGTGCCGGGAACGGAGACTTCTGGCTTATCCGAACCGACGAAAATGGTCACAGGCTGTGGGATCGCACCTACGGGGGAGAACTTGATGATTTCTGCTATGACATAGTTCAAACTTTCGATGGCGATTTTGTCCTGGCTGGTTATACTTATTCATCCGGGATGGGATCAGCTGACTTCTGGCTTATTCGGACAGATGAGGATGGAAATTGTATTTGGTCACAAACCTACGGAGGTCGAGGAAGAGACCTTTGTTATTCCATGATTCAGACTGATAATGGCGGATTTGCGCTGGCGGGTGAGACTCCCTCCAATGATGCTGGTGATACTGATTTCTGGTTGGTTGTCACTGACGGAAATGGTGATCTGCTCTGGTCACAAACCTATGGTGGTGCAGGCAATGACGAATGGGTGACTTCGATTAATCGTACACCCGATGGCGGGTATAGTTTAGGTGGTCGCTCAAATTCATTCGGCAACAACGATTTTGATTTCTGGTTAGTTCGCACTGATGAAGTTGGTAATTACATCTGGTCGAAAACATTTGGTGGAAGAGGGATTGATAATTGTATTTCATCTTTTATAACGTCTGACGATGGATTTGCATTGTTAGGCGGTACACGCTCTTTCGGTGCCGGAGACTGGGATTGCTGGCTGGTTAAGACAGGTCCAGATCCGGTTTATGATCCCCCCTACGAACTAAACCTCCAAAAGCATATTATTACTGATGATTTTCACCATGCGAGGAGTGTTTTCCCATCGGACTTGAACAGCGATGGGCACCTCGATGTAATCGGAGCTGCGAATACCGGAGGAAAATTGAGCTGGTGGGAGTTCGATGGATTTGAAAACTTTTCCGAAGAAAACAATATCCTGAGCGATCATCAGGGATGCTGGACAATTTATGCTGACGATATCGATGGTGACAATTATAACGACATACTGCTGACTCTTCCTCAAGAACATACTATACTAATCTGGTGGATCAATCGAGATGGAAGCTTCTCCGATTCCGTTCTTATCGACAACTGGAATCATGCTTACGATATTTCTATTGCGGATATGAACGGAAACGGGCGTAATGACATTATCGGCGTTTCAGGTCATGCCAACCAGGTAGCCTGGTGGGAAAACACAGGTGACAGAAATTTCACTTTCCACATAATCGACCATGTTTTCAGAGGCGGATATTGTATCTATGTTGAGGATTGTGATCTCAATGGAAAACTGGACATTATTGGTGGTGCACTCGCTGACAGGGATTTTGCAATATGGCTGCAGGATGATGATGGAACATTTGAAAAGGACGTAATTGATGACAGAATCTGGGGAACTACCTCGGTCACTGCCAAAAACCTCGATAACGATCCTGAACCAGAGCTGCTGGTATCAGCACAGGACGATCATATTATAGCGCTGTATGACAGGGATAATAATGGAAACTACCGAGGTTTTTGCAGAAGTCTCAGTTTCCATAGATTTTTTAATATACAAATCTCTTG
>CAYLYZ010000008.1:0-82765 GCA_964387885.1 uncultured bacterium | reverse complement strand
AATCCCCCACCCACAAACGCTTTCCGCCAAAAGTGTGACGATGTGACGATAATTTAGGGTATCACCTGTTTTTTGCTGTGTTCTTTGATGAAACTTGACTTTTGTCAAATAATGTTGTATATTATCAACATATTAGACGTATATATTGATAAGTTATACTCGAAATACTCGTAGGTCGGCATCTTATGCCGACGGAAAGTATAATGACATTTTTTGTCGGATTAAAAATCCGACCCACGCTGCTTAACAACTCCTTGACAACTCCCCGGCTTCGAGTTATTATGTTACAGGTGATTTGATTGTTGGCATTACTTACTGAAACAAAATCGCAAGGGAGGATGTCATGAGGGGTATTACACTTCTGGTGGTAATGGTTATGTTAGTTTCAACGCCATCATTCGCAGAGTTGGGAGAGAACGTCGAGAGACTATCGGAGATACTCCAGACCGGGTATTACCAGGAAATAGAAATTGAAGGGAATCGACTTTATGCTACTTCATATTATGGTTTTGAAGTTATTGATATTTCTGATCCGGAAAATCCGGTTGTTATTGGCAGAGCTCCTTCGCTTGAGAATTCAGAAGAAATTGCGGTTAAGGACGGTTATGTTTATCTGACGGACTGGATCAGAGGTGTTTACTGTTATGATGCCAGGGACCCCGAGAATATCTCAAAAATCTGGACATTCCCGGAAAATCCTCCCGATTTGAACCTGTTCGAGGATGTCAAAGTTCACGAAAACAGGCTCTATGTATGCGCTTGGAACAGAGGAGTTGAGATTTTCGATATTGAAGATCCTTCATCGCCACGACATCTCGGAACATACCCGACCTGCCAATTACCATGTGCCATTACTTTTAAGGATTCTTTAGCCATTATTGGTGATTATGTCAGAGAGGGCTTTTTAGTTGTCGATCTCCGTGATGTTGGTCGTTTCATAGCGCATGGTTCGGGTTCAGCCAGTGGAAGAGTAGATGATATTCTTGCAGCCGGAGACCTGCTGTTCACGTCAACCAGCAATGGATATGCGATTCACGGCATAAGGAATACCCCCCGGCCTTCGAGGTTGCGGATGATTCGTTCCGACAAGTGGATTCACTGTGTGAACGTCAAAGACAATTTCATCTTTGTAAGTGAAAGTGGTGGTGCTCTGAAAATCATGGACATAACTGAGCCGACGCAGCCTCAGGAAGTTTTTGCAGATGACACGACTTTCTACAACTGGGGAAATGTTCACTTTATTGACGAAGATCGTGCTTTAATAGCGGGATATTATGATGGTCTGGCGCTCTATAATTTTGAAAATCCGGAGGAGCCGGAACGTTTAGCAAGGCACGATTTACTCTCACCAACAGTATATAAAATGGCTGTTGCCAATGGTTACGTTTACCTGCCGCGATATAATGAAGGCTTAATGGTTATAGATGCAACAGATCCAATCAATCCTGAAATAATGAATCCGGCGGATACAACCCATTGTTCAAGAGTCCTGGCTTATAATGGTGAAATACTTTTCTCTTCATCAGCGGTGCTGGGATCGGATGAAAACTTGCTGAAAATCTGGAGTCTTGATAATCCCGAGAGTCCCGAACTTATAGGTGAACAACTAATAGATGCATCTTTCCCCGACATGGATGTCTATGGTGAAATCATGTCGCTGAACGGATATAACTCAGATATAGAATTATGGGATATTTCCGTACCCGAAGAACCCATGTTATTGAGCCGGATAGACAATATGGGATATAGATACACCAGCTTGTTCGGAGATTACCTTTATGCGATCGGAGGCGATAATGATATACTCTATGTGATTGATATTATTGATCCCGAGAATCCGGAAATATTGAGTGAATATGATGGTTTTGAATTTGGATATGGGCTTGATTCTGACCAGAGTCGTGTTTATGTTTCCGATGGTGATAACGGAGTTATTGTTCTCGATGTATCAGATCCCGGACGTATCGAAAGAGAAGCAACCATTCAGACTCGAGAATGGGCTGTCAATGTGGCAATTGACGACACTCTTTTATACATTTGTGATTCTGATGGCGGATTGAAAATTACAGATATTTCAGAGAATGGAATCTATGAGGAAATGGGATGGCTCAATACTCCGGGTCGCGTGGTTAATACCGTTGTCGAAAATGGAATTTGTTATATAGCAGATTATTACGACCTGACAATCGGGTGCTATGGTGAGTATAACGGTATTCCTTTTAAACCCGAAAAGTCCCCCACAGAATTTGCTCTATATCCTGCGTATCCAAATCCGTTTAATGGAAAAACCAGGTACTCTTTCTCATTGGCAGTTCAGTCTGAAGTTCATGTCACAATTACGGACTGGCTCGGACGGGAAGTATACAACCATCGGCAGATCTATAATCCCGGTAACCAGGCTCTGAGTTGGGATGGATCGGATATGCCGTCAGGTTCTTATGTGTTGGATTTGGATGTGTTCGGAAGGAGTACGGAAAGACCGGAGTTCAATTCAAATCAGAAATTGATTTTAGTGAAGTAGTTATAATATCTTTACCGGCATCCCTAACTGAAGGGATGTCGGTAAACCGTAGGGGTTGAATATTTTCAACCCTATTGCCACCCGGTTTGGATTATCATATTATATATGAGAGGGTTGAAGATATTCAACCCCTACCTGTAGAGCCATCGTAAGGGTTGAAAATATTCAACCCCTACCGGTAAACCAGAATCTTCTTCATCTGCACTGAATCACCTGCTCTGACCTGAGCAAAGTACAATCCTGTTGGGAGATTATTTGCGTTGATTGACAGGGAATGAACTCCTTCAAACTGTACCCGGTTTAGCAAATTGGCAACCGTTCGACCGTTAACATTGAACAGTGAAATGTCAACTTCGGATATCCCGGGGAGATAATAAACCAGCATACCGGTCGAGTTAAACGGATTAGGGTAAAAGCTGATGATTTTGAAATCACGGGGTTGAATGTCCTCATCCGGTTCAACGTCTAATTGACCACCATGTAAAATCACATTGAGCGCATCCTCGCCCTCTTCGTCGGATTCGATACGTAGGACAGCGTCAAAGGCTCCTTCTGCGATACGTTCAAAGGTCACCCATACAACCTGATCCCCTCCGGGCTCGATTTCAACGTTATTATAATCATTCAATATACTGAATGGGGCATTTTCGGGGGTGATTTCAAGGTTGGTCAGAGTGATCGAATTCTCCCCGCGATTGGATATCAGAACCGATAAGCTGTCAATTGCTCCAATATCAATATTCCCAAACTCAAGTACCCAGGGTGATACAATCAGGTTTCGATGGAAAAATGAGAAAGCACCCATATCGCCTCGACTGCTATCGGGATCGAGGGAGGAATTTGGATCTCCTGTGTCTATGCAGGGGCTGTTGGCAAGAAGATGGAAATTACCGGCTTCAGCATTGCTGAATAGCGGAGATTCTGCAATACTGCCATCATCCCAGTTAACGATAGCATGTTCGCGGTGCACTATCCCCTCTTCTCCTCCCCGCATGTCGCAATGATTGAACCGTAATGTATCACGATCTCCTCTGCCGAGTACATAGATTTCCTGGGGAGAATTATTCCATAAAATAGAATTGGTCAGATTTATAATCGATTTATCCCAGCAGAATAGGGCTCCACCACCTTCGTCTGAAGTGTTTCCGGTTAACGTACAGTTGGTGAGATTGATCCCGCCGGATTCACTGAAAACAGCACCGCCATTAACATCTGCACTATTAGATGTGATTAAGCAATGGTCAATACTTGGATTAGAACCACTGCAGAATAGTCCACCACCATCCCTGCTCTGTCCGTTTCGGATGGTGAAACCCGTCAATTGAGCACGATAATTTTCCTTAGTAGCAAATGTTATTACACTACCATTTCTACCACCATCGATAATTGTCGCATCGATATAAGCGGGATCTTTCGTGTAGAGAAATTCGCTGGCAATAACCAGATTTTTACCGTTAAAATTGAGATTCTCGACATACTCACCGGGATGTACGATAATTGTGTCCCCGCCGTAAACGGTGTTGATCCCTTCCTGAATAGTCTGAAAATCTTCCGGGACCTCATACCAGCGCCGGGTATGATAGTAATCGTATATCGCGGCATACATGGGACGATAAAAGTCAACAGCATTCCGGTATGTCGCATAGGTAGGAACTCCATCGGCAGTATAAAAATCATGCACATCCTGATTAATCACATTCGGCAGTTCGTCATGTTCGATGTGCAGCCAGTTTTCAGTATCTAATCGTACGTTCCGGTCGGCCAAAGAATAGTGTCTTTGAGGAGAATCCCAACCCTGCAGGTTGGTCATCCTGCTCGTAATGAAATACTGCTGATTGTAAAAAATGCTGTCACCTGAATTCCATATCGCGTAATAATCATCGATGCGAACCGTATCATGATCTGCCCCGCCAATAGTGTTCGATAAAATCGGATATTTCGGGGTGAGATGTAATAAGTCAAAGTGAGTTTCAGAATCATTCAAAGGGGCATTCGGGAAATTATCCGGATAGGTTGATAACAGGTTCGGTTTCAGATTCCTCACTCCGGAGTCGTAACTGTGAATCTGCAGGATATATTCATCTTCTACTGAATCCACAACAACCTTATGAGCTTCATGAAACAGAGTTCGCGCGTTCCTGGTTGGATCGGAGAGGGTAGCTCCGTTGTGGTAATCACCGACCTCTGTCCACCTTACTTCACGCCCGGCACCGGAAACAAACATCGCAAATGCGCCAAATTGCAGGAAAGCATCTATGCCGATGTGTGGTGTGATGAAGTCATCACAAGGGTGGGGTATCTCAATAATGATGTTTGGAGTTTCAGGTTGGAGGTTAAAAACGTAGAGTCCCCAGCCAAAATCGAACGAGCCGCGGACATCATCCTCTACTCCCTCTGTTCCATTATCATCAAAATATCTGTAGTTTATATGTTCTCGCAAAATAACATAGCTATTTTCACCATCCTCGAGCAACACGATATTATAAACGTTATCCACAACGGAAGTGTCGAGGATTTCTTCAGCAGTTCTCAGATTACCAGCCACGACATTAGCAATTATCTGGTACCAGGCAGTCAGATATAAATCCGGATTTTCAAGGCTGTCAATAATGCTATAGGTACCAAATCCATTCAATTGTCGGTCCAGCGTTTCCGGTCCGTAATCATTATACCCGGCACGAGCAATCCCTTCAGAAATATGACTGACCCAGTTGTCATAAGCACACCCGTCTTCGTTGCCGGCGAAGAACTCAAGCAATGATCCGGATTCTTCGATGATCTCTGCGTGGATGGGATTTATACAGAAGAACAGGATAAGCAGGATTGGAAAGATCGTCAAAATCGCGTTTTTGTAAGCGAAACGAAGCAATCTCTCAAAACGTGCATCAATAAACAGATCGCTTCGTCTCTTCGCTCCTCGCGAAGACGATTGTATTCCATTTAATGAAGTTGCCTTTCTCTGATTCACATTAATCACCTGTCTTTTCTGAAATAATTGTGTGCTTAGTAGTAACTTAATATATGAAGGGGAGATATGCAAATGATGTTTTGTAAAAGAGAAACGTCGTAGCCCGGGCGCGACCGCATCCCGGGGATTGAATTGTGTTATGGAATCCCGGCTTCGGAGAAGACCGGGCTACATTTAGTTCGGCGGAAAAAGTTTCCGCCCTACGAAACTGTCACACGAGGGCGTGTGACAGCGCGGATTAGGGCTCATTCCGCTCCCAGCATCAATATCAAATCTCGGTTTTTATTCAATCGTCTCTCCGAGCACCTTGTATATATTGGACATAAATGGCGACCAATAATTCTAATGGTATATCATCGAAAATCCAACCGGAGAATTCCCCGGGGAATTCCAATGAAGTTAGATTATATTGTATGATTTTGCCTTCCCCATATCCCATTACATCCGTCGAGACTGCATTAATTCCGGTAATTGAATCTGTACCTGTAAATGAAAAATCCCATTCTTTAAGCACCCATTCTGACATCCGGTGTTGGGTGAGTTCCAATATCTCTTCAACACCTCCTTCCGGATTCTTGCCATTATTTATAACGTACCTGTAAAGAGTGTTGTGAAGCATTGTGATCGCAAGCTTAGCTTCATCTGAAAAGTCTTTTTCAGTCTTTGCATTATCACTGAACCAACCCGAAAATCTGCCTGTTTGAAGGCTGAACGTAATTTCCTTCCCCTCCCCATAATCCATCAGTGGAGTCGAGATAGCTCTAATTCCGGTTATTGAATCAGAGCCCTCGAATGAAAACTCCCATTCATTCAACACCCATTCGACAATTTCGAGATACTCCAGGTCTAATAAGTCCCTTTCAATCTCCAAGGGATCTTCACTATAATCCTGACGGTACATCAGGATTGCATTATGCAAGGCTTTGATTGAGCGATGAGCTTCACCCGCAAAATCTGTTTCTGGTTTTGGACAATCACTGAACCAACCGGAGAATTTACCTGTCTGACAACATAATTTGATAACCCTACCTTCCCCATAAGGCATTTCAATTTTCGATTCAGCAGTTATCCCTGTGAGTGGATTCACACGGTCAAAACTGAAATCCCATTGACTAATCAGCATTTCGTCGACGGTTAGATACTCTAATGTAATTAATTCAGAAACATCGGGCGGATCCTCACCATAATCCTGATGATACATCATCGAACCATTGAAGATTGAAATAATAGTTTTAGCAACTTCATCAGCGATTTCCTGTTCCGGATTTACCTCGGGTGATGAGGTGGATTTTTCAGTGCAGGATGTCAAACAAACGAGAATGAATAGATAAATGCAAATTGAAACTACTCTATCTTTCATGGTTTTCCTTTTTCTAATGTAGCCCGGTGTTCTCCGAACCCGGCGTTTTTTGGGGTTGAATGAAATCCGGCTTCGGAGAAGGCCGGGCTACGACTGCAATATCTAAATATTCGAGCTCGCAGGCGATTAAATATCTATCACGCAGGCAGGGACGCCTGCGCTACTATACTTACCTAATCATTCTTTTCGTTTGTATGCCTTTGCAAAGACATAGGTAACACTTAAATTATAAATACCAAGGAAAGAAAAGTAAGTAACATCGCTGTAAACGCAGATAAGCCCTTCGGCACCCAAATCCTGGGCTTGTTTTAAAGCACTTTGATAAGCTCTCTGGTAACCACGATCTCCCCAGAATATCAATCCAAATAGATTTGTAACTTCAGACATACCTATAACATCACCGATTACCTCAAACTGATCGGCATTTGCAATGTACTCTTCATTTACCATAGAAGCCTGCGGAATGGTACCTGCACATCCACAGATTAGTACAGATAGGAATAGAATGGTTAAACTTAGAAAGACCCTCATCCTTGCCTCCTTCAAGTGAATGGGATTGAATGTAAACATGATTTGATATAACTAACTCTATAAAGTAATTGGAAATACTATTTTATGCAATAAGATTATTCCTAATATGCTGAAACCTGTTATAAATTACACCTTAAGTCCTCAGTTTACCGCAATAAAACAACCTTTCGACTCACTATCGCCTTCCTATTTGTCATCCTGATCAGATACACTCCTGAACATAAATCCTTTGCTTCAAACATCACGGAGTATTGACCGGGAGTTTGATTCTCATTCAGCAACTCGGCAACCAACTGCCCTTTTAAATCGTACAGGTAAATACTTACATTACCAGCTTCCGGAACCTGATATGTAATATTGGCATGCGAGTTAAATGGATTAGGATAAGGCTCTGAAAGGGTGAAGGATGAGGGATGAGGGATGAAATTGTCAGGTGGTGTTGCAAGAGGTGAAATTCCGTAACAAATTAACCTGTTGCGGGTAAGTGTCAGTAGTTCGTAATTGCCATCGGTGCCAAAATCTGTCTTTATCGATCTGACATAATGTCGTGGCAATGCACCGTTCTCGATTTGGGTTAATGTTTCTGCATCGAAAACCAGGACATTGCCTCCGGAATCTATTAGCAGGAGGTTTGTTAAATCCGTGTCGTCCCCCTCCCATTGGAAACTCAGCATTTGACCTCTCTGCCAATCGTTGGGAAGTGACCGGGTTTGAATAACCTCAAGATCGGGTATGCTCAGTTCACAGAGGAAGGCGTGAGAAGTGTCTGAATATGCTGCATAAAGAGAGGTTTGATCGTCCGATTGAACCGTTGTCATTCCTAATAATTCGGGACGACGATCAGGAGGGCTCCACGGACCCTGGATTGCAAAAAATGTATGTTCAGCGAGTTCAACAGAATTAACAGCAGAAAGATCAGCATCAAATAGAGTTACATCACTCGTGTATTCTCCATAATTACCATCGTCTTGGTCATACCATCTATGCCAACCCAAAGCAATCTTACTACGGTCGTCAAAGTCTTGAAAAACTTCCATTTCAACGGGATATCCATTAAAAGTGTACTCAAACGAATCATCTGAAATTACACCTATATATCCAGCGAGATCATCACCTCCAAAGAATGCCCAACTTGAAGTTTCCCACGCAGCTAAAACAGGATGCTCATCTGCCTGTATCATTCCCGGTAGAATTGCGAGTTTTGTAACATTTCGGGCATCAGTAATTAGATCAATATTGTACCAATATTCAAGTAGTTGAAGTTCAGAAAGTCGTTCAAACTCATCACCACCGAATCTGTAAAGGTATCCATAACGAGTTTCTTCCCATCCTCCATCGTCCGGGCCAGGTATTGGTTCCGATGCTGCAACAACAATCTGTTCACCATCCGAATATGGAATCCATGCTAGAGCAGTCACATCTCCTATCAGAGAGTCACAACTCCAAATTATTTCACCGTTGGAAATAAGATGAGCACGCCGACTATCTCCAACTAAGATATTTGAATTACCATCCTCGTCAGTCCAGGCATTGCCTATGGCTGTTGCCGAATCCAGTTCGACAGTCCAGAGTTCTTCGAGGGGGAGTTCTGCGAAAGTTACTGATGTTGTTAATAGGATAAATAGAAGTGTTTGAGTCGCCCTTTTCATGTTGAGATCTCCTTTTTACCATGCGCTGCTGAAAATACGTTTTCTCGCGAGTACCGGTGATGCGATATTTTAGTGTTGTGTTGCTTTACCGTGTTGAAGTGAACGAGTATAAATTTAATGTGTATTAACTACAATTTATCAAATTCCTCTTGGAATGTAAAGAGTCGTCCGTAAGAGTAATTCATAAATTACCCCTACAACTGGTTTGGTGGATAGTTAAAGCTTAATAAAACATTCTCGTCATAGATGCTTCTCTGGACTCCGGCGTAAAGCCGGAGAGACAGCCGGTTTGCCCTCTATGACCTCGGCTCCCCTACATCAATATACCGCTGCAGCAATTTAACAAATGTCCACTTCTCATCGTCCGGAATCTTCCGACGAATGCGGCTAAGAGCGTCCATTTTTGAGTCAATCAAGTCTGCAAAATGGAGCAGGAAGGCTTCACGGGTTGATGGCTGCACCGGGGAACCGTGTTCGAGCTCGCCCTGATGGGAGAGTATCAGATGGATCAGGCGGTCGAGTGTTTCCTGTGGGAAATCCTCAAATGTTGCTGCTCGATCCCTCACCCAGTTTGCGCCAAGTGTGATATGACCGACAAGACGACCACGCTCAGTATAGTCTATTGAGGTTTCGTATTTATATTCCTCGATTTTGCCGATATCGTGGAGGATTGCTCCGGAAATGAGTAATTCACCATCTACTTCAGGGTAGTAACGTGACATCATCCGACAGAGCCTGATAACTGCCATTGTGTGTTCGATCAATCCGCCGATTCGGTTGTGATGCCAGAGTTTTCCGCCTGGGGCGGTCTTAAAGGATTTCTCGAAGTCTGGGTCATCGAAGAAGGTTTTTAGTAGTTTAATTAAATGTTCATTGTTAAAACCAGTTACGATTCTACACAATCTGGAATATGCCTGATCAACATCAATTGTAGTTGCTTCAATAAAGTCGCTGCTGTCAATCTCGTCCTCGGGGACGAGATTGCGAATCCGCTTGACCGAAACTTGTTTGGTGCCCCTGTAGGATTCAATTGTCGCCTGCATCTTTACGATACAGCCCGTTACAAAGTCTTGATATAGTCGTTCGGCATCGTCCCAGATATTGCCGAACATACGACCGCTGCAGTCGCCAAATTCCATTACGAGGTACGGAGCTCCGTCTCGCCTCGTCCGCAATTCACGACTTCGCAGGACGAAGAATCCTGTGAAGGTTTCACCTACTTCATAATCGCGTAAGTGCCTTCTCGATTTTCCCATAAGTTATCCGAAGATTTTTCTTATAACTGCTATTGCATTACTTATATCGTTTTCGTCTACATCAAGATGAGTTACCATTCTGACCTTTGGTCCGAAACCGGTTACAAGGACTCCCTCTTCCTTCATTTTAGCTGTTACTGCCGCACCATCCATTCCTATTTTCAGTGCATCAAATATAATAATATTCGTTTGAATGGATTCAAGGTCTATATCTAAATTGGGTAGCTCTGCTATTGCTTCAGCAAGCATATGTGCATGCCGGTTGCTCTCGGGGAGCAGTTGACGATTGTTGTCTAATGCATACAAACATGCTGCGGCGAGAATTCCTGCCTGACGCATTCCACCGCCGAGGCGTTTCCGAATCCGGTGCGCTTTTGCGATAAAGTCTTTTGATCCGGCAAGAATCGATCCTACCGGACAGCCCAAACCCTTTGAAAAACACACACTGACGGAATCGTAAGGTTCGACAAGTTCGCGCTCAGTTATTCCTGTAGCAGCCGCAACGTTCCAGATACGAGCTCCGTCAAGATGCAAGCCCAGTCCGTGGTCAGTTGCAAATTTGCGCAGTCTCAGCACCTCTTCCTGCGGGAAAATTGTCCCCCCTGCACGATTTGCACTGTTTTCAATCCAGACCAGCCTGCTCGGTGGGAAGTGGCTATCTGCAGGCCTGAGCAACGGTTCCACGTCTTCGACCGTATAAGCACCGCGCGCTCCGTGAATCGCGTTCAGCATCACACCTGATAGATATGCAGGTGCACCACCCTCAAAATTGCGGATATGGCAGCCGACTTCGCAGTACACTTCATCACCTGGGGATGTATGAACCGCCAGTGCGACCTGGTTGGTCATAGTACCTGAAGGCATGTACATTGCAGCTTCTTTTCCGAGCAGCTCTGCGACATATTTCTGGAATCGGTTAATTGTAGGGTCATCTCCAAATACATCATCCCCGACTTCAGCTTCAAACATAACCTTGCGCATTGCTTCAGAGGGTCGAGTAACAGTATCACTGCGTAAATCTATAAATTCATTCATTAAATCATCCGATGTTAAGTTTTATGTTTTCCTAATATCCAATGTCGTGTGGCCTGGGCTACTTGTTGCCCAGGTATCTTAACTGAATTGCATTAGTTAGTCTATTAAGAGACTATCTAAGCAGAACCATAATTGTCTCGTAATGAAACCCGGGCAATAAATAGCCCGGGCCACACGTCAGGGGCTGTTCGTCAAATCTATTATATCATAGTCACAAATATTACGAATATCAACAGATTGATTGAATTGTAAGTTAATGGATCATGATTGAATAATTAATGCGAAACAGAATTTATACCGAGTCTTAAAGAATTAGTGTGCAAAAAAGTGAGTTTTTACATTTTTTTTCGCTTTATCAAGTTTCATTAATTAATATACGATTAAAAAATAATGAATAATTCATATCCTTTGGCTCAGTCATAACGCATAATATGCACGAATTAATGCTTGTGAATAGTTGCGCCTGTTAATGTACAAGTCCTTTATATACAAATAGTAAAAATGAGTTCTGTCGAAAGTTTCTGTTGTGGCACGCAAATTGCACATATTTGTCAAAGAACATTTGGTACTTGTCAGATATTCAGAGGTTTCATATTGAAACCCGATTGAAACAAAAACAGGAGGAGTCATGAAGACCTTGAAATTCTATTTCGTACTGCTTATCAGCTTGTTAACCATCACCACTCTCAATGCACAGGACTTTTCACAGGTTCAAAGCGTAAGTCAGATTTTTAATCACTGGGATCAGATTAATGATATCGAATTTTATGGTGATTACTGTCTTATTGCAGCGGGAATTTCGGGATTACAGATTCTTGATGTCTCCGATCCTGCAAATCCGGAAGAACTTGCATCATTCGCACACATAAGAGGTCAGGCTCGCGATTTAGCCGTTGAGGATAATCTGGTTTACTTAACGGATGGTCCCGGAGTATATACAATAGACATCAGTGATCCTGCCGATCCAATCGAAGTCAGCTTTCACGAAACAATAAATTGGACATATGGACTCACCCAGTCCGGTGACTATTTATACCATGTCAGTGAGTATTCGTTTAACATTGTCGATATCAGCAATCCGGAACAACCGTTTGAAACTGGTTTGAATTACGAATTTGACTACATGACGGATGTTGTTATCAATGACAATCTTGCCTATATAGCATGCAAGAGGTATCTCGGGATTATGGATGTCTCAGATCCGGAAAATCCGGCTGTTCTGTCTACACTTGGACTCCCGATGGGAGTAAATGAAGTGGACTTGCAGGATGAGGTTCTCTTCTGTAATGGCAGTTCTGAGTTATATGCTGTTGACATCAGCGATCCGGAATCTCCTGAGATCCTTGATACTTACCAGGGATTAGAAATGATGTCTTCGGTGCAGATTCAGGATAATCAGGCATACGTGTCGAGTTTTAATCGAATTGAAATCCTTGATATCACCGATCCGGGAAACATTGAGATGATAACTGGTATAGATACTGATTATTATGCATATTCAATTGCAGTTACCGGTGACTATTTTTACGTTGGCGAGCCAACAAGATACCCGAAAGAAGATGGTGGGCTTCACGTATTTCAGGTCAATAATGATGAAGGTATAGATGAGGTTTATACTCGCGAGCGAGAAGGTTTTGTACTCGATGTGGTTGTCCGAGATGATTACGCTTATGTTGCTAATTGGAACGGAGGATTACAGATAGTTGACATGTTTGATCCAGAAAATCCACGGGTTGTAAGTAATATTCCCACTCAAGGTGACGCCAGTGGAGTAGCCATTGAAGGTGATTATGTATACATAGCAGAAGAAAGAGGTGGTCTTACTGTTGTTAATATTGAAGATCCCGAAGATCCTTTTGAAGTGGGTAGGGCAAATTACCCAGGTGAGTATTTCTACAATGTAGAGGTAGTAGAAGATCTTGCCTACGTAGCCTGCGGTGACGCCGGATTGTGGATATTTGACGTATCACAGCATGATCAGATGGAGCGCGTGGGTCGAGATAACGTTGGGAATTACTGCGTCGATGTTATAGTTGAAGGAGATGTCGCGTACGTGGCTTTAGAACATCATGGTTTAGCAATAGTCGATGTGTCAAATCCTGAACGACCGCAATTAATTGAATACTATGATCGAATGAACGGGGGAGCTGAATCTTTGGCTAAGAGAGGCGACCTTATCTATTACGCTTCAACAAACAGGGGTGTTTTCGTCATTGATGTCTCTGATCCAAATGATCCATTCGAGGTAGCAAACATTGATACCCCTGGTCGTGCCATGGACATAGCATTTGCCGGAGACCACCTTCTGATAGCTGATAGTAGATTAGGATTGCGCGTCGTCGACATTTCCAACCCATCTGAACCGAACGAAGCGGGGTATTACAATACTCCCGGTCAGGCAATAGGAGTTGTCAGCAATGGAAGACATGCTATAGTTGCTGACTATACGAACCTGGGTGTTTACGACTTCTCGAACGCTCTAAATGTAAAGGGATCAGAGAATTCCAATCCTGTAAGTATAATGCTGATTACAGCTTATCCAAATCCCTTCAACAGCACAGTTAATTTGAAGTATGGATTGCCAATTGCTTCTGAGGTAACATTGAGTATATATAATCCAGTCGGGCAGGAGATAAAGTCACTTTTCACCGGAAGTAAACCCGCGGGAGAGTTCACTTCATCATTCCAAGCTGGTAATCTACCAGCAGGTGCATATTATGCGAGATTGACTACACCGAGTGGTACATTTTCACAAAAGGTTATGTTACTGAAATAACACTTTAGAGAAGCAAGATTTAATAAAAGCGTTGTCAGGACCGAACCTGGCAGCGCTTTTTATATTTAATTCTCACAAGCATTACTAATAATCTGCTCGGATCAAACTACATGACTATTTTGTGAGATTATTTAAATAATTATATTTAAATAAAAAAGAGAATAATTATCAGTATGATCCATTTCGCTAAAGATGTGACAAGACTCTTTATGGGCGTATTGTTCCTTACTATGATGTGTAGTTTATGTTTTTCAACTGAAAACCGAATTACTACTTTTCTTACAGGAGCTGGCTCACATCATATTAGTATTGTTGAAAATGGTGTAATCATAGAAAGAGTTGATACTCATCCCTTGATCGTTCGAGATTATTGTATTGATAGCCCGAGGAATGAATTGTTTCTGATTTTAGGCAGAGAAGACTCCACTCTTGGTGAAAGACTTGCTATCTACTCGATTGAAAATGGTAAAATAAAAAGGTCATGGTTGGGTCAAAACAGAGGCTATAATCCCTGGAAGATTAGGACAGGTGACGTTGATGGAGATTCTAAAGCTGACGTTATCGTTTCTGTTTGGAAAAAGGCTCGATTCCATCCTGTATCTGCAAATCGGCTATTTGTTTATGATTGGGATGGTGAGGAGTTGTTTCCCAAATGGTTGGGATCAAGATTGTCCCTGCCGTTTATTGATTTTTCCATAAGAGATATTACCGGTGATGGAGTTGATGAATTAATCTCGCTCGAAATACAACGCGATAAACTGAAAAGAATAATCGCCTATCAATGGAATGGGTTTGGGTTTCTTGGATATAAGGAGATTGCTAACGATCTTAAGATAAATAATCTGGATGAAGCGAAATTAAACATGGAGAAATGATGAAAACACTAATGTATATGCTAATCCTGGTTAGCCTGATATTTTCCTGTGGTTTTTCACAAGAACTACCCATGGACAGGCTACTAACAGAACAAGATTTAGAAGGATTAAACCTCGAACAACTGTATCTTGCGCGCAATGCTATTTTCGCTGCCCATGGCAGACCTTTCAAAACACATGAATTAAACACATACTTTCATTCACAACAAAATTATCACCTTGATTTAAACTATAATGATTCTTGCCTGTCAAAGTTTGAAATCGAAAACGCCAGCATCATCCGCAAGAAAGAACTTGAGCTCCTTAAAAACAACTTCATCAATGTCGCGGGTAAGTCAAAAATCAACTTCGACAACATTATCAATTTGAGGCAATTCGGTAAGTTCTCCGAAAGTGATAGGGAAAAGCTCATTAATACTGGATTTGTTGTTGCTCAGGCAAAATACGAACAGTTCTTTTTCCTTTACGAAAATAATGATTATCTTGGAATTCCAAGTTTTATAACGGTCGACAGCATATTGCAGCTTTATCATATATTTTATAATTTCATGCTGCGAAATTTAGAAGAAGATCAAATGTTTGATATTGTATTGACAATAACCCATGAGATGATGAAACAGTCAGAGATTCTTTATAAGGAAACAAACAACAAATTAATCCGTGATGCGACACTCAGAAATCTGGCGTTCTTTTCTGTTCCTTATATGTTCCTGACCGGAGATTCATCTGAAGTACATGCCAGGGTAAAAGAAATAGTCTTTGATGAAGTTTTTCGATGCAAAATTCGGCATACCCGTCAATCGTCAATGATATTCCATACAGATAATCCTGACCTCTCCGGACGTTTGATTGATTATTCGCAATTCATTCCGAGAGGTCATTACACACGCAGTACTAAACTGACCAATTATTTCTACGCGATGATGTGGTTTGGGCTTAACAGTTTTTACACTGCCGATTATCTGTCACTGGTTCAATCTTTGATAATCACGAAACAGCTGAACGATCACCAGGTCGGAGATCGGAGACTGATCGAATATTGGAATGACCTGAACGAGGTTACCGAATTCTATGTTGGAAAGGCAGATGATCCGGGTCCTGGTGATTATAATTATGTAAGTCTGAAAACGTTCGGTGAGAATCCATCTTATAATGATTTCGCAGATTTGGATAAACTTGTTATTGCGAAACGTATTGCAGACTCAATTTCGGAGAAAACGCGGATCAGGAATGAATTAGCCGGATTCCCGTGGGCTCCCCAATTCAGATTTATGGGCCAAAGATATATTCCCGATTCTGAAGTAATGCAGAGGTTGACCAAATATCCCGAGCGGAGATTTCCCTCTGGATTGGATGTAATGGCAGCAATTGGCTCGGAAAGAGCAAAAGACCTTCAGATTAATATCTACAAAGTGGGTGATTCGTGGTTGGATTATCCGGGTGAACTCGATAAACTAATTTACGAAAATGAACAACTAAAACCGAAAGATTGGAAACAAAATCTCTATTACAACTGGATGTATTGCTTGAAACCTCTTCTCGGTTCATTTGAGGAACCGTATCCGTTCTTTATGCGCAATTCAAATTGGGAGTTGAAGAGTCTATCCACTTCATTAGCGAGCTGGGCAGAGCTTAGACACGATGTAATTCTCTATGGGAAACAATCATCCGCACAGTGCGGAGACGGCTCTGAATGGGTTCCTGATCCACCAAAAAGTTATGTTGAACCGAATGTCGTTTTCTACCAGCGATTAAGCGAACTGGTGACTTCAACACATACCGGGCTTGAAGAGAAAGGATTCTTAAGTCCGAAGATGGCAAGTAAATTCAAGGAATTTGGCAGGCTGATTAATTTCCTGTTGACTGTTTCAGAAAAGGAACTTAAGGGTGAGCTTTTAACGCGGCGTGAATATGCTCAGATAGAAATTTTCGGGAGTCTGCTCGAGAACTTCACCATTTCCGTATTAACTGACGGGGATGTCCGTGATTGGTGGGAAATAATAAGTGAAGTGGATAAGAACGTTGCAGTTATTGCTGATGTGCACACAAGTTTAGATGAAGTATTGGAAGTCGGCCCAGGGGCTGTTAATGAGATTTATGTAATCATTCAAATTGGTGATTATCTTAAATTAACACGAGGTGCGGTGTTTTCATATTACGAATTTAAACATCAGGCAAGGGATCGTCTGACGGATGAAAAATGGCAGCAGATGCTCAAATCCGGAGAAAATCCACCTCTACCGAGCTGGCAAAAACCATTTATGTCGGATAAACCTCTACATAAATTGCCGAAACCACGGTATACATATTTCAGCGGATGCTAACGATTTGATAACGTTCACCCTAATTCTAACTCTTCTGTCGGCTGTTCCGGATTCGGCAAATCTGGATGTAACGTTCTGCGCGGCGGGTGATGTACTACTCGACAGAGGTGTCAGAAAATACATCGACAGATACGGAGTTAATTACCCATTTGAACAGTTATCAGATTTGATCAATTCTCACGATCTCGCGTTCTGCAATCTGGAGTGTCCCATTTCCAGTTGGGGTGAACCACTAACCAAGAAAATTGTTTTTCGCGGAGACTCCTCTTATGTCGAAGGGCTCACCTTTTCCGGGTTCGATATCTTTTCTTTGGCCAATAATCACACAATAGATTACGGAAGGGAAGCGTTACTAAACACAAGAGCAATTTTAGAGGGAAACGGTTTGCATACGGTCGGCATTGGAGAGAATCAGACCGTTGCCGGTGCACCTCAAATAATAACCATCAAAGGCATGCGGATTGCGTTTTTTGCGCATGTACTTATGCCTCATGAATCGATCGTTTATTCTCATGATTTACCTGCTCCTGCAATTGCGGATATTGACAGTATAGTTGAGAATGTAAGGGAGATTGAAGATAAGGTTGATTTTACAATTGTGTCTTTTCATTGGGGACGTGAGTATTCACCTTATCCATCATACATTCAGAAAGAACACGCCTATCGCTCAATCGATGCAGGTGCCGACCTGATATTGGGGCATCACCCCCACGTAATCCAGAGCATCGAGAAATATCAGGGAAAGTACATCTTTTACAGTTTAGGAAATTTCGTATTCGACCAGGACAGATTGGACGGCAGCCAATCCTTTCTGTTATCAACCATCTTCAAGGATAGACAATTGGAAGCGGTGACTTTGATCCCCATCAAAATTGAACGCTGCCAGCCACGTTTAGCAACCGGGATCGATTTCAGGGAGATATTCGAACAATTGATAGAGATCTCACCGGGAGTGAATTTTGAAATAAACGAACAGGATTCCGGGATGGAGCCAAATATAATTTTAGTCAAGAAACTTTAAGTTGGATATCCCGTAACGCGATCACTTCCAGGCCAAACAATTATTTAATCAACACAAG
This sequence comes from uncultured bacterium, assembly GCA_964387885.1. Classification (GTDB taxonomy): domain Bacteria; phylum Electryoneota; class AABM5-125-24; order Hatepunaeales; family Hatepunaeaceae; genus JABGPL01. The sequence goes on along the minus strand of CAYLYZ010000008.1, from coordinate 64,391 downwards.
CTTTCGAGTTTTGTGTTCTTTCGCAGACGCCAGACTGATAAAATATATCCCAGTTGATAGTCTTTCCGAGTTCAGAACAATTTCCCGTTTTCCGGATAATTTACGCTCTGAAATCAGGTCTGCAACTTTTCTTCCTTTGATATCAAAAATTGTCAGATTTATCTGTTGAGCGAGAGGAATGCTAAAGGTAATTTTTGTTGATGAGTTAAATGGATTTGGAACTGGAGCGTACAACTCAACTCTTTCTGGGAGCTCGTTGTGGGAAAGGCTCTTAACTTCATTCCTTTCGTAAGATGTTACTGTCCATAAAACCGAATCTACATCTGCACCATCCCACAGTAGGGCCTGAACTTCATGCCCGCCAATCTCCCTGAAAGAAAGAGATTCCTCGTTTGAATCGGATATAGTCTCTCCATTCAGTTTCCAGATGTACTGGAGCGAATCTGATTCCTCATTAAATGGGAACACAGCGAAATCTATCAAAGTGTCGTTTGGCACTTCCAATATGAGTTCAACTGGCTGCCATGACCATAACGATGACCTGACGTGAATGTCCCAGGAAACTTGCTCAACCGTTTCACCTGCGGATACATCAGCTGTAAGTTCATGATCGCCTGTCATCGCAAAATCTATGTTTACGCTGTCTTCACCTTCGATTTCTTCCTCCTGCCTCCCTGTCAATTCCCAGAAGTAACTCAGGTCGAGACCTTCAATACTCTCAATATCCAGGATAAAATCTAATTGGGTATTTCTCCGAATGGTGATTTCAGATGAGTCCGGTTGAAAACCTGTGAGGTAAAATTCTCTGACCGTTACGTTCCAGGTTTTAATCGCAGAGATTACTTCATCTCTTATTTCACAGTTAACCTCGTACTCACCAATTTCCTCAAAAGTTATTGTTACGGTCGTATCTCTCGATAAGGTGTCACTGTTAGTAATCCACCAAAGTTTATCGAACTGCTCCTGCCATTGATGCCTTGCATGGACCGCGAACTGTATGCTGTCATTAGAAAGGCAGGTCAACAATGTATCCTCAGGTGTCCATGATACGAAAAATGGCCCCGGGTGGTCTTCTTCCCATTTCATTATCAAACCGTCGTAATTCTGGCCTCCGGTGTGGACTGTACCGGCTGCAACTGCGGAATTATCCAATCCTATTACTATTGAATAGAAGCCGTTAACGCCTGTGAAGAATCCTTCAACTTCCGAGAGATCGTGATAACTACGGCCTAATTCCAGACCGTTCTCATCAGTCCTTAGCACGAAAGGCATCTGTATACGATCCCTCGAATTGAGTGCGCGTCCGGCTATGCCAAATCCACCACCCTCAAGATTTGCGAGGCAGAATCCGGTTTCAACGTCAACTTGATTATCGTAGATGTGAGACCATATTATTTCGCCGATTTCATTTATTTTCGCTAAATATAGATGAAGACCACCTGATGTCCCGGATAATGTAAATCCTCCTTCACATGATATTAACGTATTACAGGTACAAGTATTTCCGATGAAATAATGTTCTTCCCATATTAGAGCTCCCTCTTCCTCTAAATCAGCTTTCACCAGCCACATATGCCATGGTTCGTTTCCAATTCTCCTGCCCTCACCCGCAACAACAACCTGGTTCTCAGTCTCCCTCATGCTTGAAAAACTACCATAAGCCCCAACCTGGTCGTCAATGGGATATATGCGGTTCCAAGTTTCTTCACCCTCTCCGTCGATCATCAGCAGAAAGCCCTGCATTTGCGTTTCACCGCATATGAGGAAGTTTCCGTTCTTGAGTTCAATAATCGCTCGCGCATCACCATTAAGATATTGTCGGCGCCACTGCTGTTCACCCTCGGAATTAACCCTGATAATATCAACCTGTCCCTGTCGTCCTGTTGTTCCTGCAGCCAGGAAATCCCCGTTATCAGCTTCGATGACCGACCGCGGCCAACAATAATTTCCGCCTCCACCATATTGATTCGACCAGATTGTATTCCCCTCGGAATCGGTTTTAACCATGATCCATGTTCCGCCAAGACTTACAGCCTGCCCGGTCGCGCCTACAGCAATGTAGCCACTATCACTCGCGGCATAAACATCAAAAAAGAATTCTGATGCCCCGCTGTCATAGTTTCTAATCCATAGTGCATCGGGTTGAGCAAAGAGATGGCTGGCTAAAACCAGAAGGGTGAAGATTAAGAAGAAATTAGAAAACCTGATTTTCCGCATTTTTCCTCCGTCCAAAGATGTGAATATGACAGAAAAATCCGAATAGAATATCCCCCGGAGATATTTTATTCGGTTAAGCTTCGGAAAAGTAACCTAATATTTTTCTGCAAGAATTGAAAGGGACATGAAATTTAAAAATATTAAAGGGATATGTAACGTCAAAAAACATTTTACCTTTCAGCAAGGACATATAACGATGTTTGAGAGTACATTCATTGCGAATGCAGTGAAACAATCTCGAATATTGCACCCTTTCCAAACAGATTGGTTTATAACTTCACTCATCGCGACTTTGCAAATGCCTTTTACTTTCAGCAAATGCAATAAAAGGTAGATTTTTCGGGGCAGATGTGGATGGTAAGTTAGGATTAATGCGTAAGTGTTTTGGTTTAATATGGTAATTCACAGCAAATGAAACGGATTTCGCAGATAGGTTCCTGACCAAATTCGGAATGTATGATGAGAATCTGCATCATCTGCTGTGAATTTAAGAAATGTAACCGGGAGATTATGTTATGGAAACACCGGAATTCTAAATCTCAGGCTACGATTATTTCCTGTTTCCAACAAACTTCCATGCCATTGGTAAAAGAGAGCCGGCAATTCCTATTTTCAAAACCGCTCCAATAACAAACGGGTAAACTCCCATTACGAGAGCCTTTGCCGGACCTACAAAAGCTGATAACCAGGCGAAACCGCAGGCAAAGATGATGCCTGTGCCAACAACCATGGCAAGCAGTGTTGTTACAATGTGCCTGTCCATGCCCTTTTCAGCTAATAAACCACATACAAACGCTGCGGGGATAAAACCGAGCAGATAACCACCGGTTGGTCCCAACAGATAAGCTAATCCGAGACCACCACCTGCAAAAACAGGCAATCCGCTGATGCCCTGCAGCAGGTAGGCACCCATTGCAATGGCGCCGCGTTTGCTGCCGAGCACTGTACCAATGAGCAAAACCCCAAGTGTTTGTCCTGTGATAGGTACCGGGCTGAAAGGAAGAATAAAACGAATTTGAGCTAACAGTGCTATTAATAGTGAAGCACCAATCACTAAGGAGATGTCGTATGTCAACGCCCTTTTTCGAACAGCAGGACGCCATAAATCAACGTAAGTTACTCCGACCATATCAGAAATTCTCCGGATTGAAAAGTTGTGTAAATTCTCATTTAAAATAATCTAACCATTTCATGAAATGGGAACAAGGCATTTGAAGTATGAAGTAAAGATGAAACTAAATATTACATGTACTGACTGTGCAGGTTACTAGATGCTGAAGCAGGGGAGTGCGGCCATTCAGGTCCGCTTACACCTGAATTGCATGACGGACAAGAATGTCCATCCTCCCAGTTTCTTTATTTAATCTACTGAAATCGACGTAACCTTAGACTATTGATCACAACCGATACCGAACTGAATGCCATTGCAGCTGCAGCTATCATGGGTGACAGAAGTTCACCGGTCAGCGGATATAATACTCCAGCGGCAATGGGAATCCCGAGACTATTGTATCCAAATGCCCAGAACAGGTTCTGTTTGATAACCCGAACAGTTTGACGAGCCATACGGATCGCAAAAGTTACACCTGTCAGTTCGGAACCGACGAGAGTTACATCTGAAGCCTCAAGAGCGATATCGCTGCCGGTTCCAATTGCAAAGCCGACGTTAGATTGAGCAAGAGCCGGAGCGTCATTTATGCCATCGCCAACCATGCCGACGTTTTTGGCTTCGGATTGCAGATTCTTAACTTCCGCTACCTTGCCCGAAGGCAGCACTTCAGCAATAATCCTGTCGATACCAATCTCTTTTCCGATTTGTTCGGCAACGTTACGCTTATCCCCGGAGAGAAGAACAACTTCAACTCCAATCGATTTGAGGTCTTTAATAGCCGACTTTGAAGTTTCACGAACCGTATCAGAAATAGCAATACATCCGATAGATTCTGAGTTTCGCGCAACTAAAACTATACTTTCACCACGGTCAGAAAGTTGCTGAGTGATTTCTATTGTGTTTTTACTAAATTTGATACCACTTTCCAACAGCCAATTGAGTGAACCGACTCTTACATAATTTCCTTCAACCACAGCTTCAATTCCCTTTCCGGAATTTGAATTGAAATCCTTCGCATTTGGGATATCCAGATCCATTTCACTCGCTTTTCTAAAAACAGCTGCAGCTAACGGGTGGTCGGATCCGGCTTCCGCACATGCTGCAATTGCCAAAAGCTCAATCTCGGAAATCCCGGGGATTGGTAAAATTTTGGTTACGGAGGGTTTTCCAGTTGTGACTGTACCGGTTTTATCAATAAGTAATGTATGTATGTTTCCACTTGATTCGAGAATTTCTGCGCCCTTGAAAACAACGCCCTGTCGTGCTGCAGTTCCCGAACCGACCATGATTGCAGTAGGTGTAGCGAGTCCCATTGCACAGGGACAGGCGATTATCAATACAGAGACAAAGGCAGTTAGAGCATAAGAAAGCACCGGTTCGGGACCGACAAGCAACCACACAGTTAATGTAATGATTGCGATTACAAGAACGACCGGAACAAATACTGCTGCAACCTTATCTGCGAGACGTTGAATTGGAGCTTTAGATCCCTGTGCCTGTTCAACCAACCGAATGATTCCAGCAAGTGCTGTTTCTGAACCCACTCTGGTTGCCTGCATCAGGAATGAACCGGAACCGTTTAAAGTACCACCATACAGGTAATCTCCCTTGAGTTTCATCACCGGGATTGATTCTCCAGTTAACATTGATTCATCTACAGATGTACTTCCTTCGGTGAGTTCCCCGTCAGTTGGTATTCTTTCACCTGCTCTGACTCTGATAATGTCACCTGTTTGTAAATCGTCAGTCGACACATCAAGTGTTCTTCCTTCCTTTAAAACAATAGCAGTCTTTGGACTAAGTTTCATAAGACCACTGATAGCATCAGAAGCATGACTTTTGGCTCGGGCTTCGAGGGTTCGTCCTAACAGTATCAATGCGATAATCATCACTGAAGTATCGTAATATACAGCTGGCAGACCATCCTCAGACGGGATTGCGAACGGGATAAATGTACCGATTATACTGAACACGTATGCGGATCCGGTTCCAATGGCAATCAACGTATTCATGTCTGCTGTTCGTCGAACAGCTAATTTGAATGCACCTGAGAAGAAATGACGTCCCGGGAAAAAGATTACAAAAGAAGTTATAACAAAACACAACAATCTCGAATAGATCGCATCAACAACATCGGTCATTGAAAGTAACATCACAAAAACGGAAGCGATTCCTGCGAAAACAAATTTATTCCGATTAAGTTCATATTCTGCGAAATGTCGCTTTAGCAGATCAGGTGGGATAGAATCTTTATCAACAGGTTCAGCGGGATATCCAATTTTTGTCAGGATTTCTGCAATTTTAGAAGCCTCTATTGCCTCGTGATGGTATTTAATATCCGCGCTTTTATTTGCGAGATTAACAGAAACTTTTTCAACTCCATCCAGTCTGCTCAGTGTTTTCTCGACAGCATTTACACAAGCTGCACACGACATTCCATCTACACTGAAACGCTGATTATGAATAGTACTGAACCCCTCAGGCTTCATCCAGGGAGCCGTTTCTATGATTCGCGATATGGTGTTTTGCCATGAATCCAGCAATGATAAGTACAATTATAGAAAGCATACAAAGCATGCCCATATGCTTTCTACTACAAATTGAAGGCATCTTCATTTGTTTGTCAAAAATGTCTCCTGTTTCATCATTGGTTTTGGCAGTCATGCAAAAAGGGCACTTTGAGAGGAGCTCCATTATTGTTGTTATCATTATTTATCCTTTGTTTTATTTTTTTGTTTAATGTCCGGTGTCGGAGTACTGACATCCCTGAGCAAGCTGTCCCTGGCTATTTAAGTCTTCCCCACAAGAGCTACTGCTTTCGCAGCAATTCCTTCTCCGGTTCCAGCGAACCCAAGCCCTTCAGTGGTAGTAGCTTTGACAGAGACGTTTTCGACTTCAAGCTTTAATCTTTTTGCAATGTTCCTCCGCATCAGATATAAATAATCAGCGACACGAGGTTTTTCCATTATTAATGTCGAATCTACATTTACAGGTCTGAAACCATTCCCCTCCAGAATCATGCACACCTGGTCAAGTAATTTCAGGCTTGAAATATCTTTGAAAATGTAACTGTCATCCGGAAAATGAACTCCTATGTCACCCAGAGAAGCTGCGCCGAGTAGAGCATCACATATTGCATGAGTCAATACATCCGCATCACTATGCCCCTGGAGTCCTTTGTCAAAGGGAACTTTAACTCCGCCTAATATGAGGTCTCTGCCCGATACAAGTCTATGAACATCATAGCCCTCACCTATACGTACGCCCCATGATAGAGAACTAACAGGCATTTTTTTGGATTTTGAAGATTCTTCCATAATTCGGACTCTCTCCTTCAATTGTGAAGCATAGATTTCCAGATCCTGTGGATGAGTGATTTTAACATTGATCGATTCACCCTTGACAATCACTGAATCAACACTCATAGCATTTCGAACCATAGTAACCTCATCAGTCGCAGTCATTTCACGTGTGTTGGCAATTGCGAATGCCCTCGTGAGCATCATTCGATTAAAACCCTGTGGGGTTTGAACGGCTATTAGATTGTCTCTGTCAGGTCCTTTGGCCGTATGACTATCTTTCATCAAATGAAGCGTGTCTGTAACAGGAGTACCAACGGATACTGCCTGATTATCCGAAAGTACTTCTATTGTTTTTTTTATCAGATCCATTGATATTAATGGTCTTGCCCCATCGTGAATTAAAACATGATCAATATCACCCTTGAGTGCATCCAAACCGGCACGCACAGAATCAGGTCTTTCGGTTCCCCCAGGCACTATAGCATTGATCTTGTTTAGCTTAAATCTCTTTTTTAGTTCGGTAATTCTATTTTCATAACCGGGCGGTACAACCAGAACGATAGAGTCAATGCACTTAATTTGATTAAATACCCAGCTTGAAAGCAATATCATAGGGACGTTTTCAATCAACAACATACATTTAGGGATTTCAGAACATAGTCGTTCCCCTTTTCCCCCACCAACAATAATCGCTCCGAATTTCATAGGTTTTGGCCTGTTGTTTTTCCACTCTCAGGGTTGTCCGGTCTTAGATCATTTATACGCCAGATCCCACTTACTGTTCCATTATTTACCGAAATAAGACTTCCGTATGGTAGACCAAAATTATCAATTGTACCTGAATCAGTCTGATGAATAGGGAACAGAGGCTCAAAATCAATTTCAAATTCACCTATTCTTCCGGGTGTAGCATCTGTTAAACCTATTAGACAAGGGCTGAGCAGAGATAATTCGTTGAGCAGATCAACCTTTGTTTGGCAATCAGAACAATTCGGATCAAGAACCCAGATATCGAACTTTTCGGAGCTGGGAAGTTGAGGATAAGCTTCAGGCTTCGACCATTCCATACCAGTTCTGAGCACCGCCCATCTCGGTGGAAAGAAGTAGAAGAAGATTGAGTAAATTATTGAAATCGAGATAATAAAAATAAACGGTTTTACCGATAAAGAACGTTGCCTAATATTCACCTGAACTGAGATGATTGCGAGAATCAGGAGAATTAGATTCTCAATTAGGGAAATCCCCGGGGATCTCTCGATAAGAGCTCCAAAGCAACCACATGAATCGAGCTTTCCCGACAAAACTGCAATTATTGATAAGGAGGTGAATCCTCCAATCAGTACTAATGTTGAAATTGTAACTATCCTCAGTCCGGATCCGGTAATAATTAATCCGGCAAGGACGAATTCAACAGCTATCACCAAAATCGCAGACCACAGGGATAAACTTGATGGGGGGTTCATTTTTCCCGGAACGAGTCCATACACTATCACATCTATTTCGCGGGAAAAACCGACAATATCGGTGCTTTTTAATCCGGCAGCAACCAGCAGGATTAATGCTATCGCAATCTGTGAAATACGCGCAATTTTATTCATTGAGAAGCGCATTTCTTTCATTTGCTGTTGAATCGAAAATACCTTTCAGCAGTCCTCGCATGACAGGAGTAAGTCTTCTGTTGCGACGCTCCATAACAGCCGCTATCGTCTCCAGTGCCTTTTCTATTTTATATTCGACATAACCATCTGATCCAAACCAGGTGAAAGATGGGATGTATTTGGCTGGAAAATCCGCTCCGAATAGATTACAACATACACCGCTCAGTGTGCCGGTGTTAAGACGAGTGTGTATCGCGGTTTTACAATGGTCAGATATCATTGCCCCGACATGCAGGTCGCCGGTGTCTATTTTCTCACCTTCGATTATTACATCAACCGGACGATAATTGTTTTTTAAATCGCTGTTGTCTGTAGCTGCACCCAGATTCACCCATTCACCGACATAAGATGAACCCAGATATCCCGAATGCTGTTTGTTGGAATAGCCAATCATAATAGTGTTTGAAACTTCACCTCCAATGCGGCATTGAGGTCCCAGGCAGACTCCATCCGATATTTTAGCGCCGGGTCTGATGATTGACTTCTTTCCTATATATACAGGACCTTCGATTATTGCTCCTGGTTGAATATCAGCATCATCATCGATCCAGATAGGTCCATTAGTTGAGTCTAAAATTGCTCCGGATCCAAGCCTGACATTACTGCCAAACCGAATAATGTTAATATAAGAGTTTACAATAGCTCCGGGATTAATTATTACTTTTCCGGTTGAAGTGAGGTTTGTTAGATTATTTACTATTATATAATTCGGGACACAAACTTGAGTACCGGGATTGGTTTCATTTACGATATCCAGATCGGATTTAATCTGGTTTCCCGAATTATTTATTAACTCCCAGGGGAATCGGTGGAGTTTTGCATTTACTTGTTTAACTGGCAGTTGTGTAAGACTGTCAGGTTCTAATAAACCCTTGTCGTTCCACAGGATCCGGTTAGAGCTATTCTTCCCAACCTGGATAGCAGCAACTTCATTTTCTGCAAGAAATAAGCAGTCACCTGATTCATTCTGAAGCTGCTGAATATCTTCAAGATCGAAAATACATCTTCCATTGATGAATAATAAATCCTCGGAATATTCAAGACTATCAAGAGTTTTCAAACCGGAAGATTCACTGTATGCTGCCCTAAGATTTGAGCGACATTTATAGATAAATTCATGCTCCGGAAATTGTTGCTGTAACCTTTGCAGGAATGTATACGCGCCTGTAAGCAGTTCCCAGACGGGACGTGTATAGGTTAATGGACCAAACCATTTACTGTCTCTATCCTCGAAAATACAAATATTTTTCTTTTTCATCAGCGAGTACTCGGTTCAGGTTAAAAAAGGGATTATCGATGGAGATAATATAGTGAGAAAGTGGTGATATGTGAAATATTGGCAACAAGTTGTATGAAAAGTTTATTTAAATCACCTATTCACTTTACTTTCGCAAAATGAATGTTTATATTTTTCGTCCATAAGTTGTTCCTGAACGGGGCAACACTTTGAATTGTAAGGAAATGCTTGAGGGAAGTAGATTTTCTCAAGCAAACTGATTGTTGAAAAGAAATGTAGTAAGTAACAATAAATTAAGAGATTGAAATGCCAACTTACATCAAAAAGGATATTGTCGAAAGAGTAGCAATGAAAGCTGATCTTGAGACAAAGGAATCAGCCAAGGCTGTAAACGCCGTGTTCGAGAGCTTACGTGAATTGATGACAGAGGGTGATCCTCAATGCAGGATCGAGATAAGGAACTTTGGTGTTTTCGAAGTAAAAAAGACTGCTGCTAAACCAAAAGCACGCAACCCAAAGAAACCGGATCAGATAATCTATATTCCGCCGCGACTGAAAACCCATTTCAGACCTGGTAAGCTTTTGAAAGGCATTCTTCGCAAGCCTCTCGAAGACTAAATATCTGAATATTTTTTGAATATTTCGGTCGAGAAATCGAATTATTCTTTGTATGACCATAGCGATGTAGCGGACATTTCTATCTTTCTTATATTATAGAAATGTCCGTAACATCCAACTCAAACCTGCAGATCATGCAGGATTTCTCCGAAAGAAGCACCTCCCGGAACCAGTTTTGTCCTCATTTCTCCGATTAGATCAGTCAACTCATCCTAAACCTGACTCTTAAAGTTGTGCGATTTTTGTATCAAGACGATTCTTTTCTTGAATGTTATGATCATGAATAATCATTCTTGGGATGAGAGAGTCTTGGGAGATTGCAATCAGTGATCCGGGGACGTATCTTAGGACAGGTGATGTTTTTCACAAAGGAAATTAAGCAACAAAAACATAGGGGAGGTTTCAGTGGAATTTGAAAATCTTATCTACGATGTTGAAAATGGTATAGCTACGGTCACAATCAACCGACCTAAGGCGATGAACTCGCTTAATAGTGCAACTATTAAAGATCTGAGTAATGTGTTTGATTTGATTGCCGAAAATGATGTGGTTGGTGGAGTGATTCTCATCGGTTCGGGAAATAAAGCATTTGTCGCTGGAGCTGATATCAGTGAGTTGTCAACTAAGGATCCATTATCCGGTCGGGATTTCGCTATGGCCGGTCAGGCTATGACTACAATAATCGAGCAACTTCAAAAACCAGTGATAGCAGCAGTAAATGGTTTTGCTTTAGGTGGTGGATGTGAACTTGCCATGGCTTGTCATATGCGAGTTGCTGCGTCTCATGCCAGATTTGGTCAACCGGAAGTTGGATTGGGTTTACTTCCCGGATTTGGTGGTACTCAACGATTGCCTCGTCTGGTTGGAAAAGGAAGGGCTCTGGAACTGCTCCTTGGTGGTGGCATGATCGGAGCCGCGGAAGCTTATCGTATTGGCCTTGTGAATATAGCTGTTGAGGTTTACCAGAAGGATGAAAATGGTGAAGAATTAAAAGATGAGAAAGGTCGCAAATTATTCGATAGAGACGGCTTTTTAGCAGCGATAAAGAATATGCTTAAAGGGATAATGGCAAAAGGTCCCATGGCTTTAGCTTATTCAATAGAAGCTGTAAACCGTGGTTTAGAAACAAATCTGGATGATGGTTTACAAATCGAGGCAGACCTGTTTGGTCTTTGTTACGCGACAGAAGACAGTAAGGAAGGTTTAACAGCGTTTCTCGAAAAGCGACCTCCCGAATTTAAAGGAAAATAATACAAGTCATTTTCAGATTTGTCTTACTCGCGCAGTAATTTATCTCGAAATGGCATATTACATTCCAGAGAGTATAGACATAAATATTTACTACAAGGGCATGTTTTTACATGCCCTTGTCCACTCTTAGATCAAAAGTCTCACGGGACAATAAAACCGATTAGAAACCCCGATAAGTCAACTTTTTTTATTGAAATCTTTTCATCTGAAATGTTTTCTTGACAAAGTATAACAATAGCTTTATTATATAGAAACTATCGATCATTTCATACGGAGTAAATTGCATGCCGCGAATCGCTGTAGTACCTGGGGATGGCATAGGTGTTGATGTAACAACCGAAGCCGTCAAAGTAATGTCTGCCATCCGCGACAAAGGCGGAGTCGATCTAACCTGGGATGAGTTCGACTATGGAGCCGATAAGTATCTTGAAACAGGAATTACCCTCCCAGACGAAGAAATTGCCAATTTCCGCGACAATTATGACGCGATTTATATAGGGGCAGTCGGTGATCCAAGAGTTCCCGATATGACCCATGCCCGTGACATTCTTCTTGGTTGCCGCTTCAAACTTGACCTCTACGTAAACTACCGACCCTGCCACCTTCTTGATGAATCACTTTGTCCCTTGAAAGACAGAACCCCTGAAGATGTAAACTTCGTTGTGTTTCGTGAAAACACAGAAGGTCTATATACCGGCACAGGTGGAATATTCAAGAAAGGAACTCCCGAAGAGGTTGCATTACAAACATCAATTAATACTCGAAAAGGCGTAGAGAGGATCATCCGTCACGGATTCGAGTATGCCAAAGCCAACAACATGAGCAAAGTCTGTATGTCGGACAAATCAAACGCGATGCGTTTTGAAGGTGATCTCTGGCAGAGGACTTTCTTTGAAGTTGCTGAAGAGTATCCCGATATCGAAGCCAGCCATTGGTTCATTGATGCTCTACTCATGCAGATGGTTAAGCGTCCTGAACAGTTTGATGTGATTGTATCCTGCAATATGTTTGGAGATATTATCACCGATATGGGAGCTCAACTTTGTGGAGGAATGGGTGTTGCCGCTTCAGGTAATATTCATCCGGGACGAACATCACTGTTTGAACCAGTTCATGGATCCGCTCCAAAATATGCCGGTAAAGACATAGCCAATCCACTTGCAGCAATCCTGACAGTTGGTGTTATGATGGAAACGCTGGGATATCCGGAATGGACTCCAAGGCTTGAAGATATAGTTCGGGACATGGTCAAGACCGGGCAAGTACCACGCGATATGGGAGGACCTCTGGGGACAGCTGGTGTGGGTGATGTTGTGTGTGAAGCAATATAAATGCTTTTACCACGAAGGCACAAAGGCACAAAGACAAACTTTTATTTATAGCTGTTCTTTGAGTCTTAGTGTCTTAGTGGTTAGATAAATGTGGGTGGGAAGATGATCCAATATGAGCCACTATCAAAGGATATTGAAGGATTTGCAAAGCAAGTAGTGGATGCTGCTTTTAAGGTTCATAAGGCATTAGGTCCAGGATTGTTAGAGACTGTCTATGAGAAGTGCTTGTGTTATGAGCTGGATAAGCGCAAAATTCCTTACAAATCTCAGGTTTCTGTGCCTGTTAAGTATAATGGCGTTAGGTTGGATGCAAATCTTCGTTTGGACATTTTGGTTGCTGATATGGTCATCGTTGAAATAAAGGCAGTTGAGAAAATGATTTCACTTTATGATGCACAATTGTTAACATATTTGAAGTTAACTGGATTACGACTTGGTTTGCTCATCAACTTCAATGTTCCCGTAATCCGAAAAGGCATTAAACGAGTTATCATATAAAGATTTTCCTTTGTGCCTTCGTGTCTTTGTGGTAAATAAAGGGATTTAAATGTGTGAAAAGCAGATCCGAACCGAAATCGAAGAACTTGAAAAGGAGCTTCTGGAAAAGTCGGGTAAACTTGCCGAACTCAGAAAACAACTACCCCGTGAAGAGGTAAAGGACTACACTTTAACTGATTGCGATGGAAATTCGGTCAAATTATCCGACCTGTTCGGTGATAAGGACGATCTCATTATAATCCACAATATGGGTAAAAACTGTCCGTATTGTACTCTCTGGGCAGACGGTTTCAATGGAATGGTTCATCATTTCGAGAATAGAGCCGGATTTGCCCTTGTTTCACCGGATGACTACGAAACTCAAAAACAATTTGCTGAGAGTCGTGGATGGAAGTTCAAGATGTTCTCTGCCAAAGACAGCAAGTTCACGTGGGATTTAGGCTTTCAAACTGAAGAATATATCATGCCCGGATTTTCCACTTTTCAAAAAGAGAATGGCAAGATTTACAGGATTGCGTACTCCTTTTTCGGACCGGGTGATTTGTTCTGCTCTATCTGGCATATGTTTGAGTTGTTGGACGGTGGTGCTGGAGAGTGGCAGCCGGGGTTTGAGTATTAGGAATACCTGAGTGTTGTCAAGCGTCTTCGCCTGACAATAGGAGTACAAGGAACAAGGAGAAGAAAGTTGGAAGAAGAATTTGAGAAATTATTTGCAGAATACGATCCTGATAATAGCTTATCATCGTGCCCATTATGCAAATCTCAAATTCAGGCAGAATATAACTCACGAATAGACGGATACGATGTTGTTTGCCCATTGTGTAAAAAGTATGAGATTAATGGAAGCACAATAGGGTTCAGTGAAAGACCAGAGTACTCAGGTAAATTACATATTTTAAGTGGTGTTATTCGTGAAGCCAATGAATCTGGTTTGGATAAGATAGAAGTCCACAATGGCAATATTGATGAATTACTCAATTCGTCTTGTGTTCCTGTATCTCGGCAGGAGAGAATGGATATAGTTCTTCATTGGGTAGAAAAAAGGCAATCAAATTTTGGAGTTTTTGCGAATATCGTTCCGAGGAAGGATTATCCAATAGGTTATGTAAGAGACGAAAATGAATTTCGGTTTTACTTACATGCATTAGTTGAAAAAGGTCTCCTTGAACAAAACCGGAATAATGATCAATACAAAGTTACATTCGAAGGGAGAAATCATATTGATGAAATCAATCGTCAATTACCAGGAGTTTTAAAGGACATGTTGGATAAACCAACACTTCGTTCAAATGACAAAGAGTTGGATGAATTACTATTAGATGCGCAAAAGAAATTCAAGAATTCGGATTGGAAAATACGCAAAGATGGTCTTGATAAATTATGGAAAGCATTTGAAAGACTAAAGACGTTAGAGGGTGGAAAAGACAAAGCTGAACAAGCTAATAATCTAATAAAGAAGGCAATTGAAGAACAGGAGTTTCGAGATTTCATTGAAATGGAATTTCATTGGCTAACTGACATTGGTAATAACACAAACATTCGTCATTCTGAGACGAATAAATTCATAATTGAAAAGAAAGAGTACGTGGATCATCTGTTTTATCGGATGTTCTCTTTGATTCACTTGATTATGAAACTAACGGATAGAGTTGTGTGAATGTGTAGTTACGTCAGGTGGGGGAATCTGACGACACGCGTGTTGGTTTTGGATTGGGGTGGTTGATGGTGATTGGAGCTAATGCGTCAGGTGAGGGCACCTGACGGCACGGATAGAGAAGAAAAGGACGCCAGACGGCACTGAAAATAAACTTGTGTCAGGTGAGGGCACCTGACACCACAAATGAAGCGAAAATGAACTTAGCAGAAAAAATACTTGCCATAAAATCCGGACGGGATTCCGTTAAACCGGGTGATATGGTGATGGCAAAGCTGGATATGATATTGGGGACGGACGTAACGGTTCCCTTGTCAGTTGAAGTATTTCGGAATATGGGGGCTGAAAAGGTCTTTGATCCGAATAAGATGGCACTGGTCAATGATCACTTCGTGCCAGCAAAAGATGTTAAGGCTGCAACCCTTTCACTCACGATGCGAGAATTTGCTCGTGAAATGAAAGTTCCGGCATATTTCGAAGTAGGTCGCAGTGGAATCTGTCACTCGATTTTACCTGATAATGGGCTGGTTCGTCCCGGAGATTTAGTCGTTGGAGCCGACAGCCACACCTGTACTTATGGAGCCCTCGGTGCATTTTCAACCGGGATCGGATCAACCGATATGGCGTGTGCATGGGCAATCGGAGAATTGTGGTTTCGAGTTCCGGAATCGACCAAGGTGATTGTTGAAGGTGAATTTAAACCATTTGTCGGTCCAAAAGACCTTATCCTTTACATCATTAATAAACTTGGTGTCGAAGGAGCCCGGTATCAGGCAATAGAGTTCACAGGCTGTGCAATAGAAGACATGTCAATGGACGGCAGGATTACTGTCTGCAATATGGCTATTGAAGCGGGTGCAAAAACCGGTTTGATAGCACCAGACAGGATTACTCGAGAGTTCATGGAAGATATCTATGCGAATCCAACGCCCTACACACCCAAACGTGAACGGGATATTGGTGGTGAAATAGGATTGTACCTCGAGAGTGATTGCGATGCTGAATACAGCCAGATACTGGAAGTCGACCTGAAAGATGTTGAACCTCAGGTTTCAGTGCCATATCTGCCTTCAAATACAAAACCGGTCGGTGAAGTATCCGATGTTGCAATTCATCAGGTAGTGATAGGATCCTGCACAAACGGACGGATTGAAGATTTCAAGGCAGCTGCTGAGGTTATGGGTGATCAAAAAGTACATGCGGACGTTCGGCTTATTATTATACCGGCTACTCCGCAAATTACAGAAGCTCTAATCGAAGAAGGATTAGCGACGAAATTCATCAGAGCCGGCGCAGTTATTTCACCCCCGACCTGTGGTCCTTGCATTGGTGGACATATGGGAATTCTGGCTGAAGGTGAGGTCGGATTGTTTACAACTAATCGGAATTTCCGGGGCAGAAATGGTCATCCGGAATCAAAAGTTTATCTTGCCGGACCTGAAGTTGCTGCATCAACGGCACTTACCGGTCATATTTCAGATCCAAGAGAATTGTAAAAAAGATTTTCAAATGAATGCAACCAACGATAATTCTGTTAAACCAATCATACCACCTCTTGACCAGAGTCTCGGGTATCTGATTAACGGTTTAGCTCGCATGATGAGAACCGCTCTTGAAAATAGCCTGAAACCAATTGGACTATCACCAACTACATGGAACGTTCTAATGGCAATTGCCGAGGTCGATAGTCCATCTCAAACAGATATTGGCCGAAGAACATTTCTTGATGGGGCAACAGTTACCCGCGCGCTTGATCATCTCGAAGCGAAAGGCTGCATTGAACGTCACAGAGCCGATAACGATAGAAGAGTGCAAACGGTCGTACTGACTGAACCAGGTCGTAAACTTGCCGTAGAAACAGCAGACCTTGCAAACATTGTAAATGATACATCAACAGGCAATCTATCATCTGATGAAAGACGACAATTTGAAAAAACGATCCTCAGGATTATCACACATTTAATTGAACAGAACAATAACGGGAACCATAATGGGAAATAAATTACTGAACGGCAGAGTCTTCAAGTATGGAGATTCAATAGATACTGATGTAATAATTCCAGCAAGATATTGCACTAGTTTTCACGCTGAAGAACTTGCACCGCATGCCCTTGAAGATCTTGACGCCACCTTCGCAAGTAGGGTACAGCAGGGGGATATTGTCGTTGCAGGGCATAACTTTGGTTGCGGATCATCGCGCGAAAATGCTCCAATTGCAATTAAAGGGGCTGGGGCATCATGTGTAATTGCCCGGTCTTTCGCGAGGATTTTTTATAGAAATTCAATAAATATCGGTCTGCCGATTTTGATAGCACCCGAAGCTGTCGATGGTATTGAAGATGGAGACCAGGTTGAAGTTGATCCTGCTTCTGGTGTGATTGAGAATAAAACCCGGGGAGGTAAATGGACAGCGGATGCTTTTCCACCTGAGATCCGCAATATAATGGACAACGGTGGATTAGTCGGATATGTGAAACGGCGCCTGGCTGAAATGAACGGATAATTCAACCGATATGAGTCAAATTAAAAAGCCGAAGCGGCTTGAAAGGTCAGTTATATATGAAAGTGATTGGATTAATCTCTACGCTGACAGGGTTGAGCTCCCGTCAGGGAGGATACTCGAAAAACACCATATAATTGAGTTTCCAACCCAGGCAGTTGGTGTAGTAGTTGAAAATGATAAGAATGAGATTCTGTTCGTTCAGGTATTTCGCTATGCTATAGATGATGTAAACTGGGAGATTCCCGCAGGAAGAATTGAAAAAGGAGAAACACCAATAGAAGCGGGACAGCGAGAGGTCAGGGAAGAATCGGGATTTGACACCTTTAACCATAAATTGGTTTACACTTACTTTCCGATTAATGGTATTTCCGATGAGACATTTCACATTGTCTTTTGTCGCGCAGGAAAGAGTATTGATGATTTTGATAGGGATGAAATTAATGATATCAAATGGGTGTCCAAGGATGAGTTACGAAAGATGTTACAACGGCAGGAATTGAGAGATGGCTTCTCTTTAACTGCTATAACATTATATATGAGTAGTTTTCTTGAGTGAAAGCTTTTTCAAAGTTACATAAAAAATTATTCGGTGCTCTGATGTTATAGGATTTTCAAAAGTAAAAACGTTTGTCTGTCGCCGTGATAACGAGATGAAGAACCGATCGGTACGAATATGTGCATCTTAAGAGAATGCGTCATTCGTTCACAAAGACGATGTTTTATTGAAGTGCTGTACTTTAAACAATGCAAGTTGAGATTTTAAATAAACCCAAAACAGGTGAACCATGGAGTTTTGCGAACCGTTAGACAGTTTGATTAACTCGCCAGAGAAATTTACTTCCGGGCTTAATTTCCCGGATCCGGAAAAAATCAAGATATATGATTCTACTCTTCGCGATGGAGAACAGATGCCCGGAGTTGCTTTTTCCCCGGGTCAAAAGTATCAACTGGCAAAAGAACTCTCAGACATTGGATGCGATATCCTTGATCTTGGATTTCCATTTGCTGCACTCTCAGATCGTCATGCTCTGCAACTAATTGTTCAGGGTAAACGAATGGGGGAGATTCGCGAAGATTGTGAGCTTCTGGTAATGTGTCGATCAAATCCCAAGGATATCGATGCAACAATAAAAACCCTTAAAGATATAAACGTTGATGTAACTGATGTCACATTTTTCATCTTCACATCGGGATCAGACCTCCACCTGAAATACAAAATCGGAAAAACCCTGATAAAGCGTGAGGGACGTGATGTCTCAGAGTGGCTTGATCTTCCGGTTGAATTCTATCGCGAGGCGAATATCAATATGCAGTGCGATGCGATTCGATATGCTCGAGAACAGGGAGTTGAATCTGTCGAATTCGGTGGAGAGGATGGCAGCAGGGCTGATCTCGAGTACACCATTGAGCTTGCTAAAGCTGGATATGCTGCAGGTGGCACTCGATACTCATTCCCCGATACGGTCGGATGTTTCACACCGGAAGGAGTGGATTATTATATTCCAAGAATTGTTAAGGAGTTCCCCGGAGAAGACCTTGTATGCCATTTCCATAATGATTTTGGGCTGGCTAATGTTAACACTGTAAGGGCTATGGCACATGGAATAAATGTTCCGACATGTACGGCAAATGGAATGGGTGAACGTGCAGGAAATGCACCATTGCATCAGGTTGTAACGACACTTAAGTTGTTGTACGGAGTGACACTTCCCAACTTCAAATATGAGAGACTTAGAGAATTAACCCATGTTGTTGAAGAATTCTCAGGCATTCCGGTTTCAGCTCATGAACCGATTATTGGTAAGGGTGTATTTACGCACGAATCGGGAATTCATACAGCAGGACTTCTAATTGATCCGGCGATCTATCAGGTCATACCTCCGGAATTGGTCGGAGCCAAAATCCGGTATGTATTCGGTAAACACTCCGGTCTTGGAGCTGTGAAAGCAGTTCTCGAACGTCCTGAGTATCGTGCAGGACTTGAGCGTGATGGAGTTGAAGTCACTAATGAATTGATTGAAGCGGTCGCACTGTTTGTAAAAGATGCACGACAGAAAAGAACAAGGTCGGACAAATTTACAAGTATGACAGAAGCCTATTATAGAGAATATAATCGGCTTGGAATTTCCGAGTTGCGGTTAGTTGAGCTGGCTTCGACAATGGGCAGATTGTTGAATGAAGGTGTATTGCCGAGTTTGAAATCGTCAGGCAATGATGGATGATTTTTCTTGATAATGTGCTGTCAGGCGTCCTCGCCTGACAAGTAACCAGGTATTATTTGAAACAAAGAATTGGTAAATAAAATTTGAAAGGGAGGACAAGATGAGTTTAGACTGGCTCCCGCGAGAGGGAGGGATCAAGGATCATGATCTCTGGGGAGAGGAATTCTTCGGAGGCGATGCTCCAACAATTCAATATGAATTAAAACCAGTTTTTTCTCCTAAGGGAGAAGAAGCCGAGGGGCTTTTCACTGCATGGATTACATTGGATAATCCGCGTCAATTTAACTCTTACACCACGGGTATGGTTAAGGGAGTTATTGCCGGATTTCACAAGGCTTCCATGGATCGTAGAGTTGTAGCAGTTGTATTCACTGCAGTTGGTAATCGAGCATTCTGCACAGGTGGCAACACCAAAGAATATGCTGAATATTATTCCAAACGACCACCGGAATATGGTGCCTATATGGACCTGTTTAATGCAATGGTCGACGGAATCTTGAACTGCAAAAAACCGGTTATCTGTCGTGTAAATGGCATGCGTGTTGCCGGGGGACAGGAAATAGGCATGGCATGTGATCTTGCAGTTGCTGCGGATACGGCAATATTCGGTCAGGCAGGTCCACGTCATGGTTCGGCACCAGATGGTGGATCGACAGATTTTCTTCCCTGGTTCCTGACCATCGAAGACGCCATGTGGAATTGTATTTCCTGTGAAATGTGGTCAGCTTACAAGATGAAACGGCTCGGATTAATCAGCAAGGCAGTTCCTGTCTTGAAGGATGGAGACAAATTTGTACGTAATCCACTGCTCATCACCGACCGTTATGTAGATGACGGGGAGATTGTCTATGGTGATTTCGCAAGAGGTGAGGAGGCGCAGAAAGCTAAAGCGTTCCTGAAGACAGCTGAATATGATTTCAGTAAACTTGACGCTGAAGTGAACCGAATTGTGTGGACTTTTACAAACTTGTTCCCGGGTTGCCTGATCAAGTCGATTGACGGTATCAGGATGAAAAAGAAATTCTTCTGGGATCAGACCAAGCTTGCTAACAGACATTGGCTGGCAGCTAACATGTCAACCGAGGCATTCCTCGGATTCCAGGCATTCAACACCAAGAAAATCACCGGACAGGACACCATCGACTTCATCAAGTACAGGCAGCTTCAGGCAGAAGGTCATTCATTCAATGACAAATTCTGCGAAGCAGTCATGGGTAAACCTAAGGAAAGTTAGCAAGTTCACAAGTTAGCAAGTTGGCAAGTTTTCAAGTTCTGAGGTTGATGTGACCTTTAATAATCTTGAGGATATCGAAGTCTGGAAAAGAGGGTGTCGTTTGGCAGTTGCAGTATATGACTTGACGAAACATGAACTGTTAAACAAAGATTGGGGATTCAAAGACCAACTTCGGAGGTCAGCAGTTTCAATTGCCTCTAATATTGCTGAAGGATTTGAAAGAGGCTCTCAAAAAGAATTCATCCGATTTCTTTTCATTGCAAAGGGATCATGCGGAGAGTTAAGAACTCAGCTATATATTTTGAAAGCTTTGGAGTGGATTCCAGCGGAGGATGTCGATAATCAGATCAAGGAATGTAAGGAGATATCGTCGATGATTCAAGGGCTTGTTAATTATCTGTCGAAATTGACTAAATCCTAACAACTTGGTGACTTGTAAACTTGAAAACTTGTAAACTTTAAAACTAAAACAAAGAGAGAACAATGGGATTTTTAGATAATAAAACTGCAATAGTTACCGGTGGTTCGCTCGGAATCGGGGCTGCTGTTGCTTTAGAACTGGCAAAAGATGGAGCTGATGTAGCTCTTAATTACCGCAAGCACTCGGACGAAGCAGAAGCAATTGCGGAGCAGATCCGCAAGATGGGACGAAAAGCACTGGTTGTGCAAGCAGATGTTTCAGCGTTTGATGATGCCCAGAAAATGGTCGATACCGTAATGAAAGAATGGGGCAAACTGGATATTCTCGTTTGCAACGCCGGTGTCAACCGTGACGGAGTCATCTGGAAGATGACCGAGGACAAATGGGATGCGGTCATGAATATTAACCTCAAAGGTTACTTCAATTATATCCGTGCAGCTGCTCCCGTTATGCGCGAAGCCAAATATGGACGCATTGTATGTCTGACGTCAATCAATGGTATGCGTGGAAAGTTTGGGCAGGCTAATTATGCTGCTTCCAAAGCCGGAATTATTGGTTTGGTTAAGACGGTAGCAAAAGAACTTGGTCGGGCAAACGTAGTTTGTAATGCAGTTGCACCTGGATTGATTCTTACGGACATGATGGATGCTATGCCTGAAGAAGCTAAGAAGGCTTCGCTTGGTGAGACAGTAGTTAATCGTCTCGGCACACCTGAAGATGTTTCGCATGTTGTGAGTTTCTTCTGCAGTGATTTCGTGCGTCACGTTACCGGTGAAGTTATTAAAGTCGATGGCGGGCAATATATCTAAGCCTTTACTTCGTACCTTTGTGTCTTTGTGGTAAAGCTCATTTCCACTTAGGCACAAAGGACACAAAGATAAATTGAGTGGGAAACTGCTTAGGAGGCTCTGGTGATATTTTACGCATCGAGTGCGGTTGTTGGTGCTATCGTATTCCTAATATTATTGGCAGTGTATCACACAGTTTTTAAGACTCCCAGGGATCTTCAACCTAAGATCAACATTTTAGGACCCATGATAATTGGAGGAGTAATTGGGATACTCTTCGTGGTCATTGGTGAGTTCAGGACAGGACTCCTAATAATTGCATCAGGATTGCTTGCTGGTCTTATCTCGATGAAAATGCGGGACATGCATTTGTAGAAACAGGATATGCACCTTACATATGGTCGGATACGCAATAATTTTCGTTGGTGCGATTTACATAGTACTGGCAATAATACATAAGCAGTTCAACATTTCTAAACCGACACAACGCAGGCTCAATATTCTGGTGCCGATTATAGTCGGCCCGTTTGTAGGTTTGATCGTAATGCCGTTTGATTTGCCTATGGGTGTGTTCTTTGCAATTGTTGGAGTGTTTGCAGGTGTGGTTGGTTTTGCTATGCCTCGAGGGGATTTCTAATTAGATTAGGCATGCCCCCCCCCTTAATCCCCCCCGCAAGCGGGGGGGAGATTATGTCTTAGGATTGGGGATAAAATTAGATTTATTAAGAAACAATTACCGTCAGTTTCCGAATTGACATTGAAACGAGCTCGAGAACTTCGAGTAAATATGACGGATACGGAACATCTTGTTTGGTCGCGATTAAGAGCCAAAAGGTTGCAGGTAAAGTTTAACAGACAGCGTCCAATCGGGAAATATATATGCGATTTTGTATCATTACAAGTTGGCATTATTATCGAGATTGATGGTGGACAACATTATCATTCTAAAAACAAGCAAGAAGATTCTATAAGAGATAAATACTTAAAATCCTTTGGGTTTCAAGTATTGCGATTCACAAACATTGAGGTTAAACAGAATTTGGAGGGAGTACTTACGGTTATCTGGGATAAAGTAGCCGCCAATCTCCCCCCCGCTTGCGGGGGGGAATTAAAGGGGGGGTGAGAGGATGAAACTAAACATCCAATCACAAAAGGAGCTTAACAGAATAATAACAGGTTTCACAACCAGTGCCGGGTTAAAATCAATCGACAATAGACGACGTCCTGAACGGCATCAACTGGGAATGTATTTATCGCTATTGAAGAAAAACAAGAAAAGTGGGATTTACCCGATGGTGATTGAGGAGCTTTCACCAAAAAATGATCCACCGGATTTTATTTTTAGAATGCCAAATGGTAATACGATAGGATTGGAAGTAACAGAAGCAACAAACGAGAATTATAGAAAAGAAGAACGGCAGAAAACAAATGACCTTGAAGAGGGAGAAGTTTATTCTGAGGGAATTGATGGAACGATTTATCTTAATAACCAGGAAGCACCGGATGTGAATAAAAGTGAGGTGTACGAGAAGAATGCTGAGGCAATCTTCAATGCTATTACAAGAAAGACAAAAAGTCTGGAAAGAATCAGAATTAAGAAATGTTCAGAGAACCATCTTGGAATTTGGCCTAATCTGCCACTTGCGGTTTGGATGAAGTCAGAGAAATCTCTGGATATTGTTGAAAGACATCTGACTGAAATGCTAAAAGGTGAACTTTTTAGCGGTTTTTTCGACAGGATATTTATCCTCCGAAATCCGGGGGAAAGGCAGTATTCATTTTGTTTAGAAAAACAAAAATATACGTACAAAGCAATTCCATTAAGGAGTGCATTTAACAAATGAAATTACAAGACATAGTTGCCATCTCCGCCTGCCGGACTCCGATGGGGTCATTCGGTGGGACGTTGAAGAAAATGGCATCTTACGACATTGGAGCAGTCGCAATTAAAGCTGCTATCGAACGCGCCGGAATCACCGGTGATCAAATTGATGATGTAATCCTCGGATCCTGCAGACAGGCGGGAAACCGAGTAAATCCAGCGAGGACTGCCGCTGTAAGAGGTGGTGTGACAATGGATGCCCCGGCGATTACACTTAATATGGCGTGTCCCTCTGGTATGCGTGCTATTGGTTTTGCCTCTCAGGCTATTCGACTTGGTGAAAGCCAGGTTGTGATGGTTGGAGGATTTGACTCAATGAGCACAATCCCATATCTGCTGAAGAATACACGCTGGTCGGGATTTAAAATGGGTGACAAGAATCTCGAAGATGGCTGGTCAGATTCAGTCGATCCGGTTGCCGGAATGGGCATGGGCGGAACCGCTGAGAAACTGTGGGACAAGTACAAAATCCCGCGTGAAGAGCAGGATCAATTTGCAGCTGAGTCTCATGAGAAAGCCTTTAAAGCTTGGGAAAACGGCTATTTCAATGAAGAGGTCGTACCGATCACAGTACCTCCTGCACATAAACGTGCTGAAGAGGTGATCTTTGCAAAAGATGAGACAATCCGCTGGCCGGTCAGTGTTGAGAAAATGGGGAAACTTCCGGCAGTCTTCCGCAAAGGTGGAACTGTCACAGCTGGGAACGCATGTGGAATGTCAGATGGTGCATGTGCGATGGTTGTGACCTCAAAGGATAAGGCTGCTGAACTGGGAGCAAAACCATTATTCTCAGTTCTCGGATTTGCCAAAGCCTCGGTCCCAAACGAAACAATGGGTGAAGGTCCGGGATTTGTTATTCCATTGGCTCTTGAGAATGCAGGTATGTCGCTTGCTGATATGGACTTGATCGAAGTCAATGAGGCATTCGCTATCCAGGTTCTTGCTAATGAAGCAGTCCTGAAATGGGACAGGTCAAAGTTAAATGTGAACGGTGGAGCAATCGCCCTTGGCCACCCGACCGGAATCTCAGGTGCACGTATCGTAACAACTCTATATCATGCACTGAAAACCCATAACAAAGAATTTGGCGTTGCTGCTATTTGTGGTGGCGGTGGTGTTACGACGGGGATGGTTATAAAGAGAGAAAGTTAACAGGTTCTAAAGTTGACAAGTTTGCAAGTTGAAAAGTGATAAGGGAGAGAGAACATCTTGCCTGAAACTTGCTAACTTGCAAACTTGTAAACTTGCCAACTTAACACATGGAAATCTACGAACGTAACATAAATGCCTCTGTTCGTCGCGACGATGATGAACATATAATGACGAAGGCTTCGTTGCTCGATCTGAACCACAATATGCGAGTTGAGATTAAAGTCAACATTAAGAGCCGGGAGATCCTCGATGCAAAAGCGCAAATGGTGAAAAGTCCGTTTAGAATTTGCGTAAACACGGTCAAATATGTTCGGAACTTACGAGGATTAAAAATCGAGAGAGGCATTACCCGCAAGATGGCTGATTTGCTCGGAAGATCGGGTGGATGTACTCATCTATACGAGTTGTCAGTTGAAGCGGTAAGGCTCTCTTCAAATGTTTTACTTGGTTTCGAGACGGGTGACCTCGAATGGCGTGAACGGAAATTGTCAGATGAAGAATTCATTGAGAAATCAAAGGCATTTCTGGCGAATTCTTGTCTACCATTCAAGGTTGAGGGTGGTTAACGCTGTGTAGGGCGTATGGCATGCGTCCTGAAAACGCACAAACAAGGGATAACGGAATTATGGAAAAGAAATTTATTAAAACGGAAGCGTTAGAACATCGTTTGGATATAAAAATCGATAATCCGCCGGTTAACATAATGACCGGTGCGGTTATGCAGGAATTAATAGATGTATTGAAAGATGCCAAGAGCAACACCAATATTCGGATTATTGTTTTCAAGGGACAGGGAAAAGCCTGGTCGGCTGGTGCGGATGTAGGGGAGCACTTGCCGGAAAACTTTGAAAAAATGCTGGATGTCTTTGGGGAGCTTTGTGAATTGATTCGAACATTCCCCGTGTTAACAATAGCTGCTGTTGGTGGTGTATGTCTGGGGGGCGGCTGTGAAGTTGCAGGAATGTGCGACTTTATCGTCGCATCTGAAAGGGCGAAGTTTGGTCAGCCCGAGATTAAGGTTGGAGTTTTTCCTCCGGTAGCCCTGGCGCATTTTGTCACAAAAATCGGGTACAGTTCAACATTGGAGTTAGTTTTATCAGGTGATATTTACAGCGCTGAAGATTCATTCAAGATGGGATTGGTATCAAAACTTTCTACAGAAAAATCACTTGACGATGACGTTGATGCACTTGCGGCTCGATTCACGAATAACAGTCGGGCAGTAATGGAGTTGTCAAAATCCGCTGCCTTGCTTAGCTTAGCCCATTCACCAAAAGAATCGGCAACGCTGATAGATGAACTATATCGTTTCAAACTGATGGAAACTGAAGATGCAATTGAGGGACTGAATGCGTTCCTTGAAAAGCGTTTACCACAGTGGAAGGATAAATAAGTGTTTCGTTCGTGCTGTCACTCACCCTCGTGAGACAGTAATAACAATCAACGATTTAACTGGCAGACGAGGGCGTCTGTCAGCACATTAAAGAGTGTTGTAAGGTGCCTATATCTGTCGGTTAAGCGAGGTGAAAAGTGTCAGATGAGGGCATCTGACAGCACTCATGAGAAGATAATACTTAACAAATTGAGGGATAAATGTTTTCACAATTTAAAGATTGGTACGATAATCGTCATGACTACGCTCGAGATTGGAAGGAGCGCACGGGTGGAAAAGTCATGGGTTGTTTTTGTAGCTACGCTCCTGAAGAAATCATTGTAGCAGCCGGTTGGCTGCCAGCGCGCTTGTTGGGAGCTCACGAAGCACAGGATGTTGCTGAAAAGCACATTTTCGGTATGTACTGTCCCTTCTGCCGGGATGTTTTAGCGCAAGGACTTAAAGGTCGTTATGAGTATCTGAGTGGGATATTACTGACACAATCCTGCATTCACCTGCGTCAATCGTTTATGTCCTGGAAAAAGCACGTTCCGACAGATTTTGAGCACTACATATACATGCCGATGAAAGTTCAGTCTCCAAGTGCCACTCCATATCATCGCACAGAACTGGATAAATTCAGGGCTGCTTTTGAGGAATATAATGGTAAGAAACTGACCGATGCAGATTTGGATCACGGTATCGCAGTTGTAAATGAGAATCGCGAATTGATGCGTCAGGTATATGAATATAGAAAAGATGGGAACTTGAAGGTAACCGGTACCGAGGCGATGTATATGACAGTCTCGAGCATGTGGGTTGACAAGGAAGAACACTCCGCAGAAATCAAGAAAGTGCTCGCACAGCTTCCCGACCGTGATATTGATCTGGATGATAATGCACGACTGATGTTTATTGGTTCAGAAAATGACGATATTCCATTTATCGAGATGACCGAAAATGTTGGTGCTACGGTTGTTATGGATGATCATTGTACCGGTACGAGATATTTCTGGAACCAGGTTGAACCTCAGGAAGACAGGATGCTGGCGATTGCAGACCGTTACATTAAGCGTCCGGCATGCCCCGCGAAAGATTGGGAGAAACGAACACGGTTTGACCACATTCTTGAGCTGGCAAAAGAATGGGATGTACAGGGTGCGGTAATAATCCAGCAGAAATTCTGTGATCCCCACGAGACGGACATGGTCCCGTTGAGAGCTTTTTTAGATGACAATGACATCCCGAACCTGATGCTTGAGTTTGATGCTACGAATCCTCTTGGTCCATTCCGGATCAGGGTCGAAGCATTCCTCGAGATGATCGGATCGGAAGATCTATTTTGATTCCCTGTCCCAGTAACAGTACCGTTGGTTAATGCCGTTATAAATAGTTGGATAAGAAAATAGATTGAAATAATCAATAAAGTGCTAATCAATTTCTGGTATAATGTAGAAGAAAGGTTTTGCGTTTTTTGTAATTCTAAGAAACTTAGAACTTTAAATGGGATTTTATGAACAGTAAAATTGATAAACTCCAGAAACTGGTTGAACGGGAAAGGACCGCGAAATTAATCTGTGCTGAACTCAATAATTTCACAGACCTGCGAGATACTTTGATAACGATAATCAGCCATATTAAAACTTTTTCCGGAGTTGAGGCAGTTAGCATTAGATTGCACGATGATGGAGATTATCCGTATTTCGTGTATGATGGTTTTCCCGAATCCTTTATAAAGCAGGAGAACAGTCTATGTTCTAAGGACAAAGATGGGAATTTACTTCGAGATCCTGATGGAGAAGGTTATCTACTGGATTGCATGTGTGGCAACATAATTCGTGGCAGTTTTGATCCGAAGAAGTCCTTTTTTACTGAGAAGGGCAGTTTCTTTTCGAGTAGTACTACGAATTTATTAGCGACAACTTCTGAAGATGATCGGCAAAGCAGGACACGAAATTACTGTAATTCACAGGGTTATGAATCAGTCGCGTTAGTGCCAATTAAAACTAGGGGTGAGCGAATTGGAATAATCCAGCTTAATGATAAGCGGATCGGAATGTTTGACGAAGAGTTTATCCAGTATTTCGAAATGATTGGTGAGCAGGTGGGATTAGCAATTCAAAACAGCTTAACTCACTCAAAACTGAAGGATGCCCTTGAAGAAATAAAAACTTTAAGGGGAATAATTCCCATTTGCTCTGGATGCAAGAAAATACGGGATGACAAAGGTTTTTGGCAGCAGGTTGAAGTGTATATACGCGAACATTCTGATGCTGAATTCTCACATAGTTTGTGCCCCGATTGCATGAAAAAGTATTATCCCGAATTTTACGATGAATTAAATGAGAGTTAGGTTGTTTGCAACGACATCAGACAGGCAGCAGGACTTAACGAACAACGGTTGAGTCGCATTATAATTTCTCAGGGAGTGATATGACAGGGAAAAAAATCGATTACTTTGTTAAAATAGAGACTGCACCGAAGTTAATACAAGCAGAAGGTGTCACAAGTTCAATCCTCAACGGATTTGAAGGTGAATCTATGATGATTGTGCAGACTGAAATTCTTCCGGGATATGGTGTTCCTGATCACTCGCATCCGCATGAGCAGTTAGGTATAGTGAAATCTGGGAGAGTCAAGTTGACGATCGGTGGTGAAGCTCGAGATTTGAATGCTGGAGATGTGTTCGCCGTTCCTCCCGATGTACCGCATCGTGCGGATTGTTTGGGAGATGAAGCGACGATTGTACTTGATATATTCACGCCGGTTAGGGAGGATTTTATTGAAGGTGTGAATCGGTGAAGTTTGAGCGAGTCAGATGCTAACAGATTTGGACATCAGTCAACAATTTGTGTATAAAGGGAGTAATTATGCCTAAAACTGCAATAGCAAAAACAGAGCTAAAAAAGAAAATCTCTTTACTGCCGGAAGAAAGAATCAAAGAGGTAAGAACTTTTATTGATTTTATTCTGGCTCAGTCGGAAATGGATACTCCAAAACGTGTCAGTTTGCGAGGAATCTGGAAGAATAAAGGATTTGAGAAGATTACTGATTTAGGTGCTGAACTAAAAAAGTTGCGACATGAGATGAATGACTCAACTCTAAACCGGAAATTCTAATATGCGATATTTATTAGATACAGTGACTATAGTTCGGCATTTCAGTGATAGCGGAAAGATGGGCACTGAAGCGAGCAGAATTTTAGAGGAACAAAACTCTTCCGACCATTTTTACGTTTCGGTTATTAGTTTAATGGAGATTCTATATCTTTCTGAGAAAAATAGAATTCCCATAAGCTTAGATGAAACAATAAAAATGCTGAGCTTATCGAATATCTATAGTTTCATTGATTTTACACCTGAGATTATTGAGGTTGCTGTAACAGTTGATTTTTACGAATTGCATGATAGGTTGATCCTTGCGACTGCGAAATGGTTGCAAGTACCTATTATTTCGAGTGATGAGAAGTTTGGTGATGTCAAGGGAATAAAAGTTGTATGGAACTGAGATCATTTATAATGCTGGTTCCATCAATTTGGGAAGATGACAAACAATATGCACTACGCTGCCACGATCTGGATATTGCTTTTTTTCATAAGACTGAAATTTGTTTTTATGAGGGAATGAATTGATGAGAGTTATTAATAACATAATTGAGTTTTTCAGAGTAAGGAAAAAAGATGATTTGGATAACTTGGCAATCGCATTTGAATGTTTACTCGCTTCTATCAGAATGGAGAAAGGTTGTGAGAATTGGTCTAATCCGAATTTAGAATTCACCGCAGATAAAATAAGAATGTCCAGAATGCTTAATGCAGGTTTCACAAGATTTTATAGATCTTTGAAAAATAAAGAACCAGAACTGGACGAATTTACATTTTATAAATCAATTTTAATAAAGTGGTTAGCTTTCACGAATGGAGATATCCTTATCGCCTATGTTTATGCTATTAAAAGTTATCTCAATCAGAAATTCTTGAAGAGGGAAGAACTAATTAATGTGTTAACAAGTAGCATTATTCAGTTTAAAGGTACATTCCCGAATGGGCAGTTAATATCAATTAGTAATGATATTAGTATTCAACCGGATACTGAACTAGATATGTTTTTTATTGACTTAGAAAGAACCTATAACAATGATTTTTCTCTAATCATTTCAATCATTGCTAAAGAGTTCGAAGCAGAGCCGCCTTTAAAAATACCAAAAACACTAGCAAAAGTATTAGACAAGGGTCTTTTCGATCCTTCAGAATTCATATATACCGAAATAAAGAGAGAAATCAAAGATTTTTTAATAAATGATGTTTAACAAAGTATGTGCAATTTATTTAAGGTTAACAACAGACAAAAAAATTGCAAAAGAATTAAAAGGTATAGATCAATCAAAACTGGCAGACGAGGGTGTCTGTTAGCGCGAGTGAGAGGGTAATTGCTGGTGAGAGTGAGAATAACAACAGATGGGACTGGCATGTGAATTGAAGAGTAAGCGATAAATCAAAACTAGCAGACGAGGGCGTCTGCCAGCGCGAGCAAGAGGGGAGAGAAGCAGGAGAAAGTGGTTAACACGAAAACAAACACAAAACTGACAAATCTGGCGTTTGTCAGTGATTGATTAACATACAGGTAAAACAAAATGCCAAAATATCCAACGGAAGCCCTGAAGAGTTGGGGCAAGGCTAAGGAGCTGCGAGAGAAGTACTATCGCAATTATGCAACTGCTCACGAGAAGGGCGGGTTGCGATGGACGGGTGGTGCGTGGTCGTTTGACTCGATTCCCGCAGGACTGGGGGATGATGTCTATCCGATTACCGGAGAGCCTTATGCAGCAGGAATTGCATTTAACAAAAAGTTCTCACTGCGCTGTCTTGAGGCTGCTGAGTCTAAAGGCTGGGCGCGGGACTTGTGCGCTTACATGCGCAACTACTGGGGTTCGATGTACCTGAATGAGTATAATTTCGGTGGAGAATATCCGAAACCGGACTTTGCTTTTCAGGATCACATCTGCTGTAGTCATGCTAAATGGTACCAGCATGTTTCAGAGTACAAGAATATCCCATATTTTTGCATCGATGTCTCGGTAGGTCCCTATAAGGACCTTGATGAAGATAAATTAATGTTTGTCGTTAACCAGATGCATGAGTCAATCGAGTTTTTAGAAAAGGCTACCGGTCGTGAGTATGATGACGAGAAATTGATTCAAGCCGTCAAAAATGAGACACGGGCAACTTCATTATGGGCTGAGATTTGTGAGCTTAATAAAGCTATACCGGCACCTCTCGAAGAAAAATCGATGTACTCTTTATATGTCCTGTTAACTCTGAACAAGCATGATAAAGAAATCGCCGATTATTATGAAGAACTTCGTGATGAAGTTAAGGATCGCGTCGACCGTGGTATAGGAGCAATTGCTAACGAGCGCTGCAGGTTGATGTCGGATACTCAACCTCCCTGGGGATTCCTGAAGATATTCAGGTATCTTGAGAAATACGGAGCATTGTCAATCGGAAGTTTATATTCATTCGCCCTTGAGGGAATCTGGGAAGATAAACCCGATGGTTCCTGGGGTGCAAGAACAACTCCGATGGACCTTGGAATTCCAATGGATACCCGTGATCAGGCATTAAGAATTCTGGCAGACTGGAACCTGTCGAAACCGGAGTGGCAGCATTTCTACGATGCGGATATCAAGTCAGAAATGATGCTCAGAATCGTTAAAGAGTGGAAGCTCGATGGAGTTATGCTGCACATGAATCGTGGCTGTGAAGGGCTTTCCTGTGGGATAGGTGAGAACCGGCTTGCAATTGCAGACGCCGGTATACCTGTGATGAGTTTCGAAGGCAATATGGGTGATGAACGCGAATTCGATGAAACGAAAACGCAGGATCGCATTGATGCCTTTATGGAAACTCTTGGTTTACTTTAACTAAGAAATAAATAATTACTAATCACTACAGCATAGAGATAGATTTAGACTGACACTCCGTGCAGGCAGACGCCCTTGTTAGCCAGCTTGGAAGTGGTTTAACTGTCACACGAGGGCGTGTGACAGCGCAGAGTTAATTTCGAGTGGTGCCAGGTGTCCTCACCTGACACTCAACAGATAAACTTTAGAAAGAAATCAACATGCTGTTTGATAGACATAAAAACTGGAGTAACTAAATGATAACTGCCGGAATGGACCTGGGATCAAAAACGGTCAAGGTAGTGATTATTAAGGATGGTGAAATCATTGCCCGGGTCAAAAGGCTCTCAGGTTTTGAACAGGAGGTTTCTGCTGGTGAAGCGATGGAGGCAGCTCTATCCGAGGCAGGTTTGAAACCGGATCAAATAGAGAATATCGTAGCCACTGGAGCAGGACGCAGCTACGCACCTTTTGCAAAGGGAACTATTACTGAAGTCGGTGCAGCAGCACGAGGTGCTCAAGCCCGATTCCCAAGTGCCCGCACAGTCCTTGATATTGGAGCCGAAGAGGGTCGGGCTATCATAACTACTGAGGATGGTCGTGTTAAGGATTTTGCAATCAACGAAAAGTGTGCTGCTGGTTCGGGGACATTTATCGAATCCATGGCACGTGCACTGGAAATTACTATTGAGGAGTTCGGACCTCTGGCTCTGACTTCTGACAAAGCAGTTCCAATGAACGCACAATGTGCTGTGTTTGCTGAAAGTGAAGTGGTTTCCCTGTTACATGGGCGTATTGCGAAGAAAGATATCGCTCGCGCTGTTTGTGATGCAATTGCAAGTCGGATTATTTCTATGGCCAGGAGGGTTTCAATCGAACCTGATGTAGTCTTGATGGGTGGGATGGCTTACAATAGCGGATTTGTCAAATCACTTGAAAGAACTCTTGATGACATGGAAATCCACCTGTTGGACGAACCTGAATTTGTGCCTGCTGAAGGTGCAGCCTGGGTTGCTGTAGATAGAGCATCAGGTAAAGGTTCTGTTGAGACACATGATTAAATCGTGTTGAGGGAGGCACAAAGGGAGATGTTGGACAAGTTTTATCAAATGCGCTTGCAGACGCCCTCGTCTGCAAAATAAGTAATCAGATTTACTGTCACACGTGGGCGTGTGACAGCGCGTATCCCCGACAACTTTCGAGTGCCGTCAGGCGTTTCCGCCTGACGTAAAAACAGTGGTTTAAGTGTCAGACGAGGACGTCTGACACCACTAATGATAAGAACAACTATCCAGGAGATATAAAATGACCCAGGAGACTCCTAAAAAGGAATTCTGGCGCTGGAAGGAATACAACTGGCATGACGAGAATATTGATCCTCGTGCCGGAGGAATAATTTCAGCCGGAGTTGATGTCGGTTCGGTATCATCTCAGGCAGTCATCATGGTCGATGGGAAATTATTCGCTTTCAGCAGCATGCGCACTGGTTCAGATTCACCGGACAGCGCTCGCAATGCGATGGGCTGGGCACTTGAGAACGCCAGTATTGGTATCGATGATATTAATTTCATCGTCGGTACCGGTTATGGTCGAGTCAACGTCCCAATGGCACATAAAGCAATCACAGAGATCGCGTGCCATGCCCGGGGAGCAAATTTCATGTATGGACCAAAGGTTCACACAATCCTCGATATGGGAGGTCAGGACTGTAAAGCCATACAGTGTGATGATAGAGGCAAAGTCACCAACTTCCTGATGAACGATAAGTGTGCTGCTGGAACGGGACGCGGTATGGAAGTTTTCGCTGACCTGCTGCAGATCCCAATCGAAGATGTTGGAGACATGTCATTCAAGGTCGACGAAGAACCGGATCCGGTTTCATCAACTTGTGTGGTTTTTGCGAAAACTGAAGCTGCCGGTTTACTTCGTCAGGGTTGGGAGAAAAATATGGTTCTCGCAGCCTACTCGTCGGCAATGTCACACCGCGTATTTACCCTAATTGAACGGTTGGGTGTGACACCTGAATTTGCGATTACCGGAGGTATTGCAAAGAATGTCGGAGTAGTACGTAGACTCGAAGAAGAACTTGGCATGAAGGCACTGAAATCTGAAATTGATACTCAGATTGCCGGTGCTCTCGGAGCTGCCCTGTTTGGCAAAGCACTTTACGAGAAAAAGCTGAAAAAAGCTAAAAAGTAAGTGAAATTATGATAGCTAATTACGGTTACATGGACGGATCAGGTGAGTATTATATCACAATCGATACCGATAAGTGTATCGATTGTGAAACTCACAACTGTGTTAAGGCATGTCCAAAAGATATGTTTCTTATTGAAGAGGACGACTACGATGATGAAGTTGCCCTGATCAAGGAACAGTTCCGGAAGAACATCAAGTATGAATGCGCAGAGTGTAAGCCGATGACTGATAGACCACCATTGCCATGCGCAGCAGCATGCAAACCGGAAGCTATTTCTCATTCCTGGTAAGTGCAAAAAGTGTCTGTGCTTTAGGTGTTCTTGCATACGAGTGCTTGTTGCAATTGAAGACTTGATGGTAGGGATATCAGTAAAGCAGAGTACTTCTTACGAGGATAGAATTTTAGGATTTGGAATGGTAAGTTATGTTTAATTCGACTGATTTAGAAGTTGTAATGAGACGGATTGTTTCTCAAGTCAATGAGGAACAAATTCGCATAACCCAACATGCCCAACAGGAAATGGTCGAAGATGATGCTACACTCGATGATGTTCTCGAGGCTATTTCTAAGGGTAAGATTCTGGAAAACTATCCTGCGCACCGCAGGGGAGCTTGTTGTTTGATCAACGGACTTGCTAAAGATGAAAGACCGTTGCATATTGTATGTACAACTGAGCGGTCAGTGCTCATTATTATCACTGTTTACAGACCAAAACCGCCAAAGTGGATTACACCAATCCAGAGGAGGGAAAAAAGATGAAATGTAGCATTGATGGGTGTCCTGGTTTATATGAAGATCAAGAAATATTTCACACCATCCGGTATGAAGGGCAAGTGATTGTCATTGATCATGTTCCGGCTGAAGTTTGTTCATTATGTGGTGATGTGCTCCTTAAGCCAGAGACAGTCCGTCAGATTGAGACATTATTGCAAACGTCAACCAAGCCTGCGAAGACAGTTCCTCTTTATGAGTTCGCGTGAAGAGCTAAAGTTGGTGTAGTAAGTATCCTCAGTTCGAAAATTTTAATTTGGATAGACACGGCAGTCAGGATAAATTACTCGTGTCGCGAA
Source organism: uncultured bacterium (assembly GCA_964387885.1). Classification (GTDB taxonomy): domain Bacteria; phylum Electryoneota; class AABM5-125-24; order Hatepunaeales; family Hatepunaeaceae; genus JABGPL01. Next base: position 28,768 of record CAYLYZ010000008.1, on the reverse strand, counting down.
TATCCTTCCATCATTCATGATGCCTGTAAAAACAAGCAATTAATACTGATTAATGAATAAGATCCACTTAACGATAGATGGAAATAAAGTATCTGTTCCTGAGGGATTATCGGTTCGCAAGGCTGCGCTGAAAAATGGGATATACATTCCAGGCTTATGCGGACACCCTGAACTTGATGCTTTTAAACCGTTTGCCTGGTCGAAGTGTGTCTGGCAAGGTGAATCGACCTTCTCGCATAATCTATCCTCAACCTCGGAGGAAGATTTTCAACATTGCAACCTGTGTCTGGTTTCTATTAATGGTGGACCGCCGGAACGAGCCGGCACCTGCCATGCTGCTGAAAACATGGAGGTTCGGACGCAAGGAGCGGATTTAGTTCAGGAACACCAGAAATATTTAGCGAAAATTCTGGCTCATCACCCGCACGCCTGTTTAACCTGCGCACAATATCTGGGTTGCGACAGGGTGCAGTGCAGCATGAATGTTCCGGTCGAAGAGCGATGCTGTGAACTCCTGGGCAGGTGTGAGATCGGCAAAGTGGCTCAGTACATAGGTATTCCGAGCTCTACTCCCGCTTATAAACCTGAGCACCGTCCCCGCATCGACGACGAACCGTTGATCCGAAGAAACTATGAGCTATGTGTGGGGTGTCTGCGTTGTGTTAAAGTCTGTCGGGAAGTGCGTGGAGTCGATGCGCTGGGGTGTGTCGTCACCGATGGAAGATTGATTGTCGGTACTAATTCAGGCACGACTTTACCGGAGTCAGATTGCCGGCTGTGTGGAGCATGTGTTGAACTATGTCCAACGGGAGCATTATTAGATCAACCCGGATATGAAGTGTTGGTGGATGGGATGGCTCCCTGCCAGGCGAAATGCCCATTACATATTGACGTTCCGGGATATCTTGAGCTGATTGCTGCTGGGCATGAAAATGATGCACTGGAGCTGATTCGTCAACGGGCGGTTTTGCCTGGTGTGTTGGGTTATGCATGTTTTCATCCTTGTGAAGATGATTGCCGCAGGAAAGCTGTTGATGATCCGGCTTCAATTTGTGCCCTGAAGCGTTATGCTGCTGAGTTTTCAGATACTCCACCTCAGATAATCAAACGTGATCCAACGGGAAAGAAGATTGCAGTTATTGGTGGTGGTCCTGCGGGTTTGGCAGCATCTGCAGAACTTCTCAGGCGTGGGCACAGTGTTACCATTTTTGAAAGAGACTCAAAACTCGGTGGGATGCTGAGGCAGACCATCCCTAATTTCCGCCTACCTGAGAGTGTCATAGATAGGGATTTGGAATATCTCTTTGCGCTGGGTTTAGAAACGCGATTTGGAAAGTCTATTGAAGATGAAAATCTAATATCTAAAGGATTCGATGCTGTAATCCGAACTGTCGGTTTGCCCGAAGCGGTTAAACTTGGTGTAGAGGGTGAAGACCTTACCAATGTTGAATCCGGATTAGACTTCTTAAGAAATGTACTAAAAGGTGAAATCGAATCAACCCGAGAGCAAGTTGTCATTATCGGAGGTGGAGCAGTTGCTGTGGATGCCGCAATGACAGCTCGTCGACTCGGAGGGGAACCAGTGCTGATAGTCAGCCTTGAAGCTCCTGAAGAAATGCCTGCTTTCAAAGAAGAGTTAGAGGCAGCTCGCGAAGAAGGGATTTTTATAATCAATCGCTGGGGCGTGGACCGGATCGAGGGTGAGGACGGTAAATTTAGTCGTGTTTATCTCAAGCGATGCACTCGAGTATTTGATGATCGCGGACAGTTTCATCCGGAATATGATCCGGACGAGACAATGACTGTTGATGCGGACAGGTTAATTGTAGCTATCGGTCAAAAACGAGAGAGCCAACTTGATGATTCATCTGGTATTGGTAAATATGATGTGCTTGCGGGTGATGCGGCAATAGGAGCATCCTCTATTGTGAATGCAATGGCTGATGGAGTTCGGGCAGCCATAGAAGTGAATGAGGCAATAGGCGGTGCCGAGGCTCCAGAGTTTCCTGAGTTCGATATTTCAAAAAGAGAGATTGGACGTGAACCCGGATACTTTCAAAGAAACCGTGTCAATCCCAATCACAAAGAAGCAGAAATCAGGGCTAATTCGTTGGAAATTTTTGTCGATACAATCTCACAGGAACAGGCACGTGAGGAAGCTGCAAGATGTCTCCGCTGCAACTTGAGAGCCCGGTTAATGCCGACACCGCTTCCACCAGATCCCTGGAAGACATTTGATCAGGATCTTATTAAATTCGTTCCTGAAGAGGATGGTGTTTTGATCCTTGCCAATGAAGACAAAGTTAGCGTTAAAATCGCAGGAACCGCTAACTTGAATGAATTGGCCGAGGAGCTACTGGACGATGATTATGACGCGGAATATTGTCGGTGGGAATTAGACCCGATGTACACAAAGCGGGAAAGTGAATTAATCCAGGCTCATTTACAGGCATACGGAGAGATTCCAGGTGATGACGATATGGACGACTTGTTCTAGGTTCTTTCTCATGCCCACAAACCAACCTATGGGGAGTGCAGACATTCCTGTCTGCTTCAGCCGAAGGTTGGTGAAGTAAAAGCATAACGGACAGGAATGTCCGTTCTCCCCATTTATTATTTTGAGGTAAGAAATGTCAGAGAAGATTGATTTCAGTAAAATAATCATTCGAAATCTTCTAAAAGAGGATTACGATCAGGTAGTGCATATCGATAGCCTCGCGACCGGCTACCCAAGAAATCACTACTTTGACAAAAAATTCAGGCGTACCTTCGGAGAAGATTCTCAACTTTTCGGAGCTCTGGTTGCCGAACTTGATAAAAAGATTATTGGATTCATCATGGGAGAAGCCAATTCCGGGGAGTATGGAATTGAAGAGCAGGTTGCTTCGGTGGATACTCTGGGTCTTGATCCGGAATATAAGCGTCTGGGTGTCGGGAAGTTACTTCTAAAAGAGTTTTGTACGATTGCTGAGAAAGCAGGGATTGAACTCATGACAACGCTGGTTCCGAAAGATTGGCCTGAAGTGATCGAATTCTTTAAGTCCGAAGGGTTTAAAAAAGCTAAAATGGCAGCATTCGACCGGAAACTTAACCCGGATGCCAAATTTGACAAATGAAACCTCTTGATATATCGGGAAAGGGTGATGAATCTGTAACCTGCGCCCCTTCTAAAGAGGGATGGGAGACTAGATTTTTCGGGCAGGAGCCCAGGCTGTCCGAAGTGGTTGAACTTTACGAGGAACTGGGTTTTGAAGTGAGTATTGAACCGCTGATTAAGAATACCTGTGAGGGATGTACCGAATGCTTTGATGAAAAGGCTCCGAATCCGGTATTTATCGTTTATACCCGTCGTGAAGATTAGATGAGTGAATCATACATCTGGCATTTCACCAAACTTAAACCCGAAACAGTATATGAAGACTGGCTGATTGATGAACTTTTCAGTGTTCATTGCGATGGCTTCGGAATGGAGTATGGCTGGAACATGCTGGAAATCCAGGAAACATTAAAAACATCCACAATTCTCGGATTGTTAAAAAGTAAGGATTCAAAAGAGAAAAAAATACACGGTTTCGGTATCTATTCAGTTTCGGATTATGCTCACGAAGGTGGTCATGTTCTTTGGGGGAATGCATTAGTACTGCGTGATGGATTGCAAAAGGGAAGGCTAATCTTTGGTTTGCTTGAGCTGGTAATGTCGATGTTTCCCGATAAGCCTTTCAGGTGGATTGGAGCGCGCACACAAAATCCATCCATATACAGGCGCTATATAAAATATGCTGAAACGTTCTTCCCTTTTGATGAAGATTTCAGCACTGTACGTGGAAAAGAATTGGTAGATTTTGTTTCAATTAATATCCCACAATTAGCGGATAGTATTGATAATCATCCGATTCCAGAAAACGGTATTTGTAGAGGGATCTACGGTAGAAAATTTGGTAATTATTATGTAAATCCAGACGATCCGCTCATTGATAAATATGAGAGATATTTGACAGACCATAAATTTGATCGTGATGCAGGAGATGGAGTTGTGGTGATAGCCGAGAGGGGAATTGGACTGGGTTATCGGATTAAGGCTTAAGGGGGAGTGAGGATAATCTCAAGTGGTCAATAATGTTAAATTGCGCTGGAAGACACCCTCGTCTGCCAGCTAAGTTATTATAATTACTGTCACACGAGGGCGTGTGACAGCGCGACTAAGTAATAATTACAAGGAAGAACCAGATAAAAGTTTGGAGGAGTTATGAAAGCAGCAGTTTTTTATGGACCTAAACAACCCCTTAAGGTTGAAGAAGTGCCTACTCCGAAGCCCGGAAGGGGAGAAATTTTAGTTAAAGTAGCCGCTTGTGGTGTCTGCCATACAGACATGCATTACATCGATCACGGCGTGCCGACTTTTATGAAACCACCGATGATTCTCGGTCATGAAGCTTCCGGAACGGTTGCTGAATTGGGAGAGGGAGTTACTAACTGGAAAGTTGACGATCAGGTGTTGCTGCCAGCAGTTCTCTCCTGTGGAGAATGCCCATCATGCCGAGCAGGCAGAGAGAATATCTGCGACGACATGAAAATGTTCGGCAATCATATTAACGGATCTTATGCCGAATATGTTGTATCACCTGCAAAAGATGCTATTGCAGTTCCCGATGGAGTACCACTGATTGAGGGATCAATTATTGCGGATGCTGTTTCCACTCCATTTCATGCCGTCGTCAATCGTGCAAATATCAAACCTGGTGATTGGATTGCTGCTTTTGGTTGCGGTGGTGTTGGTATCAATGTCGTTCAGGTTGCCGCAGCTGTTGGTGCGTCAGTTATTGCAGTTGATCTTATGCCCGAGAAACTCGAAATCGCAAAATCCCTTGGAGCACTTGAAACTATCAATCCGGCGGAAATTCCGGACGGACGTGTTGACAAGGCTATCCGAAAATTAATCGGTGAGGGAGTAGATGTTTCATTTGAGTCTATTGGTAATCCCAAGACCATCGTCGGTGCATACAATTCTATTAAAAAGGGTGGTATGTGTGTGGTTATCGGATACACCCATCTGAAAGCCGAAATTCCTGTTTCGAAAACAATGTTCTTCGAACAATCTCTGATCGGTTCGCTTGGTTGTCGGCCGGTGGATTACCCTCGCATAGTCGAGATGGTCAGGATCGGTAAACTGAACGTTAAGGATCTGGTCACAGGTCGTTTCGGACTCGATGAGGTTAATGATGCGTTTGATCTGCTGAGAGAAAATGATCCGCGGACGTTGAGATCCGTTATTGTACCGTAATGGTTGAGATGGGTGGTCACAATTTGTGACGAGTTCGAGATACTGAGTTCTTTTCACCTATGTTTACGCTACGTTATGCGTATTAATAATGAGAAATATACTCGCCGGAGTGTGTTCGAGTAGTTGAATTATTAACATAGATGGAAAAGAACAATCGAAGTAAAAACGCAAGCTGAAAAGAAGACTGTAACCTGGAAGATTGATCTCAGACGGGACTGGTGTACCGGTTGCAGTCTTTGTATTAAAGTATGTCCTGTTGATGGGATATTCACCCTCGCTGAAGAAAATGGGATGGATGGGTTTGTACCAATCAATGTAAATCCTAAAGATTGCACGGGATGTATGATTTGTGAATTATCCTGTCCTGAGTATGCAATCAGGATAGAGGAGGTGTGAAATCGGTTTGTTACAACCGAATATTCCACAATAGCATTTTCCAGGTAATGAAGTATCTCCGTCGTCGCGAAGAACGAAGTGAAGGGGTGATCTATTTAACTTTGGAGATTGGAGATTGCTTCGCTTCGCTCGCAATGATAGTTTTTTTGAAAATGCAATAACATCCAATCCGTAAAAGTGTATTAAGCAGTAATATAATTAAGGTGAAGACCATGGACTTTTCCATTTCTGAAGAACATGAAATGCTCCAGGAGCTGGCTAAGAAATTTGCCGATGAGGAGTTGAGACCGAGAGCTGCAAAGGTCGATGAAGCCGGTGAAGTAAGTCGCGAAATACTTGATATGGCAACCGAGATCGGTTTCATGGGAGTTGTTTTCCCTGAAAAATACGATGGCGGTGACATGGGTGAAGTTGGGTACTGTATAATGATGGAAGAGCTCGCCCGTGGCTGTATGAACACGCCAATTGTCATAGGAGGTCACGAATCGATTGGTGCTATGGCTGTTCACCTTGCCGGTTCTCCCGAGCAGAAGGAGAAATACCTGAAACCTATGGCGAGAGGTGAAATGCTCGCTGCGTTTGCACTAACCGAACCTCAAGCCGGTTCTGATGCGGCTGCAGTTGCTACAAGGGCCGAGGACAAGGGTGATTATTTCCTGATGAACGGTCAAAAGACATTCATTACCAACGGTGGAATGTCAGATGCTTATACGGTTTTTGCTATTACAACTCCCGGTAAAGGTACAAAAGGAATGTCGGCTTTTATAGTCGAGGCTGATTATCCTGGTGTCACCTGTGGTAAACCGGAACAAAAAATGGGAATCCGAGGATCGCATACGACCGATATTTTCTTCGAAGATGTAAAGGTTCCCAAAGAAAACTTGCTTGGAGCCAAAGATCGAGGCTTTCTTGTAGCAATGCAAACCCTGGATGTTGGTAGGGTTTCACTTTCGGCGGTTTGTCTTGGTCAGGCAAAGGAAGCGCTTGATTTATCAATTGCACATGCAAAAGAACGAACTCAATTCGGCAAACCAATTGGCGAACAGCAGGCTGTAAAGTGGATGCTGGCAAACATGGCAACAAAAGTTTACGCACTTGAGAGTATGACCTATCGCACTGCATGGTTGTGCGACAAGGGATTGAGCTACAGTCGCGAATCTGCAATATGTAAACTATTCGCATCGGAAACCTTATGCCAGGTTGTGGACGATGCTGTGCAGGTTCATGGCGGGATGGGTTATATGTCGGAATATCCAATAGAAAGAATGTACAGGGATGCGAGGATTACAAGGATTTTTGAAGGAACGAATGAGATTCAGAGGCTGGTTATTTCAGGTAGTTTACTAAGAGACGGTAAATATTAGTGAATTTGATTCTAAGGATACAAAAATGAAACGGATTGTTACATACTTCCTGATTGTTACTCTGCTGATTTCTGTAAACTTTCTTACTTCATGTAAGAAAGTAAGAGAAATCCAGGAAGCGGGGAAAGCTAAGAGGGCTGCGGAAATTCACGAGGTTATTCGAGATATCCATAAAGCTATAATGTTGTATCGAAAATCAACCGGTATTGAACCCCTGTCTCTGCTTGAACTCACAGATGCTGGTTACTATAAGCTTCATTTCAAAGTAGAAGACAGGTGGGATTTTACATTTCTCGTTGTTGATACCGTAATGGAAATTTCTGCACTATCGAAAGAGACGTTCAAAGATGGTAAAGATCATAAGATAAAATACATTCTTAAGAACGATGAATTTACCGGTTACGGTACTCCTGATGGTGAAGATTACACTATTCATTAATCTCTAAAAACCTTTTCTGAACGGAAATACAATTGAGCGATAAAATTGATTTTAAGGTAATCCCTCCGGCTGCACTTGAGAACATCCGCAATGGTGCAAAAAAACCGATTGCAAACATGACAATCGACGAAATTCCTCCCGTTGCGATTTCGTGGGGACGGACAAACGTATTTCCAACCGGTTCATGGCGTAATATAACACCTCAGTATTCGCGCCAGCTTCCACCATGCAGGAGCGGTTGTCCTGTGGGGAATGATATTGAAGGATGGTTGCTTGCGACCCGTCAGGAGAGGTGGGATGATGCAGTTCGACTTTTACTTTCAGAACAACCCTTACCATCTGTTTGTGGACGAGTCTGTTATCATCCATGTGAGACAGCATGCAATCGAGGTGCTTATGATGCTTCGGTCAGTATCGGAGCAATTGAGAGAAATCTCGGTGATCGAGCAGCCAGGGATGATTCTTTTATCAATGAGATGTTGACCGGTGAAAAACATGATGCCCGAGTCAGGATTATCGGATCGGGTCCTGCCGGTCTTGCTGCAGCATGGCTTCTCGTCAGATTGGGCTTCAAAGTTGAAGTAGTTGAGAGGACACCGGAACCAGGTGGTTTACTTAGATTTGGTATTCCAGCATATCGACTTCCACGGGATATATTAAGGCAGGAGATCCGGCGTCTTGAAATTTTGGGAGTTGTTTTTAAATGTAATACAAATCTCGATCCGACATTAGGGATAAAAGGAATCCAGGAGGATTTTGATGCCGTTTTCCTTGCTCCGGGAGCAGCCGGGCACAGGAAGAGTGGAGTATTCTCCGATAATAAGTGGATAGTGCAAGATGCGATCAGTTTGTTGACGAGAGTTGCCTCAGATAAACCTCATCACCTCGGAAAAAGAGTTGTAGTTATCGGTGGGGGAAACAGCGCCCTTGATGCGGCTCGAGTTGCCGTCAGATGCGGTTCTGAGGTTAACATAATTTACCGACGTACAAGGCAGGAGATGCCCGCTTATTATGAAGAAATCGAAGCTGCAATCGAGGAAGGAATAAGAATTACCTATCTTGTCAGTCCGGATATGATAAGGCGTAATCCCAATGGTCCAGGAAGAATGCTCAGGTGTGTCAGAAATGTTTTAGGCAAACCCGATGATAGCGGGAGGAGACGTCCCGAGCCTGTTCCCGGCAGTGAATTTGATATACCAATAGACAATGTGATTGAAGCTGTTGGTGAATATGCGGATTCCTCCCAATTAACACGAGATGAAGATGAAGTGTCCATGCTTAAACCTCTTGATAAATGGGGGCGTACATCAATTAATGGTGTATGGGTCGGAGGTGATTATACAAGCTGGGATAGAACCGTAGCTCACGCAATCGGAGCCGGTAAACGAGCTGCGATGTCAATTGTCAATTCACTCGAAGGAAGAGAAACTGACCTCGATTCCCATGTGCTCAGTAAGGGAAATTCCGTAATGGTCTCGAGGTTTGTGAATAAAGAGAATTCAACAGGCTATGACCGAATATCACCTGTCAGGTTTGAGAATCTGAACACGGCATATTTCACACAGATCGCTCGCAATTTCAGAAAAGAGCTCGATCCGGAAAGCAGAGGAGTAGGATTTACTGAAGTAACCCCGGATCTTGGTGCTAAGACCGTTAACGATGAGGCAAAAAGGTGTTTTCACTGTGGTGCTTGCGATTCATGCGGAAACTGCCACATCTTTTGCCCGGACGGTGCAGTACTTAGAGACAGGAAAACTCTCGACCTTTCATTTGATATTGACCATTGTAAAGGCTGCGGGGTATGCGCAGCGGAATGTCCAAGATCAGCAATTGAAATGGTGTAGGGATTGAACATCTTCAACCCTGATGTTATGTTTGAGATTGAGTTGCAAGAATTAATACGGAAATAATTGTTGGTAATGCATATTCCCAATGATTATCTTACTGAGTAATCTTCGCAGCAAAAGAAAGAAGTTAGTGATCATGTCGTTGTTGCTTATCTTGTAGCAATAACGATTTTTTTTTCAGTAGATTTGGAGAATTAGTAATTTGGGAAAAAATAAAAAAGCACCGGATGCGATGAGTAAAATCGTCGCGTTGTGCAAGCGGCGTGGAATAGTGTTTCCTTCCTCAGAGATTTATGGAGGCGTTGGCTCAACTTATGATTATGGTCCCTATGGAGTGGAAATGAAGAATAACATTTCACGCCTGTGGTGGCAGGATATGACACTGAACCATGATAACATCGTCGGTATAGATTCAGCAGTAATTTTGCATCCCAATGTCTGGGAAGCTTCCGGGCACCTGAAGAATTTCACCGATCCGCTTATTGACTGTAAGCAGTGTAAGGGTAGATTCAAAGCAGATGACGTCCTTGTTGATGGTCAGGAGACAACTAAATGTCCGAGATGTGGCACGAAAGACTCTTTCACAGACGTGCGTCATTTCAATATGATGTTTAAGACCACAATGGGACCTGTTGAGGACGAGAATGCACTCGGCTACTTCCGACCGGAAACTGCTCAGGGGATCTATCTTGATTATAAACTAACTCAGGATACAGCCAGACTGAAACTGCCATTCGGTATTGCACAAATCGGGAAAGCGTTCAGAAATGAGATAACTCCTGGAAACTTCATTTTCAGGACTCGTGAATTCGAGCAAATGGAGATGCAATACTTTGTCCGACCTGGAGAGACCTCGAAGTACCTTGAATACTGGCGTGAAGAACGCTGGAACTGGTTGTCGTCTCTGGGTGTCAGAGAGCAGAAACTACGCTGGTTGAAGCATCCGGATGATAAACTCGCCCATTACGCACAAGAAGCATGGGACATCGAATATGAATTTCCGTTCGGATGGCACGAGCTTGAGGGTTTGCATGACCGCGGTGATTTTGACCTGAAATGCCACCAGGAAGCTTCCGGGAAGGATATGACCTATTTCGATCCGCAGGCTAAAGAGCGATTTATTCCTCACATTGTTGAAGCTTCAGCCGGATTGAACCGGACGATGTTGATGTTGTTGTGTGAAGCTTATCGAGAGGATGAACAGGCAAAGGAAACCCGAGTTTACCTGTCTCTCGATCCGAAAGTTGCACCTGTGAAAGCTGCAATTTTACCATTAGTCAAAAAGGATGGACTTGCTGATTTGGCAAAGGATATATACAATAAACTGCGGGGTAAATGGCCTCTCTTCCTCGATATCCAGGGCTCAATCGGACGTCGCTATCGCCGGATGGACGAACTTGGAACGCCGTTCGCTTTCACCCTTGACTATCAAACTCTTGAGGATGGTACAGTTACAGTCAGGTGGCGTGACACTCTGCAGCAGGAAAGGATCTCAAAAGAAAGAATCGGTGAGTATTTAACAGAAAAATTAGGGCTGTAAATATTTAAACTTACACAGATTACACGGATGTTTTACCTGTGTAATCTGTGTAAGTCGCGAAATGAAAACCTATCTAAAGGTGAATCCAGCACCTATTGTAAAAGCATCATATTCTCCCATCGAATAATCTGCATTCAATGTTATCAACAGCAAAGTGAGATTAAATCCGACGGTTGTCCTGAAGCCGTTATCACCTTCCAATTCGAACGTAACTTCTTCTCCATCAAGAATTGTACCACTGCCTTCAACCAAATAGTTGATGTCAATTGAACTTGTTTCCATTCCAAGTCCGATGTAAGGAGTGAAACTTACTCCGAATCCAAATTTTTTGGATGCCTGAAGGTTCCACATTGTGTGGTTTGATTCGAGGAAATCCCCAACCTTGAATTGCTGCATCGCGAATTGTGCTGAAATATCAACCGGGAAAAGAGGAATTGGAATGTATTGGTCGAGGTTATGTTTAATCCCAAATCCCATAAAGGTTATCTTCCCAACTTCTTCAAATTCCAACTCAGGCATGTAACGCAACAATATTTCAGTTCCAAATGGTATTCCCAAGGATGCTTGTGCCATTGCAAAACCAACTGTTGGCAAATCAAGACCACTCGGAGTTGTTAGTGGAACTGCTCCGCTTTGAATTTGACCTACAGCATTCGACCAGGCTGGAGTTAGTTTCAACATATCAATTTCTGCTTGCGTTTTACCGGCACCTAAAAGGGCTGCTTCAAGAGCATCAGCTGCACCTGTAGGAGCAGGCTGTATTAAATTTGCTTCAGTATCGCCAAACAGAGTCGGTGATTCCCGCTCAGGATACAGTAATTCCAAATCTACTGTCAGTTCATTATTTGGAATCATCCAGCTTGGATCGGCACTTACCGTGGCTGAACCAACATAAAAGTCATAAATCATTCCTTCATCGGGAATTGAAACAGCGGCAGCTTTTACACTAATGTCGAATCCGAGAACATGGTGAGGTTTGGCAGTGTGAAAGAAACCTGAATTAAGCGATGTACCGAAAGCAGTAGCAAAAGGCCCCACATATCCTTCGGCATTTTTTGAAGCCAGTTGTCTTAATTGCTCCTCAAAATTTAAGTCAGCAGCTTGCATAATTGTTGGAAGCATTAATGTTATTACTAACAAAATAGTTACAATCTTCTTCATCCTTCCTCCGTTAACCTGCGTTGTTAAGAAAATGAAATGTCTGAAATTCCGATTATGGTTTTGGTAGTAATACGGATTTCAGCACCTCATCGATTGAACTTACAAACTGAAATTCCGTTTTTTCTCTCACGATATCAGGAATCTCTTCAAGGTCTGATTTGTTGCCAATGGGGCAAATTACCTTTTTCATGTGAGCTCGTGAAGCGGCGACTGATTTTTCCCTCAATCCTCCAATTGGTAGAACCCTGCCCTGAAGAGTTATTTCACCCGTCATTGCGACCTCATTTCGAACGCGACGTCCCGAAAATAGTGATGCCATGGCGGTTGTAAGAGTTATACCTGCTGATGGTCCATCTTTCGGAGTAGCCCCCTCGGGAATATGTACATGAATATCATGTTCGGAGAAGAACTCTTTATCGATCTTTAATTTCTTTGCATTTTTCCTTATGTAGGATAATGCGATATCAGCAGATTCCTTCATTACGTTACCAAGCTGTCCGGTAATTTTCAGACGACCCTGTCCAGGCATGGCAATAGCTTCAATATAGAGCATAACTCCACCCACTGCAGTCCATGCCAGACCATTGGCAATACCGACCTGAGGTTTTCTCACATATTCCAGTGTTGTTATCTTTGCGGGTCCAAGGTAGTCTGTAAGGTTTTTCCCGGTTATGGAAAACTTTTTTTCTGATTCATTGTCAACAACTTGAATTGCAACCTTTCTGCAAACTTTCCCGATAGTACGCTCAAGCCACCTGACGCCAGCCTCTCGTGTGTAATGTGCAATGATGAGTTCTATTGCTTTTTCGGAAAACTTAATCTGGTTAGGTTTTAAGCCATTTTCTTCAATCTGGCGAGGTATTAAATGTCGTTTGGCAATCTGAATTTTCTCAGTTGTTACATATCCCGGCAGCTTTATTATTTCCATCCTGTCACGTAATGGTGGAGGTATCGTCTCAAGGTAGTTCGCAGTGGTAATAAAAATCACTTTCGAAAGATCAAAATCAACATCGAGATAGTTATCCTGGAAGGCAAAGTTCTGTTCCGGATCAAGCACCTCAAGCATTGCCGATGATGGATCACCCCTGAAGTCCGAACCAAGTTTATCAATTTCATCAAGCATGAAAACCGGGTTATTGGTTCCGGCTCTTTTAATGTTCTGTATTATCCTACCCGGAAGAGCTCCTACATAGGTTCGACGGTGTCCCCTTATTTCAGCCTCATCTCTGAGACCTCCAAGAGACATTCGAACAAATTTCCGCCCCATGGCTTTTCCAATAGACTTACCAATGGATGTTTTTCCCACTCCTGGGGGTCCTGAAAAACAGATAATTGAACCACGACCTGTTCCCCGCAGTTTTCTCACTGCAAGATATTCAAGAATTCTCTCTTTTACATCTTCAAGACCATAGTGGTCCTGATCGAGAATTTCTTTTGCTTTGTAGATTTTTATTGAATCCTTTGAAGAGATTCTCCAGGGAATATCAAGAAGCCAGTTCAAATAGGTGTGAGTCACGGTATATTCTGAAGATGATGGTGATATCCTGTCCAACCGTTCTAATTCTCGTTTTGCAGCAGCTTTAACCTGATCGGGGGCATCAAGAGCTTCCAGCCTGTCTTTTAATTCCTGATTCTCTGCTCCGCTTTCATCTTCCCCAAGCTCTTTCCTGATTGCCTTAAGTTGTTCCCTGAGGAAATACTCCCGCTGGTTTTTCTCAATGGTTCCGGTTACTTCAGTCTGAATTTTGCTGCCGAGTTTTGCCAATTGGAGCTCACGGCTGACCAATTGGGCAACATCAGATAATCTCTTTTCAATATCAATCGTGGCAAGGATTTTCTGCCGTTCATCCGGTCTGATGTTCAGGTTTGCACCGACAAGATCAGCAAGTGAACCCGGATCGTTAATATTTGCGAGAGCGACCTTCATTTCGTATGGGAGCTGTTGAGATGAATCAATTATTTCACCAAATTCCTCTTGAATTTTCCGAGTTAAAGCTTCAAGTTTGATTGAATCTGACGGCTTTGATTTCAGTTGTGTTATTGAGGAAATGGGATAGTTCTTTTTACTCTCTCTGATGATGTTGATTTTGACTCTCGATATTCCCTGAATAATAAGCCTGATTGTACCGTCCGGGATACGCAGCATTTTGCCGATACTTACAACGCAACCACTCTCATATGGCTCATCAATCCTTGACTGACCATCGTTTCCAGGACGCTTGAGTGCAACTGTCATCATCTTTTTTCCGCTTTCAAGTATGTCATTAATCATACTGATATACTCAGAATTCTCAACCACAAGATGTGTAACAATTCTCGGAAAGATCACCAAATCGTCAGTCATGTAAAGAGGAAGTTCTTCCGGGAAACCCTCTTCCTCAAATTTTGTCTCTATTTCATTCATATTTATGTCTGTTCTTTTAGATAATCTTAATTTCGATGTGTTTTTTACTCCCCTTGGCAATTTTGGGAAGTCGGACTTCGAGGAATCCCTTTGAATATCCGGCAGTGACTCCTTCAGCACCAACTGAACAAGGGAGCTCTATCCTTGCTTCAAACGGACCAAAATCGATTTCCATTTTATGGTATTTTCGCTTTGCTTCGTGAATAGGTTCTCGTCTTATTCCTCTGAGGATGAGGATGTTCCTTTGAAGATGTATTTTTATGTCGCAAGATGATATTCCCGCAATATCCATTGTGACTACGAGTTCTTTCTCGGTTTCATACATGTCCGTGTTCGGTTTCCAGCCACTCTCCATCGGCATCAGAAGTGAACGACGATTTTTGAAATAACTGTTAAACAAGAAGTCTATTTCATCGTTCAGGTCATCAAATTTACTAAAATCCATTGAAACATCAGGGGTCATCATTTTCCCTCCGGTGTGCCCAAATTTAAACTGAGTAGTACTTTTAAAGGAACTTCACTTCGTAATATATGTTCATGCTGTAATTAAGTCAATTTATAAAAGATGGTTTTTTAGTCAGCGCGAAGGCAATTAAACAAATATTCAACACTCTATGTTATGGATTTAGTAGATTAATCATTTGAATTAATTTTCTACTATAATCTCGTCCTATAAATATAGAAGCGTCGTCAATTTAGTTGACGACGCCCTATTTTGACAGAAATCGAAGTAATTCTTAATTAAAAATTAATACAAGGATGCCAAATTGTCTAAGTTTGCAGCTTGATTTAATGCATCTTAATATCGATCAACTTCGGTTTTGCTTCTTCACTCTTCGGCAGATCGACCTTGAGAATTCCATTCTCAAATTCCGCTACAATACTTCCTGCATCAATGTGAGTCGGAATCCTGAAAGATCTGTGAAAACTGCCATATGATCTTTCAGTGAAATGTATATTGCGATCTGATCCTTCATTTTCGTGATTTTTCTCACCGGAAATTGAGAGTACGTTATCGTTCAGTTCGAGTTTTACGTTTTCTTTGTCTATTCCGGGAAGTTCTGCCGAAACTTCAAATTTGTCTCCCAACTCGATAACATCAACTCTCGGTGCCCATCTTGTCTCATGCTCTTCATCCGAGTCAAAGAAATCACCGAAGAAGTTGTTCATATTGTGATGAAGGTAATGTGCAGGACTCAGTGAATGTCTCCTGCGTAAAGGTTGCCAGCGTACTAAAGTCATTTTCAATTCCTCCGTGTATGTGTTTTTTCTAAAAGTAACTTTTTAAGTGAAGTGTTTTCACTTTTGCATTTGCTTTTCTTAATTGCAAGCTGCGTGCCAATTTTGTAAATTACATAAAAACAATATCTAATAAAAGGGGATTAAAACTGTATGGCAGAAGTGGCAGACATATCCATAAACAGACATGCCATTATGGCAGTTTTTCTGAAGGGAATGACAGTCCTGCCAGATTTTCACACTTGACAATAACGATTATTGGGTTTAAATTTAAATCATAGGTTATTGTGTTATTTGACAATGGCTAAAAATAAATTAGCCGAGCAGTTCATTAGGGTAGTAAGAGATTTTCAGGGAATAATCTCCCTGGAATTTATCATAGAGTTTTCCATCTGGCGAGCCAGGCAGCTCGCACATCCGTTCATGCCAGAAATTGGAGAAATCAAGATGAGAAAAAATCTTCTTATCACTATGATTGTGTCTTTCGGATTAATTGTGCAGTTTTCAATTGGTCAGGCATTCGACAATCATGCAGCACAGCTTTCAGTTAAGAACTACCACGAAAGCCCAAATGGATTTCATATTGACCTTGAGTTCCCATCAGGTAAACTCACCACACTTGTTGACGGTATATCGGGAAGCCGTCTCTATTTTGACTTACCAGGTGCCACCGCCGACTTTGAATCCGATGGTCCTGCGTTACCGGTATTTACACGATTAATTGCTGTACCTCCGGGATATCGGGTAGTTGCCACCCTTGATGCTGTAGAGGAAGTTTGCTATAGCGCTGAATCCATTCAACCGAGAGATCAAAATTTAAGGAAAGTCAGAGAGGTTGTTCAATCTCCATTTATTGAAATCGGTGATCCGGTTTGGATAAGATGGCTCCGTGTCGTTCCGGTTGTAATCAGACCAGCACGGTACAATCTTGAGAACCACACAGTTTCCGTCGCAGAAGGTATCGCGGTTGATTTTGAGTTTGTTCCTGATAGCACTCCTTGCGCTTCTGCTCCAGATCCTCAACGATACTATTCTCAAGCTTTTGAAGAGCTTTTTGAATCAATTCTACTTAATCCGGGGAATCTGCCCCGAACGCTTCCCGGAGGCAGGATTGTTCAAAGAGGTTCGTATTTAATTCTTACCGATGAACATTTGGCGGATTATGTAGATGATCTGATTGATTGGAAAACGCGCAAGGGATTTAACGTAGTCGTTAATCCAATTTATCGTCATGGAATAACGACAGATGAGATCAAGGCATATATTCAGGATGCATACGACAACTGGGAGAGACCCCCGGAATTTGTGTTGATAATTGGAGATGTAAATTCACCCAACATCCGCTTTCCGGCATATCGGTATCAGAATCCGGATTTACCAAATGAGAGAGACGTATCAGACCTGCCATATGTTCTGTTAGAGGGAGACGATTATTTCCCGGATGCTTTTATTGGCAGAATTTCAACTGATTCCCCAACCTCTTCAGTTACACGAAATGTGATTCAGAGAATTATCGATTATGAGCAGCAAACCTATCGGCCTGATAGGGGATCACGTGGATATGACAGATACCTGAGTTGTTTCAACAACACTACGCTTTTTGCCGGGAATTTCGCTGATGGTGGAAGGAGGATAATGAGTCCGGTGAATGTCACAAGGTGGCTTGCACGACATCTTAGAAACTTTGGTCACGATGTAGAAGAATTCTACTTCCTTGGACGTGTGGATGATCCGCTGGATGCAGGACCGATAATTGAATCTTTGAACAATCGTTCCCCCAATATCTTCTCTTATCGCGGATGGGGTGATGCACATGGCGCTCATTTCCCTCAATTTCATCTTTCTGATCTCAATGAACTTGATAACGGTCCCTTGCTGCCGGTATTCACTTTTTTTGTTTGTAACACGGGTGATTTTGGCAACGCGAACGTAAATCCCTGTTTTGGAGAAGGTGTCATTGCGCTGGGCGGTCGTCATGATCCGGCTGGTGCAATTGCATTTTTCGGGCCCTCTGATTTATTTACAAAAACTCAATACAATAACCCAATGTTTGCCGGATATTATTACGGATTGTTGTTTAAGAATCAAAGAGTACTCGGTCCTTTAACTTTGCTCTCAAAAATGGAATTGTGGCGTAGTTATCCATCAAAAAGAGGCTCGAATGATATTGCAGAATTCTATTTCCATATTTACAATATTCTCGGTGATCCGGAATTGAACCTGTACCTTGAGGTTCCTGACTTATTAGAAGTTAATTTCCCGGATGAAATTTTTATCGGTGAAACTCATATCCCATTTTTGGTTAGGACAAATGGCAGACCGGTTAAAAATGCAATGGTCAATCTCCGGAAGGATCGAGAGACTGATATCAGTGTTCTGACAGACAGTAGAGGAATTGCTAATGTGCCGGTATCATTGAGTTCCGGGGGTGACTTAGAAATTACCGTTATCGGTTTTCAGAAAGTCCCTTATTTAGATACCATTGAGGTTCTTAACCCGGAAAGAATGGTTGGTTTGACAGGTGTTGAAATCTCTAATGAATTCGGGGATGATCGAATGGTTGTGGGTTCTCCGGTTGAAATCATGGTGTCGTTAAAGAACTTTGGTGAGAGCTCGTTACAGGGATTAACCGCAACATTATCAAGTGAACTAAACGCAGTCACAATTGATGCAACTCAAGCTTCATTTGATGATATTGAACCGGGAGAAACCACAACATCTCAAAGCCCTTTTATCATCTCAATTGAGCCTCGTGTTTGGAGTTGGATTCCCTTTCCTTTTTACCTGACAATTGAAGATTCAGAGGGTAATGACTGGACTGCTCAATTCAGAGTTTCGGCTGTTTCCGGAGTATTGAAATACTGCGAAAGCACCTTTGCAGGAGGACGAATTCAACCGGGAGAGACAGACGATTTCGTGATTACTGTCAGAAATCAGGGTCCGCTTGGAGTTGAGAGGCTAAGAGCGGAACTTTATTCCTTTGATGAATCAATTGAAATGGTGGATGGTGAGGCTTCTTATCCCGCTTTAGCGAGTGGAGCAAGGGGAGACAACGCTGAAGATCCATTTCGCATTCGCATTAAGGACGAAACATGTATAGGTCGACACGTGGCGATGCGCGCTTATTTCTACGATCCTCGGGACAGGTTGGTCGATCAATTGTATTTCAGTTTTACAGTGGGGAATCCTGGACCTGATGATCCGCTTGGACCGGATGGATATGGGTATTATGCTTATGAGAATATAGATGATGAACGGTATGGAGATCTGGTGCCCGAATATGACTGGATAGAGCTGAGCAATAACGGTGGTACTCTACATTTATTAAGCGATGATTCAACATTTGTTACGGATTTACCTTTTATCTTTAAGTACTACGGACGTGAGTACAATCAAATATCGATCTGTTCAAACGGATGGTTCAGTTTCGGATCGACATGGATGTATAATTTTCGCAACTGGGGAATTCCGTCACCGCTTGGACCCCCAGCATTAGTTGCGCCTTATTGGGATGATCTATATGGAATCAGGCGGGGAGTAGATAGGGAACCACTAAATATCCTCACAAGATATGACGGAGAGGAGGGTAGATATATAATTCAATGGAACGAAGTTATTGCCATAAACAGTGCAGAAGATTTTACGGAGACATTTCAAGCAATAATACTCAATCCGGCTGTTTATCAAACTCCCACAGGTGATGGAGAAATAATTTTTCAATACAGGGATGTTGAAATTGTCGATAGAGGTGAAGGAAATTACGCCACAATAGGATTTGAGGATATTAACCATCTCAGAGGATTAGAGTTGACGTACTCGAATCGCTATCCGGAAGTGATCGCGCCATTCGAACCGGGTCGGGCAATCAGGATAACCACAAGACCACCTGATCCTTTCCTCAGTGCGAAATCCGAAAATGCAAAACCTCCAGAGAAGTTCAGCTTTGCTGAGCCATACCCAAATCCCTTTAATTCAACAACGAGATTGAGCTTTGAACTTCCGGTTTCAGACGATGTTCAGATATTTCTGACGGACTCAAATGGCAGATTCGTAAGGGAGATATCGAAAGGGCAATATTCTGCCGGACGTTATGCTTTGTCATTAAATGTCGGGAACCTATCATCGGGGATATATTTTGTAAACCTGACCTATTCTGGTAAAATCGCGCATAAGAAGCTACTATTAATCCGATAGTCGGATTTTAAGAACTTTGTCGAGAGCGGGAAAAAATGGTCAAGGTTAGATGTCTTCGAAAGTCTTTTACCGATAATAACTAATACACTGCTTTTCTCAAGATTAAGTTCGTATTACTTTTAAGAGCCCTAAACAAATCGGGATAAGATATAGTTGCTTGAATGCTGAACCGCAGTTTTAACCAATATCAAAATTTTGACTGTTCTCTCGGGTATTTTAGCATAGTCAAAACCTTTGGAGTCATGTATGCATGGTAAGGCTTTAGTTACTTGACAAGATTACTTTAGTTACGTAATTTAAAGGTTCGATAGAAAAACGTCTTTTAAATACTGGTATTGGCTACTTGCCGTGCAGTTAATAGCATAGAAAGGGGATTTCAGGACATTGGTTCATTTAACAAATGTCAACGGATTTCCTTCTGGCGAGCTCAGCAGCTCGCATTCGGAACCTACGCCAGAAACAGGAGAAAATGAGATGAGAAAACACCTAATTCTCGCCTTTATTATTTGTATTGGATTGGTACAATTTGGATATGCCAATCCATTGAATTACAACGATACTACACCCGTTACATCAAGAAATATAACTGAAAACGCCAATGGCTTTCAGATCGAGCTCAGCTTCCCGTCGGGAGATTTATCCGTTATGGATGATCCTGAATCCGGAGAACGTCTCTGTTTGAGTTTACCTGGCTGTGTACCCGATTTGGAAGGAGAAGAAGCAGTCCTACCTGTTCATACAAGAATGGTAGCTGTACCTCCGGGTTATACCGCTATTGCGAACATAGTCAAGCAGGATATCTTTGATTATGAAGCAGAATCTGTTCTTCCGCGTGATGACAACCGCAGAAGTATCCGCGAGATTGATGAAGCACGAGGACATCAAATAGTTGAAATAGGTGATCCTATCTGGGTCAGATGGCTTCGTGTTGTTCCTGTTGTTATTCGGCCCTCCAGGTATGATGCCGAAAATCATACAATCGCAATGGCGGAGAATATTGTAATAGATTTCGAATTTGTCCCCGATGATAAGCCCTGTGGGCAAGTACCCGATCCTGAGAGGTATTGGTCACAGGCGTTCGAAGAAATGTTCAGGGTTATTCTATTAAATCCCGGTGGTCTTCCCAGAACCCTCCCGGGTGGTCGACTGGTTGAGCGAGGTTCATACTTGATTCTGACAAACGAGGTTCTGGCAGGTTTTACAGGTCCTCTTGTGGAATGGAAAGAGCGAAAAGGATTTGATGTAGTTGTAAATCCCATCTATCACGACGGAATTTCAACCGATGATATTAAGGATTATATACAAGAAGCTTACGATACCTGGGATCGTCCACCGGAATTTGTCCTTATCATTGGTGACGTGAATGCTCCGAATTTGAGGTTTCCCGCCTATCGCATTCAAAATCCCGGCAGAAATGATGAATGGGATGTTACCGACCATCCTTATGTCCTTCTTGAAGGGGATGATTATTTTCCCGATGCATTCATTGGAAGAATTTCAACGGATTCACCAACTTCGGGTGTCACAAGAAATGTTATACAAAGAATATTAAATCACGAAAAGCAGCTCTATCGCCCTGAAGAAGGTTCTCGTAATTACGAGCAATATCTGAGCTGGTTTCACAATGCGACGCTTTTTGCGGGTAATTTTGCCGATGGCGGTAATCCAATAATAAGTCCTGTTGAAACAACTGAGTGGTTGGGTGAGAAACTGCGTGAGTTGGGTTGGGACACAGAGGAGTTTTATTACCGTGGTCAACAGGATGATGTTCATCATCCAGGACCGATTATCGAATCCTTAAATAACCGTCATCCAAATATCTTTTCCTACAGAGGTTGGGCGGATGCAAATGGCCCTCACTATCCTCAATTCCATATTCCTGATCTTGTGGAACTCGACAATGGTCCCCACCTTCCAGTATGGACGTTTTTTGTCTGTAACACCGGTGATTTTGGTAATAATAACGTGAATCCATGTTTTGGTGAATATGCAATATCGATGGGTGACAGGAACAGACCTGTGGGTGCTCTTGCATTTTTCGGACCTTCCGATCTTCACACCAGGACAATATTCAACAATCCATTGTTGGCGGGTTTTTATACCGCACTTATGCATAAAAACCAACGAGTATTGGGTCCCCTGACACTTTTCTCAAAAATGGAACTATGGACAGGATTTCCTGATCTAAGAGGACAAGGTGAATATGTTGAATTTTATTTCCATGTCTACAATATTCTCGGTGATCCGGAAATAAACCTGTTTGTTAATCCTCCTGATTTATTAGATGTAAGTCACCCCGATGAGTTATCCATCGGTGATACACATATCCCGGTTAGAGTTCGTTCTAATGGTGCAGCGGTTGGGAATGCCCTTGTTAACCTTCAGTTGGATGATGATAGCAATGTTAGCGTTCTGACCGATAACAACGGAATAGCCAATATTCCGGTCGAACTTGCAACTGAGGGTGAAGTTGATATTACCGTCATTGGCTTTCAGAAAGTTCCCTATCTGACAACCGTTAATGTTGTTTCACCGGCAATGATGATTGGACTTTCAGGTGTTGAAGTTTCGAATGAGTTCGGTGATGACCGAATGGTTGTTGGGACACCGGTCGAATTTGCTATCACACTGCAGAACTTTGGGCAAAACAATGTAAATGGGGTCACCGCTACGCTATCGAGTGATTTGAATTCAGTTACGATTGAATCCGCTGAAGCTTCATTTGGGAATATTGCTGCAGGAGGAACGGCAGTCTCACAGACACGGTTCCGGATTGCGATTGAACCTCGTGTATGGAGTTGGATTCAGTTCCCGTTTTATCTGAATATTGAGGATGATGCTGGAAATTCCTGGACAGCACAATTCAGGTTGCCTGCGGTTTCCGGTGTACTTTATTATCGCGGTAGTTCGTTTGCTAATGGAATCATCGAGCCCGGTGAGACCGATGATTTTGTTATTACGGTGAGAAATAGTGGTCCGCTGGGTGTTGAAGAAATGCGTGCAGAATTATATTCTTTCGACAATTCGATTGAAATGATAAACGGTGAAGCCAATTTCCCTGCTCTTGCGAGCGGATCTGTTGGTGATAATGGAGACAATCCTTTCAGTATTCGGATTATGGATGAAACAGTGACAGGTCGTCATGTTGCACTAAGAGCATATTTCTATGATGCTCAGGATCGTTTGATAGATCAGCTTTATTTCAATTTTACCGTGGGCGATCCGGGACAGGATGACCCACTTGGACCGTGTGGGTACGGATATTATGCATACGAGGATATTGATAACGAAAGATATGGTGATGTCGTACCCGATTTTGACTGGATTGAAATTAGCGGAAATGGTGGAGAATTGCATCGGATGTTAGATGACGATGTTTTTGTCATGGATTTACCATTCACCTTCAAATATTATAATCGGGATTATGACCGGATTTCGATATGTTCCAACGGTTGGTTCAGTTTCGGAGAAACCTGGATGGAGAATTTCCGAAATTGGAATATCCCAAGCCCGTTGGGCCCCCCAGCCTTAGTAGCACCTTTCTGGGAAGATCTTGTTGGTGAGATGCAGGAGAACGGAATTCGAGATTCACTTGATATTCTTACACGATACGACGAAGATCAGGGACGCCTCATCATCCAGTGGAATGAAACCTTAGCTCGCACAGGGCAGCAAGATTTCACCGAAACTTTCCAGGCTATCCTATACGATCCAGAGATGTATCCAACCCATACCGGTGATGGTGAAATTGTATTTCAGTACCTTGAAATAACCAATGTAAACAGAAACGAATGGAATTATGCAACAGTTGGTTTTGAGGATTACAATCATTTCAGAGGATTGGAATTAACTTATTCCAACTATTATCCGCCTACAATAGCAGAATTGGAATCCGGACGAGCCGTGCGAATAACGACGACTCCTCCCGATCCTTTCCTTGGCGTGGATAGCAAATACGGATCGACTCCGCTGAAATTTGCTTTGGATGAACCTTATCCGAATCCGTTCAATTCAACCACAAGCCTGAACTTCAGTCTTAGAGAAGCTGGGAAGATCAGGGTTGGATTATGGGATTTAAATGGTCGGTTCGTTCAAAGTCTTGCTTCCGGAGAGTTTAATTCCGGACACCATTCATTTACTTTTAAAGCTGATAATTTAGCTTCTGGTATCTATTTTGTAAAACTTGAAGCTAAAGGAAAAACTGCACAGCGCAAGTTAATGCTAATCAGGTAGGATATTTTATTTTACAGGGGAGGACATCAGAATGATGTCCTCCCCTGCTTTTTTCCGGGAAAGACGAGAAGGATCTTTTGCCGTCTCGATATTGTTGTTGAAAAATTAAATGCGCGTTGTTATTATACATTCAGTTTGATTAAGATTACATAGTTGTAAACTTCTATTACAAGTGAAAGCAGAAAGCGAGTAAATAAAAGAGGGTCTGATGAAAAAGTTTTTTATCTTTTTAGTAATACTACTTTTGACTTCGAGTTCAGTACTGCAAGCTGCGAAATCCCTTCCGTCAGAAGTTACACGGAAAGCTGACAGGATATTTATACCCGGTGATCCGATTAACCAGACCGGATACATAGAGCCGGGACCAGTTCGTGATGATCCGCATCGGGATGATTGGATTGGTGAGAGAATACTAACCGGAGATACCTGGTACGATTACCAGACAAACGGTTCGGTTGGCAGAATGATTGCTGTGGATCCAGATGGTGGTGTTCATATTACCTGGATGGATGGTTATGGGGCAGATATGGCGAACAGCCAGCGGCATATGAAGTATAACTATCTTATGGCTGGTGAAAATGAAGACTGGTTGAATATGGATGGTGAGGTTATTAATGGTGGATTAAGGGGTGGGTATGGTTGCATTGATCTGACAACAGAAAACGAGCCGAGGGCTCTTGCGTTCTACCATAACACAATTAATGACCTTAACTGGAGTATGTGTGGTGTTGATTGGCAATTGGGAATCGGAGCGTTTGAGAATGTCCAAATTCCAAGGTATCCTGATGCTGCTGTTATGTGGCCTCAGGGAGTGATGAGTCCGGAAGGTCGTATCCACGTAGCCTATAATCGCCTCGGTGACGGTCGTATGATGTCTTATGCTCAGGGCGCACTCGACCGAAACGGAACCCCGGTTTTCGGAGAAAATCCCACACAAATTGCTGAATCCCATCTCAATACCTATCGCATAGCTGTCTCACGTAACAGTGAACGAGCAGCAATTACCTGGATGAGATCCCGGGTCGATAACATGGAAATCCACGACTTTGCACAATGGGATGGATTCCTTGCATACCAGATGAATAACGATCTTATGCTCGCATGGACTGATGACGGTGAAAACTGGAATTTTGATGATCCGCTGAACATCACGGACAATATCCCACCTGATCCACGTCAGGAAGGTTCGGCCTCTTATGGTGACACTCTTAGAGCATACGCCACACACGACATTATCTTTGATGCTGAAGATAATATCCATGTTGTCTTCGATGCCCGTCTTCTTCTTGTTGAGGCAATTCCCGAAGGAAATCCTCCCGTTGATGATTTATCAGTTGATCGCTCATACTTATTCCATTGGAATGAGGCAACTGAAGAAATCACAGCAGCGGCAGATGGTTGGTTTGAACAAATCATCTACGATGAAAATGATGAACCTCTCTTTCGCACAACACCAGGTGCCTGGCGTTCAAATGTTTGCAATCCATCATTGGCTTATGGGGAAAATGGTGATTTATATTGTGTTTTCAATTATTATCCCTATGGAGACTATTCAGTGCGAAATCGCAACAATGGAGATGTTGCCGTGACGGTTTCAGAAGATAACGGTCAGACATGGTATTATCCGACGATGATCACTGAAACGTTTTCCGGACCTGATGTTGAAGACGGAGAACATTTTTGCGAGTCATACCCAACTGTAGATGAAGTGGCTAATGAATTCCTGCACATTTCATATGAAATGGATACTGAACCCGGAACCACAATTCAGGATGATGATATGCCAACATCACTTTGCCAGTGGTACTATCATACACTAAATGTAGACGAAGTCCTAAGGGATTCAATCTGGACAGGACCTCCGTGGCATGTTGATCTCCGCCCATATTTACAGGACATAAACCGGGCTCAGGGTGTTCCGCTTATTAACGAGGCAGTTCAGATTTCAGCGGTTGCTCAACCGAATGGTGATCGCGAATTAGCTTCAGTCACGCTGGAATATGTGATAAATGGTGACGAAGAGAATATAGTTTCCTTAGAGATGGAAGCTGCTGAAAACAATATGTATATATCTGAAATACCAGCGCAAGAGGAAGATGGCACTACTGTCTGGTATAGGGTCAGAGTTATTGATGACGAGGAAATAGAGAATCTAAAACCTGAGGGATGGTGGTTTTCGTATGTTGTTCGTCCAGAAGGAGGGTTATTGATTCGAGATGTTCAATATCGGAATCCTGATTGGACTGCCAGTGATGCATCACCGTATGAGGGATATGAAGTTACCGTTTCCGGTGTTGTATCAACGACGTCTGATTTTGCAGACGAATACGGTGCAATTGCTATTCAGGAAGCCTCTGAATTCTGGTCGGGTGTGGTCGTAAGGGGAGCTGATGAATTTGCTCCGGGTGATCTGGTGAGAGTTACCGGAGTTGTGCGCGAACAAGATGAAGACGATCCCGATAAATGGGGTTTTATGACATATATTGATCTGGAAGATCCGGCTGATGCTGTTGAAATCGGTAGCCAGGATCCTCCTGCTGCCCTCGCGGTTGAGATTTCCGACCTCAGATTCGGTACTCACGCTGAACATCTCGAAGGATTATTGGTTAGCCTCGGACCATTTGAAATTGACACTTTGGATATTAATCCGGTGTTTGAGGGAATATACTTTCCGATTACAGATGCCTCGGAAGAGGAAGAAAACGAAGGGTGGATTACTACATATGGTCTTTCTGATGATGCCCGTAATGAGTTGGGATTCGACACCTATGTACAGGGAACGGTAGTTCTTGGGATAACCGGAGTGTTTGTTGAAAATCAGGCTTATGCAATCGCTCCAAGAGGTGTAGAAGATGTCGGAGAAGTTTCGGTCAGGGAGCCACAGGCATCAATTCCTGAGAGTGCTACTCTTGATCCGGCTTTCCCAAATCCATTCAATTCGTCAACACAAATTGGTTTTAATCTACCAGTTGCAGGTGTGGTTAACCTGAGTGTTTTTGATCTTTCGGGCAGGCTGATTTCGACAATCCTTCACAAAGAAATGAATGCCGGTCAATACTCAACTTCCTTCGATGCTATTGATATGGCTAATGGTGTTTATCTACTTCACCTTGAAACGGATAATACATCAATAAATCAAAAACTTGTACTTGTAAAATAAGTTATTTTAACTTGCACAATGCCCGGAAGAATTTCTTCCGGGCATTGTGCCTTATATAATTCCTTTTCGTCCAAGTCACTCGAGGAGTTTGCTATGAAGCGCTTTCTATACTTGTTATTAGTTCTCGTGATGGTATCCTCTATCATCGCAAAAAATGACCGTCAAAATACGGAATTCATCACCACCAAAGCAGGTGGTCAATACTACCCCGGTGACCCGATCCAGAATTATCCGGTTGTCCTGCCTGATAATAATCGCCAGGAACCTCGTCCCCATAGAGATCCGATTATCGGGGAGCGTGTTTTAATTGGAGATACCTGGTATGATTTGCAGACAAATGGATGCACAGGAAAGATGATTGCTGTGGATCATTTAAATGGTATTCACGTTACATGGATGGATGGTGAGAATAATGATCTGGGGAATGGCACAAGATCGATGAAATACAATTTCTCCGAAGATGGAGGTGATACCTGGACATTCAATGATGAGGGGACACCAGCCAGTGACTTGCAGCGAGGTGGTTATGGATCGATCTGGTTAACAAACGAGGAAGATCCCCGCGCAGTTATCTTTTTCCATCAGGGACTCGGAGATGACTTGTTCACCTATTGTGGCGTTGATTTCCTGCGTGGTATTGGAGCGTTTATAAATACATCAGTACCTCCCTATCCGGATCAAACTGCAATTTGGGCTCAGGGTGTGATCAGTCCTCAAAATCGCATACACATATTGTACAACAGGCGTGATGCAGAAATGCTATCTTACGCACCGGGAGCATTTAACCGGGACGGAGATCCTGTTTTCGGTGAAAATCCCATTCAGATCGAACGTTCTCATCAAAACAGTTATCGCATTGCGCAATCATCCAATAGCGAACGAGCTGCCATGGTCTGGACTCATCCGCGCAAGGGCTTTGACAACCTCGGACCATGGGAGGGTTTTCTTGCATGGCAGATGAATAATGATCTTCATGTTGTCTGGACAGATGATGGTAATGAATGGAATTTTCAGGAACCACTTAACATCACGAATTGCATCCCGCCTGATGCACGTCAGGAAGGTGTTGCTTCCTATGGAGACACTCTTAGACCATTTCAGTCTTTCGATCTCATTTTTGACGAGAACGACTTTCTACATGTAGTTTTTGACGCCCGTTTACTAAAGGTTCAAGCTATTGAGGAGAGTGAACCACCCATTGATGAGCTCAACCTGTCAAAAAGTATGTGTCAAGTCCTAATTTGTGTGTAGATTCATTTTGTATCCGGGATGCTGCTGTTTAACGTAACGAAGCCGTAGGCGTAGTGAAGTTAAACAGCTCGGCGAACTTTATCTTCGCTTTCTTCCCTCTCCTGTTTCGGCATTAGCGTCATATCTAGATAACGCTTGCCTGTAACCCATTCTTCATCCTGCTCCTGGCATAAGGCTGACGCCATTCGCAAGCAGGATTGAATGTTAGCCTTTCTTATTCACACCTATAGAAACAAGGAACTTTTATCTCTATACAACA
>CAYLYZ010000007.1:0-83707 GCA_964387885.1 uncultured bacterium | reverse complement strand
TTCAAATGCCATTACTGTTCGACACAAAAGTACTTTTTAACCGGATGAACCTAATCTTTATCAGTATTTGTTATTTTTCGTGAAACATTGGAAAAATCAATGTATAAAACACCAGTAATATCGTCCTTATTTCGTATAGGCAAACAGGCTATATTGTATAATTGTAATGTTTTAGAGTTTTTAATGGATTGAGAAGTTTTGGTTGATTCGGGAATATTTGTAAATGTCGGTTCGAGCGTTTTGAATACATGATCGGCTATGTCATAGGAAAACGATATTTTCCCCGAATTTCCAACGATTATTGATGCTCTGCGAGAGAGACCTTTTGTTTTTGCTCTTTTAAAAATAACATATCCCTTTTTACCATTCATCCGGTTTAATGATATTTGTATAATGCGCTTTATAAGATTATCGGAGTTTTCACTTGAGTTTAACATTTCTGTAATCTCTGCAATTTCTCTCATATCATGGTCTTTTTCATTTTCCAATGTTCTATTTCCTCTTCTGGTATTATGTTCAAATTGTTCGGGAATTGGTGAACAGGGCAGATGAAGTGCCTTCAAGGTTCTTGATGCTTCTGAATAAACAGTTAAAGCTTCTTTTGTTAAATCCCATTTTGAACAGGCATTTGCATAATCCATACTGCATTTTGCAGATAAGTAACGTGAATTAAGTCTGAGGAATATTGTTGTAGCATTTTTATGGTAGGTCTTCGCAAGTTCAGGTTTTTCGCATTCTATTGCCAATTGCATCAATTCCTGGTAATAAATCCCCTCTTCAGCTTTTTGCTTAATTTTATCGAGTGACAATTCCAAAGATGCGAAATCAATAGAGTTTCTTAATTCCGGTGTTTTTAAATGGGTAATTCGGGTGTTCATTATTTCTGAAAATGCCTTGGGAACCACATAGTCAATCTGGTCAGAATTTGCAGTACTTAACTCCAAAAGCTTTACCGCCTCAGACAAACTTCTTTTTTCCAAAAAATACTCAGCCAGCATGGATGCGGCGACACAAGTGCTAATAGGGTGCTTTTCTTTTAATATGAGCCGTTTGGTATGAGTCGCCAATTTATCTGAGTCTTTATTCATCATAATTCTAAATCTAATTGCCCATACATAAACAACAGTGGTAAAAAATGACAATCTAAGTCTTTTTGAAATTCCCATTGCCTCACGGATTCGTTTCATTCCCCGCCAGTAAAAACCACAATTATAGTCTACTCTAATGAGATCAAGCAGAATTCTCAGTTGAATTAAAGGTTTGGCATGAGATTTCATTCTCAAGTTTATACTGTCAAACAATTGCATTCCCTTGTCAATTTTTCCGCCGGTGAAATATGCCATTGCTTTCCAATATGATAAATGCCAGTCATGATCAAAACTATCAATAGGATTTCGAGACTGACTCAACTGATTAATCAGTCTTATTGCTTCTTTCCATTCTCCCTCTTTAATTAATATCTCAATTCTAGATAAATGAGCCCTCACGACAATATGATTATCCCAGTAAGATTTTGCTTTTCTTGTTATATTCAGGTAGCATTTTAAGGCCTCCTCATTTTTATTGTGAAATTGAAATAATTTGGCGCACCCCAACCAGTGAGCAGATTGTCTCTCCGTATCTGGCATTTGTTCGATTAAGTGCCTATATCTTAAAGTTTGGCCGTAACTTTTTTGCATTTTCCCCTGACGATTGGAAACTAATGCCATTTGGCTGAGAGCCTGACCCGCCAGATCGATATCTCCCGGTTCTAATAGGTTATAGGCTTTATTTAAATGAGAAAGTGCCTGTTTATTATCTCGCATCATAACCAGGCATTTACCTAAATTCAGGTGAATAACACCAGTCTGCAAATACCTGCGAGATTTGGAATCGGAAATGAGTTGTTGAAAAATATTTGCACCTTTTCGGTAGTGCTTTGTCTGTATGTATCTGTTTCCGAGTAACTCCAGACATTTGTATCTATATGGTTGGTCAAGTGGATAATCCTCGATTTCAAGTGCTGATTCCAGAATGTCGGCATCAATTGTGTGCCTTGCAGGATTGTGGACTAAATCAAGCAATTCTTCTACTGCTCCGAGGAATAGCGTATGTTCACCGGCAATAAGATAATGTCCTGCGATAGTCTGTCGTACTTCTAAAGCCTTTCGAGAAGAGATGTTCTCCTCCAGCCAACGGCCAATCCATAAGTGCATTTCTTTACGTTTATTCGGGATCATACTTTTATATACATATTGACGAAGTGCCGGTAGTTGAAACTCAATTACACCTTCTTTTATTTTTATAATTCCAATATCAGATGTTTCCTGCATGATCTGCGACCATACTTTTGGCTCAATTTCTAACTGTGACCTGACTACCTGAATTTCGCATCGTCTATTTAATACAGCTAACCACTCCAGAACCAGGCGAGTTGATCGTGATAATTTATTGAGATTGACACTAACAAATTGCTCAGTATCCTGCTTATTATCTACAAAATCTGGATCAGGGATGAACCATTTACCGTTATTAAATGTAATATGATTCTGACCTGCTAACTGCCTTAATGTGTGCATTAGCCAGTTCGGTTTTCCGCCAACAAATGAATAAAGCTGTCTCCCTAATTTTTTGTAACCATGGGGTTCCCCAAGTACTTTACCAATTAAATCTTCAATTTCCTTACCTGAAAGTGCTTCCAAATGTCGTCGGTTCAGGTGATTTGAATAAGATAAGGCTGTTAACTCTTCGAGTTTTTTCGATATTTCTAACAACCATAAAACCGGAATTTTTTGATGAGTTAATAAGATTTCTTTAAATACCCTTATTGAGTCTACACCAACTTCATCGAACTTATGCCAACATATCACTACCGGTGTATCAACAACTTCTTCAAGAAATTGACTGGAAATTCTCGGCCATAATTCTCTAAGGTCAGTAAAAACTAATTGGTCCTGCTCATTTCCTTTCTTTGAATTAAAAGCATTATTTAATGGTGTAATATCCTTTCCTTCCAACCGAACTACCTTTAAACCGGTCATTTGCTGACGATGAGAAAATTCGTCAATAAGTCGACTCTTTCCAATTTCAGACTCACCACTATAAACAAACGCCCATTGTTCTTTGTTTTTAACATCATTCATTGCGCTGCTGAGATATCTTATCTCATTTGTGCGGCCAACGAAAGGTGAAAGAAAGAGTTGATTAATCCCATTAAGAGTCTGTCCGGTTTCTCGATATAATTCACCAATAACTTCAGAGATACTATTAGGTCTGATGGCTGGATTTGGGTTTAGACATCGAGTTAGTAAAGCGCAAAGTTCAGGAGCAATTTCTAATTTCTCCCAGTCTTTATATTCTGGTATCCAGGTCCCTTTTTGATGCACTTGGTGCATATTCGGATCATCTGCGAAAGGTGTTCTTTTTGTAAGAAGTGTATAAGCAATCATCCCGAAAGAAAAAATATCAGCTCTTGAATCTTTGCGGCCACCTTTGAAGATCTCAGGAGCAGAGTAATTATATGTTTCATTATCAATGACTTCTAAATTGCTATGGTTTTTTTGAGACAATCCGAAATCGCTAATTTTTATTAATGGCAATTCAAGCTTACCACTTGTTAATAATTGGTTGATATCTACAAAAATATTATTCGGTTTTAAATTATAATGCACAATTTGATGGCTATGAATAAAGGAGAGTTCTAATGCAAGATGGTATAGCAGATTCAGAGAGAGCTCAATTGTTAAATTATCAAATATATTGCCGAGTGTAGGCCATTTAACATGTTCCATTGTGTAGTAAATATGGTTGGGATCAACTCTTCCCAATTCAAATCCCTTAACAAATGAAACATGATTGAGCAAGTGCAAAAACTGAAATTCCTTACTGAAATTCTCAGTTGAACCGTTATCAAAATGGTCTTTGACGATTAACTTTAGAGCTTTTTGCGTGCCGTTTAGCTGTTGGTCTGAGACAAGGTATACTTCACCCAATCCACCTTGTCCGATGGGTTTCTCAATCAGAAATCTGTCTGAAATTACATCACCAGTATTTTTCGTGAACCTGTTGTTTTTACTAAATATCCTTGTGTTGGAAAAATTACGCATCTTGGATTCCATAACCGATTTTTAAAACCGTTTGCTGTTGCTACTGCAAAATGTGTCTGGTTAATGCTCGTAACCAGTCTTTATAACTATCCTCCGTATGCCATTTGCTATTTGGCTCTGTCCATTATGCCTAACTGTAAAGTGCTATCCTGTAAAACCACTTCAAATTGACATCCACACGAAAAATGGCTTGAAGTCATTTTCAAGTGAATAATATATATTCAGGTACTAAAATTGTTGTTATCACTAACTACCTTTATAACAGTGTATTATCCTTAATTGGTAGGCTTTCTGAAGTGCATATAGATAAAATTATTCAACCAACAGTTTAACAAGTTTTTTACTAAATTGCAAGTATTTGTTTAAGTGCAATTTAATTTCAATAATTATTCTTTCTTAAGTTTCACTTTTTCCGTAATATAAGTGATGAACAATAAAAAAAGTCATTTTGCATGTTTCTTTATTCCTATTACCTGAATTGTAAAAAAAATAATCTATCAAGACTCCCAGACAAAACAGCCATATGGTTCAGTAACTATTGGATTTTATATTTTAGATTCTGGATCCGAGCAGCGTTATGATCATTATCCAGAGGATAATTATTAGTTTTTAAAACAAACACGCCGATTTCCGCACCCATATTGGATAGATGCAGAATCGGCGTGTTAGAGGCCAATTTTAATTACTAATTCTATCCTTTCAGGATTTCATCGACTTCAGCTTTGTCAACATCCATAAGATGTTGGATGCCACTTATTTCTGCTGCTTCCCGCGTTATTGCAGCGATGTCATCTCTTTCCAGGTGCTCGAGCGCAAACTTTCTGCTTCCGCACATCAATTGACGTAATCCCTGGCCTAATCTCTCGTAATAGGTGTAAAGACCAATCGCTCCGGTTGGGAGTGCTTCAAATTCTTTATCACCTATTTCAGACCGCAGGTCACCGGCGGTTACAAATACTTCATCACGTGTCATACCGAAGCGTTCGACATAGACTGGCAATTCGTTTGCTTCAATAGACTTGCCAATGGTCTTTCCAACCATGCAAGCCGCAATTGGACCACGGGCCATTCCGATTAATTTGACATATGGTGCACCAAGTGCGAGTCCTTTATAAATCTGGTCTTCAAATGTGAAACCACCTGCTAATGCTAACGGGGGAACCTTCATGCCTTTGTCATCAAGACGTTTGGCATATTCATAAAGTAAGGAATGCAACTCTACAATCGGCACTCCCCATTCGTTCATCATACGCCAGGGGCTCATTCCAGTACCACCACCTGCACCATCAACTGTCAATAAATCACAACCATACTTCGTTGCGAACATAATTGCTCGCGCGAGGTCAGCAGGTCTGTAAGCTCCTGTTTTCAAGAATATATACTTTGCACCAGCTTTTTTAAGTTCTTCAACACGGCTGGCGAAACCTTCTTCAGACACCATACCAACTCGTGAATGACGCTCAAATTCTTTAAAAGTACCTTTCTCAAAAGCAGTCATTACTTTTGGATCTGTAGGATCAGGTAATACAACATAGCCTCTCTTGTGGAGAAGTTGTGCTTTCTTAAGGCTCTTTATTTTTACTTCACCACCAATATCCTTTGCACCCTGTCCCCATTTGAGCTCGACAATTTCAACTCCGAGTTCGTTAATGGCATATTCCTGGACTCCAAGACGAGTATCTTCAACATTGGCCTGTACAATGGTTGCTCCCCAACCATCGATCTGGTTATCCTGGAACAATTTAACACGGCGTTTCAGGTCAACTGTATCAATAACCTGGTTATCTGTAATGATTGATTCAGGGTCCATTCCTACAACATTTTCACCGATTGTGAGTCCTGTTCCGGCAAGAGCCGTACCAATTGCCAAACCTTCCCAATTGTTCTTGGCAACATCAGTGGAACCGATCCCGGGGATGATCCAGGGGTACTTGAATTTAATACCATTATCGTGACCAAACCGTACTTCAAGATTTACATTCGGGAAAATTG
Source organism: uncultured bacterium (assembly GCA_964387885.1). Lineage (GTDB taxonomy): Bacteria > Electryoneota > AABM5-125-24 > Hatepunaeales > Hatepunaeaceae > JABGPL01. The sequence goes on along the minus strand of CAYLYZ010000007.1, from coordinate 77,630 downwards.
CTTTGTCGCTGTCAGCCTCAATACCGACGGCACCAACAGCGGTTCCCATTATGTTGAAATGAGAATAATCAACCGGATATTCCTTTTCGGAAGCTGTTGTGATTACTCCAAACGGTTGCGGATAAATAACTTCGTGACCTCGATAAGCGGATTTGCCAATTTCGCACATTCCAATGCATCCATCGACACATGTTACACACATTCCCGAAATCGGGGTAATTGATCCGTCTGTCCTGTTCTTTGTTAATGTGGCAGCGGAACGATTTACTGCAGAATAACTCTGAGACATTTATTACTCCTATGGTTCTTTTAATCTTTCTTAATTTCGCATGCCACACAGGGATTCATGTAGCACATCATGTCTTCAAACGGGTCTTTATCGACACAGGGCGGACTCAAATTTGCGCAACCGCCACAGATCGCTTTATCCGGTTCAGTGAAAGTACATCTTAGCGTACAAGCAGGGCACACATAGATACATCCACCGCATAACCGGCATTTTTCTGATTTTATATCGAATGGTGTTCCAATACTTCGTTCTTGTCCCCGACCGCGGAAACCAATTGCATTAGCCACCATTTGTTCCTTACACATTCGCACACACAACCCGCACAAAATGCAATCCTCATGTTCCTGTCGGAAACGCTGTTGGTGCACGTTGTGTTCCGAAGCCATATCCTGTATGACCTTTGACTGAGGACTGGATGCAAGGAGAAGTTCCAGAATAATCTTTCGAGCTCGAACTACCCTTCTTGAAGCGGTACGAACATTCAAACCCTCTTCAGCAGTATATGTGCATGAAGTGACTAATTTTGATCTGGTTCCCTCGCCTATTTCCACAACACAGAGTCGGCAAGCTCCATAGGGAGTGAGCCCTTCCATATTGCATAAAGTGGGAATTGGAAATCCGAGAAAACTTGCGGCCTCAAGTACCGTTGCTCCATCTTCAACAGCAACTTTTAAACCATTTATTGTGAGATTAATCATTTTGAATTCCCGCTGTTACTGATGCCTCTGGCTGATTTATTGGTATTTCAACCGGCAATCGTTTAGTGAATTCAAGGTCACATCTAAGGCAGCGCAATGCTTCATGCTCTGCATCAGCCTCTGACATCGCCCTTTCAACCTCGATAAAACTTTTGCTGCGTCTGTTCACTGGAACTCGAGGTAACTCTATTCTATTTAATTGACTCATCTCCTCTTCAGTAACAGCACATGGTTCGATATACTTATCCGGTAGTTTTGGTTGCTCGATTTGTCTTAGTTCTTCACCTTTTATATATCGATCAATCATGTTTGCAACTCGTTTTCCAGCTGCTATTGCAGCGATAACAGTGTTAGGACCGGTTACCACATCGCCACCGGCAAATACTCCGGGACGATTACTGGATAGCGTGTTATCATCGACTTGAATAGTGTTCCATTTCGTAATTACCAGACCACCTTCAACATCGGGTGTAATTGAATTCACATCCGGTTGCTCACTGATCGCAACAATGAGTGTATCCAGATTGATAGTGAAATTGGAATTTGGAATTTCCACTGGTCGTCTCCGGCCGCTGGAATCCATTTTACCAACTCTGTTCTGAACGCATTCTAAACTGACCATCCGACCATTATCAGTGTTGATCTTCACCGGTGTCGTGAGTAATTTCAGGTCTATTCCTTCCTGAATAGCCGCTTCTATTTCCTCTTCAAATGCGGGCATTTCTTCCTGAGTTCGTCGGTAAAGAATTGTTACCTTGTCCACTCCATCTTGACGAAGAGCAGTTCTGGCTGCATCAACAGCCGAATTTCCGCCACCAACAACCCCAACATGGCCTTTTGCCATTTGAGTTGATTCCTGATTATTAGCTTTCAGGAATTCAATTGATGGCAAAACTCCTTCAGCATCTTCATCATCAAGTTGAAGTGTTCGACCCTTTTGTGCGCCTACAGCAATAAAAGCTGCTTTAAAGCCATCTTCACTGAGTAGTTTATCAACAGTGAAATCTCGTCCAAGTGACTTATTGCACTCGAGGGTTATGTTATCATCTAATAATGAATTGATTTCTTTATCGAGAACTTCTGAAGGCAAGCGATATGCAGGAATGCAACTATGAAGCATCCCGCCGGGTTTTGAATCCGATTCAAAGACCGTCACCGAATATCCTTTAAGGGACAGGTAATGAGCTGCTGTCAAACCACCAGGACCAGCACCAACAACCGCGACTTTCTCGGATTTTTTATCTTTGGATCTCACCGGTATAAAGACTGACGGATCAACATTATCTGCTACAAAACGCTTCAAAGCTCTGATTGCAACCGGATCATCTCCGGATTGACCCAATCGGCATTTAGTTTCGCAAACATGATCACATACTCGAGCGCACACTGAAGGGAATGGGTTCTCTTCTCGAATTGCAGTATATGCCTCTTCATATTCTCCTCGGGATATATGAGCAACATATCTCCAGGCTTCTGTCCCAATCGGACATGCAGATTGACAGGGTGCGCCCACAAGATCAGGACATACACCAGCCCGGCATTTCTTGTCTATGATATGCTCGATATACTCTTCCCTGAAATATTGGAGAGTAGAAAGTACAGGATTTGATGCTGTTTGACCGAGTCCACACATTGTTGTATCAGCAACAACGTGTGCCAGTTCTTCAAGCAAATCCAGGTGCTCGAGTGTGCCTTTACCTTCAGTGATATCCTCAAGGATTTCGTACATCCTCTGAGTACCTTTCCGGCAAGTATAACATTTTCCGCATGATTCGTCTTTGAGGAAATTCATGTAGTATTTTGCGATATCTACAATACAGGTACCCTCATCCATAACGATCATACCACCTGAGCCCATGATAGAACCGGCTTTTGCCAGGCTATCATAGTCAATTGGGAGATCAAACATACTGGCCGGTATGCATCCACCGGATGGACCACCGGTCTGAACCGCTTTTATTGAGGTATCACCTATCGATCCACCACCAATATCAAAGACGATTTCACCGATAGTCATCCCCATCGGTACTTCGACTAATCCAGTATTTTTTACCTTACCAACAAGGCTGAATATCTTTGTTCCGCTGTTTCCAGGTACTCCGATTTTTGCATATTTGTCGGAGCCTTCGTTCAGGATCAGGGGAACATTGCAAAGAGTTTCAACATTGTTAATGCAAGTAGGACATCCCCACAATCCTTTAACTACAGGATAAGGAGGTCGCTGACGAGGTTCACCCATTTTGCCCTCAATTGAGCGTATTAGAGCTGTTTCCTCACCGCATACAAAAGCTCCGGCACCTCGAACGATCCGTATATCGAAATCAAATCCGGAGTTCAGAATGTTCTCTCCGAGAAAACCAAGATCCTTCGCCTGTCGGAGTGCAATTACGGTATGTTTAATTGCGAGTGGATATTCACTCCGAACATAAATTATGCCCTCGGTCGCGCCTATAGCCATGCCGGCTATGATCATACCCTCTATAACCGAATGTGGATTGCCCTCCAATAAACTCCTGTCCATGTAAGCTCCCGGATCACCTTCGTCAGCATTACAAATGACATATTTGGCGCTGGAATGGCTTTTTGAGGATCTGGCAAATTCCCACTTCTTGCCGGTTAAAAAGCCTGCTCCTCCACGACCTCTTAATCCGGATTTTTTTACTTCTTCAATGATCCATTCCGGATCATTCTTTTCAATTGCTTTTGCTAAACCTCCATAACCACCTGTTTCAAGGTAGTCCATAATCCTTATGGGATCTATTTTCTCGTTCTTTCCGAGGATGAGACGGGTTTGTTTCTGGAAAAACGGGATATCCTCTTTGCAGTGTTGACATTCGTAATGTTCGGATTCCCGATAAAGCAAGTCTTCTATTACCCTCCCTTCGAGGGCAGCATCAATTATTCGAGGCACATCATCCATTGAAAGTCGGGCATATAGATTTTTTCCCGGCTCAACGATGATGAATGGATCTAATTCGCAAAAACCCTGGCATCCTGTTATTTTAAGCGAGATTTTATTGTGGAGATTACGCTCGATAATCTGCCGTTTTATTACCCGCATAATATCGTTGGCACCTGCAGCTTGACCTCCAGTACCGGCACAAACTACCAGACATGGAAGATCAGACTTAAGATCACCAAGAATTTGCTCTCGAAAACTGAAATACTCTTCAACTGTTGATAATCGACGCATTCAATCGCTTCCCAAGTATTTATTTCAGAAAATAATTTGATGTATCACTACACCACATCCAATAAATGCCCCTTGCAGCCATGACGCGAGCAGATCTGAACCAATCCTCCTCCGCGTACAATCATCGGCACCATAGGTGCTGTACATTCAGCACAAATTGATGCGCCTGTAAGTTCCACGTGACACTTTGGGCAGAATAAATCGGTAACAGCGTTATCCGGAATATCGTGTTTGGTTTCTGTATTGTGACTCCCGTATAGACTGGATAACCTCAACCAACCGTGTTTGCGTCCAAATGAAACGGTGACTCTAATTGACGGGTAACCATCAATCAGATAGCTTTCGTCCATTAGACTATGGTTGCAACGGGAACAGCTAACTTCGACCGGAAATATCCTTTCATCCGATTTTATTTCGACTTTGTCAAGACCGGTACGAGTATCAGAGATGATCTCACCCACTTTAGAAGTCTTAACATTTGAAAAATAATGACCGTCGACAACTACTATCGGTCCAAGTGCACATGCACCAAGACAATTAACAGTCTCTAAAGTAAACTCTTTATCTTCAGTCGTTTGTCCTGCTTGAATTCCTAATTTGTTTTCAAACTCATCAGCAATCTTGGGAGACTCCCTAACATGACAGGCAGTTCCCATACATACCGAACAAAGGTGTTTGCCTCGCGGTTCGAGACTGAACGATCGGTAGAAAGTTGCAACCCCGTAAATATCAACCAACGAGTGTTTTGTTGTTTCAGAAATCCTTTGTAGCGCTTCAGCCGGAAGATAGCTAAATCTCGCTTGAATCTCATCAAGCATACCGATTAGCTCGCCTCCATCGGTGCTATACTTTTCAAGGATATCCTGAATTTCGAATGAATCCATTTGCTCCTCTGCATTTGTTACTCATTAATCCACGAGTAATCAAGATTTCAAGTTAGTTTATTCTAAATAACTTCAAGCACGTTTCTCAATCAAGGACTTGTTATCAATGTGCTAGATAGTTCACAAAATTGTAGTGTTCGCACCTCCAAAAATGGTCAATACATCCCAATGATAGTGCTATATGAAGATAATAATTACAAACATTTGCCAAATCAAAGATTTGCATCTGTTTCTAAAGGATTTTTCTGCTTATCCTTCCCTCAGGGTTCAACTGACTGAAAACTTCTGTCTCGAATTAAATGTGCAAAAGCTCCACTGAATCATGCAGCTTATGTGCTGAAATTCACAAATCAGAATTCGGCACCAAGTGAATCCGATTTGATCTTACGAAGTTCAGACAGATTTCCCCTTAATTAAGATAGATTAAAAGGGAGATATTTTCAATTGAAACTATCATACTTTTCTCAGTGAAATCAAAACTTTTTCAACAAAAGAGAATATTCGTAAGAAATTTACGTAAAATAATTCAACAAGAGGAAAAAGGAATTGTCGAACCAAGTTAAACCTCTTTCAGAATTCGTTTATAAAGTGAAAAGAATTGCCGGTTTCAGGTGATTATTCCCTTACATATTTATCATTCAACTTTAAAGTTTAATCGAAAACGCTATATATCAGGATTATTCCTGAATTATGCTTTGAAACATTTTGATGAGTATTTGATAGCTGAATCTCGGATCCACACTGATAGGATTGTTGGACTCTGCAAAAAAAAACCTGACCCAAAGGTCAGGTTTCAATATCTGAGTTTATCTTAGTTCTAGCCGAGCGGTATTTCCCTTGTCCATCCATATTTATCTTCGAGTAATCCCGACTGAATCGAAGTCAGGTTATTATACAGCTTCATAGATACAGGACCAACCTCATCAGTTTCGCAATATGTGATTACCTGATCCCGGTAAGTAATACTCTTAACAGGAGTGATAACTGCTGCAGTACCACAGCAACCAGCTTCCTTAAAATAGGAAAGCTCATTAACATGAATGGGTCGCTTTTCAACTTTCATCCCCATGTCAGCAGCTAATTGTTGTAAACTCATGTTGGTGATACTCGGTAGAATTGAGTCAGAAGATGGTGTTAGGTAACGGTTATCCGCGGTTATTCCGAAGAAGTTGGCTGGACCTGACTCATCAATAAATTCTTTTCTTTTCGCATCGAGATAAAGAACTTCAGTGTAACCAGCTTCTCTCGCACGGATAGATGCTCTCAAACCTGCAGCATAATTACCGCCAACTTTGACATCACCAACACCATTCGGCGCAGCGCGGTCATATTCCTCCTCGACAATGAGTTTAACCGGTTTAATTCCGCTCTTAAAATAGGGTCCTACCGGCGAGCAGAACAGCAGGAAGATATACTCTGTTGAGGGTTTCACTCCAATTAAATCGGATACTCCAATCAGTAACGGACGCAGGTATAGACTTGCTCCGCTGCCATAAGGAGGCACAAAGCGTTGATTCAGCTTCACCAATTTATAGATCGCATCAACAAACATCTCTTCCGGGAACGGAGCCATGTGAACTTTCTCGGCAGATCTGATCATCCGACGCGCATTTTGTTCAATCCTGAAAACGCGAACTCTACCATCCTTGTCTTCAAATGCTTTAGCACCTTCAAAACACTCCTGACCATAATGAAGACAGGTTGAAGCAATGTTTAAATTAATCGTATCGTCATTTACAATCTGCCCTTCATCCCATCTGCCATTCCTGAAATGATACTTCAGATGGCAATCCGTTTTCATGTAGGCAAATGTAAGTTCAGACCAGTTAAGATTTGCTTTTTCCATATCTATTTATCTCTCCTCTAAGCCAGACTAAACCAGCTTAATAGTAAATCGGTTAATTTGTAAAAGGTTAAAATACCTGCAGTTAATGAAAACAGGATTGAGTGTGAATAATCCTGTCCAAAAGGAACATTCGAATCGCTACAAAGATTATTTCATCTAATCAATTGACATATGATTAAATTACTCTTTTGCTGATGAGAATGCAACTTTTCTGGATTTTATGTGATATAGCGTCGTAATTTGTTGTCTTGTCAAATTGACGGTGGTTTTATTGACAAAGATCCACTTACACGAATCCGGGTCAACAATTGCTAACCGTTTTCAGATTGAGGGATTTACTAATTTTGAACTATTATGAGGAGGGCATCCAAAAAGAGAAGGTCTTAATTCACGCGTTCAGTTTTGATCTTGTCCGACCAAACATAAAACAATTTAAATTGCGGGAGGTTGACTTGTGTCTGAATTGTAATCTTGCTTAAAATCGGAATTCCCATTAATCAGTTTAACAGGGATGGTTACTGAGAAAACAGTTCCTTTTTCGAGTGATGTCATGAAACTAACGTTGCCTTTTAGATATTTTTCAGTAAGTAATTTCATGCTGTATGTTCCAAATCCTCTTTCCTTGCCCTTAGTTGAAAAGGATCTGTTAAAAATCTGGTGTTGAGTGTCAAACGAGATTAGTTGACAGTTTTGAACCCAGAAACTTACATGTGCATCATCCTCTAACCTGCAACCAACTAAAACTACCTCGTCGGATTCAGATGCCTCGAGAGCATTCTTAAGCATATTGCCTATTACCCTGGAGAGTAATGTTCTGTCAGAAAAGAACATTATTTCTGTAGAAGCACTATCGATTTCAATATGTGTAGGATATTTGATTTTATATCTGGAGGCAATATCATCAAGAAGAGCAAGAGAGTTAATGGGAGCATGTTGAACGGTCAGATTCCTATTTTCAGTAGACATTAATTTTCTTTGTGAAACTATTTCATCTTCAAGGCTATTAATATTTTTAATCAGTTTTTCTATAAGCCCATCACACTCTGAAACAGGGGATAAAGATAAAAGCTCGGCAAAACAGATGATGTTGGTTAGCGTGTTTGATATATCATGAAAAAAAGTCCTTTCAAGAACATCTTTTCTCTTCTCATTACTGATATCTGTAGCGACAATAATAACATATGGATCTCCATTTGCTCTGAGAGGAGAAGCAGTAATACGAAAATCAAAAGTTCTTCCCGAAGTTTTTTGAGAAATTCGACACTCACTAATAATCTTTTCTCCTACCAGCCCAAATCGAGTGGCTTTTACAGTACCGCAATTTCGGCATGAATGTTCTTTCCCACAACTGCTCTCTTTCTTGAATGCATTAACACAGTTTAATGCTTCACCCGGACGGAGACCATAGATTTTCTCTCGGTCATTTATACCGGAAACTTCAAGAAAAGCCAAATTGGCAAAAACTATTTGTCTGTTGTGGTTAAGAATGAAAACAATGTCTGGAATCGCGTCGAAAATATCAACCTTTCTATCTAAGGTTGATAATGTACCGGCTTCATGAAATAACCTTTTTTCAGAAGCATGTTCTGCTCCGGCAAGTTCCGTTGAAGGATTGCTGCGGATAATGTCATCCTCCATGGCATTATTTAAATAACGTTAAATCAAGAAGAAACTGCTCAATGAGAAGTTTGTTACACCCTACTATATGTCAATATAGATAAATGGAAATAATATATGTGTTAGTTAGGTCACACCTTCTTAATTATTTTTCTATGATGATGGGATTTTTTTACTCCTGATTACAAGAGGCACTTTCTGCAACGCACATTATATGGGGGCTCGCACCAATTAAAGAAAACTCAGTATCTGTTTTCCGAATTAAATTCAGTAAAAATTCCCGATACTGCCGGTTATCCCAGTTCTTATCAAAATCTTCTGAAAATCAGGGTCTTTGAAATACCTTGATAAGAGACCATCGTTTGAGAGGCAAAGGAGGATATTCCGGTTGTCTAATAAGCACGCTTAAATTGATCAAGGTACATTCCCGATCCCATTCCAAGTTCGAGTACTTTGATCCCAGAGGGAGAATTCTCTTGAGTTTGATCATAAAATCGAGACTATTATAGCCTTCAAAGATCCGTAAATAAGTGTTGATATTCATCTAATCATCAAAACACCATATTTGGTTTACTGCGAATTTGTCGGTAACAAAATGTTCGGTGAGTATTCGTGCTTATTACCTTCGTCGGAGACCGTGATTTGACAACTAAGTTCAAGTGTCAATAAAACTTTGTTTTAGGGGAAATAAGAATTATAGTGGTCATATTTTTTTCATTGACCAGTCCTGATCCTGTCCAGATTAAGTCAAAGCAATTTACATTGAAACCTGGTGATCGGAGTGTGATTTATGATCCAGCCTAAGATCTGATTCTCCATTAATAAGCTTTAAAGGAACGGTCAATGAAAAAGTCGTTCCTTTTTCAGATGATGTAGTGAACCTGACATTGCCTTTTAGATACTTTTCAGCAAGTAATTTCATGCTATATGTTCCAATTCCCCTTCCTTCACCTTTTGTTGAAAAGGAACGGTTGAAAATCTGATGTCGAGCATTAAATGAAATGAATTGATTGTTTTGAACCCAGAAGCAAATATGCTGATCATCATCTAAGCGACAACCAATCAATACCACCTCGTCGGATTCAGATGCTTCAAGAGCATTCTTAAGCATATTGCTAATAATCCTCGAGAGTAATGTTCTATCTGAAACGAACATTATATCCGCAGAAGCACTATCAATTTCAATTTGTGAGGGATAAGTGATGTCGTATCGGGCAGAGATATCCTTGAGAAGAGCATGGGACTTTATGTGAGAGGACTGAACAGCCAGTTTCCCACTTTCAGCGTCCATCAGTTCTTTTGTGAAACTATTTCATCTTCCATAATATTTATATTAAAATTAAGTTTTTGTAATAGGTCACGACTTTCCGAATCTGGAGATAAAGTCAGGAGTTCGGCAAAACAGATGACGTTGGTCAGTGTATTTGAAATATCGTGAAAGAAAGCTCTCTCCAGAATATTTCTCCTTTTCTCATGACTGATATCATTTGCTACAAAAATAACATAAGGATTCTCATATGCCCTGAGCGGAGTAGCTGTCACACGAAGATCAAAAGCCTTTCCAGTAGCTTCTTGCAAAATTCGGCACTCCTTAGTTACCCTTTTGCCTCCCAGCCCAAATTGTATAGCACTCACAGCACCGCAAGTTCGGCATGGATTTCTTGTCCCACAACCACTCTTCGTTTCAAGTGCATTGGTACATTTTAAGGCTTCACCCGGACGGAGTCCATATATTTCCTGTCTGTCTATAACTTTGAAAATATCAATACAAGTCAAATTAGCAAAAACGATTTGTCTGTAATGGTTAAGAATGAAAACGATGTCAGGAATTGCATCGAGAATATCAATCATTAAATTAAGGGCTGATAGCATTCCAGCTTCGCGATATATTTCTTTTTCAGAAGCGCGTTCTGCGGTGGCAAATTCTGTTGAAGGATCCTCGTGGGTCATATCATCCTCCATTGAACCTTTAAAGCACTGTCAAATCAAATAGCTATTGATCAGAGAGACGAATTTCACTTCTCTGTAATGTGCTAATATAAGAGTATTAATATCTTACATGTGTTAATTAGATCACAAGTCTGTAATTTTTTTTTCTTTTCAATCATGCAAAAGTTGTTTTGTTTTAGATTGAAGTCTATTTTTTTCAGCAACACACATTACATGCGGACTTGCCCCCATCAAAGAGGGTTCCTGATCGATTTTCCGAATAATACTCAGCAAGAACTCCCGATACTCCGGATTATCCCAGTTCTCATTAAAATCTTCCATCATATAACTTATTCCCTCTACAGCATGAGTTTGGATGTTTTGAAATCCTACTGCCTTAATTTCAGAACTTAACTCTTCAGGTCGATGGAAATAGGCATCTGTGAAATACTGTTCTTTATCGGTGTGATTTATATGTCTACCACTCTCAAGGTCATGAATCATAATTTTCTGGAAATTGGGGTCCTTAAAATACTCCGAAACGAGTCCATCTATTGAAGATGAGAAACGTGAAATTCCAACCGCGAACAGTACTCCGCCTGTTCTCAAAACTCTATATGCTTCGCGTAATGCGTCCAATCGGTCGTTCAAAGCTAACAAGTGGTACATGGGACCCATCAACAGGACCGCATCAGCGAAAGAGTCCGGAAAATTAAGACTTCTCGCATCACCAATATGAAAGCCCGTTATCGGATAATCCGGCTGGTTTTTTGAAGCCAGTTTTGCCTGTTCGAGATGTTTTGGGACCGGATCCACCAGAAACAATTCATATCCCTTCTTTGCCAACCAACATGAGTAAGTACCTGAAGCTCCACCGACATCGAGAACTACTGCAGGGGAGTCAGGTATGTATTGTTCGATTATCTCTTTAGTCCTGATGAGTTCAATCTGACCCCAGTTACTAGAAAGTCTGTCTTTCTCATTAAAATTCTCATAGTAATTGATAACGTTGTTTGCAGACTCATTCATTTTCCTTACCTTTGTTTCCGTGTTGATTTACGGTTCAAGTTCAACACAATATGAAATATAAAATTATTAGCATCAAGTTAATCATGTCATCTTCCTAAAAAAACATAATCGATTTTATCTAAAATCTTTTCGTTCTTTATACCGGTTCTGTTAAACATAATAACGCTGGCTATATTTACTCCCGGATATATCCGGATTTCGCAATAATATCCACCGCCGCCTCCCGGATGCGAATAATATGTGTTATCGCCAAGTTTTCCTGTAAACCATCCCGAGCACATCTTAGTAGTTTTCCCACTCTCAGTCTTCTTGTTTTTAAATAACCTTTTCCTTGAGGTTTCACTGATTATCACGTCTGGCTTCAGCAATGCCTGAAGGTAACTGGCAAATCCCCTGGCATTTCCAATCAGTCCTCCATATGAATCACCATTTACATAAAGGAACCTGAATTGAGACCAACCATAAAAAGTACCGAGCATGAATTTGTCTTTATCAAAAATGAATTTGAGAGCTAAGTTCAGGAAACTCCACTTCCTGATATAACCACGAGCATGGTTTGTCGTATCAGGTATGACGAAACCAAGATATGCGTTTTCCTGAAAATGCAGCTTATTAAATATGTGTTCGCGAATGTAAGACTGATAATCTTGTCCCGACGAAGTTTCAATGATCTCTCCAAGCAGCAGATAACCAATATTTGAATATGAATATTTTTCTCCGGGTTGGTTATCAAGCTCATCATGCTTGTTAACAATCATTCTCTTAAACTCTTTAAAATCAAATTCCTCGTTTTCTCCAAAAAGGTGAACCCATCTTAGAGGATTAGGATTCGGCAAACCGCTGGTGTGATTGAGGAGTTCGCAAATGGTAAAATTACTTGAGTATGGGAGGTAACCCAGGTAGAGCTTTGCATCATCATTGATATTGAGCTTTCCAGCCTCGTGCAATTGCAAAATTGCTAATGCTGTAAAGGTTTTTGTAACAGAATATGCATTTAAAGTTGTCGAATGCAAGAAACGTGTTTTGTTTCTGAGGTCAGAGAAACCACCATTATATTCAAAAATTGTCGAATCTGAATTGATAATTAAATATTGAAGCCCTGGAGTTTTTGAGTGTGATCGCATCTTGTTCAGGATATCAATTGCTAAGTGGTTTGGATTTATTATTTGTTCCCCGAATAGGGACGATGCGAGCAGTAAAACAACAAATGACGATTTTATTGTGCTAAAATACCTCAAATTTCTTCTCCTCAATAACATAATCCATATTCAACCTGTTAATCAACAAATCGTACATTACTGATTATCGCTTCAGGCAAATCTTCAGGATTGCTAACAACATCAGTTGCCAGAATGTATTCTTCTTCTTCACCGAAACCCCACCGTACTGCCAATGATGACATATTTACCTCGGAAGCAGCGAGGAAATCAGTGTCTCTATCACCAATCATTATTATCGGTCTTTTACCCAGAACCTTTTCATCAAGTATATCACGCAAGAGGTCAGCCTTTGATCTGTATAAATCACATCCGCAGATCTGTGTGAAGTATTTGTCAATTTCTAAGTATCTTATTACATTTAATGCTACGTCCTGACGTTTTAGAGTTGCAATACAAAGCTTAGAACCACCATCAGCAAGAAAGGAAAGGATGTCAACAATTCCATCGTATAGTTTACACTCCCTGTAACCAACAGGAATGTATCTCGCTCTGAACAGTTTGACCGCTTCAGTGAGGACTTCTTTGTCTTCAGTTCCTGTCAATTCTGAAAATGTTGGAATCAAATGTTTTCCAATATAAATTAAAAGTTCTTTACGCTGACGAGATGGAAAACCAAGCTCAATCAAGGAGTAATTAATCGACTTTGTTATTCCTTCAGACGGATCGGTTATTGTGCCATCAAGGTCAAAGATGACTGTGTTCATATTCTCGACTGTTTATATTTGTTCAAGAACTTCCACTCTCTTTTTGGAAACGATGGCAATAGTCTCATACAACCTTTCTACCTGTCCACCAAACTCTTTGATTATCTTGCTAATCTCTGAAAAAAACGAGTTCTTTTGTGGATCAGGTAAAGCGAGATGGTCAGAGTAGGTATTTAACAACATTAGATATTCATCGTGTGAATACACTTTATTCCATTCCACAATGAACTCGATGGGGTTACTGAATAATTCCGAAATCTTAAGTGCGTTTATGTATTTGTCAATACTCCACTCAAGCGGTTTATGTCCTGCTGTTGAAGCCTGATCGTATTTCTTATAAATTGGATTGGTTGCGTGCCAGAAATCAGTATCTCGTGATCTACGTTGAACATTCCAAATAAGCGCTATTGATCCAGTTGGTTTAAGCAGCTCATCCGCACGTCGAATTCCATAACTTTGATCAAACCAGTGAAAGGCTTGTGCAGACGTTAAAAGATCATAACTTGCCGGTAAATCCTTCCAATCCTCGAATGTTGAATTGAAAACTTGAGTCTGAGGGTATGCTTTGCATTTCTGATTTGCAATTCTGACCATGTCAGGACCGCGGTCAATAGCTGAAATTTCGTATCCTTGTGCAGCTAAGGGTACAGTTAGTTGACCAGTTCCACATCCGACTTCAAGGATTTTTCCCCCCTCGGGAACAGAGGCATGTAAAAGAACTTCTTTTATTAATTTACCAGGATAGCCAGGACGCACCTTATCGTACAATTTAGCTACGTCATTAAAAAGCGTTGAGTATTTTTCTGAATATGACAATTGAGTTAATCCTTTTGACAAACGTAATTTACTATTCAGTGCCTTCGTTGTCAACATATCATGGTTGTTTATAATTTAGTTGATAACTGTGTCTTCAGGCAAATATAGATATTAGAATACTCATGATGTAGGAACCTTAATGAGATTCTTGATTGTGCCTCAAATGTAATTAGCGTACTTGTCTTCAAAGATAATCATGCGTATCATTTATTTAGCTGACAAAAGAGATGTTTATGCTGAAATGTAATTCAATTTCAGATTGCCGAAACTTTTCCAAGAACCAATTCAACCACTGTGAGACTTAAAAACCATTGAGATTTTCAAATCGAATTGCACCTTTTCTGATACTTGTGCTTTTCTTGATAATAACCGGTTGTGCTTCACCCGGTTTGCTGAGAGAAACCTACGATCCCGAATTTTATCAAATCCCCTCATTGATGTCGGAAAACAAGCTGGAATACAATCCCGAATTTGTTGTCTATGGTGATTCACAGCCTGCCTGGAGATTGCAGGTGAAATTCGCAACCGAAGGTGTTTGGACTTCAAAGAAAATGTGGTTCTTCCCATTTTACCAGCTTTACGCTCTGGGACAGGGCTTTTATGGACTTGGATATTTCATCCTCAATAAGCCGGATTACGGATCTGATACAAGACGAATGATGCGGGATGTTGTTTACACAGTTAGTAGGGAAAACAGCTACGATTTTATCCTCAATACCGGTGATATAATGGGGCAGGATGGACGTGTACCAGAACACTGGGCATATTTCCTGAAGGATTACAATCGTGATCATTCAATTCTGAGGGAAATCCCATATTTGCCGACAGTCGGAAATCATGAACGTAAACACGACAGTAAATACGGCAGCCCAAATTACGATGCTGTCTGGGATTATCCTTCGTTTTATACAGTTGAGTTCCCTGACGCAGAGTTGTTTGTCATTGATTCAAACATTCTGATAGATTTTATGGATGATCTGACAAACGCGGAGCAGGATTCACTGTATTCGGTATGGATGATCTCAGGAGATGCTGAAAATCCAGCCTGGTTGGAATCGAAACTCTCGGATTGCAAAAAGAAATTCAAAATAGTATCAATGCATCAATGCCCATTTTCATACAATTGGCACTGGAAGGACTGGTACAATAAGCGATATGGACCGGATCTACTGAATAAAAAAGCAGAACTGATAGACCTGTTTAAGGAGAGTGGGGTACAGGTTGTCTTTTCAGGTCACGATCATATTTATCAGCGCAATGTCTTGAGGTTTGAGAAGGAAGCGAAATTCCCAAGAGACAACATTCAGTTTATCGTCAGCAGCGGAGCCGGAACGACTATCAGGGCAGCAAACTCATTCAGGAAGAGGGAAAAGATACGTAAGATGTATTTTGCTGATGGTTATGACGTCACACATGACTCCCATGTCAGTGCCTACCATTACACCGTTGTTTCGATTGAACCGGACAATATGCGGATCAGGACGATAGGAGTTCCAAAGGGTAATCCGGAAGAGGAATATATTATTGATGAAGTTGTTATTACCGATTAAGCTGTTTCAGGCTCAACGATGTTGACAAATAAAACACCTCCGGCAAAGCCAGAGGTGTTTGAAATTCAAGAATTGAATTGCTGTAGCCCCAGGGGGAATCGAACCCCCGTTGCAGGGTCGAAAACCCTGTGTCCTAACCACTGGACGATGGAGCCAGTCTTAGTGTTTTTGAGCAGTTAGAACAGCTTCAATTTCACTAAAGCATTAAATATAGATTTTTTTTTAATTCAAGTCAAGATTTTTTTTGGGAAAATACTCCTTTTTGAAGAATAATGATTGATTAGATTTCACCAATTCGTAGGTCGGAATCTCATTCCGACGATTTTATATCATAGACGTGTAGACCAACCAGATTCGTGAGAGGATAATTATCAATATTATCGTGTAAAAAAAAGTCGGAATAAGATTCCGACCTACATTGCTATTATTAAAATAGTAAGGCATAGATTTTAATAACATCTATTTCACCTTTACTTATTCTTCAAAGTACTGAATATAACTCCAATATACAAAGGATTTGTTCCGCAACCTTTTATGCACCAATCTCACAATACCCATCTCAATTAGTTTATCAAGTGATGACTTAACCGTTGGGTATGTCAATCCTGTCTGCTCTGCAATATCAGGAATAGTCGAAATCAGCTTTGTTGACAATGTCTCTCGCACTGTCATTAATGCTGCATGGCGGGGGAATTCTCTTTCAATCGCATTTATATCATTTTGTCGGTCACAATGAACTGACTCCGCAGTCTCTAATCCCTCGCGAGCAGTTTCAATTACCGCTGTAGAAAAAAAATCCAGCCATCCCTTCCAATCGCCAAATTCCTTTACAGTATTGAGCTTTTGATGATATTCATTTTTGTGTTTATGAAAATATGAACTGATGAATGACAATGGTGCTGATAGCATCATTTTATCATTGAGTAGCAACGTCGTAAGTATACGACTAATCCTGAAATTATATTTTGGCAATGGGGATATAGCATAGAATTGGGCAGGAATAAAAGCAGCTTTTTCAAGTGAAGGCGTAGCCTTATTGTTAATAAGGTTACTTAAATACTGGAAGATTTTTTCTATTGCTTGTTTGCCCTCTTCAATAATGCTTTCAGGTTCGTTCCTGGCTAAATTCACATAAATCATTGAGATGAGCTCCTCAGTTACCCTCGACCTCGATGGATTCATCCTCATCCCAAACATAATTGTATTAACATACTGCATGACTTCCTCAACAGTCTCGGAGGTATCCCTGGGAAACAGTCCATGACCAATCGTCAGCAGATCGAAGAGTGAGGTGTGAATCCCCGAAATCTTCGATGACAAAACAGCCTCTTTCAGCACGTACAAGTAACTGAAAACATTAAGGTCAGGAAGAAGCGAGGTCGCATTATCCAACCTCCCTAACGCTATAGATGCATCATAGAACAATCCGCGCAGTTTATCATCAAACAGAACAGTGTTATCCTGAAGTTGGAAATCAGGCGTAGATCCCAACTCCTGCTTTTCTGCCTTAGGAGCTGAAGCTTTCGGACTGGTCTCCCAAACAAACTGGTTATCTTTCATCTCAGTCACCATTTAATATTTCAGACGTTATTAAAATATACGACATATTATTTTAATAACAAAACAAAATCTGTATAAATGTCAAAATCTCAAACCAAAACACACCGTACGGGCACGGCGTGCCGTGCCCCTGTTCGAAAAACCAGCAATAACCCAATTATTCACATCACACCTCGTCATTGCGAGCGCAGCGAAGCAATCCCATTTGTATAGGAACTC
This sequence comes from uncultured bacterium, assembly GCA_964387885.1. Taxonomy (GTDB): domain Bacteria; phylum Electryoneota; class AABM5-125-24; order Hatepunaeales; family Hatepunaeaceae; genus JABGPL01. The sequence goes on along the minus strand of CAYLYZ010000007.1, from coordinate 60,076 downwards.
GCAGAGATTGCTTCGTCTCTACGATTCTCGCAAAGACGACATCAGTTAGAAACTTAATCCTTCATCCTAAGTCAATATAAATCAATAGTATTACCGGTCAGTCATCTATCACTTTGACGATTATATGCTCGAATTCATGAAACGGTTAAATGTGGAATTGGATTGTATAATCATATTGGGATTATGGAACGTGGTGACATACCCCTACATTTCCATAGAGAATTGAAAGTATTTAACGCTCTGCTTCAATTGACTTTCCCCCCACCATTTATTATCTTTAAATGATGTATCTGATTAGACTTCTGAGTCTGGAAATCCAGTGCTTTGGATGTTGATATCAAATACTAAATTCGGACCTGTATTTAGAGATTTTTACTCCTGGAAACTTCAAACGGAACACCGGCGATTGAGTTTTATGGCGCTACGAAACGCTATGGGAAATCAGTCGCTCTTGACAGTCTTAGCCTCGATGTATACCCCGGTGAATTGTTCGGATTTCTCGGGCGCAATGGCGCGGGAAAGACTACCGCGATGAAACTTGCCACCGGACTGACCCGTCCGACTGAAGGCAAAGTAAAGATCGTCGGGAATGACGTTCAACAGGATCCGATACCTGCCAAAAGACTGATGGGATTTGTACCCGACAGCCCCTATATCTACGAAAGCCTCACCGGACGGGAATTCCTCTTCTACTGTGCCGGTCTTTACAGGATGAGTACTTACGACACTATCCGCAGGGTTAATCACCTTTTTAACAAGTTCGATATGGATGAATGGGCGGATAAACGTGCCGGTGAATACTCACACGGTATGAAACAACGACTCGTCATGGCTTCGGCGTTTATCCATTCACCCGATGTAGTTTTCATCGATGAACCGATGGTAGGTCTAGATCCTTCAGGTGTGAAACTCGTCAAAGACGTCCTTGTTGAATTCTGCCAGGGTGGGGGAACGGTGTTTATGTCGACTCATACTCTCTCCAATGCTGAAGAACTGTGTGACCGGATTGGAATTATTAAAAAGGGTAAACTGGTCGCAACCGGAACGATCGAAGAGATTTCCAGTGGGAGCACCAGCCTTGAAGATGCCTTCCTTGAACTGACTAAAAAGACTTCAATCTGATGTCGGAATTTCCACTGACAGGAATGGGGTGGAAACTGCGGATACTCTGGGGTTCATTTGCACTTGATACTCTGAGGATGCGGATCGGGAAAGCAGTTTCGCTGATTGTCATAATCGGGTTTGGCATTGGCGCGACATTCTTCTTCAGGATAATCTTCGAGAAGTTGCTTTCTATTCAGGATATTGGTGAACCATTGATGTGGAAAGTAATTCCGATAACGTGGTTCACATTGTTCGCGATGCTCGTCGTCAGTAATCTCATCACCGGAATCGCGACGATCTACAGATCAGAGGAGATTCCGTTTCTTTTTGCCCGTCCCGTCTCACACCGTCGTGTTTTCTTGAGTCGCTTCATGGATAACCTGACCTACAGTTCCTGGTCACTTGCCGTCATGGGAGTGCCATTGATAATTGCCTGGGGCTGGGTGATGGATATTCCTGTTTTCATGACGACCATTTTGATTATCTTCGGATTAGGACCCTTGATTTTAATTTCGGCTGAAATTGGGGTTACAATATTGATCATGCTGGTGTTCTTGATTCGACTGACCTCAGCACGTCTGGTTACAATAATGATGACTTTAATCCTGGTTGGATCTATTATATTTGTCATTAATGAGCGCAGACAAGGGCTTATTGTCGAAGGGAAGATCCGGACTTCAGCCGCTGAGCAGTATATATCTACTCTAAGCCAGGAAAGTAAGTCTCCGTTGACCCCACCAAGCTGGCTTGCTACCGCAATGCGTGAAACGCGCAAGGGCAATAATTCGAGAATCCTGTTTCTCTTAACTCTGTTAACACTCACCTCAATTGTCTGGCTTCGATGGTTGGTCGTGTTGTCTTCAAGGGTTTATTATCCGAGTTGGGCGGCGTTTGAAGATTTCACAGGACGGAAGAGCCACTATCAGTCCCAAAAATCTGCATATCGATTTACACGAAAGATTCTTCCAAATCCATTAAATGCGATGTTACTCAAGGATGTCCTGATGTTTGTCAGGAATCCCAGTCAATGGGGACAGTTTCTGATACTCGTCGCTTTCCTGATGGTATATCTTTTAAACCTGATCTATGTGTCATCGCGTTTTAACTTCGATAATCCCCACTGGAAGATATTAGTACTATTCCTGAATTTTGCTTTCACCGGATTTATCCTGGCAACGCTTGCAGTTAGATTTGTATTCCCACTTATCAGTTTGGAAGGTCATGGATTCTGGGTGGTGAGGGGAGCACCTGTTTCGGTGAATATGCTTTTCTGGGAGAAGTTTTTCCTCGCATTTGTAATATTTATGGGATTATGTGAGATAATTGTATGGATAACAAATCAGGTTCTGAATGTAACGCAGGCAATGATGATCCTGACGACAGTCGGAACATTTCTGATGGGAGTTGCACTTACGGGACTCGGTATTGGAATGGGTGCACTCTTTCCTGACTTCAAGGAAGAAAGCCCGATGCGTATCGCTTCAACTCCCGGGGGAGTTTTGACAGTTGTGATCAGTCTCCTGTATGTAGCTATTATGGTAGCAATTCTGGGGTGGCCTGCCAGTGGTTATTTTATATATCTACTGGGACATGGCCCGTTCCCGGCAGGGCGTGCTCTTGGGGCTGTAGTAATGGTTGCCGGTGTTAATGCGCTGATTCTGTTAATTCCTTTGAGGTTGGGAAGACAATCAATCCAGGAACGGGACGTCTAAAAAAATGCACTATTTATGTTTATTATTATATCCATATTTAGAAAAAATCATTGAAACTGACTTAACATTTCAATGATAAAGTGTTATATTTTTAGGTTGGGTATTTTTTTATTTGCCCGGGTTTCTACTAATTTCTCAGATGACATAACTGAGAATTAGCTGCATGTTTTTGGGTTGTTGAGTAAATCCTGTTTCAATCCGGATTAAAGGTTGGAAATTAAAACAAATAGGAGATAAGAATGTCCCGTATCTTTTGTGTATTGTTGTTGTGTTTCGCTATCTCATCGGTAACCTTCTTATCAGGCTGTGATACAACAGCAGATAGAGAGCTCGCCAGAGCTGAAAAAGCTCTCGAGGCGGCTATGGAAGTGAGTGCGGATGCACATGCTACAGACGATTATAACAAGGCAGAGGAATATTTTCAGGAAGCGGTTGAATTGAGCCATGACAATCGTGTTCAGGAAGCACGAGCAGCTGCTATTAAAGCTAAACTCCGTGCTGAAGACGCACGGAAGAAGGCTGAAGAACGCCTGCGCATTCTCGAGTCTGAAATGGAGAAATTGGGTAGATAACTCTGGTTTTTTTAAGGAATTCAGAAGCAACGCATTAAGAGCTATTTACTTTAAACAATCTTACTGGTAAAGTGGACGGGATGCCGCTTTACCAGTTGTTGTGTTGATCCGGAATGGTATCCCTGAATTACTACGAAAGTAATTGTTCTTTGCCGTCTGTTTTGATATCTGATTTCTCCGGAAATTAGTATTGTAATCAACCTGATTTTGTTGATTCAATAATAACTTATTTTTGTATTAGGTTATTAGATTTGCAATTTCTGCTTGAGAATTCAATTTTTGAGATAATATCTGTTTGATATTTAATCCCGACAAATGAGGAATATTATTTGGGGGGAATTGACTTGCAAACAGATATGAAAATGAACTTTACTAAGACAACTCGGGAGGTTAATCTTGAAGTTCACTATGCCGTGGAAGATATTTTCGACGCTATTTATGGTCGCATCAGTTTTGACAATGCCGACCTCAGCGCGTGATTTGAAGAGTACAGAAGTCATATTAGAAGAAAAGGTTGCTCAAATAAAACTTGAAATACCAGATGCAAGTGTGGTGTTTGAAACTATAGAAATTACCGGCAGAGAATTTCAGAAAATAGACATAGAAGCTGATGGAGTTATTGGAGAACCGGGCGGGCCATCATTACCGTCCTGGAGTAGATGGATTGAAGTTCCTCAGGGAAAACATCCCACAATATCCTTCAACTTCCATGATACAGAATTACTTTCCGAAATAGACATTTCACCTTTCCCAACCATTAATCAAGATAAATCTGGTTCAGAAGTCCAGGCTGTCACATTAAGTGAGTTGTACGACCGAGACGAATTTTTTCCGGAAATCCCTGTAGTTCTCTCTGAAGTCTTCTCAGTTGGTGGGAAAAAAATGGCGCTGATTGACATGATGCCGTTCAGCTTTAATCCCTCCAAAAGGCAACTTCGAATTCATCGCGATTTGGAGGTTGAAATAGATTTCGAAGATATTCCCGAAAAGCAAAGTACCGGTCGGAAATTCGAATTCCCGGTTTACCGACAGTTGGAAAGATTGTATGCCAATGGAGAGCCCGGTCGTGACGATATTGGCATGCGTGAGGATCTGCTCGGTCATTATGTAATAGTGGTGGCTAACGACGGTTTACTCGATGAACTTGAACCGTTGATAGAATGGAAAGAGAGAAAAGGATTCAAAGTCTCGATAGCAGATCTCAGAGAAATAGGAAACAGGCGTGAGAATCTGGAAGCATATCTCCAGGACGCATGGGATGAATGGGAAATCCCACCGACGTTTGTCCTCCTGACGGGAGATGTTCAGGGACAGATACCAAATCCTTATTTTCATGATAACCGAGGTGAACGTCAGGGCTATCACGCTTCTCAGAACCAATTCGTTTGCTGGGAGGGGGATGCAGGCATTGATTCCTGGATACCGGAAGGTTTTATTGGCAGACTTCCAGCAGCTACTCCTGTAGAACTGCACCGGATGGTTCAGAAAATTCTCGCTTATGAAAATACTCCCTTCGTAGAAGAGCCATGGGTTGAGGGAGCGGTTCTAATTGCCCATGGTGTAGGGTCCTGCATACAGTGTAACGTAGCGGTCAGAGAGTTGATGATGGGCGTCGGATATATTAGAGATAATATTCATGAGGCGTATGCAAATTGGTTTGGTGGTGAACGACCAAATCACGGTGTAATTTTTAATGGTATTAACGCAGGAGTTGGATTCATTAATTTCCGTGGATTTCAGACCTGGGGTGATATCTTTCCCAATCAGATACGAAATCTGCGAAATGGATCAAAGCTTCCGGTGGTAACCGGAATGGTTTGTGGTACGAATGATTACACAAATACATGGAATGATACTAATCCGGAGAGTAGGGGTGAGGCATACCTCAGGTCATGGAATAATAATGATGGAGCCCGTGGGGGAGTTGCTTGTTTTGGTCCTTCTGATTTGCATACACATACCTGGTTTAACAATACCATGGATGGTGCGTTTTATCATGCATTACTCAATGAGGGGGTGTACACCCTGGGAGCGCTTTCCGTGAGTGCAAAACTAAGTCTATTGGATAATTATCCATCGTACAGGCAAAATAACAATGGCCAATCAGTTGGTTATTATTTCTACACTTACAATATCATGGGTGATCCGGGCATGCAGGTCTGGACTCGGGATCCACAAGCACTATTTGTGGATTTCACTGAGGAGAAACCAACTGGAACCTCACTGATTAAAGCAACCATATCTTTTGGAAATGACCAACCTGTTCCCGGAGCATATGTCCATGTCTTCAGGATGTTAGAGGATGAAGAAATCCGGTATGGAGGATATACGGATGAAGAGGGTCGACTTAGCATCGTTGTTGATCCCCTGCAGACAGGTGAGTACCTGATGACAGTGACCGGCCCAAATTTAATTCCAGTAGAAACGAGTTTTGAGGTTATCGACCAACCTGTTTACACAACTATTCTGGAAACCGCAATCGACGATGACGGAGAAGGCCAGAGTTCCGGAAATGAGGACACAATCATAAATCCCGGTGAGACTATTGAGCTTGGTGTTATGATCTCAAATTCGGGTGATGAGAGATCCGAGTCTTTTACCACAACTCTATTATCGAGATCACCCTGGATTGAACTTGTGAATGCTGAAGCACAATATCCCGAAATAGAGCCGGGTGAATTTGAAGAAGGTGAAGTGGCTTACGTATTCAGTTGTTCACCGGAAATGCCAGATGGAATTGAACTCGGTTTTGAATTGTTGATTGATTATGGTGAAGAACAATGGCGTGAGGGATTTAATCTCAATACCGTCGGATACAGTTTCGAGATAATCGATTTTGAATTTGCTAACGACGGTTTAGCGCCCGGTGTAATAGATGATCTGATTGTTACAATAGAGAATAATGGTGAACTTGATGCTTTACCTATTCGTGCTTCCCTGCATAGTATTGATCCGAAAATACAAATTCGCGAAGCTGAAACCTTCCTCGGTGCAATTGAAATAGGACAACAGGTGAGAAATTCCCGTCAGCCTTTTGAGATATTTGCTGCACCAAATTCCTATCCGATGTGCGAAGTCTCCTTTGGTTTGCTTCTTGAGGACGATACCGGTCGATCTGATAGCCTAATCATTCCTGTACTGGTTGGAGGTAATGTTGAAATCGCACCTCAGGGACCTACTAATTACGGTTACTGGGCTTTTGACAGCAGAGATACAACGGGAGGTATGAATCCTGAATATGACTGGGCGGCTGGCAATAATAACGCCAATCTTAGATTGAATGATCAAGATGACGGGGGAGCCAACAATATGGCGGGAATGCACGGTCAACGGGCATTGGTTGACCTTCCCTGGGATTTCATTTATCACGGTAATGCCTACAACCTGATTTCGGTAAGTTCCAATGGTTGGATGTGCTTTGGTCGTAGTGATCAGGTCTCCTGGAACAACCAGGAAATGGGAAGTCCATTGGCGCCTCCGGCAATGCTCTGTCCATTTTGGACTGATCTATGGAGTGGACAGATCTTCGCATGGCATGATGATGAGGCAGATCGCTTCATAATTGAATGGCGTAATTGTCAGAATCGAGGGGGATCGCACACATTTGCAGTTCACCTTTATAATCCGGAGGTTATTCCAACTCAAACCGGTGATGGTGAGTTCATTTTCCTGTACGAAAGAGGAAATGTGAATGCACCCGGTCGTGATTATCCCGAAGAGGCAGTGACAATCGGTTTTTCCTCTCCGGATAGGAATGATGGAATGACAATTACACATGCTCGAGATTGGGATCCAAGAACTGAAGATCTTGAAGAAGATATGGCTGTCCGTTTCACAACAGGTCCTCTGTCGGAATTTGGTTCTATTCACGGGACTGTTATTGCTGCGGAAGGTGACCTCCCTATGGAAGGTGTAAGGGTAATGCTCGATGGAACCGGTTTTTTCAGTTTGACAGATGAAAATGGTGAATATTTCCTGGAAAATGCACCAGTTGGAACCTACGACATTATTGCTCAGCGTCGATATTTCAATGATGCTGTTTCTGAACAAATTGAAATCATTGAGGATGAGGACGTCGAAGTTAACTTCATAATGACATATCCTACTTTCAACATTGATGTTGAGGAGTTAAATGTACAGGTTTGGCCAGATTCCACCGCTGATACTGCTTTTGAAATCTGGAATGAGGGTAATGGTCCTCTTGATTTTGAGATTGTACTTAATCCACGTTTCGAAGATCCGGAAATGGATATAGAGTGGGGGGAGATATTTAACTACGCAGTAGGAGATTCAGTCGATGACTCAGGACTATACGGTGTAGCATTTGATGGAGAGAATTTTTACATCTCCGGTCAGGTTTCTCGACGTGAATTCCCGCATATGCTTTATGTGTTTGATCGAGATGGGAACCATAGGGAAGATGTTCAACAGTACAATATTGATTCGTCAGTTACTCGAGGATATACCGAAATTGATTTCAATGGTGAAAACCTCGTAGCGGTTGAACAACGAAGGATTGTTACTCTAACACGTGAAGGTGCGTTTGTAGATTCATTTACTACTGAGGAGAATCCGACTCAGGCAATGACATGGTCACCAGACCGCGGGACATTTTTCGCGAAGTCCATGACAGGAAGAAGGTTTTATGAGTATGATACAATTGGAAATGTAGTCAATGAGTTCGAATATGAGGGTGAGACTATTTATTCGATTGGAATGACATGGTTTGCAGAAGATCCTGAGGGATTTAATTTATACATCTTCGCACACAATCGCCACCCGGACGAGGTTGGTGACAGGAGTCGTCTTGAATTACGGAAAATGAATCCGGAAACCGGAGAAATAAGGTTGATTCGGTACCTGAGGTTTGAGGGTATGACAGAAGATGACAGACCTCTTGGATGCGTAATAACCAATAGATGGAATCCGCTGCTGTGGACATTTATCGGATTAATAAATGTTACGCCAAAGGACAGGTTAGTCGGCTTTGAAATTGGTCCAAATTTATCCTGGATAAGTTATGATCCACAGATAGGTTCTGTGCAGCCGGAGGAAAGGCAGAGTTTCGGATTAAGTGTAAATTCGATCGGGATGCCTGAGCAGGATTACAGCCTTGTATTAGAATTATTCCACAATGCAGAGGGAGACAGATTCGACATTCCACTTCTGATCAGCATAGGCGAGGTATCGGTATCCGCTGATAATCTCGTTACTCCGACCGGTTTTGGGCTGAGTGCTGCCTGGCCAAATCCATTTAATCCGAGCACAAAACTCGATTTTTATTTACCTTTCAATTCGGAAGCAGGAATCATGGTTTGGGATGTATCCGGGAGACTGGTTAATGAATTTCACATTGGTAATCTGTCATCCGGATCTCATTCTTTCGAATTTGATGGCTCCGATCTTGCTAGTGGAGTTTACATTATTCAACTGACTGCCGGGAACCTTGTTACAAGTCGTAAAGTAGTGTTAATGCGTTAACTTGACTCATTGGATATTGGGGGGGATTAGAGGAGGAAAGTATGATTGAACAACGATTATCAGAAGACACCTTAAAGCTTTGGATAGCTGTACATTGGATCACATCATTAGCATTGATTATCCTCGCAGTTGCTATCTGGATATTAGTATCCATATTTGAAGGTTCTGTACCTGGATTACTGATCATTCCCGGTGTTCTATTCGTTATTTCTATTTTTATCCATGCATATCTCAAAGTATTCTGGCGAAAGTTCAAGTTCTTTTACGATGATAACGAGCTCAGAGTCTCAAGCGGTGTCTGGTGGCAGAAGCAAGTCCTGGTACCTTTCTCCCGGATAACAAATATTGACCTGCGACAGGGACCAATGCAACGAAGCAGGAAGTTGGCGACTCTGAAAATTCAAACAGCGGGGCAGGGAGCTACGAATGTAGCCGAGATTCTCCTGTTCAGTCAGGAGAACTACGAAGAACTCAGGGATATGTTAATCAGCCAGGTCTCGAGTTTACAACTTCAATTACCATCTGATGGGACTTTAGATAATAAAGGTTTGAAACCATCAACAAATATATCAGATCCGATGTCAAGTATATTAGAAACACTCAAAAAGATTGAAAAGAACACCAGAAAAGGATAATGTTTCCTTCTCGAGTTGAAGATCGTGAACTTTGAGAAATTCTATTTACATTACACTCTTTCCAATGAGATATTTGGGAATCTAAATTTGAGGTTGTATTTTAATCCACGAAAACAGTTGTTTGAATTTGAGTGAATTCTACAGCTTTTTTGAGTTCAATTTACTGGAAAATACTAAACAAACCGTTTCTTGAGGAATAAATGAGTAACAAAACACGCGATATCCTTTCCCTTACGGATTTGAATCGCGAGCAATTTATTGATCTTATTGATCATGCGATGCGTTTGAAAGAACAAACCAAAGCCGGAATATGTCCACAACTACTCAATGGACGCATGGCTGGGCTAATCTTCCACAAACCTTCGCTTAGAACCCGCATCTCTTTTGAGGTCGGGACGCATCAACTTGGCTGTGGGGCTATGTTTATAACAGACCAGGAAATTCAACTCGGAGCTCGTGAGACTATTGCAGATGCAGCTCGAGTTTTATCGAGATATCTTGATGTGCTTGTGGTGCGAACCTTTCACCAATCCGATCTGGAGGAATTGGCAGAATGGTCGGATGCACCAGTTATAAATGCATTGACGGATGCATTCCATCCCTGTCAGGTTTTCTGTGATATACTAACGATCCGCGAAAAACTCGGTGCAATCGAAGGTATTAAAGTTGCCTATTTCGGTGATGGGAATAACATGACGAGATCCTGGATTAATGCCGCTCGAATATTAAATATTGATCTGTGGATTGCCACTACTCCTGAGACTCATCCGGGGCAGGAATTCCTTGAAGAATCCCTTAAGGACGCCCGAGGGAAGATTACTATTACCGACAATCCTGCAAACGCTGCAGAGGATGCTGACGTTATTTATACAGACGTCTGGGCTTCAATGGGAGAGAAGGATAAAGCAGCAGAAAAAACGCTTTTACTAAAGTCATTTCAGTTAAATAGTAGTTTGCTTGAAAAGGCGAAACCAAGTTGTATTGTCATGCACTGCCTGCCCGCCGAACGCGGTCGGGAGATTACCGATGAGCTTATGGATGGTCCTCAGTCGGTAGTTTTCGATCAGGCGGAAAATCGCCTCCATGGTCAGAAATCGCTTCTCCTCTGGGCTTTGGGAGAAATTTAGATAAATCAATTCCGACATATTGACAAAGAGAAAATACAAATTTTGTAATGTCGATAGCCTCGGGGTGATTTAACACTGAACGTAAATAAATGAGGCAGCTTATGCGTTTGATTACACGTGCCAATCTCGATGGAGTTGGCTGTGGTGTACTCATCACCAGAATGGAGAGTATTGAACAGGTAGTATTTGCTCATCCCCAGTATATCTCGAAAGGCACTGTTGACATCAATAAGGGAGACATTATCGCAAATCTCCCCTTTCATGCAAATGCGGAGACGTGGTTCTCAAACAATCAGAAGTCAGAGAGCAAATCCGATAGTTCATTTGGTGTCAAAGGAAAACGTGGATTTGCTCCAAGTACGACCAGATTAGTATATGATTATTATGATTCCCCGAGACTTAAACGGTTTGAAGGATTTATCCGTGAGACAGACAGGATTGACAATGCGAATCTAACTATGGATGATGTTTTAAATCCTGAGGGCTGGGTGTTATTAAGCTATACTTTAGATCCTTTTATGGGATTAGCTGAATACCATGGATTTGCGAACTCAGTGATGGTTTCCATTCAGAATGGCTCACACGTCAATCAGGTACTTGATATGCCTGAAGTGAAAGGACGTATAGGCCGTTACAGGATGGATGCTGAAGAATTCAAAATGGAATTAGTTGACCGTTCCAAACTTGTTGAAAATGTAATCTTTACAGATTTTCGAGATACCGGTATAATGCCCGTTGGCAACCGTTTCCTCGCTTTTGCATTATTCCCGGATGGTAATGTTCAAGTTGGTGTATCACTACACAAAAATCAAACTGAACTTAGGATTCGACTTGGCAAGAGTATTTTCAACAGAACCTGCGAAGTCCATCTCGGGCAATTGGCCGAGAAATATGGTGGTGGTGGTGTATCGGGTGCGGCAGGATTGTCACTTGATCCGAACGATATGAAGTCAGAAAACGTTATTAAGGAAATTATAGAACATCTGCAAGAGAATGCCTATATTCTTTAACGGAAGACCGGTTTTTTGCAGTCTTGTCAGTTTTCATTTCTTTCAAGTGTTTGATAAAGTTCTTAAGTATCAGGCTTCATCTTTTCGGTGAAGCCTGTACTTTTGCTAATGCGATTCACATGAAGATGTAAATAGAGGTCGTTGAGAGTGCACTTCAGGCGCCCATTGAGAACCACAATAAACTTATTGTTGATTTTTTCTGTAACTCAGTTTGTAATTTCAAGTTGCGAGCATGACCTTTTAAATCAAGCTGAAGACATGATTTCAGCATATGATTTTAATACTGCGCTTGAATTATTGCAAAGTATTGACACAACAGAAGTAGATCCTGTAAAACTATTTCAATTACGTGGATTTACAAATCTTGTTGAAGGTAACTTAGACCGGGGATTTGAAGAAATTCTGAAGGCGGATAATATGATGCAGGCACCGCCAAATCCTCGGTATGAAACAGCAAAAACACTTTTAAACGTTGCTAAGGTAATTATTCGGGAAAAAAGTCGATCAAAGGATGCAATGCGAATTTTGGACAGTGTTCTTGTACGTGATCCGAGTCTCGATGAGATTGCTAAGAAATTAGTCTGGAAAAGAGCTGTAGAATACCTTGACGTTCCGGGTGTCGTTGGATACAACCTTATCGAGTATTATAGAGAAAAAGACAGAAATGTTGTAGGTCGCTTAAGAGGATATAATAAATATCTTTCGAATAGATACAGGGAGTTGAAATCTGTTGATACAAAACTGCAGAGTATTTACCAGGCTTCGCTGGAATTCAAAAGATTTAAAAGAAGATATCCCCATTCCTTAAGAGAACTATCCGAATCAAGGCTAGGAGTGCATATAGACACCATTCATGCGGGATGGCAAATCAGCATGCAAACTCAAAAAGATTCTGTTCACGTAATTGCTGAAATATTGAGTAATAACAAAACTGAAATCCCAACCGGTACAGTTTTCAAGGTTCCCTATGAGTAGTAAAAATGATATTACTGAGTTTTCCGAATCTGATTATTCAATATCAGTCGGAGTTGATCTCGTTAGTATTGAACGAATTAGACGAATACTGGAACGTTGGGGATCAAGATTCACTACCAGATGTTTTACTAATCATGAAATAGAAACCTGCAAAGGAAGAGTATCTTCCCTTGCCTCTCGATTTGCTGCAAAAGAAGCAGCATACAAAGCCCTCAGCACTAATCGTAAAGGGATAACCTGGCTCGATATTGAAGTCCGAACTGCTGATTCCGGAAGTCCCGGTTTACGATTCTACGGAGTTGCTGCAGATGAATCCCGCAGACAGGGATGGAATTCTGTAAGCCTTAGCCTTTCTCATGATGCAGGAGTTGCCATAGCCGTAGTATCTGTCCTCAAACGGAACGTTCAACCAGAATGAGATGGCAATCAATAGCTCGTGAGGTTATATCAAATCTTGAAATTCGAGGGCAACTAAGTAAGTCAGCAAAGAGCCAGATTCTCCGGCAGATAAATAATGGCAAAGCAGTAGAAGCGTTTCGCACTTCGTATAGCAAAATAATCCCGGGATGGACGATAGGTTGGAATAAAATCTGGCGGAAAGACAGCTTGATCGGTTGGTACGGAACAGTGCTGACAATTCAACCGTTGCGTGCGATAGCATTTGAAATTGAATCCGGTTCTGATTACGGAGAGGATGTTCGTAAATGGTTACTCAAACTTTATAATAATCAGGATCTGAAATCCGTTACCGAAAGCAATGATGAAAATCTATTGACTGAATATGGTTTCGAATCGGGAAAAATTGAGTTTGATAAATCCAAACTCAGGCTTTTGCAACGTCTAAATCTCGATCAGCGCGATAAACCATCAATAGAACGATGGAGATGGTCTAAGAATAACGGGCTTGGATATACAACTGATGATGGCAGGTTTCAAATTACTCTTGATCTTGTCTGGGCGAGGGCAATTGAAGCAGGATTAAAATCATCAAATGGTTTGTCTGCAGCACTTCGCACGTTTCTTTCAAGCCTGAATAAGGAGAATAAAGAAACTCTTATAGAATCAGATCAAGAGGATGCAGGATTAAATTCCTGCATTGAGAAATTGGTGTTCTATGGATTTGCTCATCGGATGATCGATTGCGTTCGATTTTCAGTTCCACCGGGTTCGTTTCCTGATAATGCTATTCAGCTCTGGGGGTAGTTTTCAGAGTGGTGTCCAGTGCTCTTGAGTCAGTTGAAATTTTTGTATCCTTCCATTTCCCATATTTCCTTTGAAATAGAAATTCCCCAGGAGTATGTCTATTCTGGGTTCCCGCCTGCCAGTGTGTCCAAGAATGAAGAGAATCACATTTTTTCCTCATTCCCAGCTTGACTGGGAATCCAGTAAGTAGTTGATAAATCTGGATTCCCGCTTTCGTGGGAATGAGGAGCAGAAAGGAAATTCTTGCTCTGACGCTATTCTCGGACACTCTGCTGCGCGGGAACGACGTGCTTCCGAAAGATTGAAAAACCTCAATAGAATCTATCATACCTGACAATACACTCCAACACCATTCGAATGGAAAAAAACGAGTAATCCCCCCCGAGCCACATACCATCTCTTTGAAAAGAGATGGTATACGACCCGGAGAATACTTCAAATTGCTGAAACTAATGTCTGTTAAATATTATAAATTTGGGATCAGCCTGAACGTCCTCATAGCCCTCTAAGTACGCTTCAATCTGGCATGAAGCGGTTACTGAGAAGTCTTCAAGGAAGAAATCGTCCATGACTCCAATCATATATACAGTCGCCTGCCCGGATTCTTCGTTGTGAATTTCACTTACAACGCCTGAATATTTCCGAACTATATCCGGATAGAATAATTCAAAGTTACCGGTTTGGAAATTTAGCCAGGAGAACATTCCTTTTTCGGATCTGAATAGAATCGGGGCGTTATTTATCAACGCCTGATGACCATCTTTCAGGACTGCCCAGACTCTGATATTACATTCATCATTCGGGCGTTGCCTCTCAAACATCCAGTTCCCGGGATCCATGTATAACTCGAGAACACCATCCTGTAGTGGAAGAATATGTTCCTTCTCACCAGAGATTTGACCATCCTGGGTTGCAACGGCTGCAGTTATGACGATATCTGAAAATGTTTCCGAACTCTGGTAAGTAAGGGTCGCATACGCCAGACCAGGTTCAGATTCATTTGCCCAGCTTTCATTACCGGTGAATCCCGCGGAAATCGATGCGATCTCAGGTTCAACGCTGAATACAACCGGAAGATTATTCGCCACCGGATTATGATGCATGTCATAGACACGAGCAGAGACCTCAATCCTCCATGCACCACCATCAGCATCATCACCCTCATCGTTCAGGTCAATATCAAGTGAATGTGCAGGTCCCGAGATGACAGCCATTGTTGATAAAACTACCGAAACCGTGTCCTGTTGTTCTTCATCACGATATGTATAAGCTCTGATTACTTTACCACCGATCTGAGTCCCGGCATTAAGTGAAACTGTTGCAATACCATTGTTGGTCATCGAAACATCTGATTGTCCATGATCGTTGAAGTTACAACCCTCTGGCTCCGGTGGTTCATGCATTAGCTCAAATGTGACCGGTGTCTGTATACCTACTAAGTTACCATTCGCATCACGCACTTCGGCGCGGATGGTAGATGTCGAATTTCCAGCGGTTCCAGCGACGGCTACCTGACCTGGATCAGCGAAAAGCTCTATCGAATTAGGACGACCGGAAATGAAAGTTACAGTTGCACTGCCATTTATCTCTCCACCTGAAGGTGTTTCAACTGTTGCAGTGATAACTGCAGTTCCTGCTTCAAGTTCGGGTACCAATCTTACTTCCGCATGTCCGTTTTCATCTGTTATTGCAGTTGGGGTAATATTGCCAAGGGTGGTTGAGAATCTGACCAGTGTCCCTTGAGCAACCGGATTATTAACCGTATCAGAGACTACTGCAATAATACTTGCAAATGAATCGGGATCATTAGTTATTAATTCTGAGGGTGTTGCTGAGACAGTAACGGTACTTGCCGGACCGGGCAAAAGGTTGATAATCACTTCATTGCTTTCTACGGTTTCATCACCGTTTTGAACATAAGCCTTGAGACGGGCAATTCCAGTTAAACTACCGGGATAATACTGAGTTTCTGCCACTCCGAAATTCCCCATTACAGCAACAGCATCTTCGGAAAAGTGTCCCATGTCGACCTCAAATCTGACAAGGGTTCCTTCCGGGGCATAATTGCCGTTCTCAAGGAAACAAGTTGCCCTGATAGTTACTGGATTCTGACCTCCTGCAATCATCTGTTCTGCAGCAGATTGCAGAGTAATCGATGCGACAGGATTCCTCTCATATATAGTGATTTCAACATTTGCATTTAATCCGAGAGGATTATATCTTGCGGTAATAATGGCTGGGACACGTAATCCCTGGTCATTATATGAAGGAGATCCCACATCCCGGAAAATCGCTCTTGCGATTCCCAGTGAATCAGTTAAAACAGGGGAGTTTACTGTTCCGTGAGTTTTCGTGAAGGTGATTTCCTTCCCGGACAGCGCCTGACCATCTTCATCACTCAACAATGCCGTAAGACTCGCATAAGTCAGACCGTTATCTGCATATATGAATTCTTTATCAGCATTTAGAGTCAATGATCCGGTGGCTCCTGCGGACTGTTCGATTGTTATCTGTTCGACTGCCAAATGTCCGGTACCTGGAACCGTTGCAGTAATGGTTGCAACTCCCGCTTCGTAGTTATTGTGGAATACAGCTGTTGCTACGCCCGCTTCATCAGTTACAGTAGACTGAGAAAGCGCGCCCAGGTCTGTCATAAAATCGACACGCACATCCGGGATGCCGACGTTGTTCACATCACGAACCTGGGCGCGTATATTTGATTCTCCGTTCGTGTCCGGAGATAATTTTAAGAAATCAGGGAATGCACGGACAGTCAAAGAACCGATGTCGATCGTCAGTTCCTTAACTTCAATGAAAATTTCTGCGGTAATCTCGTCTTCATCTTCAGTTGCTGAACCTGACATTTCCGATGGTAGAACTCTAACCTTCACCTTTAATAAACCATATTCACCGAGTGAACTGAATTGGGCGGTTACCCGGCCTTCTTGATTCGTAGTATCCGGATAGGAAAGCGAACCGAAAGTTTCGGCTCCCTCTTCAATTGGAAGAGCTTCAAATGCAACCTTGGTGCTCGGAACTCCAACCCTGAATGCGTCGGTTACAACAGCATCAAGATTGATAGTTGCATTCTGTCCCTGAGAAACCTTGACAACAGGATTTTCAGTAGTAAGGTTTACATTTGCAGGTGCCTCTACCGGACGAATTTCGATGGTAGTTTTGTCCGAATAATCTCCCACCAGTGCCGAAATCTCGCAAAGTCCATATTTGTTTACAATTGAAGTAAACGTTCGGCTGGCTCTCCCGTTAAAGTCCGTTGTTGCATGTTCACCATCAACGAATCCCAGTCCGGGTGAATCTGTCCGGAAACTGACCTGCATACCCGGCAAGGCGTTTCCATCGACATCGACGAGAGAGGCTGTGACTGTAGCGTTTCGGGTTTGGTTTGGTGGAACAGCGAGAACTTGAGTTGATGACTCAATAGATATTGAGCCAATAATGTCGTTTACAACAATTATGCTCAAGTTTGCAGTCCCGAGAACCTGTCCTGCATAGGCTTCGATTACTACGTCAGCGGTTTGATCGATTGAAACAGAGTAAGATGCTTCCAACTGTCCGTTTTCATCGGTCTGTGGCTGAGCTTGTGAGGTGGAAATCGTTCCTTTCCACGGTTGTGGATTTCGGATGGCAAAGCTGATTTCAGCTTCTGGTACTGCAACTCCCTGTCCGTCTCTGGCTATTGCAGTTATAGTTTCTGTTCTTACCTCTCCCGAAAAGCCGCGAAGTTCGCTCTGGCTTAACCGAAGCTCTATTGAAGCAACACCGGAATTATTTCCGGGGTTGGGGGCTATGGCATTGTCATGATCGCATCCGACCATTCCTGCCATCATCAGCGCTATTAACAGCGCAATACTTAGTAAATGATACCGTTTCATTACGTATCCTCCATGGATTACTTAACCTTTATCATGAATGCTTCACCGTTTCATCCCGATAAATCGGAATGATAATCATTAGGTGCGCTTACTTATCTGTCTTGCTGTTTTAACGGTATAGTGTAAAGAGCTTTATCAAACTTGCAGTTTAATTTTCTCCCTGTGTTAGAGTTGTGAGTAACGACATGCAGAATGCACTTCTCTTGCAGTTGTCTGAACAATCGATTTCAGTGGTGAAAGAGAATATTGCACAAGGAAATGCAATATATGCACTAAGACGATTTTCATCAAGAAAATCGGTTGGAAGGGTATGGATATCGTCTTTCTGACGGTTATCCGGTTCCGGATTCGTTATCTGAATCCCTGAAAACGCAGCAGTGCTGGGTTGTGAGCTTCTAAGCATGGTAAATCTCTGCAGTAAAGAATTTATTCAAATCAAATCACATGTTTTCGTTTCCTGCAGTATATTTTTGCAAATGCTGTGCCAGAAAAGGAACGGTTCGTGTGGCCCGGGCTATTCATTGCCCGTGTTTCTTTACAATTCAACTTTCATGATTCATGTCCAATCAGTCCGTAAAGACAGTAGGGGCGAATAATCATTCGCCCTTGCCACCCTTAAACAGCATATCGGTCAATTGCAGCATGGTATGTTACGTTTTGGGCGAATAATTATTCGCCCCTACCGCAAACTTACAGCCTTCCGATGCGGCGCGAACTGACGTGTGGCCCGGGCTATTCATTGCCCGTGTTTCTTTACAATTCAACTTTCATGATTCATGTCCAATCAGTCCGTAAAGACAGTAGGGGCGAATAATCATTCGCCCTTGCCACCCTTAAACAGCATATCGGTCAATTGCAGCATGGTATGTTACGTTTTGGGCGAATAATTATTCGCCCCTACCGCAAACTTACAGCCTTCCGATGCGGCGCGAACTGACGTGTGGCACGGGCTATTCATTGCCCGTGTTTCTTTACAATTCAACTTTCATGATTCATGTCCAATCAGTCCGTAAAGACAGTAGGGGCGAATAATCATTCGCCCTTGCCACCCTTAAACAGCGTATCGGTCAATTGCAACATGGTGCGTTAAGTTTTGGGCGAATAATTATTCGCCCCTACCGCAAACATACAACCTTCCGAACCTCCCGCTGATATTCCCCTTCGAGAACCACGAAATAAACACCAGCCTTATCACTCTTATATGTAAATATCCGGCTACCTGTTATTGCTCGATCTTCAATGAGAGTCTCCACCAATCTCCCCCGTACATCATAAACCGAGAGTGAACTTTTTTCACAAATCGGCAAATTTAACCTGATTTGCGTTGAACGATTAAAAGGATTGGGGTGAATATCAAACATCAGTTTATAGGATTCAGGAACAGGTTTTTCATCAACCGCTCCTGGCCACTCACGATTTCCAGCAAATATGACTAATGAATTTGACCACTGTGTAGGATCGATTTTCGTACGGCACACAAAATCATCAATCCCGTCGCCGTTGTAGTCACCAACAGCACCGATTCTGTCACCAATTCTGAGGAATCGTCCCTCGTAATCCCGTCTTCCCCTTATTTGGATATCAGCATCCCTGCTTATATCTGGTCCGCCAAAATAAATATGCACTACACCAGCATTAATATCAGCCTCGTGTGCGGATCCTACAATGTCTCCGTAACCATCACCATTAAAATCACCACCACAGACCCAGGCTTCAGTTATACTTATTCCAGGGAAAGGCTCTAAAAGCAAATCAGGTGGGTGATCTAAAGGTGATTGTGGATTCTCACTTCCAAAGAACAGCCAAAAAGCCGTCTCATGTCCTGCCCAGTAAGCGATTGCCCAATCATCGTATCCATCACCATTTACATCTGGTAAGAGAGAAAAACCACTGTCAGTCAAAATTCCCTCCATATCCCAACTTGTGAACGAAAAGACTGGAACTGTGTCCACAGGTGCACCACCAATGAAAAGGTGAAAATATTTTTTATATATATCATTATGTATTTCACCTCTTGACAATAAAAGGTCATCAATATTATCACCATTAACATCAAATCCACCGGAGTAGTTAGCTGGAGCAACATAACCTCGGCTACCTCTACCTAAATACGAGGTGCGCCAGTCGGGTAATGTATCAAGTTCTTCACCTCCGAAGTAAATCAAAGTCGAATATATGTCTTCATTCCTCTCGGTCATAATGAATTCTTCAAATCCATCAGAGTTCAAATCAAATGATCGTGTGAATAATCCGGAACCAAATCTTTTCCAAGATAATGTTGCTTGTTGCATGATGATATCAGGCTCACGATCAAGCCCACCGAAGCCTTCAAAAAATTGTGTCCTGTAATAATTCGGAGCTCCAGGATCGTTGTTTCCATTAGCCCAAAATTTTTCTACGGTTGCGAATATTGGTTGGAAATTTGGAGAGATATTTCCGAGAAAAATTAATGGATATCCTATCCCATGTCTATCCTCGCCACTGAGGATCCAATCAGGCTCGTTATCTACACCATCCCTGCCACCATAATAAAGTTTGATTTGATTAGTTTCCTCAAATCTATTGCCAACTGAGAAAGGAAAATGCGAAACGAGCAGATCATCACATCCATCCCCATTCTGATCACCAACATTACAGAAATCTAGACCCATCATAAGTGTATCCGGAGGCAATCCATAAATATGTCCGATCACTTCAGGCAGTTCATAATCCTGAGCAAATATCGTTGATGCGAGGATGAACAACATTGTGATATGTTTAAATGACATAATCTCCCAGGTAGCACACGCCTCCGCGCGTGTGTACATATTTTTCCATTAGTATGGCACGGGCTATTCATTGCCCGTGTTTCTTTACAATTCAACTTTCATGATTCATGTCCAATCAGTCCGTAAAGACAGTAGGGGCGAATAATCATTCGCCCTTGCCACCCTTAAACAGCGTATCGGTCAATTGCAACATGGTGCGTTAAGTTTTGGGCGAATAATTATTCGCCCCTACCGCAAACATACAACCTTCCGAATCTCCCGATGAGATTCCCCTTCAAGCACAACAAAATAAACGCCAGCTTCATCACTCTTATATGCAAGTACCCGGCTACCTGTTATTGCTCGATTTTCAATGAGAGTCTCCACCAATCTCCCCCGAACATCATAAACCGAGAGTGAACTTTTTTCAAAAACCGGCAAATTTAACCTGATTTGCGCTGAACTATTGAATGGATTGGGATGGATATCAAACATCAGTTTATAGGATTCAGGAACAGGATCATTTTCGACCGCCCCAGGCCACTCGCGATTGCCAGCAAAAATAACTAAGGAATTACCATAATCTCTCTGCACTGCAACACGTCGACATACAAAATCGTCAATTCCATCTCCATTGTAATCTCCCACGGCACCAATCCTATCACCCAAGCTAATAAATTGTCCATCGTAATCATTATGTGCAAATATCTGGATATCCGCATCACCGCTCATATCCGGACCACCCAAGTAGATCTGAATAACACCACTAAAATTTGCTGCCTCATATGAAGAACCAGCAATATCACCATAACCATCACCATTAAAATCTCCCCCGCATACCCAAGCCTCAGATATCTCTGCACCAGGAAGTGGCTGTAAAAGTAAATCCGGAGGGTGGTCTAACGGGGATTGCGGATTCTCACAGCCGTAGAATAACCAGAAAGATGTCTCGTGTCCAGCCCAGTAAGCAAGCACCCAATCGTCATAACCATCTCCGTTTACATCTGGTACTATTGAGAAACCACTGTCAACGAGAATTCCCTCAATATCCCAACTAGTGAAAGACATTACCGGTGTGGTGTCAAAAGGTGCTCCCCCAAGAAAAAGATGAAAATAGTGTTCATAAACATTCTCGTTTACTTCACCTCTTGATAGCAACAGATCATCAATACCATCTCCATTGACATCAAATCCACTCGAATAATCCGCTGTACCGGCTGCAATTCGATTGCCTCTACCTGGGTAGCTTAATCGCAATTCAGGTATTGTATCGAGTTCTTCACCTCCAAAAAAGAACAAAGTCCAATATTGATCAACTTGTCTGTCAGTCATTATAAAATCATTGAAACCGTCAGCATTCAGATCAAACGGTTGCGTAAATAATCCATCACCAAATCGTTTGTAGGAATAAATCTGCTGCTGCATTATGATGTCTGGTTCGCGATCAAGATTGTTAAGGGATTCAAAGAATAGTGTTCTGTGGTCGGTAGGATAAGAATCAATATTTCCCGGAGCCCAATATCTTTCTATTGTTGCAAACACTGGTTCTAAATCTGGTGATATATTTCCGAGATAAATAACGGAAGCTCCTATTCCATGTCTATCCTCTCCAGATAAAATCCAATCCGGTTCATTATCCATTCCATCTCATCCACCATAGTAAATTTTAATTTCATTAGCCATTGGTGATCGCCAACCAACTTCCCAGGGAAAATGCGAAACAAGCAGGTCGTCACCCCCATCTCCATTCTGATCACCAACATTGCAGAAATCAACTCCGATCATCAGGGTATCAGGAGGTAATCCGTAGATGTGTCCAATTACCTCTGGCAATGGATAATCCTGTGCAAGTAATGAGGATGCGAGGATGAAAAATAGTGCGATGCGTTTAAATGACATAATCTCCCAAAGTAGCACACGCCTCCGTGCGTGTGAACAGATTTTTCCATTAGTGTGACACGGGCTATTTATTGCCCGTGTTTCTTTACAATTCAAACTTCATGATTCATGTTCATTCAGCTCGTAAAGAAACTTGGGTAACAAGTAACCCAAGCCACACAGCGTTGTATTATTTATCCTTCTTCACCTTCACAGGCTTCTCCAACGGAGACTTCAGAACTCCCTTCCCATCCCGAAACACACCATATTCAGGCCAGGTGAGTTCAATATTGTTTCCGACTTTCTTATTTGTATATGTGTCCTTGTCCTTACCTTGATCGATGAATAAACTGAAACTGGTGCCACCGTGATAGTTATTTCCGCCAGCACGCGCCGGTCCGGGTTTGTAGTCATAATAATCCTTGCCTTCCCGGTCGTAGAATATACAAAAGCCGTTGTGCGCACTGGCGCCGTGAGAGAAACCTCCACCGCCATTGTAGTAATCATCTCCCTCTTCGTCGATGAAGATCGTTACCGATTCATCCCAGGCGAGTCCGGAGGTTACGCTCTGGCGTGTTGTGTAATAATCATCCCCGCCATCATCGAGGAAGAAACCTGCAGCCTGATGGGCGCAAAAACCCTGGGCATACCTTGAACCGATGTAAGTGTCGTCGTTGTTTTCTCCACCCCGGAAAATGCCGAAACCGTAGTAATATCCGCCGCCCTGCGAGAAATTTCCGGCTTCCCATTTGTCCTCACCATCACCATCAACCACGATTCCAATGCCACCGCTGGCAACACCCCTGAAACCCATTCCGCAACCCTGCGACCAGGCGTCAAATATACCTGGATCACCGTAGTTTGTCGGATGTTTGCCGGTACTGTATCCGATGTCATCACCGGCATAGTCGATCAGCATCCCCAGCCCGTGAGTAAATCCTACGCCCTGAGCGTGAATTGTGCCATTATAGTTGTCGTTGCCTCCAATATCGCATAAGACGCCCAATCCGAACAGAGCCGAGCCCTGAATAAACTCGGTGCCGTGATAATTGTCGTTGCCATAGTAGTCTAAAAGCACTCCCACACCGAGATATCCCGTGCCTTGCGTCCATCTACCACCGATGTATGTGTCATCTCCATCATAATCAATCAAAAAGCCGACACCAGGTAAACCACTGCCCTGTGCTCCTTCTTCAGTTGATTGATAGGCATCGTTTCCACTACGGTCGATAATCCATGAGACAGGTTGAGCAAACGAGTTTGCAGTTCCGGTGCCATTTGCATAAAAGTCATTACCATCAGGATCGTAGATAAATTTGAAATCGGGTGCTGCCCACCTATTGTAACCTTCACTTCCAAATCCGATTTTTCCCCACTCTGTTTCAATTACTTTTATATCCGGGTGTTCACTTGACCACTGGAATATGTCGGATTCTGTACTCCTTATGAAATCTGCAATCTGGTTAGCCGTAGCAGTAAGGGCGTCTATATCGATTTTAGAACATAGTTCAATCGTTTTCTTGTTTCGCTCAAATCTTTCCGTATCCTCGTCCGACCAGAGGTAAATCCCCATCGCATGAACGTCGGTTAACTCGAACATGTGTTCTTCAAGGAAAGCCTGTTCTTCTTCACTAAGAACTGAAAATACATCATTCAATGAGCTGATATGTTTACCTACTGAGGATTCAAACCAATTTTTGAACTCGGTTTCTTCCAAAGAGGCAATACTCACAGTTGCACCTGAAATACGCTTAGTTTCAGGTGGTTTATTTCCGGTTAAGAAGATGGCTACTTCAGGATTACAGAAAAGGTTGTCAATTAACTCAGAATCTGAGTCCACAATCATATCTGTAAAAATCCGGCTGTAATTCTCAAGGAAAAACGGATTTCGATGTATCTCTGCCATTGCCGGGATACGTGTTCCATCATCGCCGGCTTCAATGCTTCGTAACCTCGATCTCAAATCGTCATATTCTTCGACCATTTTATACCGTTCGACGACTTCATCAACAACGGGCTCAAATCCAATTAGTCCATCCACATGTTGTCTATTAATCATTTTCCCGAGCTCGGTTTCAGCAATTTCGGGAAGAGGAGGCAGTTTGAATTCTTCTCTTTTGCCGAGAATGATTGGGACGTCAAGAAACTTCCAGTCCTTGCCCGTATTGAAAGTCAGTGCTGAGCCCGGGGGAAGTGAGTCAAGAAACGCTTGGGGAGAGTTAATATAGCTTTTCCAGTCTATTGACTCATCGTTGACAATAAGTTCGTTTTTAATCTCTAAACGGAGGATATGCATTGTCATTGTCTCACCGGGTGAGTGTTTATACAGGATTTTTGTGAATTCAGCAGATATTGAGTCTGGAATTACATCAAAATATGCCCTGTCTAACCCGATAATGATATCACCAGAGAGCAATCCCGCCTTATAAGCTGGAGTTTCTTTCTGGACACTGGTTATTTGAACACCTCCCTGAGCAGTCGGAGCTCCGGCGACTTCAGGCAATTCCTTTAAAAGGCGGTGATTGATGCCCATAAAAGGTTTTGGGTTCTCTTCTGCAGCTATTATGCAGGGAATAAGGATGATTAATAAAAAGGTAATGAGATTTTTCAAATTTACCTCAAAGGATTTGGTTGTATTCATTTCTTGAATCAGATTGTCTTTGTGAGCGTAGCGAAGCAATCTCTTTATTCAAATAAAAGCAAGCTGATCGCTTTGGTTTCCGGCAGATTTCAAGTGAATGAAATGAACGTAACCTGCCAGATTACGCTACGCTTGAAATCAGGCAGAAACGACCCCGCACATAATCAAAAGATCGCTTCGTCCTTCGTTCCTCGCGAAGACGAAATAATATCAGGGGATAACCCAACACCCGCTAATAAACCTTGATTTTGATCCCGTAACCTGTGGAAGTGTAATAGGAATCCTATCCTGGCAAAGAGCTCCGAGTATAGCCATTTCAACTGCTTCGCGGTGGTTGATAGGGGTGAAGAATTGACTTGAATGCGATACATCCCCTGAGAAGCGGGATGTAATCTCATCAACGAGTGCAGCATTTCTGACTCCACCGCCTGCGAGTATGATTCTGTCAGAATCGCAATAATCGACAATCATTTGAGCGATAGCTGCGCAAGCTGTTCTTGCCAGGTCTACGGCAACTACTTCTCCTGAGTACCGGCTAATCCAGTCACCTGTTTCATCACCGGTTCCAAGAGATCGTTTTTCTTTAATCTTGATTTTCAGTATTCTTAAGAGATCATCAAAAGGTCTTCCTGAGATGTTGCCTGATAGCGCATTTATCCCGTCTTCATCATATTGCTGGCCAATAAGGTTGCGTGAGATATTATCGAGCAGGTGGTTGCAAGGACATAAGTCTGTTCCACTGATGAGAGTCTGCCAGAATTCAGGATCAACCTGGTTGTCAGGGGTATTCAGTATCGCGGGAATTGTTGTGATGTTACAGAAACCGCCAAGATTAACAATACTACGGTTTTCATTTATATTTCGGAAAAGGATGAAATCCGCCAGAGGTGTTATAGGAGCGCCCTGACCTTCATGAACCAAATCCGCAGCACGGAGGTCAAATACCACCGGAACCTTTAACCTGTGGGCGATAAGTGAAGGATTTATCAACTGCCAGCTTAATGGAGGGGAATGAAAGATTGTTTGACCATGCACAGCGATTAAGTCAGCATTGGTCTCACCAATCAAGTCGGAGAGGCAATCCGCATGGAACCTTGAAAACCTGTCATTTAGTTGACTGATTTCTTTAGCAGTCATCGGTTGCTGTTCTGCGAGCCTGCGTAGATTATTGGTCAGAGTACCGAGTGATCTGCTGAGGCACTTCTTCACTGATATTTCGATATTCAGCCCATGTCCGGTAACCTCTATCAATGAAACATCAAGCCCGTCTATACTTGTGCCGGTCATTGTTCCGGCAATCAAACGTGTGTCCTGGATTTCGGTGTTTGGTCTCATGTTTGGATTATCCGTTTTTGATCAGGTCTTTTAAGGTATAATCGTAATACTGACAACTGTCTTCAAGACCACCTGTCCGAGATCGCATTTTCCAGAGACGGCTGTGTTCATCGATAATATTCCGGAGCATCTGAATCAATTCAGCCGGTTTCTTAGTAAACATTTCATTTCTTCTGCGACGCAGAATTGCACGTTCACACGCAAATTTAGCGGTTTCAACGGTCAGTTTCAACTCATCTGTCAATAATTGGTTTTCAAGTTCGGGAGTTAGCGATGCGATCCAGCTTAAGTTATTGCGAACAGTCGACCAGTCCGCGACTTTTTTATCAAATGGATTTTCCGATAAAGGCGACTCCAGGTCGACAAACAGACATGACGAATTCATGAGACGACGAGATTTGGTTTTTCGCACATATTTACCAGCTATTTCACGTAGATTGATATCTGAATTCCCGAGTTCATTCAACCAGAGAGAAAGGACAAGGTTTTTATCACCAAAGGCATGCAGAGAAATCGCGTTTTCACAGCCATCATTATATCGGCCTGACCAGAATACATCTGCAGCTTCTGCGAGTCCATTTAAGGCTACAGGCCATTGCTGCCTGTGTCCCAAATCCCCCCAATCTGTTATTAGAGCGCCATTGGCACCTCCCTTTAATCCTTCTGAAACAGCCCTGTAAATATTCGCTTTTCTCTCGTTTGTGCGACCGGTAATGCTCCTCCAGGAGCTCGTTCCTGGACAAATCCATACATTTCGCTCTTCAGCATCGAGAGCTTTGCACCAATTACTGAAATCTGAATCAGGTTCATATCCCCATGCTAAACCGGTTGAATCTTTGGGGATTTTTTCACGTTCTTTCTTCTTTGAACCTAACCACATATCCGCCCAGAACATTGGTCGTGCATTATGTTCTCTGACAATGTCCATAACCCTGGAAACGTAGTCCCAATAAACGTTAAGTGCACCCTTACTTTTGATAGCGTTCTTAGAACGACCCTGACCAACGTCAAAAGTCTCGTCACAACCGATATTCACCAATCCGCTGCTGAAGCACGGAATTAACTGATTCAACAGATCCTCGACAAGTCGAATGGAACCGGGATCAATTGGACAGAGGCTGAAAGGACCTGAACGCGGCATTCCGTTAAAACTCCAGTCACCGGTAATTTCTGCAAGGGGTTTATAATTATCATGTTTCAGCCATCTATGCATATGTCCGAAACAGTTTTGGTTCGCAGCAAGGGTAATTCCTCTTTCAACACAGCGATTGTCGAGCTCACGGATCTCAGAGGGTGTCAGTGGTGAAGAATTTTTCCAGACCTCTTTATGGCCTTCGTAGGCAAATGTATGCTCAGTGTAAAGCTCGAGGTGGTTGATTTTAAAAGATGCGA
Organism: uncultured bacterium; assembly: GCA_964387885.1. GTDB lineage: Bacteria > Electryoneota > AABM5-125-24 > Hatepunaeales > Hatepunaeaceae > JABGPL01. The sequence goes on along the minus strand of CAYLYZ010000007.1, from coordinate 32,371 downwards.
GCAAATCAATCGTTTTCAATAATTCACTTTGAAGTGGAACCCGATCCCGTGACACATCGAGCATTACTCCGCGCACAGGGAATGCAGGTGCGTCTTCAATTGTAACAATGGGGAGCTCTCTACCAAATTGACCGATGATCTGAACAAGGGTGAACAAAGCATGCCGAGCCCCGCTTTTGGTTTCGGCATCAATTATGATTGCTGAATCTTTTTCACCAGATGGTTCTTGAATTATTAATCGATATGCTTCTGTTCGGGCTTCTTTTGCTGTAAAATTATATTGTTTAACACTCAAGGTTGGGAGATGAGGAGTTAAGTCCTGTCTGGCACGTATCAGTACATCCGGAATTGGTGGATCTTCAAGGTTTTCAGTGGATACTGAAGAATATGCTGTGAAAAGTTGTTCTCTATTTGGACAATTAATACTTGGTAGATTAACACAGCAAGCGTTTAATACGGATATCAAATCTGCATTAATCCCCTTGATAGATAGAGGTTTACTGCTGAGCTGGATATGTCCGTCATGGAGTTGTACTCGTCTGGGTTTGGGCAATAAAAGCAGTTGAGTATTTTCCATAAGCTTGTTTAGTCCTTTTTGTCTAAGATTGCAACAGTTTCGAGATCTGTTGTGTTAGGGAACATGTCTATCGGATTGAAGGCTGAGGTAGTGTATTTTGTCAGAGCCTTGATATCCCGCGCCAATGCAGCCGGATGGCAGGAAACATAGATCAATCTTCCGGGTCCTTTTACCTGTAGCCAATCTCTCATTTTTTGACCTAATCCGGAGCGTGGTGGATCGACAATGCAGGCATCATGTCGTTCTTGTGTGTTGATGAGATATGGATTCTTATTCAGATCAAGTGTGTTGTACTTAACCTGAAGATTGCGCCTTTTAACAAACTTCTTTCCAGCAGTGATAGATTCACCGGCAGAGTCTATGATTTCTGACTTGCCCCCTCGAATAGCATATTCAAGACCAAAAGCTCCATAACCACCAAACAGATCGAGAATTCTACCACCGTCTGGAATATGGTCAAAGACAGTCCTGATAAGATTGTCTGACATAACGCGATTAACCTGAGTGAAAACAGTCGGATTAGCAGATATCTCACCTGTTGATGTTCTTATGTGAATCTGCGAATCACCACCCTTTGCACCTGTAGTTGATTTAATGAACCGGAGATCAGGAGTTTTGGAAATCCTGATTTGCCAGCCTTTTAGTTGGAGACTTCTAAGCCAATCCTTATACACTCCCGGAACGCTCTGGTTTGGATTGCCAAACAGAAACAAAACGGCAACCACCTCCCCATCCCCGTTATCTCTTAGCAGGAGTCGTGGTGTGAATCTTTTAAGTAACTTAGGATCAGCATCCGGCGAATTAGAATTTATTGTTTTTATAGCTTTGTTGATACTCGGCATAGCCAAATTACAACATTCGATTTGAATGTGTTTTTCAAGTCCCATAAAAGCAGGTTTCCAACCATCATGACCTGCGATGATCTGCAATTCAATGCGATCCCGATAATTCCAGCTGTTTTCTACTGAAAGGATTGGCTCAACTTTTGGTTTTTCCAGACCGCCAATACGCGTAAGCGTTTGTATTAGGTGATTTTGTTTCCAGTCAGATGCGAAATCATAATTTACAGCTCCGAGGATGGAACCGGAACAACCCTGACAATAATGGCTGCAAGGGTGTTCAACCCGGTGGGGTGAATTTACAATTATCTCTTTGAGTATTCCGGTTAAAACACCTTTTTTCTTAGATGGTTCAGAATATTCAACGGAGATCTTATCACCGGGAAAACAACCCTGAACCATAATCACCCGACCGTTTCCGAGTTTTCCGACTCCCAGTCCGTCATGGGCAAGATCGTGTATTTCTATTTTTTCCAAATTTGCTCTATTTTTTTTACTTTCGTTTGCTGAGCCATTTCAGATGTATCAGCTTGTTTGATCTTCGTTGTCCGTGACTTCCGCGAATCATTCTGTCGTTTACATACCTGACGTCCTCAATTGAATAGAATGCTTTCGGATTATGTCGTTTGATGATATCGATAACACCTTCAAGGTCTTTTCTTTGTAAAACCATAAATATGATTTTCACATCTCCAAATTTACCTTCGGCATCAACACTAGTGATACCGAATTTTGAACCACGCAGAGCATCCAGCAGGTCATCAGCTTCACGTTTTGTGATAATTCTCAGCATCACCTTGCCAAGTGCGAGTCTGTTTTCGATGACTAATCCGAAGTAATTTCCAAGCGCAAAACCGAGTGCATAAGCGACGTAATTAACCCAGTTAGTCAGGTTTGAAAGAATCTGCCCGATTGCGAGCAACCATATCAGGATTTCGAAGAATCCAAGTAAGGGTGCTAACATACGCATGCCTTTGGAAACGAAGATCAGACGTAGAGTCCCGATACTGACATCGAGGATTCGCGCTATTATTATTAAAAGCGGGATTACAAGGTAAGTGGTTAAGGGTGCACCGAATATTTCTGTTAAACTCAAGATTGAATGAGAGGTTCACTCATGTTTAGTTGCACGGATTGAGAACATGTGAGGCAGTTTTTGTTTAATGCCCTTATGGACAAATCTGCCAGGAGCAATTTCTTTGGTGTAGGGATCAAATCTATAATTATTATAAGGAAATTCATGCAGAAACTCAATCTTGAGACCGGGCAGAGTGAGGGCTGTAACAACATCACCGAGTCCAAACGGCCATTCGTAGGAATCATGCAGGATACCCTTTTCTTCGTAAGCATAGGAGCCCTCAGTGTCGTACTTGATAGCTTTTTCCGAATGAAAATATGGGAACTCAAACCTTACCCCACTCTCGTCTATCATTGTAGTGAGGGGGTGAAATTCAACGATATAGAACATACCTCCGGGCTTGAGATAGTGAGCAACAATTTCTCCCCATTTTGCCAGATCCGGCAGCCATGCGAGGACGCCATACGATGTGAAAATAATGTCGAATTCCCCTTCAAGATTACTGGGAAGTTCATAAATATCCGAGCAGACAAAGTCTGCTTTCAGATTAAGTTCCGTACTGAGTGATTTCGCAAGTGATATTGCTTCAGGCGCAAAATCGACTCCTGTGACATCCGCACCTCGTCGAGCCCATGAGAGTGTATCTTGCCCGAAATGGCATTGTAAATGAAGCAGAGATTTCCCATTAACTTCACCAACTTCGTCAAGTTCCGTTTTCATGAGTGAACATCGTCCGTCTTTGAAACTTTCGAGGTCGTAGTACTTTGATTCAGCATGAGTTTTTACCCAGCTGTTCCAGAGGCTTTGATTGCTTTTGGTGTATTTGTTCATTTTCCTGTATGTATTAAGGTGTTTTTCTAAACAGAAGTTAGTTGAGATTGGTTCGGGTAACAACAGTTGAGAGGAATATTTTACGCTCGATTAAGCAGATAGGAAGGATGTTTCAATCCAGTTGGCAGGTAAATTTCATCATGAGTGTGCTCAAAACCGAGTTTCAGGAGCAGATGGCGGGATATCTGGTTTTTCGGATTATGACCGGCAAATAATGCTCGTATTTTAAGTTCACAGAATGAATATGCAATGACACGACTTGCAACTTCTGTAGCAAATCCACGATTCCAGTAATCGGCAGAGATGTGAAAACCAAGTTCATGAACGCGATTTGGTAAATTATACGGCCTAAGCCCACAACAGCCGACAAATTCATCATTCTCTTTAAGAAAAACAGGCCAGTATTGAATCTCATATTCAGCTTGAGTCTTCATTTCCTCCTCAAACCTTTTCCAAACTTCATTTTCAGTCAGGACAGGATTTGAATATATATACTGTGCAACCCGCGGATCTCCCCATAGTTTTGAAGCAAGACCCAGATCCGTTTCCCGCCAAATCCTGAAAAAAAGCCGTTCCGTCTCCAAAAATCGTAGCCTGAACGCTTGATGTCCGGGAATGTCATCGCACATACACAATCCCTTTCGATATCCTGAATCCATCCGCATCCATCATGCAGTAGTACAATCCGGACGGTTGATCATCAGCTTGCCAGTGAACCTCATCATTTCCGAAAGTAAGTGTCCGATCCATCAGAACAGCAACCTGCCTACCACACATATCTACAATACTTATCCGGACATGATTTCGGTGAGGCAAATAGAATCCAATCCGTGTCGATGAATTAAACGGATTCGGATGCGCCGGATAAATCTGAAATCCAACAGGGGCATTACAGAAATCCTGTGGGACAAAGTCCCCAACCTGATTCGGAAAATAAAACGCCCCAATATCGAGAGCATCGTTCGTGATCGGTCGTTCCTCAAAGTCGGTAGGATGAACGTACTGGTAGAGTAGTTCGTGTCCTTCCGGGAACATATAATCATGGACATAGTCAATTCCGGGAGATCCTTCGACGATGTGAAAGTCCTTGTTGTCAAAATCGACGAAACCGGGATCTTCTCCACGAAGCCCATTTTCAAGCAATGAATCCCCCCGTGCAATCTCGGAGAACCAGTTATTTGAGCCGGTGATGTTAGGCCGTCCCGCCCATAATTCGTACGAATTGTCGTTCATATAAAAGATGTTGTTGTCGGCAATCACCATCACGCTGTCAGAGGAAATCTCGAACAATCGTCTCGTTCCCCAGTCGCGCTCTGAGTTTACTATACACGTGTTGTTGAAGAAGTGGAGGTTCCCTTTGCGGGGAGGTTCCTGCGATTCGCCTCCATAATGGATCATGCGTGAGTTGTTTGTTTCTTCAGGTTTGATTATAACGTTGCCGTAAACATAAGCGTTTGCTTGAACATCGTCACCATAATCAGCGTCAACCAGATCGAGCTGAGAATTTCTGCCTCCTTCTATCCAGTTGTAGCGGATGATGTTGGTCTCAGCTCGTGATTTGAGCTGCTGACCGTCATTCTGGAGTTCACCAAACCAGCAGAATTGTACTGTCAGGTGAATGTCTCGCCCACCCGCATATATATTGTGTTCCAACCATCTTTCAGGATCTGATCCTGCACCGTTATTGTGGATGTGACAGGATTCGAGTGTTACGTACTGTGTCGAATCGGTCTCACCGTTCTGAAAACCGTTGGCGTTATCGTGGATGTCGCAGTTACGAATGATCAGGTGGCCGCAATATTCAGCACGGATACCACAAGCATTCTCGGCATATTGTACAACGTTCTGGTGATCATCAGTGAATTGATGGGATGGATTAGCGTGGCGGAGTTCGAAGCCATCAACGATGATATAATCCGAAAATCTTGCATCATTCTGACCAACGAGAATCAGTTGGCGAGGTTCGTTCCAGTAGGCAGTTTCCAGGCTGCTAATCGCATCGATGCCATCAATTATCGGCCTATTCCCTTCCTCATCCGGAATTCCGAGCAACACAATTGGTTCATCCTCAAAACCGATCCCATTCAGGAGAAATTTCTCGAAATATGGTTCTTCTCTGGCATAGACTTTTATAGTGTCACCAGCCTGTAAGTCGTATGTTGGGCAATCGATAATCCGTTCGTATTGACGGTCAGGACCGACAACATATACCCGTGCATTGGCGGAAGACAGGAAGAATAAAAGGAGAATAATTGCTAAGCGTAAAGACATAAATACCTCTTTTAAGGGTTATGCTTGTTTTGCTTTAAGCACCAAATACAGTAGTTATCCCAGCATAATTATTCAAATGCGAGAGGGATATCCATGAAAATTATTAAAGCATCCGTCGTCTTCTATCCAAAAACTCAAACAGGGCAATACCATAAGGTGTATCCGTAGAGAAAATCTGGTAATCTATCCGTTCAGCACGACAGCGGTTTTTGTAATTGTCCACAAATTCTTTTATGAGTTTTTTATATTCTTCACGGATGTGCCAGGGACGACTCGCCAGCACTTCTCCAGTTTCAAGGTCTTTAAATCTGGAGTCGCGGGGGAAAGCGAAAGACAGCTCCATTGGGTCGAGGATTTGAAAGACAAGGACTTCGTGTCCGATGTGGCGAAGGGCACGCAGTCCTGACATTACTTCATCAGGATCATCAAGCATATCCGATATAAGAACAACCAATCCCTTCCGCTTGACACGCTCTGCAATATCGAATAGGGCAGAAGCTACCTTCGTCTCACCTGATGGTTCTAATCCTGATAGTTGGGTCAGCAGAGGCTGCAGCCATCCCAGTGCTGAATGCGGTGGCATTATGTTCGATACCTTCTGGTCGAATGTTACCAATCCAACAGCATCCCTTTGCTTTAATAACATCAGGCTGAGTGCAGCTGCCAGTGCTTCTCCATAATCCAGTTTGGAAATTTCATTGGAACCATATCCCATTGAGCCTGAATGGTCGAGTAGAATATAAGATTTTAGATTTGTCTCTTCCTCAAACTGCTTTATGTAATACCTGCCGGTCTTAGCAAGGACTTTGTAATCTAAATGTTTTAAAGAATCACCGGGCATGTACTGCCTGTGTTCACTGAACTCAACCGAGAAACCATGATAAGGGCTCTGATGCAATCCGGTAAGGAAGCCTTCGACAATTGCGCTGGCGCGGAGCTGCAAGTTTGAAAGTCTGGCAACTGCAGATGGGTCGAGTAGGGTTTGGGGATTAGTCATTTAGTAAGATGCTTAATAACGCTCTGGCAGACGCCCTCGTCCGCCAGATAGAAATTTAGCGTTTCGGGATTCCCAAACAAGTTGGGAATGAGGAAAATGAAACCGAATCAATTGCACTTATTTCCCCTCTTCGACATCTTCGAGCAAACGATCAATCACATTTACAGCAGTTATCCCTTCTGCGGCAGCGTTAAAGCTGGTCACAATACGGTGTCGGAGAACTGAGCGAGCGACAAATCTAATGTCTTCGATTTCAGGGGTTGGACGACCATCAAGAATTGCACGTGTTTTGGCGCCTATAATCAAGTATTGAGAAGCACGAGGACCTGCACCCCAGGTCAACCATTGGCTGATGTAATCGGGACTCGATTCGTTGTCCGGTCGGGTCATACCAACTAATTTAACAGCGTAAGATACCACATGATCGGAGACAGGAACTCTTCGGGATAATTTCTGGAGTTGAATAATCTTTTGTGCATTAATGATTACACCAAGGTCGGGTTCATACTCTGAGGTCGTAGAGCGAACTATCTCTAACTCTTCCTCAGTTGATGGATAATCCAGATACAGACTGAACATAAATCTATCGAGCTGAGCTTCCGGCAGGGGGTAGGTTCCTTCCTGTTCGATGGGATTCTGAGTTGCGAGGACAAAAAATGGCTGCTCCAGTTTGTAAGTTTGTCCGGCAGTCGTTACTTCATGCTCCTGCATTGCCTGCAGAAGTGCGGCCTGTGTTTTGGGTGGTGTTCTATTGATCTCATCTGCAAGGATGATCTGCCCGAAAATTGGCCCCTTAATAAATCGGAAGGCTTTTTTTCCGGTTGAGATATCATCTTCAATAATTTCCGTTCCGGTGATATCAGAGGGCATCAGGTCGGGAGTGAATTGTATGCGCGAAAAGTCAAGGTCAAGGATTTTTGCCAATGTACTGATCATTAGTGTTTTCGCGAGTCCTGGTACTCCGACCAATAAACAGTGCCCTCTCGAGAGCATTGAGATCAGTAGTTGATTGATTATTTCCCTTTGTCCAATTATCGCTTTACCAAGTTCGGCAACAATCTGATCGCGAGCGATTTTCAGCTCAGCGACGGCTTCGACATCGTTTTCTGGGATGAGTGTTTTATCTATCATGAATCCCGATTTCAGGTTAAACTACGTTTAGAATATGGATGATGTATGCAACATCTGATCAGGTGTTAATCAAAATACACCTCCTGGCTCAACATTGCAATGCTCTAAAAGAGGATTGCTTGCGGCAGGTATATAACTTAATTAAATTAAAATTGTAACAAGAAGTTCCACTAATTAGGGGTCGACCTGAAAATAACTCCACTCAACCAATCACAATCCGATTCCAGTGAACCTGAATCTCATGTTGAAAACCTTTTGGGTTTTGAAAAAGATGAGATAGTAACATTTGTTGTATCCAAAGGTGAAAAACCATTTCATGGCAGACAAATCTATCAATGGATATATAAGAATCGTGTCTTTGATTTTGCCTTGATGAGTGATTTAAGCTCACGGTTCAGATCAGAATTGGAACAAACAACTTCTGTGGGGCTTCCGGTTGTTGAGACAAAAACTATTGCTTCAGACGGAACTACAAAACTGTTGCTAAAATTAAATGACAACGAGCGAATAGAAACAGTTTACATCCCGGAGGGAGACCGGTACACCGCCTGTTTGTCATCCCAGGTAGGTTGTGCACTGAAATGTGTCTATTGTGCAACAGGTAAGATCGGTTTTAAGCGCAATTTGACGAGCGGTGAAATTGTAGCCCAGCTTTTTTGTATCGAGGCTGCCGTTGGAAAAAGGATGACCAATGTGGTGATGATGGGTATGGGAGAACCACTTATGAATTGTGTAAGTTTGTTTAAAGCGATAAGGTTGATGACGGATCCGGATGGAATCGGGCTCCCAAAGAGAAAAATATCCATTTCAACATCCGGTTGGTTACCCGGATTAAAAGAATTGATTAAAGAAAATCCCCGAGTCAAATTAGCCCTGTCTCTTAATGCAACCACTGATGAGTTTCATTCTGAACTTATGCCGTTAATTGGAAAGTACTCTTTAACTGATCTAATATCAATTGCTGCACAATATGCCCGAAACTCCGGTCATTCCTTAACTATAGGTTATCTGCTACTTGGTGGTCAAAACGATGACAAAGATGATGCACAACGGTTGGTAAGTTTATTACGCGGACGGGATGTGAAGGTAAACCTCATGGAATACAACAAGATAGATTCTCTACTGAAACCTTCACTATCAAAGGCGGTTGATCAATTTGTAGAAATTATTGATAATGCAGGAATAACGGTTACATTAAGGGCAAGTAAAGGAGATAGTATTTCCGGTGCCTGTGGTCAATTGGCGGCAGGATATCAGGAAAAATCCATTTGAAATATTGATAACTTTACCTTAGTTTTTTGAAATAATTCGAACATTTAAAAAAAACTCGCAGCTCACCCTTTAAAACAGCAAAATGAATCTACATTATTCTATATATACCGGAATATATAATCGTGATTTCGGTTTTTTTCATTGCAAGATTCAGTGGGAATGCAAATGGCAATAAAGATAGGTATTAACGGTTTTGGCCGGATCGGGAGACTGGTCTTCCGTGAGATGATGCGGCGTGGTGGATTCTCGGTCGCAGCGATTAATGACTTAACTGATGCAGCCACACTTGGTCATCTATTAAAATATGATTCAACTCATGGAAAGTACCCTGGCGTAGTTGAGGTTGATGGGGATTTTCTGGATGTTGATGGGAACAGGATCAAAATTTTATCTGAACGAGATCCTGGTAAACTCCCCTGGGAAAGTTTAAAGGTGGATTTTGTCGTTGAGTCAACTGGAGTTTTCAGAACACGGGAACAATGTGCCATGCATCTTCGGGCTGGTGCAAAAAAAGTCTTACTGACTGTACCTGCAAAGGATGAAATCGACGCAACCATTGTTCTTGGAGTGAATGATGAAGTATTGAAGCCTGAGCATAAAGTTATTTCAAACGCATCTTGTACCACAAATTGTCTGTCTCCAATGGTGAAGGTTCTCAATGATAACTTTGGTTTGATCAGAGGATTAATGAACACAATTCATGGTTACACCAACGACCAGAGATTGCTTGATTTTCCTCATAAAGATCTTAGACGTTCCAGAGCAGCAGCCTTGTCATCAATTCCAACAACCACCGGAGCAGCGAGAACTGTTGGAAAAATCATACCCGAATTGGTAGGTAAGTTGGATGGTTTTGCAGTGAGAATTCCAATTCCCGATGGATCGATAGTTGACCTGACAGCAGAGCTGGAAAAAGAAGCCACAATTGAAGATATCAATTCAGCAATGAAATTAGCTGCTGAGGGAGAACTAAAAGGAATCCTTGAATATACCGATGATCCGATAGTATCTGCTGATATCGTAGGGAATAGCAGCTCCTGTGTCTTTGATTCTCAGCTCACCATGCAAATCGATAAACACCTTATAAAAGTAATTGGTTGGTACGACAATGAGTGGGGATATTCTTGTCGAGTTGTTGATTTGGTCAAAAAAGCTCATGAACTTTAACCCAATTAATTTGGAGTAGTGATTTGCATAACAAACTCACATTAGATGACATAAATCTTACCGGAAAACGGGCATTAGTTCGTGTAGATTTCAATGTTCCTCTCGATGATATGGGCAATGTTCGAGAATTTACGCGAATCAAAGCAGCGCTTCCGACAATTCATAATATATTGGATTACGATGGCTCTGCAGTACTAATGAGTCATTTCGGTCGACCAGAGGGGAGAAGACTACCAACTTTGAGTTTGGTTCCTGTGGTAAGTGCACTCGAAAAATTCCTCGGACACAAAGTCTTGTTTGTTTCAGATTGTGTAGGCCACGAGGTTGAAGAGGTCGCTTATGCCCTTAAACCCGGTGAAGTAATGCTTCTTGAGAACGTGCGTTTCCACCCCGGTGAAAGCTCAAATGATCCGATTTTTGCCGGTCAATTAGCAAAACTGGGTGAGGTATTTATAAATGATGCGTTCGGAGCTGTTCATAGAGAACAAGCTTCGGTTAATGCAATAACACAGTATTTTCCCGGGTGTGCTGCTGCTGGTCGATTGATGATGCGCGAACTTAGGTTTCTCGAAAGGACTCTTATTAATCCAGAGAAGCCATTTGTTGGAATTGTTGGTGGATCTAAAATTTCCAGCAAAATAAAAACAATTGTAAAACTGCTGCCAAAGGTCGAAAAACTGCTGATTGGTGGCGGAATGGCTTATACCCTGATTAAAGCAAGGGGTGGAAAAATTGGAAACTCGATTGTTGAGGATAAACAACTATCCGTTGCAGAAGAAATTCTAAACTTACCGGACGCGGATGAAAAGATACTTCTTCCGGTCGATTCAATTGCTGCTCAGGACTTGGAGTATGGCAGCGAAAGGAAGACATTTCCATCAGATGATATTCCTGAAGGTTGGCGAGGGCTTGATCTCGGACGAGAAGCACGCGAGGAATTTACGAACTCAGCAATTGCAGCTGCAACCGTCCTTTGGAACGGACCGATGGGAATGTTTGAAAGGGAGTCGTTCGCACCTGGTACAAGGGCTATTGCACGTACACTGTCAAGGGTGACAGCCAGAGGTGGCATTGTGGTTGTTGGAGGCGGTGATACAACTGCAGCTCTGAACAAATTCAACCTTATGGCACCAATGACTCACATTTCTACAGGAGGTGGGTCGCTATTAGAGTTTATGGAAGGGCAGGTTTTATCGGGAGTAAGTGTATTATCAGATCGAAAGGTGAACAATGCGTGAGATAATTATAGCGGGTAACTGGAAGATGAATACACTTCCGGTGGAGGGTGTTGATCTTGCCAGGAATTTGTCAAACCTAGTTGCGGGCATAAACGGTGTAACAGTCGTTGTCTGCCCCCCGGCCACACATCTTTCTGCTATTGCAGAGACACTGAAATGGGGTTCGATTGGATTGGGAGCGCAAAATGTTCACTGGGAGAATTCCGGAGCTTACACAGGTGAAATATCTGCTGGAATGTTGGTTAAAACCGGTTGCGCCTGGGTGATTATTGGACACAGCGAGAGAAGAACATACTTCAGTGAGACAAATAGATCAGTCAATAAGAGACTGAAGAAGGCGTTGGAAATGAAACTTAGACCGATTGTTTGTATAGGAGAAACATTGCCTGAAAGAGAGGCAGGAAAGACTTTCCAGGTTCTCGAAAAACAGTTAGAGCTAGGATTAGCGGATGTTGAACTGAAAGGTATTGATGGGCTTGTAATCGCCTATGAACCAGTCTGGGCGATCGGTACCGGAGTTACCGCCACCACTGAACAGGCTCAGGAAGCACATAAGTTTATTCGGGATAAATTATCACAATTATTCACACGCGATGCAGCCGATTCAACAACAATACTCTACGGTGGCAGCATGAACGATTCTAATGCAGGAACACTTGTCGCAATGTCGGATGTCGATGGAGGATTGATTGGAGGTGCCAGCCTTAAGGCTGAGAAGTTTGCTGCAATTATCAAAGCAGCCTCAGAGGTAAGTAAATAGCCTCCCAGGCAATACAATGTTTGTTTAAAAGGGTAGATTCTTCTACCCTTTTTTTTGCGAGCTCAACAGAGGGATAGATCGACTATTACCAAATCTGTTTATGGCTTGATAATGTCCGAGGTAACTGGTGACAGCCTTCTTCTAAATTTGTAAGCGATTATAAGATATTGACTTTTGCCGAATTTACATTTATAATACACTAAGTTAGTATTATTAGTTTTCAGGTTGCTCTTGACACCCACCAATGTAGGTTTTCTTTGACTGCGGACTTGCAGTTACGAACGATAGAGTTTCACAACAACCTGGTATTTTTATGTTTGAAAAGGGGGATTGTATGAAAAGGAAACAAATCTTTTTAATAGCAATTGCTGTGCTGATAACTCTGGGTGTCGGTCAGAGTTGTTGGGCATGGACAATTGGTGGTGTAGTTGTTGATCGTGAAGGTGAGCCGGTTGAAGGTGCTCAAGTTATACTCGAAGGGATAGACGGCTGTCCTCACGGTCAAGGTGATTTCTATGCAGAGACTGAAACCGATGGTGACGGAGCATTCAGCTTTGAGGATTTGGAAACCGGATGTTACAATCTTACTGCATCAGCCGAAAACCTTGGTGAGGTTAGTCGACAGTTTGGAAATCTTCGCAGAAATGTCGAAGATATCCGGTTGCAACTTCCGGGTGGCGGAGGTGGTAACCAAGGATGGATCGTCAGTGGTATAGTTGTCGATCCGGAAGGTGAGCCAGTTGAAGGTGCAACGGTTGTGCTCGAGGGCATTGATGGCTGCCCTCATGGACAGGGAGATTTCCGGGCAGAAACCGAAACAGACGGCAATGGGGCTTTTATCTTCGAAAATGTACCCACCGGGTGTTACGACATTTCAGCATCAGCTGAAGGTCTTGGTGAAGTCAGCTTACGACTTGGGCTTGTGCGGGAAGATATCGAAGATATACAACTACAACTTCCCGGTGAAGGTGGTGATGAGGAAGGATGGTCAATCAGCGGTGTTGTTATAGGTCCCGAAGACGAACGAGTCGAGGGTGCAGCGGTTGTACTATCCGGTATCAGGGGCTGCCCCCATGGTCAAGGAGACTTCCGGGCTGAAACTGAAACAGATCGTCATGGTGCTTTCATTTTCGAGAACATACCTACTGGTTGCTTCGATATATCTGCCTCGGCTCCGGATCTTGGTGAAGTTAGACGACGACTCGGGAACGTTGATGAAGATATTGAAGGTCTAAGGCTGCAACTTCCTGGTGAGGGAGGTAATGATGAAGAGTGGAATGTTGGTGGCCTCGTGGTTGATGCCGGTGGTCAATCCGTTACTGGCGGACGTGTAATATTGTCGGGAATTGAAGGCTGCCCTCATGGTCAGGAGGATTTCCGTGCTGAAACACAGAGTGATGAAGATGGTTTCTTTATCTTCGAGAATGTGCCGACGGGATGTTTCGATATTCACGCTATGGCAGATGGACTCGGTGGAACTCGGCAGCGGTTGGGAACAGTACGTCAGGACATAATTGATCTCAGGTTGGAATTACCCGGGAGGAATGAACTTCTTGGTGGAGTAACCACAACTATTGAACCGGGAGTTCTCGAATTTAATGACGTTCAGTCAGGCACCGATCAAATTCTCTCTATTACAATTCGCAACATCGGTCGAACGCCACTGATGATCGCTACTCAGAGGATTCTGCCCGACAATTCACCTTTTTCTATCAGGTCCGGTGGTGGAGGAGTCCAGATTGAACCGAGCGCTGAACATGAAACACAAATTGGCTTCGCACCTGAGGATGAGAATGTTTTTGAAGCTGTATTCCAGATAGTCTCGCCATACCTGGATGAAGAACCAATTGAAATTCCGTTGATTGGCACAGCTCTAACCGTGATTTTAGAAAATAATATCCCAGTTAAGAAATTTACCATCGAAAATATCTGGCCGAATCCATTCAATGCATCCGTTGGTGTTTCCTACTTGCTGCCAACTTCTGCCCATGTCCAAATCCAGGTCTTCGATCTGGCGGGACAGATAATTACTACCCTTGTTGAAGATAAGCAAACTGCGGGAAGTAACGGAGTTATATGGAACGCAACTTCTGCTCCACCAGGGACTTACCTTGTGCGGATGAAATCGGAAGATTACAGTGTCGTGAGGAAAATTGTCTTGATAAAATAGAATGTTCAATGCTCAACACCAAAAACACCCGTTTAATCACGGGTGTTTTTTTTTACACTGTTTAGACTACAGGAAAAACGTAGTCGGACAATCATGGGGCTCTTTCATTTATTTTACCGTAAAAAAATGTTACTTTATCTATTCAAACGAAGTTAGTGATTATTTTCAGGGGTCAAAATGGTGTTTTTGAGAATATTTTTTGCAGTCTTTGTTCTGGCTTTATGTACAAGCGTTGCTCCAGCTCAGGACGTAAATTTTGGTGAAACCTATCTGGTAGGTACAACATGGTATTTCAACCAGCAGAATAGTACAGTAGGGAAACTAATCGCCAGGGATGCTCTTACCGGTACACACTTTGTGTATACTGGAAAAAGTGAACCCGATGCAGCCAACAGAACTCTAATGTTCAACTTTCTCCATGATGGTGGTGGAGACATAGCTGGGCAATTGGAAGGCAATCTTGTCGAAGTGGAAGAGGAAAGACGGATCGGATATGCCTCGATGGATCTGCTAAGTGTTGAGGATTCCTACCGTTCAGTATTATTCTTCAATAATACTATGCGTGGGGCATTAGCTTGCGATTGGGACTGGGGATTTGGAGCTTTTACAGTCCAATATCTCGTCAGTCCAATACAACGTATGCCTCTCGTCACAAAAGGTTGTATTGACAGTGATGGCTGGGCACATGTAGTTTCCGGTAGCCATGCTATGGGTCAGGATGTCACCTTCCAGCTTTTATTCTGGCATGTCGAGCCAAATGAGGACTACTCAGAGTGGGAACCAATGAATGCTCGAGTTCTCGAATCTATGACCGGGTTAGGACACCACGTGAAAGCCTCACGTGAATCGGGGCATGTAGGTCTTGTCTGGCAGCACAACCTTGTAGGAGTACCACCGCCAGAAGGCTGGGAGAATACAGTTGCTCATGGTATGAACAATGACCTCTATCTCCTTGAATCCGAGGATGGCCAGGAATGGGATTATGATAATCCTTTCAATATCACAAGGACAATTGAAGCTGATCATCGAAGAGAGGGACATCTTGCATATGGAGATACACTGAGGCCATTTAACGACTGCGATATCCTGTATATGGGTGATGTTATCCATGTTGTCTTCTCAGCACGCGGATTCTGGGCAGATCCCGAGATGCAGGAAGTACCACCTGTTGAGGGAATTACTGTAAAAGAAAGTATGATTTGGCACTGGGATTCCGAATCAGACAGTTTGACACTGGTCGGAGATGGATGGTATGAAAATGAAGGTGATCCAAGTTCAATTCAGAGCAACGTTTCAAGACCGTCACTCGGATCATCCGAAGATGGGACAATGTACTGCCTGTTCCGCAAGGTGACTGAGGAAGACAGGAATCTGAATGACTATTGCTACGGAGAACTTGTAGTTTCAATTTCGGGAGATCAGGGGATCACATGGTCTGAGCCGATAAACCTGACCGGAACCAATGCACAGGATCACGAAGAGTTCGATGAATACGTCGATGAAGCTCACCCGAGTCTGGCGGATGTAGTTGATGAAAGTCTCCATATGTATTACGTCCTGGCTCCCGAATCAGACGAATCACCACAACACGGGCTTCTCAGCGAATGCCGAATGACATATCACCGAGTTCCGGTTGAAGACTTGCCCGATGTTGAAGATCTGGAGCTTCCGAGGGAAGGATTTACATATCATAACTATCCACCGGTGAGTGTACCTGATGTGTCAGATCAAATGCCAAGAACTTCAGATATCGTTGCAGTTTATCCAAATCCGTTCAACAACCGTGCGGAAATATCTTATAACCTGATCAAGTCAGGTGAAGTGCAGCTCGATATCTTTGATGCTAATGGTCAGGTGATGGCAAGTCAGAGTCTGGGTATTCAGAATTCAGGGACTCACACATTCTCGGTCAATGCGTCTGAACTGCCGACCGGGATATATTTTGTGAAAATGAACCTTGGTGGTAAGATTGCGACTCGGAAGATGATTTGTTTGAAGTAAAAGTTTAGAGTCCACACTTCAGCGTGCTTTGAGTAAAGATTGGCAGCCGCGGTCTTTGAGGACGCGGCTGCCGTCACTCTGACGGACGTCAGAGTCCAGAGAAGTATCTGAATCTGAAGAATTGTTCGCTTCGGAAACTGGTTCGCCAGAATGACATGTGGGGATGATGAGGGTGAGGTGAATGGCTAATGATAAACCTGGTTAGGATTTCTTGCATTTTTGGAAAATTTCCGCTAAATTACTATTAAGAAAAGAAGTAAAGAGAATTTAAAAAGGTTGTAATTATATGCGCAGTAGAGATGATGTCACAATCATCACGGATAACAACACCACATATCGTTACAGAATAGTCATTCATCAGGATGAGGACAACGTTTTTATCGCAGAGTGTCCTGCCTTGCCGGGTTGTGTAACTGATGGCGCGACGTTTGAAGAGGCTCTTTCAATGATAAAGGATGCAATCCGGGTTTACATAGGTTCAAAACTGGAATTGGGTGAACACATCCCCGTAGAAAAAGATGTTTTTGAGGGATATGTCTCAATTGCATTATGACACCAAAGTGGTCAAACTTAACTTCTCGAGATATTACCCGCATATTATTGAAGAGTGGATTTCGTCAAATACGGCTAAAAAGGTAGTCTCGCCTTTTTTCATCACGAAGATGGTCGAATTGCAATTGTTCCGATTCATAAGAATAGAAATTTATCACGGGGTGTCATCAAAAACATAGAGAAAACTGCTGGATTGAAGTTTAAAGATTTATTCTAATACAAAACCGCACGGTATCAAAAACAGCATTGACTTAGTTAGTCCTCCTCGAATCAAATTATTGAGCAACATGTTACCGAGAGATTTCATGCGTATTATTCAACTTTTTCTTTTCCTCATAGTAACCCAAGTCACGTTAGCTGAAAACTGGAACATCAGCCGAACGTGGGAGCACATCGGGGATCACTTCTTCAATGTCAAAGTCCGGGACAATATCGCATATTGCACAACAATAAGGCAGGAAAACGTAAACAGAGTTGTAACATGTATCGAATTATAATAATAATTCTGTTGTTTATCTCAACTTTTGCCCAGGCGCAAAACCAGATGCCGGATAGGTGGAATATGAATCTTATTGCAGAAACCGAGCTGTCTGGCGAATATTATGGTGTGAAGGTGAGAGGAGATATTGCATACTGTGCAAACTTGTGGGGATTGGTACTTTTTGACATTTCCAACCCCGAAGAGCCGGAGGTGATCCACCGCATCCCCACTCCGGGAAACGCCAGAAAACTTTACATCCGCGATAATCTGCTATATCTCTGCGATGGTTACGCCGGATTACGAATTTATTCAATCGAAGACCCCGATAATCCGGTCGAAATCGGCGTCTGCCCCGATCCTCCGAATGCCTGGGATCTCGATGTTCAGGGTGACTATGCCTATATAACTAATTATAGGTCTTTCAGGGTTTGTATTATAGACGTCTCCGATCCGACAAATCCGGTGCAGGTCAGTATAATCAGGTCTGGAGTAGTAATACAAATTAAGGTTTCCGGTGATTATGCATACTGCTAAATTGAACTTGGCAGATATTGCTCAATTCTGGACGTTGCAAATCCCGCTGATCCTGAGGAAATTGGAAGAATTTATCCTGAAGAAGATAATCGTTTGATTACAGTTGGTATCGAAGGTAACTATCTGTATTTCACTGGTGATCCCGGTTTCTGGATTTACGATATCTCATCACCAGAAGAACCCGAACTTGTTGGGCAAATTCAAAGAGATGTCGAGATTCGTGCAACAGAATTAGTCACATGCAATGGGTATGCTTTTTTATCATATAGATACATTGTTGACATTCACGATCCGGAAAATCCTGAGCTAATAGGTTATAACGAATATTCGCGTGGTCGTCCTCCAAGAGTGGGCAGGGGTATCGACGTTAACGAAATCCATGCTTATATTGCCGATGGTACCGGAAGATTAACTGTATTAGACATAAGAGACCTGAGTCAACCAGTTGTTGCTTCTGAATATTTGAATGCAAAAATACCAAAATTAATTGAAGCCAAAAATGACTTTGCATATCTGATCGATCGAATTACTGTAGAACATAACAGACAGGATTGTGAACCATTAAGAATTTTTAATGTGGAAAATCCGGCTCAACCTCGGTTTATCACTGAAGTTGATACAATTGAGGAAGATTTTCGTCAAATGCAAATTATTGAAGAGGATTTTCTTTACCTTACCGCATATGGTCACCCACGTAAACTCAACGTACTTAGTATTGAAAATCCCTTTGAACCTACCTATCCGTTTTATGAATATCGCGGGGGAGTATATTATTTTGTCAGATATGAAAATTACATGTATGTTAACCGTGAAGGTTCGGGTACCTACATCTATTCAATCGAAGATCTATCCGAACCCCGGTACATCGGTGCATTCGAGTACATAGAAGAACCTTATCAAAGAGGCTATGCTTATGATGTTGCCGTTGATGAAGATTTCCTCTACGTACCAACATCTCGATATGGTCTGATAATTTATTCACTTGAGAATCCTGAAGCACCGGAAATAGTAAGTATTACTGATTTAGGTTCAACAATAACACGAGCCGTTGTTCGAAACGGATATTTATATGGTCGATCAGGTGGACTTAAGACTATTTCGGTTGAAGACCCAAGTAATCCTCAGGTAGTCAATATTCTCGAAGGATATGGAAATTTTGATGATTTATTCATTTCACAGGAAGGTCTCCTTTTTATGGCTGAAGGAGATAAAGGCATAAAAGTATTGTCTCTCGAAAATCCAGAACGACCCGAATTGGTTGCATATTATGATACTCCAGGAGAGGCAATTGATATGGCATTGTGGGATAACCACCTTTATGTGGCGGATTTGTACGATTTCTGTATTTTCGATGTTGCTCCTATTCAGGGTCTATGGTTCCTCGGACTTTCCGCCGAATCGCACGTTTTCGATTCGACAGCCGTAGATACGATCTCAGAGTGGGAGCTGACTCTGAGCAACTTGTCTGTAAACGAGCGCGAGATTACAGACCTGATCTTGGACAATGCAGTATTCTCCTGTACCGCAGAAACTCCTTTCGCAATCGCAACCGAGTCCGATACGACATTAACAATCGTTTTTTCCCCATTGGCTGACAGCCTTTACAGTTCGACACTCAGGATTATCAGCGGAGATAAGGAACGCACGGTGAACCTCTCCGGACGGGGATATTTGCCGAACTCGGTTGATGATGATGACACCACTCCGTTTGAGTTCGCACTCGGGAATACCTATCCTAATCCCTTCAACTCAACAACTCGAATCGATTATCAACTTCCGGTTTCAGGCGAATTGTCAATCCGTGTATTTGACCTATCCGGGCGTGAAGTAATGAATCTCGTTGAAGGTACACATCCTGCGGGACAGCACTCGGTCGTCTGGGACGCGGAACGCGTGGCGGCTGGAATATATTTTATCAGGATGGATTGTGCGGAGTTTTCGAGGGTGCGGAAGGTTGTTTTGGTGAAATGAGAGTTCATTTTCCGTCACTCTGGCGGACGCCAGAGTCCAGAGAGGTATCTGAATCTGAATAATTGTTCGCTTCGGAAAACGGATTATATATTTTGATAGTTCTGTGAAAGGATAATTGGGAATTATTCAAAATACTAACTCCTCTGGATTCCGGCGTTCGCCGGAAAGACAGGGTGGAAGTGTGTAGAGAGAATGCTTTTTATACAGGAACAGAAGGATCGGAGACGACAAGACTTTGTAATAAATTTACAAATAGTGAATATTTCTCATCTTGACGAGTATTCATCGTGTGTTTATCTTATATGCAGTAAACATTTTCCTGTTTTTTCAGAGGTTACATTGGGATCATATACGATGGTTGTAGAGCAATGCCAGGATACAGGTCTATTTGTTGGTAATGTACAAGGTATCCAGGGAGCACATTCGCAAGGTGAGAGTTTGGACGAGTTATCTAAAAACATGGTAGAGGTTTTTGAAATGATACATGAAGATGGTGCTCCAGTGATTGAATCGGTGTCCACTTGACGTCACTCTGGCGGACGCCAGAGTCCAGAGAAGCAACTTGTTCTGAAGGATTTCCATTTCGCGAAACTGGTTTATGAACGTGATGAAGGGCAGTATCGGAACACGTCGGAAATAATCAAAATAGTAACTTCTCTGGATGCACTTCGCAAGCGAAGCAGTTAGCCTGCGTTCGCAGGAACGACCGCAAGATTGAAGATATAAATTGCCTCTGTGCTAATATCCTAAACCATCCCATAAATAATCCCACTAACCATCGCCATAACAATAACCAATCCCACAAACACCACTGTCTTCTTCCCACCCATAACACTGCGAATCACCAGCATATTCGGCAGACTGAGTGCCGGACCTGCCAGCAGCAGCGCCAGTGCCGGACCTTTGCCCATGCCATTGCCGATTAAGCCCTGAAGGATCGGAACTTCGGTAAGAGTCGCGAAGTACATGAATGCTCCGGCAATTGATGCGAAGAAGTTAGCGCGGAGGGAATTGCCACCGACGGCTGCATTAATCCATTCCGAGGGTATCAATCCTTCGTTACCGGGACGACCCAGCAAAGCACCTGCAATGAGAACTCCGAAAAAGAGCAGGGGCAATATCTGTTTTGCAAATCCCCAGGTCGATGAGAACCATTCACCGGCTTCGGATTTGTTCATGCTGGTTATGGTTGATAAACCGAGGACTCCTGCGCTGAAAGCGATGAGTGGCATTTCAGGAAAAACTATTGCCAACAGAACTGCAGGCAGCCCAGCCAGAATTATATGCAGCCATTTCAACCCGAACCAACTCCCGAGCATCAGACCGAATCCAACTGCAAATATACTCGTAACGATCCATTTGGCACTGTAGATATTATACCATATTCCGGAACTTTCGACAGGTTTACCCCAGTTGGCGAAAACCAGTATCCCAACCATCGAAGCAAAATAAAGAGCGTTCTGCCATAACGGACGTTCCACTTCAGGTTCAGGCATCTGCATCTGTATTTCAGATTTTTCAAGCTCTTCTTTTCTGAAGATGAAATGCATCAGGAGTCCGATTACAATGCTGAAGACAATAGCACCCACCGCTCGTGCAATGCCGATTTCCACTCCCAGAACTCGCGCAGTCAGGATAATCGCAAGAACGTTGACGGCAGGTCCGGAGTAGAGGAAAGCGGTTGCAGGACCGAGTCCGGCTCCCATGCGGTAGATTCCTGCGAACAGAGGCAGCACTGTGCACGAGCATACAGCCAGAACCGATCCGGAGACAGAAGCAACACTGAAAGCCAGAAACTTATTAGCTCGTGCCCCGAGATACTTCATGACCGAGCCCTGACTGACGAAAACCGCAATAGCCCCTGCTATAAAAAATGCCGGGATCAAGCAGAGCAGGACATGCTCGCGCGCGTACCATTTTACAAGGTGGAAAGCCTCGAGTATCGAGACATCAAACCGTTCCTTTCCCACCGGCAGGTAAAAGCTTGCAAGAAACACTGCAACAATAACTGCAAGTGGCTTCCATTCCCTTTTCCAGTCCATTTGAATCCAAAATAGTAAATATGGTCATTTGGCAATATAGGCAAATGACAAAGTTTCTGCAAGGATTCCAAAGACCTCCTTAGTAATCTATTGCAATAAAATGGTTAAATGGCTATATTGCCATATCTACAGGTAATCAGGATGAAGGCATGGATAGTAAAACAAAAGCCCGATACGATGAAAGGGCTAAAATTGTAAAAGCTCTTGCACACCCGACACGTCTTTTCATTGTTGACCAGCTTGCAAACCAAAAACGTCCAGTGAAAGAACTGACTGACATGATTGGTGTAGATGGTTCGACAGTGTCAAAACATCTATCTGTTCTAAAGAATGCCGGAATCGTAAGAGATGAAAAGGTCGGTGCATCAGTATTCTACGAGCTGACAACCCCATGCGTGCTCAATTTCTTCGGGTGCATAGAAGGCGTTTTAAAAAGTAATGCCGAGCAGCATCTGGCGTTAACAGAACTATTTGAAATACAGGATTCAAAATGAAAAACATCAAAATTCTGGGACCGGGATGTCCCAAATGCGAGACATTAGCCAGACATGCCAACGAAGCAGCCAAAGCTGCTGGAATAGA
Source organism: uncultured bacterium (assembly GCA_964387885.1). Lineage (GTDB taxonomy): Bacteria > Electryoneota > AABM5-125-24 > Hatepunaeales > Hatepunaeaceae > JABGPL01. The sequence goes on along the minus strand of CAYLYZ010000007.1, from coordinate 9,877 downwards.
ATGCGAAATTGAAAAAGTTAAGGACATCGTTGAGATTATGAAATTCGGTGTTGCAATGACGCCGGGATTGGTAATTGATGGTAAAGTAGAAAGTGTGGGTAAGGTGCTTTCTGTTGACAAGATAAAAGAGCTTCTGACCTAAATTAAGTCTTCATTGATTTCAAAAATCTTGAATTGGAGAAATAAAATGAAAGCATTAAAAATGCTGTATATATTAATGATAGCTGTGGCAATCGGTCTGTTTTTTCAACCTGGTGTTTGCGTCGCTGGTGATGAAGACGAAGTCAAACCAGTCGTAAAAGAAGGTTTGGAATCCGAGTTATTTGAGCTGGACTCTTCAAAGTCGGATGTAAACGTAACAGCCTATTATTTTCACGGACGCAAACGCTGCAGATCATGCCGGACAATTGAATTGTACGCACATGATGCCCTGATGAAGTACTTCCCAAAAGAAATCGAATCCGGACAAATCGAATGGAAGGTTGAAAATTACCTCAATCCGAAGAACAAGAGGTTCAAAAAGACATTTGAACTCTTTGCAGCGTCAGTAGTATTTGTTGAATTCAAAAGTGAAGAGATCGAACGGTGGACAAATCTCAAAGATGTCTGGACTATTAAGAAGGATCAGGAAAAGTTCTATGAATACATAAAGACCGAGATGCATGCCTTTATTTCAGAAGGCAAATAGATGCTGCTCAGCATTGGAACGGCACTCTGGCTCGGGATTCTCACCTCAATCAGTCCCTGTCCGCTCGCAACAAACATTGCTGCAATATCATTCATTGGGAACAAAGTTGAAAACACCCGGCGAGTATTGCTGTCCGGATTGCTCTATACTCTCGGTCGGATGCTCGCATATGTGGTTGTCGGTGCAATTGTCGTAACTGGGATTCTCTCAATTCCAGGCTTGGCAAATTTTCTGCAGGACTATTTCAATCGCTTTCTCGGCCCCGTCCTGATTTTGGTCGGCATATTATTGCTCGGCGTAATCCCCCCCGAATGGTTCGGTTCTCTCGGATCGGGAAAATTGCAGGATAAAGCCGGAAATATGGGCATCTGGGGCGCAGGTCTGTTGGGAATCGTTTTCGCCCTGTCTTTCTGCCCGGTTTCCGCAGCCCTGTTTTTCGGCAGCCTGATCCCACTCGCTGTGGGAATCGGCTCCACCATCTTCTACCCATCCATATACGGCATCGGTACCGGCCTGCCCGTAATCTTCTTTGCTGTACTACTCGCTTTCAGTGCAAACGCTGTCGGACGTGCATATGATAAACTCAAACAGTTCGAGTTCTGGGCAAGACGCATCACCAGTATCGTTTTCATCCTCGCGGGAATCTACTGTACAATAATCTACACATTTGGAGTGATGATGTAAATCACGATTGCACAACACTGTAGGGGCACGTCGCACGTGCCCGTGTTCGATTAAATTCAATTCCCCATAGGTGGTGAAATCTAATTCATTTCATCAACGCCAGCGAACCCATCGGATCCCAGGGTTTAAGCACAATCGGTTCGAGTTCATACGCAGTTTTTAATTGTTCCGGCAGATACTTCCTGTTTACTACTACCTGAAAGTTAAATTCGTCGAACCAGTTATCGCTCATAATCAGGAATCCCTCATTTCCTGCTTTTTCTCCCCAGGAATTCTCCACCTTCCAACGGTCTGGTTTGCCGTCTGTTAAGTTGACTCCGGTGAAGACCATTGCATGTGTCATCCTGGTTTCACCATAATCGAGTCGTCCCCCTTTATCCAAGCCGAATTTTACACCGAGAGTATCATCATAAAGGAACAGGTCGGGATCAATTACTCCTTTATCGCGGTCGAGCATTTTCCCGACATCACAACCAAACCAGACTGTTTCACCATTAACAAGTTGAGAAAGGGCTATTTTCTTCAAGACATTGTTGTCAACATTTAAATAACGCACATCCTTACCACAACGTATGTTACCGAGGTATTGTACTGTGAAGGTTCGGTTAAATGGTTTGTCGGAGGTCGGTGCATTTATCAGGCTCACATAATCTTTGATGTCAAGCTTAAGGTACCTGTCCCTGAATGTCTGTGGTGTCAGATCGGTATTACGGTGAAAATCACCGTCGGAATCGCGGTATTCGAAATCGAAACTCGTTGGAGGTTCGCCCATAAAGAAAGTGAGCATCCTGTATATATCGTTGAGCATATCGTTTTTCAGAGATTTCAGATTAGAAAGATTCTCGCCATCCCTGAACAAGTTACGCAGGATCGACCCATCCTCACGGAGTTTCACGGTAAGAAGCTGGTTCATTATTACAGCATCGCTACTATGGAAGGTTTCTGGCATAATATGTTTGGGCATTAAACCATATTTCAAGACGAGGTTTGAGAACATTTCCCACTGACCACCGTCATTGACAGGAGCTTCCAGGAGCCACATAACTATCCGGCTATCAGTATCCTCCTCAATAGTATCAAGAATATTATCGAGGAAATAATTTGCCTTTTCAAGTTTATCAAAAAAGAATGGCTGAACTTGAGAGAGTTCAAAGTCCTTTATCTTAAAATCTTCTGAAATTCTCTGCCTGATGGTATTCAATCCAGCGAATAGCCAGCATCTACCGCTCTTATTTTGTGAGGTGATTTTTCCGGTCTCAATTTCATGCGAGAATGTCTTTTGATTCCTGATCAGGGAGTTATGGTTCAGTGCTACATTCTTAATTCCATTTTTTATGATTGCATTTTTAAGAACGACTCTGTTTGAATCAGAGTTAAAATCTTGACTGAAATAATCCAACATTTCTTGAGAAATGGCATTTAAGTTTTCCATTAAGCGCTCCGGGTAGTTTTGTGATCTTCCACGAAAAAGACAAGTTAAGCTTACTTCATGCAGATCACAATATTGAATTTTAGATTATAAATTAATCAAAGGGAAATTCAAAAAGTGATTTAGATTTCAAAGAAATTGGAATGTTGGGTTGAATGTATTATATTAAAAGGTTAGATTTTAGCTCGGATTAGCAATAACCAGGGTTGTTTGATGCTTAAAAAGTATTCAGTTTATCTGGGATTCACAGCGATAATCTCACTTTTAGTTTTTATCATGTCCTGCGCTCCCGAAGAGACAACACCACCTTATGATGATAACAGAGTTCCTGTTATTCATGGACTCAATTTTACTCCGAGTGATTCAATCAGTCGGCTTGATACTGTTCTGGTAACCTGTGTTGCTGAAGATCCCGATGGTGATTCATTATCGTATTCATGGAGTGCTCCATCCGGTGGGTTGTTAGAGCTCGAAGGTTTAGAAGTGCATTGGATCGCAGATACAATATCTGGCAGTTTCCCAATTACCGTCACTGTTAAGGACTATTGGTGGGCAACCACAACTTATACTGACAGCATACATGTTCTCACCGAAATTGCTAATAACAAGCCACCTGTAATAATCAGCTTTATTGCTGACAAGGATACTGTCGCTCCACTTGATACAGTCAGGTTATTTGCCGAATATACAGATGAAGATGATAGCCCTTCCTCTCTTGAAGTAGATTGGACCTATGATGGTGGATATCTTATTTCAAAAACAAATAACCAAATGCGTTGGATAGCACCATTAAGGCTTGGTAGTTTTCTGTTCACTATCCAGGTTTCAGATGGAAATTCCACTGCAAGAGATACGCAGTATGTTGAGGTTGCTGAAATAGGATCTTTCAATTATCCTCCGGAGATTGAACAGGTATCAGCTGCAAAAAATCGGATGGTGATAGGTGATACAACTCAGGTAATATGCAACGCCTCCGATCCGAATGGAGATCCCATTTTCTACAACTGGACCGCTACTGCTGGACAATTTTCAGGTGGTGGCAGTCGAGTGACGTGGACTTCACCCGCTGAAGTCGCCATTTGTACATTAAAGGTTGAGGTCTCTGATGGCAGTCTGACTTCTCGAGGTTATACTACTGTTAATGTAGTACCAGATACAACAATCTTCTTTGAATCGGATTTCTCACACGATGATGTAACTAATCTCTGGAGTTATGAGGGATTACTTGCGGGATTGGGTGATAATGAACCGATGCATCGAGTTGAATGGGATTCTATCAACCAGAAAATGGCAATATATGCTCCCAGTTCCTACGGTACAGCTGGTTTTCGATTGAGGCAGCATGTATTTGGTGATGGGACGCTGAAAATCAATTTTCAGGCGACTAGTACCCAATTTGGTTTAATCGGATTTATACCAAAGTTTCTTGGTGAATCTAATTATATCCTTATTGGTGTGAACTTTTTCCAGCAACAGTGGATGGTTTTGCGTTGCGTCAATGGGACAATTGAGTATTTAGCTCAGGATTGGGATGAATTTGTACCGGATAAAGATTATCTTGTAGTATATCATCAATCGGAAAATGAGGCAGTGATTCGCCTTGATGGAATAGTCATCTGGAGCGGAGAAATAGAAGCTCCATTTACAATGGCAACTACGCTCGGAGTTGCCGTATATGGGCTTGAAGACTCTGGACCCGCCTGGTTTGATGATTTGAGGGTTACCGATCCTTGATCTGGTATTAAAGACACAGTCGAATTAAAATCCAGTGATTGAGAAATAGGAACTTTTCTTTTACTGCTGCGGATTACACCAGTAAAGAAAACAAAGTGGCTCAACTTAAATGTTGAGCCACTTTGCGTTTCATTAGCTTTGCTTTCTTTTTGCTCTATTTGAGCAAAGCCGTTCGGGCAATTATTATTTTTCCTGCTGATTCAAGCTTCAGGAAGTAGATTCCGGATGGTACTGCTCCACCGTTCCAGGTTACTGAATGCCACCCAACTTCCGGTACACCATTGAATAGAGTAGCCGTTTCCCGACCGTTAACATCATATACTCGCAAGGTTGTCTCTTTGGATGCCTCTATCCCAAAGAGAACAGTTGTTGTTGCATTAAATGGATTCGGGTAGATGGAAGAAATTGAAAATTCCACAGGAATATTGGTTGATTCATCTTCAACCCAAACCGGATTTTTGTATTTGAAATGATATTTGTGAACAGATACAGTCGTTTCCTCGCCACTTATAGCTTCAACCCACCAATGCGCACCATTTTCACGAAAAGAATCCATATCTAACATCAAAGTGTCCAAATCCACATTGAGTGTAGTTTCAGGTGAAAATACGCTGACAGAATCGGTTCCAACCTTTATCCATGCAATATATGAAACAACATCCCCTGGATTTGGATCGATTGATTGCTCCCACTCAAATGCAACTTCTGTTGACTCCAATGTATCCCCATCAAAAGGTGAAATTAGATCGAATGGACGAGGAGAAACCGCATCAAGTACATCAAGCCGGGCGTTTAATTGTGTATGACCTCCCGTACTATTGTGATAAAAATGAAGCTCCACATCATAGGGCACACACGGAAGACCGGTTGAATTCAACGACAGGATAAATTCGGTCTGGTCACCTGGTAGAATTATTCCACTTTTCGCAGGTTCCCTTTGATCGTTTACATTCGTTTCAACATCATACCATTCTGTTCTCGACTGAAGCTGCCACATGTCGATCCTATCACCGCCATTCCCGGAATTGGTGCTTGAAATGCAAATGTAAATCCAACTGTAAGCGTCGAAAGCATTAGTTATGTAAGAACCTGCAGGACTTCCGCCATTTTCGGGATCAAGATAATTAACAAACGTAAGTTCACCGGTTTCAGTGTTTGCTTTTTGCACCGCTTGACGGTTGGTGTCATTCTCTTTGTAGAAAATGTATAAAGGAGAATTATCAGCATCTTCAGGCCAGTAACTGAGCCCGTATATTCTTAATCCCTGCCTGTCAATCTCAGACATCTCTATAAGATTGCCATCTCTGGTATAAGCAACAGGATTTGCTGTTACTGCTCCGAGCCACAGACACTCAAGTTGTGAGTCCCAGGTGATTGCAGAAACCGGGCTGTATGGGCCTTCAAACGACGAGACAATCTCGCCTGAGGTTGTGAATCCATATACGGTGCTATTGACAGCACCCCATATCAATTCACCATCGTAAGCCAGATCCTTAATTCCTCGTATATCATCTCCAGGTTGTGCGAATGTATCAACAAGAGCACCGGCTTTGTTAAAGATATATATCGTTGGTGTTCGGTTATTTGATCCGGCTACGTAGAACAGGCTATCGACAAATACTACGGCTTTGATTTGACCGTCATCAACCATTTCGCCGACTGCATGCGCCTGTCTATAATCCCAGGGATCTGCATCTGCCCCGTTGGGAAGCATTGACTCAAACGTCCACTCGAGTATCCCATTACCGGGATTAGAGATATGAAAATTCAATTCTGTCTGATTATCCTGCTCGAGACTGGCTGATAATTCCATTGTGGAAGCTTCAATTTCCGGGTGAAGCAGATTAAAGGATATATCAAGGCTGTCATCCTCGTTTACAAACAATTCAACAAGTGTTGAATCGTTGTAACCCAGAGCATTAACTGTAATTGAAAACTGCAGCTCTGCTAAAGATCTGTCAATCCTCCAATATCCATTCTCATCGGATGCACCTGTGAATCCGTGACTGGTGGTTATTAATGCTCCCGGAATTGGAGCGCCTGTCGCAAAATCGTTTATACTACCCTTTAATATACAGGATTTGTAGTTCGCAGATGTCGCAAATATCAATGCGCGTCGGTTAACGATTTCAGCAGATGATACGGGGTATTCATTGTTAAATGTGTAATTCAGTCCGGTAGTGCCATCCGGGCTGGAGATTCCTACTGAAGCATAAGATATATTATTTTCCCACTCGGTTCCCGTTCGTGGACCTCGATTTTGGGAAATCCGTTTGTACTGGAACAATATATTCTGATCGCCGGTAGCGGTTCCCCAAACTGATCGATCATGAATAATTATCTGGAAAGTGAGTTCATCACCACCAGAGGGACGATGCCTCAGGTTAAACCACTCGATTATGAATCGGGAAGTACTTACATCATGATAATAGTATACTCCTCCCCGATTCCCGAATTTCAACCAATCCCAGAAAGGCGCAATCACTCCCATCCCGGCTCCTATCGCCTGATCCATTGGCCAGTTCTGAAAGTTGGTTATTCGTCCCTGATCCCCCATGCAAATATAGCCATTTGTACACACAGTTATTTTATCGTAAGTTTCACCGTAAAACTGTGTCTCAAATGGTAATTGTATAACTGATGATTCACCTACACTGTGTTCGGATTGTCCGGTGAAATCGTCAATTCGAACTCCGTCGAAATCCCTGTCATCATCATCGAGACATATTTCAATCCAATCATATTCGGGTGCAACCGCCCAATCCGAATCGGTATTATCGAAACAGGTGTATCCGTACTTGTCTTTAGGGTGCGGATCGCCTGCGTGAGGTTCTCTTACCTGCACGATAACATCAACAGTATCTGAAAAACCGCTTTCATTTGTTAAAACCAATCCTAAATTCTCAATTGAACCCGGGATAGAAAGTGCTGCACTGCAAACTGTAAATGGATTACCTCCAATAATTTCAGCATGATTACCGACATTGATGTGTGGATATTGTGCCCTGCTGTTGATGAGAGCAATTGACATACCATTATAGATCAGCTCAGCTGTCAGAGGAGAACTGTGTTGCCGACCCATGTTTTCAATCTCGATATTCAATTCCCTGATATCTACGGGGATAATATTACCATCCTCGAGGTCATGGATTCTGAACGCCGGTGAATAGGTATCGAGACTGATCCCTGACCTCCATGTATTTTCTCCATCAGAAAACTCGATAATCAGGTTTGGTCTTGAAGATGGGTGTGCCATGCCATCGGGGCAGCTCTGATCTATCTGAAGTTCAACCGGGATTTCTGAAACAACTGTTTCGCCAGGTGCAATTGAGCCGATTTCAAGTTCACTATTTGAAACAATCAGGTAGGGCGAGTCGGAAGATACATTTGCCACAACGTTTTCAACTACTGAATCCTCTGAGGGATTATTTACCTGAAAATGGAAGTTAAATGTCTCACCGGGATTAACGATTTCATCTTCATTTCCGGAAGTTTCCTGAAGAACGTATCCACGGAGCTCTAATCCTGCATCAGGTTCGACAATTTCAATTTCTCCAAAAACAGGAAGAATTTCTCTACCTGTCAAAGTAACGTACATCGTTCCTGAATCAAACTCGTTATTATCTTCAAGCATGAACCGAGCAATTCCATTTTCGTCAGAGAGGGTTGTTTTCATGAAAACTTCGTGTTCAATGTATTGCTCGAGATCATCCGGAATATCTCCGGGAGCATAAATTGAAACACGAGCGTTACTGACGGATTCACCATTGTCCGGATTAAACACGCTGACTTCAATCATTCTTGTTCGAGGTGAGATAGCTTGGGGATGAGAAATCTCAAGCTGTATCGGTACACCTAACCAGGGTTGTACTCCAGGATCGCCATAAACATCATAATCGGTGCTGACAACTCCATAAATCGATTGTCCCTGAAAACCGAAATTCGGGAAAATTTTCTGGAAATTTGTTAATGTAAATACCCGACTCCAACCTAAAGACAGGTCATGTGACATCATTCCTCTAACCATATTCATCAAAATGGCATTCATTGGGGCTGTTGGAGGTCCTCCCCAACCGCAGGTTGCTGCAACGGGGCCTTTCAGGTTATTGACATTTCCGGTTCTTGTAATGTTGTCATTTGCCCATTCTCCATGACCACTTACGTTTAACCTGATCGGAAATACATTATTACTGCTGACTCCACTGAAATTGTTAATCCAGTTATAACACTCTGCCCGGGAGACGATGATGTTTGATTTGTCATTATACAGGTCGCGTTCCCAGGGTCCATAACGTCTGGCACGTTGATCATAATCATAGTCTTCGTAAAATCTCACCTCATCATATCCCGCATGCTTCATTACCTCTTCAGTCCATCTCATATTGGAATTAATCGAAACGTGCCATGCAGAGGTTGGAGTGTTTCCCCAATGCGTTGAGCCAACTCCGACTCTCTCAAACCAGGATGGGTCTTCCATATCGGGATAGGCTTCATATCCGAGTGTACGTCCGATGTTTAATGCCATTAATTCATTTCGCCCAGCTGACCAGCGGGAAACGGCAACATCCATGATCATATCATTACCTTCAAGCAATCCGTACTTATAATCCGCATGATTTGCGCCATTCCACAACGTTTCACCTCGCTCTGATGTAAGTTTCCACTGGGGTCTCGGGGTTGGATCTTGATGTTGTTCCCGGTCTCCAATCAGGAGGATATGATCGAACGGATCAATACCTCTGTCAAGGTAATCGTTATATAAATCTCTTATCGCGCGTTTTACAGTAGAAGGGCTCTGCTGGTTATTCTCAATTGATAGGATCTCTACTTTATAACCAGATTTCCGGCGCCACTCAATGAAGTCACGTGCTGGTAAAATACAATTTTCGTTTGCAACAATAAGGTAATGCCCAACATATGGTGAAAGATTCTCTTCATTATTGTCACGGTTTAAAGCTGTCGGATTGTCTACCAATGCGTTGATGAATTTCGAAAATTCCCGGCTGCGATTAGTTCTGAAAGTCGATTGAACGGTATTAATGGCTGCGTCATTTGTGAATTGGATTTCTGCATTAATGTGTTTATGATGCAAATACAGACCGTTATCTCCATCATATTGAACAGGAAATGTAGTCACCTTAACGATCCTGATCCCACGAATTACCATTGGTTCGCTCATCTCGGCGATAGATGACGGGTACAACCGATTATGCTTAACTTCTCTGGAAATTTGTAAATTTTCAACACCTTCATCAACGCAAATCGCAGGATTATGTTCGGCCATGATAATTTCAGGCTCATCTGAACTTATTGCAAGTTCAAGACCACAATCCGGGGGAACA
>CAYLYZ010000006.1:0-86054 GCA_964387885.1 uncultured bacterium | reverse complement strand
AAAGAATAAAAATGCTTTAATGTCTATTATATTCAACCTCAATAATAATCTTCTTCACCAATACTCGATATCGTATGCCGATTGTACCGGTGGCAGTAATTTTTACTGCGATGGGCATCACCCACCTACTCAGACAACACTATCGTCAAATCATAAACTGGAGACTATCAGGTCTATTTGTTTTAGGATGTGTGGCAGTTATTCCAAACTGGACAGGCAGTGCTTTTTACCAACCCGCCCAGGCACATTATATTCATGCTAATTCATTAATGCGTCAAGGTAAAATCATGGATGCATTAGTGCAATTTCGAAAGGCGGAAAAAACAGATTCAAAATTCCCGGAATTACAGCTCAATATTGGAGTCGCCCTTCTAACATATGGTGACACACTAAACGCGATGGAGGCATTCCGAAAAGAAATCAAGTCAAATCCTGGAAGTTTCCGAGCATTTAACAATATTGGTGTAATTAATGAATGCCAGGATAAGCTGCAAACAGCGATGGAAAATTATCAGGAATCTATCAGGATAAACAGCCTTTTCGCTGATGGAAGGGAAAATCTCGGAAGAATATATCTAAAAGTCGGTGATTCTCTCTTAAATAACGGAAAGATCGATTCTGCAGCACAGAAGTATGAACTTATGCTGCAGCTTCTCCCTGATGATCCGAAACCGTTGCATCGACTTGCTCTGGTTGCATTACATCTGGAGGACTGGGATAAGGCACAAAAACTACTGAAAGAAAATCTTCTTCACCATCCGGTGCACAATCAATCCCGAATGTTGTTAATACAACTGGACAGGCACCTAAAAAATAAATAATAATAAACTAATTCAACGCATTACCCAATTTGGTAATATCGAGAGTTTTGTGAGTTTACAGTCGCGAAACTATTGAACGTTGGGCGTCCTTGTTTCTGCCTTTTCGGGCAGGATCTTACATAACGTTTTAGTATAAATATGTTTAGTACGAATTCCCGACATCCTGAATTCCTGAGTCCCAATAACCTCCACTCCGATCTCACCCCACTTATCTTTTGACACAAGAGGCTCTACCTCATAGAAAATAAATTGTTGCAGACCCTTTTCTCGCAGTTTTAGTACAACACGATTGACGACTCCTCCCCGAGGTGTATAATACCATTCCTGTTGATCAGAAACTAATGCACAATCACCAGACAGCCACCAGACATTCGTAAGGACAACTTCATCTTTCATTGCCGCTGTCCATTCATTCAGACGGGCATTATCATTTCTCGCATATAATAACATGTCAAATGAATAAAACTGATTGAAAACCGACGACATCACAAGAATTATAATCACTACGCGAGTAGATTTATAGTTACGCCACCATTTGTAGGCTCGAAGACTGGCTGTGATAAGTAAAAATGGCATAATCTCAAGACAAAGTCGAGGACCCCAATGAACTCCCTTCACTATTGGCCCTAAAACTAAAACAAAAACAGTATAGATTAAGGGTGAAATCCAGACTAACTTCCAGAAACCTCTATTTCTCGATCTCATATGCCTAATGCCCAACGCAGCAAATGGCACAACCCAAAATAGTCCACCACTGCTCATCGTATATGAAATCCGGTCAGGTGACATTCCGGCTTTATAGAGATATGCGCTACCTGTTACAAAGAGCAGTATAGCAGCTATCACCGAGTCCACTTTCTTCCTTCTCCAATTTCTCAGGAATGCAACTGCAATTAACGGGAATAATCCAAGAACAGAGAGTTTGTTGTTTCCAAATCCTTCGATGGTTAGTGAATATAATGTCTGAACATGATCCCTTATTACAGTAGACCAATCAATATACCACTTATTCCATAAGTAAAATCCGATGTACCGATAACCAGACATGTTTGACATAACATGAAGTGGTAAGGCTGTACCCGTCAATACCCAATTAATACCAAGAACTGCAAACAAACCGGAAGAGCTCACTATTAAAAAAGTGTAACAACTGCTTCGAGATCGTTTTGTAAACTTCCAGAACATAAAAATGACAGGGATCCAGAATATTGATTCCGTCCGAAACATTACAGCTATGACTAATAGGGCTGCTGCTATACTTGAATTCCGTGCATCATGTTTGTTATTAGATTCGCGCTTTTCTCGAGCAACCAAACTCAAAGCTAAGATCACACAGGCCATCGACAGGCTGTGTTCCCATAATGTCAAACTGTAAAACAGAAGAGGCGAACCCAAACCTAATATAATTAAGAATAACCGTCCATCTTCCTTCCTTTTGTGCCGAATCCACATGGACCACGCCGCAAGAAGTGTAAGCCAGCCTCCAATCAAAGGCATCAACCATGGCCCAATGCTTCCAATAACAAAATGTAACACACCACCAATTAGCATAAAAACAGTCGAAAATACAGGAATTTGATTCTTACCGTTAAATACACCAAAAGGTTTTATTATCGGACGTAATTGTCCATCTGGATCAATATCAATGCCTTTGTAGGGAATCTGGAGAGAGCCCCTTTCTGCAATTGATTTCATGCCCTGATATTTAAAACCATTATCTACCCCCCAGAAGGAAGGTTTTGGGACAAGTATCCAGAGAACCAGGTAAATAAACGCGATTGCGGAAATAACCTTAAGTTCATGTTTCCGCCGCTTCCCTTTGAGAAGGGATGCAAAAGGATTTGATCTTATCATTTCGAGTGACCTATAACGAGTTAGAGCACCTAACCAAAGATCAGGTGCTCTAACTTGATATTTTATTCTACAAGCTTAATGCGCGAAAGGCAGGAAGAACCAATCAAGCATTGATGCAAACATTTCTGAAACCTTATTTCCGGATTCAACTGAGTTGTCAAGATAGTAAAGCGGGAATGAGAAGACCGCAATTCTGTAACGCACCTCGAATCCTCCATCATCAAGTTCAGATAACCGCTCGTATCTAATTGCGCATGGTCGGTAATGAAAATCCGAATAGGGCAGGAATGTATAATCGACTTCAATTGTATCACCAATTGCCCACGGTTCACCTGATTCGTAGCTGACTCGAACAACAGTCTCGTTCAAAATCCCTACATTATTTGTTACTGAAACAACCTCACCAACCTCACCGCGAGTTATGTTTTCAACTCGAGTAACATTACTAACCCTTTCCTGGTATAGTTTAACTAAGCAATCCAGAGGTGTGGGAGGATAATAGATTGTCCCTACATTAACGACCACCACTGCAGAATCGTTCATAACATCGCCAGATGCAGTATCAGTATAAGACTTAAAGTAATAAGCCGTTTCAGCACCGCTGCCTGCTACTATTACGTCAACTCCTGGTAACAGCGGATATACTCCATACCTGCCGGGATTGCCATGTTGATCAAAGAAAAACAACCGATATGTATCGACAATTTTAGTTGTATCAATATGCAGATCGGGTAAATCAGACACTCCTGATGTAGCGCTGACAAATTCCGCTTCGTTTGCAGGAACCGAAACCATACTTCCGAAAGTAGATTGAGCTAATCCGAGTGTAGCATCCGTCGTCAAATTCCGATTTACATAATTTCCAATCACCCAAATGTTACCACCAATTCGTGCATAATCTCTAAGATAGGGTTCATAACTCTGAGGATCCGGACGACTAACTTTACTTTTGTTTTCAGATACAAGGATTACTAATCTGAATCGTCCTAAAAATGACTTAAATAGCAGAGTATCCATTTCGGATATATGGCTGTATACCGCATCAGGGAATCGAACCGATACTTCGTCGAGTAATACCTGATAGGACTCACCAATTGCATATCCTGGAAGTACATCACCTAATCCCTTCAGTCGTTCATTGTATGGATCCGTAACTTTCGTACAATTAAGCAGTAAAATGGACTCTTCAAATGAGGGTTTATAGACATCAAACGTTATGCTTGCAGGACGTTCAGAAATCTCAAATCCATCGTCTCGTGCCCAGACTGTCAGCTTATAATGCCCAGTTTCAAGACCCGTAATATTCAAGTCCTGACGAGCAGACCATTGTCGTGATGTCCACTCCCAGACCGTATCATGTGGAACCTTTTCGACATAATAACGATACTCAAGTGGAATTGCATACAGATCTTTATCATCCGGATCTGTCGAACGCCAGTTAAATCCAAGCCCTGCCCAAGTGTCAGTGATACTCTCAAGCACATATAATGTGTCTTCCAATACGACATCCTGATCATATTCGTCATCGGAAGCTGTATGCCACTTCACCTCAGGAACGTACGGTGGGTTATTACTTCTGTAGAAAGTATGAGAGACTACCGGTGATTCCATTCCACGATCATCAGTGCATTTTAGATAAAAAACATGCTCGGTTATCTCGCCTGATTCTGTAAGAAGGTAAACAGTATCAGATGTCGAGATTGTTCGAACCCAAGCTTCTTCGGGAATGAGTTCGATAAAACTCTCCGGTTCTGTCAATGCTGCAGAATCGATTATATCGGCATACTCATAGTACTCAACGAATCCATCAGGATCACTGCCTTTCCAGAAAATTACAGGCGCAAAAACAAATGAATCCTGATCGGCGGGAATGTTAGAGAATCTTACGGTTGGAGGGATATTTTCCGAAACTTCCCCTTCTACATGACCACTAAAATAATCACAACCGCCCAATACAATGAATAAAGCTGCTAATCCAATTGTGAGCACTGAATAGAGTACAGAAATGTTAACTCTTGAATACTTCGTTTTTGCAGATTTCATATTATTAACCATAAATCAGCCTAAGTCTTTCTATTTCTTCGAGGAGTTCCCTTCGTCCTGAAGGAATGCTTAAATCAGCTTCAAACGAAGAATTAAAGTTCTCTTTGATGACAGTGAATGATTGTTCATACTCATTCAATCCGTAATGTGCTGCAGCAATCATTAGCTTCAAATCCATAAAATCGAGAGTTTGCTCATGCAAAAATCTCCAGAGGGGTTTTGCGCTAAGTAAATCAATCGAAATATCAATTGATGATCTCAATTTTGTAGAATCAAACTGACTATCCTGGTAAATGGCAAATGCCAAACCACCAATCGCGTCATATTTGTTTTGGTCGAGTTCGATTGCTCTATTAAAATACTCAAGTGCATCTTTTAATCCTCCGGATATCCTGCCTGAGGACCATCCAGCGCCGTTCCATGCATCACATATAGATACATCACGGTTGGTTACAGTTTGGAAATCTTCCAATGCAGCTGAGTAGTTACTTTGCTCAAAATTTTCCCAACCTCGTTCAAGGAGTTCAGCAGTAGTCAAATCGGTGCTGTCTGCTTCATCGTCGCCATTTTCGCAGCCGGCAACGGCTATCAACATTAGAAGTACCATTACCCACGGTATCAATCTCACTC
The DNA here is from genome assembly GCA_964387885.1 of uncultured bacterium. Classification (GTDB taxonomy): domain Bacteria; phylum Electryoneota; class AABM5-125-24; order Hatepunaeales; family Hatepunaeaceae; genus JABGPL01. Next base: position 80,706 of record CAYLYZ010000006.1, on the reverse strand, counting down.
CATTTCTCCTGTGTAGAACCAATGCTGACCGGTTGTTTAAAAAATTCAGTCTTTCAAATGTTAAAAAGCGATTTGTTCGCATTAAGCTACCTCAATAGCAACAACTTAACGGAATAAAGTTGACCATCCATCTCAAGCTGCGCCCAGTATATTCCGGAGGGCAATGACTGTTTCTCGCTGCCTCTCCCATCCCAGACTGTGTTGTGTGCTCCAGCATTAAGATCCTGATCAATTAGAGTAACCACTAAACGTCCGGCAATATCATAAATACCAAGGTGAGAATAACCTGGTTTTTCAAAAGTGAATTCAAGATTCACGCTCTGATTGAATGGATTTGGAAATGCCCTTATCAGCTCAAGTCGCTCGGGAACTCTTGATGAATGATCTTGAATAAAACTCTCGTCCCAAGCCAGAATGAAACTACCATCATGACTTATATCAGCAATGAGTAATCCATTGCTATATTCTGATTTGAGACGGTGCATACCATTTTCAGATATTCTATAAATGCCTAACCGATTAAGATCTTCTATATCCCATCCCGAATCATCTATCTCAATTTTCATCAGCGCTGGAATTAATAATTCCTCACTAAAGCCTCGGATAAAAAACGGACGAGAAAGAAAAGTTAAATTCTCCTGCGGTTGGAATATCTCCTGTTCAACGCCTGCAAGGACAATTGTCTCATTATGCATTGAACCCGGTTGGACTTCAATACTCCCGTTAATACCACTCAGCATAATAATACCACCGGATTCGGGAGTAAGAACTGACAATTCGTAGGTTCTGCCAATTTTGCGGTGCTGAGAATTCAGAAGTGTCGCGTCTACTGTTATGAAAATCGTACCGCTACCGCTCGCCTCATAATTTCCTTTATAATTCGATTCACTTAGAGTTGATAACTCCAGTCTCTCAATGGGGTTGTTATCAATACGAAGTGAACAGGAAGGAGCTCCTTCCAGCTCTGCTGAGGATGTAATGAAAATATCCATCCATTGCGGAAATGCCGGGTTCTGAAACACAGCAATTCCCAGTTCTGAGGTTGCCCAACCTCCACCGAGCGGACCACCATAAGCACCAATATCGTTTCGGACACCTTTTAGTGAAGGTGGGAAGAAATAATCGAAATGGGATGGCTCTGGGTTTCCTGCATCAACAAGTGGGGAATCTTCTTTCAGTTGATAATTACCTTCGGCTTCATCAAACATTGGATCAGTATTCAGGTTAGACTTACCCGGGAATATTTCCTCCCCCTGGATGTCCGAATAGGATGCAAGTATACTGGAATTCTGCTCGGTAACAATCGATTCTCCCGCATTATTCCAGACAATTGTGTTAAACATTAGCGGGATACAGCGATTAACAGCTAAAATTCCACCATTTGTGTTATCTACTATGGTGTTATTTACAATCATCGGGGATGAATTGTTATATATAGCAATACCACCGCAGTTTTCAGCACCTGAATTATTAACAATAAGATTGCTCTGAAGCCAGGCACTTGCCTGGAATTCAAGATAGATACCACCACCAATACTGGCTTGATTATCCCGGATTGTGCAATTCTGAATAGTTGGTTTAGAATTAAGAACGTAAATCGCTCCGCCACACAGGGCTGAGTTGTTCTCAATTATACATCCAAGAATATAAGCTCCGGAGTTCTCAAGTGAAATGCCACCACCATTTATTTCTTCATTATCCAGCGCGCCATTGTTGGAAATATTGCAGAACTGAAGAAGTGGTGAGGATTCAGAAATTGATAATCCTCTCAGACTTCCATTGATATCACAATATGCAAGTTTTGTATCATCCTCAAAATTAAGCTCTATTCCCTCCCAAACAATTGCATCTGTTCGAGGAATAAAACTGATCCTATTCTCAGGAGTACCAACAGCTCGAAGCTCTCCATTTACCTGCATGAAAGCTTCGTTTTCAAAAAGTATCCTCGTGCCGGAACGAATTATTAGTTTTTCATGTGCCGGAACTTCGATGGAATTAAGAACTATATAATCAACGGGATTATCAACATCCCAGTCTAACTCACCCGAAATCTCACCGAAAATATACTCACCCGGGTCAGGCATTCCTTTACCGGAGACAAAAACCGTATCCTGAACCGGATAGTTACTGTTTATTAGTAGTATGGTGTGAGTGGAGTCTGCTGATTGGGGATGAAACATGATTGAAAGGAACGATGTGTCATTTGGTTCAACATGTAAACCTTCATCAGGAAGGGTGGAAGAATAGTTATCCTCATCGCGAGACACAACGTCATGTATTATTAGAGTAGAATCTCCCGTATTTGTGATCGGGAGGGGGTATTCTATTCCATCCCCTTCAACACATACATACCCTATAAAAACAGAGTCTTGCAACACTTCCATGCGTGGTCCGGAACCTAAACCGGTGAGGGTAATTGTCAATCCCCTGTCATTGGTGTTAATTGTAGCAACCGCCTCATACGTTGTGGGGGCATCCGGTTCAAATGTTACTGTTACCAATGTACTGTCATCGGGATCAACATCTTCATCCTCTATGCTCATTCCGAAACCTTCACCCTGGATGGCTATTGAATTTATATGGAGAATACTCTTTCCTACATTTTTTAAATAGGTCGTAAGCTCGTATTCATTTCCAATCGTACGTCTGCCAAAATCCATATGATCAACGATCTCACCAACGGGATCAATTCCGGTACCTCTCATACTCAATTTCTGATCACCCTGAATCAAATCGTTGGTGACAAATGTCAACTCAGTTTCATATAACATCGTGGAATCTGGCTGGAAGTTTATTGAAAACTTCATATTTTCACCCGGCTCAATAGGTGCTGCTTTATAGGCGGGAGTCTGAACTCCATCAACATCAGCCGAATCAGGGAAAAATATAATCTTATTCGGATCGGGAGGAAATCCCTCAGGATTGAAGAGGATATCCTCGATATACAAACGACTGTGTCCATTATTGTCAATTCGCAACTCGAAAGCACCGATAGCACCGGTTCGAACATTGCCAAATTCCCCAATAAACTCTTCGGCTACATGCAGACAATAAAATATCGGCACGGATTCGGTCGCTTCGTCTGTACCTCCATATGCTCCAACGTTGATAAATGGATCAAGTTCATCTCCGGAGGATTGAGCGGGATCACCCGCATCAATACAGGGAGATGAATAACTCAAATGAAGATCCAAACTGTCCGGGTTCGTATTTAGGAATTCTGGATCTGCTACAAAATTCGCAGGTCCGGGAAACGGATCGTCCCCTGATTCTCGAATGCAGCTGAAGGATACGGAAGGGCTTGAAGACTGTGCTCTGGCAAGGTCTTTAAAATAGTCATCTCCGGGAGCCAGATTCCCGATCAATTCCTGTTCATTGAAGGCAACAATTGAGTTGCGGATAAATGGTTCACCCTCAGCTCCCGCGAATATTCCACCTCCCCAGGCTTGAGCAGTATTATAAACCACGGAGCAATTATTCAATTCAGGGCTGGAATATGCTACAAACATACCGCCACCAAATGAATTAGTCTGGTTTAAAGCTATAACCGTATTATTAATCTCGCTCTGAGTAAACCACCCGTAAATTCCACCACCACTTGCATCGGACTGGCAATTTACAATTTCACAGCGATTAATTTCAATTGTGCTGCTTTCAATGTAAATACCACCACCGTTATTAGATGGCCATGTACCTCGCGCCCAACCATATTCAATTCGACAGAACTCTAGCAAACAACCACGCTTTGCATTCACATACCTTATTCCTTTCCATCTCAAGCTATCAGCAAGAGGGTCGGGGTTAGCGGTTGTGAAAATAATCCGGTTGTTCAGTTCACCTGTTGCTGTCAGGAATCCGTTCACGACAAACTGATAAGGTCCTGCAAATTCCACATAAACACCGGCTTCAATATGCAAAGAACTGTCAGCGTGAAGGATAATGTCATCCATTACCCGTACCGTATCGTTTGCAGCCCAGGTTCCGCCATTTAGCATTCCGGAGACCTCAATTCCTTCTGTCGTGTTAATCAAGCCTGAAAAAAGGAATAAAACAATCAGACAGCTGCAAATCTGCCAGTTATAGACAGTTTTCTTCACCCTGATATCCTCATTTTGCATAATACTGATCCCGAAAACCGCATAGTACGGTACAATGTATTAACGAAAACTTTCCAAAAATCATTTTTAACTCTATCGAAACACTCCGGAGAGCTTGTAACCTAATGTAAACCTGTGCACCGGTCCAAGCGTGCCCAGACCTGCCCATGCATAATCCATAGTCAGGCCAACTTCTGGTAATTGTAAACCCAATCCGAATGATACCCCGTCCAAAGATGGAATACCATCCTCATCAACCAATGGGTATTCAACGAACGGATCTTTCTCCCGATCTTCCTGGTATTCTTCCCAGGTAGATCTCTTCCAGGCATTTGAACGACGTCCGAGCCGGAAACTGATCATCCTCATTACATTCAATTCTGCACCAAACACATATTCTTCCAGATTATCGTTCGGGTGCACAAATTCACCGGCAAGTAATAATTGATATGCTCCCTGTTCCCATGCAATCATTGATGCTCCGAACCTGAAGCTAATTGGCAATGGAAATGGTGATCTTTCGAAATCCATATCAGGTCCAAAATTCTGGATGACCATTCCGATATTAATTCTGCGCCAGCCTGTGGTATAGAAAGTTCCGACATCAGCTCCCCAACCATAAGCGGCTTTATCTGCTAATCTCTCGTTCAGGAACTTAACTGTCGCACCTACTGAGAAATTTTTGGTTAACCGTTGGCTGTAGGTCAATCCTGCAGATAAATCACTTGCTGTGAAAGTACGACCGGTTCCATAGGGCATTTCAGGAGTAGTTTCAATCATTTCGTCGCTGAACAACGAAGTGATCTGAATCCCAACAATACTCCCGGTTATTGTCCCATCCGGTGTTTCGGAACTTACAAGGGGAAAGACTCCACCGATATTGACAAATTTAAGTTCTGCCGGATAATGGATGTATGAAAATGTTCCCTCAGGCATTGTGAGTTGTACTAATCCGGAGGGGTTGAAATATAAAGCACTTGCATCATCAGCAACAGCTGTGAATGAACCCATACCAATGGCTCGTGCACTAACCCCAACTTTCAGAAATTGTACACCGGCAGTACCAACCTTCGCCTGACCGTATACAACTAATGGTAACAGAAAAGCGACTACGATTGCGACCCTTTTCAGGCGATTCATCGAATCCTACTCCAAGTTCTATTATTAAAAAAAGTAACCAAACTGATTCACTCTATTTTTCACTTTTCAGGCTCATCGAATGATGACGAATTTCCCAACTTCGATTTCACCCTCATTCCCTTCGGTCAAATCTTCAACTGTAAACAGGTACATCCCTGAAACTACCTGCTGCTTATTCCGGGAATTCAAGTCCCAGGATTCAGCAAAATCTGCATTCCATCCCTGATTTGTATCGCCATCAGTATTATGCGGTATGATATGAACTAAATCACCAGCAACTGTAAATATTCTGATTAAACACTCTTTTGGGAGATTATAAAAGAACATCCGGCGGTCAGTTTGAGGATAAAAATCAAGGGTACCGTCATCACGATTTTCCCAGGATAGTCCACCGTGTTCAACCCGATAGTCCTCATTCGCCCGATAGGGATTAGGGACAACCCGAACAGCCTTGCGATCTGTTCCCGAAGGTGCTGCGTAGACAGCGTTAGCGATTTTTGCGGACTCAAGAGGCTGCGTACCGGTTTTATAATCACCATAATCGAATGATGTTACAGAATAATACCTCGGAACCATCGGATGAGCATCTCCGACGATATAGTAATAATTCCCCGATGCCTTATTAAAAACAAAATTATCATGGCCTGAAAAACCGATGTTCCTGCCAACAGTCTTCCGCCAAAGTTCAATTCCGTTACGGTTCTCGTATTCCGGTAATGAATCAGGTGTTGAAACCGGGCGTTCGGCTAAAGAATCATTTGCACTGAAGAGGGAATAATCAATTCTGTCATACTCATCCATGAATGAGAAATCTTTTTCAACATTGGTGTTGGAAACATAGATTCGATAGCCCTCGAAATCCCATTCACGCGAAAATGGATCCAGATACAGTGAGTCTTCCGACATCCATTTGTTCCAGGTAAGAACTATATTATTTGATAAGAAATCCTCATCGAATACCCATTCTCTACCATCAGCGTTAAAGGTAATTGGCTCAGTCAGGAACTCCAGTGCCGGAGAAGGTGGTGGTGGTGGTCCCCGGAAATCCGGATAACCGTCCCCAAAGTCAAGTTGACCATTCAAACGCGTATAATCTAATTCTTCAGGGCGTTCACGAGCATCTTCTGCTTCAGATAAATGTCCGTCATTTTCACCTTCATCAGCACCTTCATAGGGGTATCCCCTGCGAACTCCACCTTCCCATCTATATGCTGTTTCTCCAATTGATTCTGCATAAAGCCCGTCCTCTCCAAGATCTTCACCATACCATCCATCTCCGGTATCGAGGATTCCATCACCCTGGGAGCCATCAGCATCGTTCACCGATGGATCATGATCTAATCCCCAATCGTGAATCGGAGTGTCTATCATTGGGTTGTCGTAAACTCGAGCCGCCCAATCTGCGTTATATCGGAGATTATTAAAATTGAACAAATAGGGATCAATCACAGCATCAGTAGGTTGAGGTTTACTTCTCTGGTGAAAATTATCACCTGCAACATAAGCGATTGTCATTGAGAACTTCTCACCCGGATTCAAACGGAAAATCCTGTTGCCTGCCTCATCAATGTGATCAAAAATTCCCAAAGGTCCCCATGAAAGAAGATATCTCGTATCGTAACCATTTGCCAGGTCTTCCGTGAGGTCGGTTGGTGTAGTATCGTCAACACCGGGGATTTTCCATTCGTGGGATTCAAGTGTGTCTAAATTATCCCAACGATTTAAGAAATGTTGAGTGCTTGCTCGAATGGAATCCTCATTAGCAACAAGAACCTGATCGTAATCAAATTCTCTGTTTGATAGAACGAAGTACTTTCTGACATCACCCATCGGTGTTCCAAAAACGTCTGTCCAACCACCCGGAGCATTATCATCCCTCCATGCCGGCCCGAAATCTAAATCCTCTTCACCATTGGATATCCACCAGTTAAAGGATGTTCTCAGTTCCGGATTGGGAGCTCTGACTACACGGACGCCTGTCACTGCCGGGGCAGAAAAATCCGAGCCCGTTACAACATTTTTTGGTCTTCCATCATTATCGGCAATCCAGGCTGTATTAATTACGGAACTATCCTTTGCGCCATCAGTTCGTTCGTATGTATACCATTTCTGGAATCCACAAATGTCATCTTCGTGTCTCCTTCGCTCTGATGTATGGCCTACATCTGCATCAATGTAAAGACCAACATACAGATTTTTGAGATAATTTCCAGCAATGTTCTCGATTTCCCAGTCTATGATAATGAAGTTCTGAGCATAGTTATATGTCCATGCATATGATTTCTGAGTGATTTTGATGCCGAGTGGATTATGCGGTCCGTCTATGGCATCATCATCAACAAAAAAAGTTTCATTCAAAGTATCTGCATAGGAACAAACAAAGTCCTGTTCTGAAACTGCCGAATCACGAAATGATCCTATATAATTACCTAGGCAGTCATAATCAAGAGGTAAGGTTGTCCGCTCAATGATTCCGTTTCTTTGTGAATAGGTTGCTCCTTCACCCGGAAAAAACTCTCTGGTTGACATCCAACCATCTGCTCCTACTGAAACTCGGGGGAACTCGTATCCTTCTGCTCGAATCAGTGCCCCCAGCCACAGTGAACCCATAAAAAGGTAGTTAACTCTTGATCCACCCGGATATTCGCACTGAGGCGCCCATTCACCCGGACGACAGGGATCATCATCTGCATCTCTCTGCCCAGCTCCACTGTTACCGAAATATCCGTAATTAGTAATATTCATCCAGATATTCGATCTTCTATGCACACGGTTGTACATATTTATCTGTGACACATCCGGCCTTACTGGACCAATCTTTTTTTCGTCCTCCAACCCTGGTTCTGAAAGGGCTGCCTGAGTATTGCTCGGATAAGCAATCAGAAAAACCAGTATGATCAGCATTACTGCGCCGCTAAGCCATCCATAGTTCGACGCTAATGTCCATTTATTCACTTTAAACCTGTATTTTTCTAAGTGTTCGATTTCTAATGTTCCTGTCCTAATACGACTGATCCTCTCACCTTATTGATTCAAATCCACAGACGGGACGCCATGAGCACCTAAATCAAATGGTGTGTTATCATTGGGATCATCAGGATTCCGACCATATCCCAAACATGGTGATCCAACCTTCAGTTCATAGTTTCCCGAATCTGCATCGACAAATAATGGGATTTCAACCAAATTAACATCCGTATCAATGCTATTATCGGAAGAAATCGATATTGGATTCTTAACATGCCCGTAAAAACAATTAAATAGAATATCTGGAGATGATGAACGCTCGGCAATTAGCCCGATCCCACCACGTAACTCATCCCCATTTTCAAAGAAGATATTATTCTGTACGAGAGGTGAGCTGTTATTCAGGCAATAGAGGCCATAATAACCATTTCGAGCAAATGTGTTGTTAACAACTTTTATTCCTGATAGGTTTTCCAATCTCACACCGACCACATTGACGTTTTCAATTACGTTATTTTCAATAACGGGTCGAGAAGATCCCAATGCATATATGCCGTATCCAGCGCCTCCGGAAATACGATTCCCGCTGATTCTTGCAGAACTGTTATTCTGACATTGAATTGCAGCTACAGCATTATTGACAAAAAGGCTGTTCGTTATTTCCGGTGATGCAAAGTTGTCACAAAGTATTCCGATGGAATCACTGTTGGAAATTGTACAAAAGTCGACTATTGCATCTCGCTGGCAGAAAGACATTCCCCATCTTGCATATGATATGGATGTATGTCTCAAAATGGAGCCATTGTCTCCTCCCGCATGGAAAATAATACCAATCCAGCTTCCGGGTATTGGATTATCGTGGGCAAAGAGAAATCTAACAGGATCGGCAGCTGTTCCCTCTGTGATTAATCTTCCATCGGCCCTAAATTCATATAATCCCTCGACCAATACCACAACACCTGCTTCAATTGTAAGCGTTGAATCAAGTGGTAATGTGGTGTTACTGGACATGTAATATGGACTTATAGCCTTCTCAAGACGATCAACATCAATGTTTCCCCTGAGTTCACCCGGGCGATATACATAAGGCCAGGGCCCAAGTTCAATTCGTCTTGTTTTATCATCGTTTCCCGCTATTTCAGGACCTGCATCGATAGCAGCTGACTCAGGACCCAATCTGAAATCACCCTCGGCAGGATTCAAAAATGACGGATCCAGTCGAAGGTTAAACTTAAAATCACAACTATCGAGATTTGCATTTCGAGTAGTTATTCTGCCATATCCAGTCGGAGCTGTTTGATTGAACTCACCTGAGAAATTGGACCAGACGATGTTATATTCCAGATCAAGGTTGTCCTCCCGTGGGTCAAGGATATTTGGTAACTGCCTGAAAAAGACTCCATAATCATCATTTTCAGTTACAATATTATACCTGACCTCGGGAATTGCTGTGTTATGAATATAAACTCCATGACCGGCATTATCGTGAAAGACACAATTTTCAACAACCGGGTTTGCTTCGGTTCCGCAGTGAATCCCATTAAAACCGCCTACCCAGAATAAGCATCTCTTGATAGTTGGACTTGACTTATGTAAAGTGATTGATCCATAATCCCACAGAACACTGTCCGTAAGACCGTATTCCCAATCAACACTATCAAGTGCGAACTCATATATTTCGGGATTATATAAATATCTGTTTCCGTATTTGGCGCCAAAAAGGAAATGACAATATTCAAAACTGCTTTCGTCATCAGCATTTAAAAGCCAAATTCCATCCCAATCACCTCGTGACGGATACTTCTTTCCTGAGGTGAAAACAATCGGAGCCTCGGGGAGGCCGTTGGCTATTATCTTTCCCTTTATCTCAAATGGAATTGTCTTTTCAATCTCATCCTCGATAATGGTATCAAATCGAATCTCTACTCCAGCCTCGATGGTCAACATCTGACCCTCGGGAACAAGTAAAGTGTCAGTTACCAGATAAGGACTGCCCTCCAGAGAAAGAACTCCGGTCTGAACACCATTAATTGGATTGCCACGAAATTCGTTTACCGATACGGGACCTAAATCCTCGCACCCAACTGCAAAAATAATTGTAACTAATAGCAAAAAGCTAAGAAGCCGCTGCATTAATGCGCCTCCAATTCTTCGGTACTTTAAAGTAAGGAAGAATAATATTCCTGATGAATGAGTATCTTCAACCCTGACCTGAAATCAATCAGGATCGCTTTCAATGTAAACCTGATAAAAAAAAACATACCAGGGGACTGTAGATATCCGTATGATTGGATTTCTAAATAAATTCTTCGAAACCAGACATAGTTCTGGTTGCTCCCGCCAGGTCTTAGAACGAAAAGCCTATCCTCAGCAAGACATTCCTGCCCGGACCATAATTTCGAGGATTGGCGTCAAATTCCTGACTGTTACTGTCCGGGTTATAGGCAGGATTATCCGGGTGAACGGAAGCTGTTGGGCTGCCGGTTTCCCCGTATACACCTGTGACATTCTTTCTGTTGAAAAGATTATTAATCGTAAGTCCGACAATTAACTCTGAATCCCTCTTCTTCGAGTTCTCTGAGCTTCCGATGGTGTAATATTTTTCAATCTTAAATGTCGTTCTTTCATGCCAGGGTCGACGTGCTGAATTTGGCAGAATCAAATTTGAATCGTCAATACCCGTCGTATAAATTGATGGTGTATATGGTAATCCCGATCCGAATTCCCACTGCAGAGTCATCTGCCAATTGTCAGGCATTTTGAATCCGAAGAGATGCGGATAATCGTTCTTCCCATACCGTATAGTCATGTATGAATTGAGCTTATGCGTTTCATCCCAGCCAAGTGGGTGCTCGTCATAATTATATGGGACATTGTTCAACCGGGCATTCTGTGCTTCCTGTTGAGATGAGGCTTTGCCATAAGCAAAAGAAAAGTCGTAGTTAAAGTTAAACGCATAATGGTTTGACGGACGTTTTTCAAGCGACATCTCGAAGCCACGCATCCTGCCATAATCAATATTGGCGTATCTATCAAGCGTTAAGTTCTTCCACCGTTCGTCCTGTGTGGAGATCATATCATACTGATCTTTGTAGTATCCTGAAATGTCAATTACGAAGTCATCGGACAACTGGGTGTTTACGCCGAGCTCATATTGAATGGTCTTTTCATACTCCAGATTGGGATTACCAATTGCTGTATTAGCATCAAAGTTTGCTGTAGCCGATTTATAGAAATACTGGAAATTCGGTGCCTGGTAAAAATGACCATAGTTGAAGTACAGTTTGGACTGTTCTGAAATAGGATGTGAAATTCCCAGTCGAGGACTCAGTCTGTATGTACCACGATTTGCATAGATTGCCCCGGGTTCATCATTTGAAACTCTGTCTCTGAACTCCCGAACAACTTTCGGATCATGAATAACGAAATCACCACGCAGTCCGACATTAACAATTAATCCATCAAAGTCCATTTTATCCTGAACGTATGCCGCACCTTCAGTTGGATTGTAATGGTAGAAATCGCGAATCCCACCTCTTTCAGGCCAAGGACTACCGTCCGGTAATTCCGCTTCTCCATCATATGCAAGATCCGGTTGCTCAATAGACTGCATATTGACGTCCCGGTAGCTGAATTCGATTCCACCCTTCATCTCATGGAAGCGGTTTAACTGGCTCTGGACATCTAACCTGAGTTTATATTCTGTCGACACTCGATCCTGCCAGAATGCGGTTGGGTCCCAAACGCCAGGATTAAGGAATCTATCTGCTCGTGACCACTCGCCATCATTGTTATAGTCTAAGAACCACTCCTTATCCTCTTCAACATCACCATTACGCATATCGAATACCGGAGCCTGAATATCGTGAATTGTACGATTTATCCAGGTTGAATAATCGCTGTTATAGGTAAAGAGATCAACTGGCCAGTCTGCACCACGAGCATCTTCATCGAAAGAATACTCGACTGGACGGGATCTATCTGAATTGTATGACCAGTTTGCCGGTTTTGTGAACAATTCATATTCGTCAAAAACAGGCGCTCCATTGAAGAAGTTAGGACCATCATATCTACCATTGAGAACCATCTCTTCACCTACATACACAACACCTGCGTAGGTTTGAACATTTGACGATGTTGGGAGATCAAACCAGACTTCACCTTGATCCCAGCGACCATTATATTCTCCGGTGATTGGATCAGGTTCATCAATAAATGGTTCACCAGTGTTCCACCAGAAATCACCATCAATATATGGTTCGCTTTCATCAGAACCAGCTCCTCGCTCGGCAAGGTCGCGCCTGTCAACTTTTCCGTTCTGATTTGAATCATCATATCCTTCGGAATAATCAAACTTGCCATTCCCATTAACATCTGTAAATGGCTCATCCTCGTCCCAAATGTAATCTCCGTCTAAATCTTCCCAGGGTTCCCAGGGATCGTATTCTCCGTTACCGTTCGCATCGACAAACCGCTCCCCATCCCATTGGCCATTACCGTTCCAGTCCTGTTCCGGTAATTGAGGTTCGGCGGGGTCCCATCTGCCGTTTCCATTTATGTCGGAATAATTATCCCAGGAATCATAAATACCAATGTTGTTCTCACCGGTGAGAGGATTCACCACATCAGTCCAGGGCTCAGCTGCATCGTAGATTTTATTCCCATTCAGGTCAACCCAGTCTTCACCCCTATCCCAACGCCCGTTCATATTTAGATCTTCGTATCCTTCACCACCACCGTCAAAAATCCTATTGTTATTCGCATCCCAGAATCCATCCATAAAACCATCACCGTCCGAATCAAGGTATTCATCTTCGTCCAGCATACCATTGGAATTCCGATCTGAAGCCTGAGCAAATGTATCCTCAATATCATCAAGCATCGTGAATTCACCGGGATTCTTGCCACGTGGCTGAACCTTGGAGTGCGTTCTGTAAACAATAAACTTCATCTCATAGAATGTATGAGAAGATATTTGATTAGTATAGGTCAGGGTATTCGCAAACCTCCTATTCCATGCCCAGGGTCGGTTTTCGAGATTGTACTTGTATCCATATCCGTAATTTCCGGAAATACCACCCTCACCATTCGGGTAAATGTCCCACTTCTGGTAAGATGCAGATGAATAAATGGAAAGTTTCTGTTTTGGAGTCAGCTGATAAGCGAGCTTTAGTGTTGACTGATAATTATTATTTTGCCTCTCCGGCAAATTTATACCTAATCCCAGATAATCATTCGGATCGTGTTCGACATCAAATCCAACATAAGTGTCGGTTAAACCACCCATTGATGTGAAATAAAAAGTTATGGGTTTTCCCAAAAGGGTTTTTGTGTATGGGACAGGTCCACCGAAAGCAAATTGAGCCTGGTCAGTGTTGAAAGAATACGTATCAATTATCTGGTCGGTCTGATATTCAAAACGACCTGAATAGAAATCCGGTTTTCCTTCTGAAGTGGTAACCTGAATAACACCACCCATTACCTGTCCATATTCAGCTGCAAAACCTCCGGTGAGAAGTGTTACTTCTTCAATACCTCCGGTTGAAAGATTTATATTTATCTGTGTATCAACGAGACGGTCGCGTAAATCAACGCCCTCGACAACGATTGCTACATCGGCTGATCTACTGCCTCGAACGTGGATTTTGTTTTCTTCATCCAGCCTGAAACCGGTACTGATCTTTAAAATATCCTTTACGTTCTCCGGACGGACAGCTTCAAGAGTTCTTTTGTCTACAAGTTGCTGCTTGTCAGAACGGGTAGGTTCGACCTGAGGTTTTTCGTAGATGATCTCAACTTTTTCCAAAACCATACGATCAGGAGTAAGTCTCGGTTCAATTTTTGTAGGTGTGTCGGAAGCAACATAAACATCCACGAATTTTAACTCATGGTAACCAACGCAGGTAATTACTACATTATATACCCCTGGAGGTACATTCAAGATAGTAAAATAACCCTCCAGATCAGTTGCAGCACCCCAGTCGTTTCCCTCAAGAACGACATTGGCATTCATGATGCCTTCATTAGTTTTGTCGTCTACAACCTGACCCTGGATTTTACCGGTAGTTGCTGCATCCAGATTTCCCACAGAACATAATAATACGAAACCCAACACAAAGGATGTGAAGATAAACAGGTGTTTCGAGTACCTTGTCGGAACTGTCGACATGGCTGACCTCATTAAAAGCGAGATTTCAAATTTCAATTACATTACCCCCCCTTTATATAATTGATGTGATTCCGATTCCCTATTCAATAAACTCATCGCATAATCTTTTGAACCAGAGGAAAGATTACGCCGATTATGTAAGTATTGACCTGGGATATAACCTTCGAAACCACCGGACCAGAGTGCATAAATGTTTAAATAGCCATAAATTAACTCTTGATGAAGGGTTAATTGACTATTATCAATTCACTTAAAGCACGTCATATTAAGTTAACAATATTTTTGACAACTGTCAAGTTATGTACCAGATCTGAGGTCCGGCGCAAACCTATTAAACTTTGAAAAGTTTAATGATGAGACTTGTACTGGTGATATCTGGTGACATGGCATGCAACAATTGAGGTTTTATCGTACCGATAAAGAATTACATCAGCACGATAAAACCCAATTGTCTCAATGAGTTCAATTACGTAGAATTAAACTCATTTATTTCATGTTTTCAACTATTGCTTTGGCATATCCTGAGCAGGATACTTTAGTTGCGCCTTCCATCTGACGATGAAGATCGTATGTCACGACCTTATCCTCGATAGTTTTCTCGATGGCTTTTTCGACCATCATTCCGGCTTCCCGCCAGCCAAGGTGATTGAGCATCATAACGCCTGAAAGCATTAAGGAACCTGGATTGACTTTATCTTTACCGGCATATTTTGGAGCAGTGCCGTGTGTAGCTTCGAATAAACCGATATAGTCACCAATATTTGCACCGGGTGCCATTCCCAGACCACCAACCATAGCCGCAGCGGCATCGGAAAGGTAATCACCATTCAGATTTGGGCAACATACAACATCGTATTCATTAGTCCGAGTTTGAATCTGCTGGAAGATTGAATCAGCAATACGGTCTTTGATGACAATGCGTCCATTTGGATCACCGGCAGGTTTGCCTCCTCGCAAGTCTGCGAATGCACCGGGCTTTGTAATCGGAGTAACACCGTCTTCAGCCATCGTTTCATCCCACAGTTCCGCTTCGGTAATTACATGTTCACGGTACTCTTCAACTGCTAATTCATATCCCCAGTCTTTAAATGCACCCTCTGTGAACTTCATAATGTTACCTTTGTGCATGAAAGTAACTGATTTACGACTTTCAGCAACTGCAAAATCAAGAGCCTTACGGATAAGCTGCTTGGTACCGGTAATGGAGATTGGTTTTACTCCAATGCCTGAATCGAGTCGAACATTTTTACCCATAGTGTTCTTGATAAAGTCGATTACTTTGGCGACTTCTTCAGTTCCCTGCTCCCACTCTATCCCTGAGTAAACATCTTCTGTATTTTCCCTGAATATTACGATATCCATCCATTCAGGGTGAACTGACGGAGAGGGCACACCGTTGAACCAACGAACAGGACGTACACAAGCATACAGATTTAAAATTTGACGCAGTGAAACGTTTAAGCTTCGAAAACCGCCACCAACGGGAGTTGTCAGGGGTCCTTTAATTGCTACTATAAATTCTGTTATTGCTTTCGTCGTATCTTCCGGAAGATACTGCATATCACCATAATGCTCTACTGCTTCATCACCAGCATAGATTTTCATCCATGCTATTTTGCGTTCACCACCATAGGCCTTCTCAACTGCACCGTCAAGAACTAATTGGGTTGCTGGCCAGAGGTCTATTCCGATCCCATCACCCCTGATAAAAGGGATTATTGGATTATTAGGTACATTTAATTTACCATCCTCAATGGTTATACGCTGCCCGGATTCCGGGATTATCACTTTATCAAACTGAGCCATTGTTGTAGCCTCCAAAAACTTTGAAATTTCTATTTAAGAGCAGTTTCAGATCTGAAATCTTGTCCATGTTCTAACAGGTCATAACCAACCCGAGTTGTTTTTGGATTAGGTTTCAGTTCTTCTTTATGTTTAAAAATTGAACATTAGAAAAATATAGTCCATCCGATTTTGACTGTCAATATTCACGGTTTGTTTGTGAAGATAAGAACAAAAGAAATGGCGGTGTCGAGTTTTTCTCAACACCGCCATAAATCTGTATCATAGAGAGAAGATGGAGATCTGTCCGTCTTAAGTATGATTTACATACCACAGAACACGAATCTCTGCACTCTCTGCTTCAAGGAGACCTTTATTTCTAAGTACTGTTAATCTTTTCGGAGGATGTGCGAATTCCACCGATCATTAGGGCTGCACCATTTGAAAGATATGTCAAAATGAAATAAAGAACTTATTTTAAGCAAAAACCCTTCAGCTGTAGCTGAAGGGTGAAGAGGAGTTGCCGGTCTGGGTGCATAAAATTTATCCGTCTCAGTGGCTTGCATTAGTGATAATTGTCGGAATCAAGCGAGAGCCTGATACCGTTACACATCCCAAACCGGCGAACATGTATAAGGTTCAGGAGTTGAGAATCGTCTGAATTTCAGAAGAAACTCCCGTCCACCTTAATACACACGTTCATTCATTTGTGCGAAACCCCTCAACACGTTGTGCTTGTAACCAGTGCAACCATACGTACAAACGAGTCTGTAAACTGCAGTTGCTGTGCGAGTAACCGTGCTTGAAGCTGTGCTGTTGTTGTGTGAGAAACCACCCTGGAGCTATGCTGATTCTGTGCTTGGAGTTAGTCTGTTGTTGAACTGTCAACTGTGCGAGTAAACCGTGCTGAAGAGAATACAGTTAGCAGTGCAAGGAACCGTGCTTGAAGCTGTACTGTTGTTGCGCTCGTTGGTACTCCTGGGTAGTGCTGGTGCAGTGCTTGTAAGAAATTCCGGAGCTGATCTGAAGTTATGCTAAGTAAACCGTGCTGTGTGCTGAGCTGAAAACCTTGCCTGAAGTAAATCTGATGTTGTGCGTGTTGGCAAATCCGGGTCGTTCTGTTAGCTGTGCATGAAGAAAATCTGGTGTTTGTCTGAAGCTGTGCAAAGTAAATCGTGCTGAAAGCTGTTCTGAATATCGTGCTTGATGCTGATCTGTAAGTAGTGCTGTTAACCTGTACGAAGTCTTGCTGTGTTCTGTGCTTGTGAGATAATGCTGTAGTAAATCTGATGTTGTGCTTAAAGGTGTAGTGCTGTGAGTCGGGCTGTTTGCAGTGCTTGAAGTAAATCTGTTGTTGTGTTGTTAACCAATCCGGTTGCTGGATGCTGTGCTGTTGTTAATTCCGGAGCAGTTCTGAATCAGTGCGAAGTAAACCGTGCTGTAGTCAATGCCGAAAGTTGTACTGTTTGATCAAACTGAAGTAATGCTTGAATTTGTGCAGTATGTAATGCTGTTGCGGTGCGAGTAACCAATGCTGAAGAAATCTGAAGCTGTGCCTGAAGTCAAGTACCGAATGTTGTTAAACTATTTCCGAGAAATCACACATTGAACGTATGTCATAGAACCTGCGCTTTGAAGCGTTGCTGGTTCTATTAGTTGCAATCTGCGTGCCAAACATGCATATGCCTAATAAACAACTATTAAGCTGGTTTTATCAAAAACTTGAACCTTGCCATTAACGCACGTTTTGCACAGACTGAAATAATTCATGCAAATAATGAGCAAACAATGGAGGGGTGTTAAGGTGACGAAAAAGACGAATCAGGCAATGATGGATGAGCCCATAAAGCATCAAAAAAGGAATAGCTGTAAATCGCCAGGGTCAACAGTCCGCTGATATTTACATAGTACTGTGCATCTCTGTATTCTTTCCATGTTGCTTCAGCATCACTCGAATTTGTTGCTTCGAAGTATGCATCCCTCGCTTCAGGATAAGAAATTAACTCGTATAAAAACGCGGAGGCTGCACCGGCAAAAAGTAAACCTGTGGCATAACTTTTAGTTTTCTGACCTTTCACCAATTGACCATAGCCAGGAATAATCAGAGATTTCAGGGATGCACGGCGACAGAAATCCGCTTCCCGTGATAGATGCTGTTTTTTTATATCTTCCTGAATGATGTTGAAAGACGACTTAGCCCTATCGAAAACTCGACGAATCTTCGGTGACCAGAGGAGGGGATCGGGTGACATGTTAGGGTTTTGCATTAATGCACTCTTAAAATATCGCTCGCCCCCTTCCTCGTCGTCGTTCGCGATCGAACAGAAAGCTAAAATTCTATAAAGATTGAATTTTTGGTCTTTTGACAGTAATTCAGGTTTTGATAAGGTTTTGAAAGCAAGATGTTCTGCTTCTACAATTCGACCTTCTTCAAAAAATTGAGCTGCCCGGTCAATTGAATTCTGAACCGGATCATTATTCGGTTCAAAATTATCAACAGCCTGACATTCGAAGACCAGTAATCCACAGGTGAAAACAATCACCCAAATACTCAGATTTACAAAAGACCATCTCATTGGATTGTCCCTGCTTTTCTGTTACTTATAGAAATTATTTTACTGCTTCAATCAATGCTGGTAAAACTTCCATAGCATCCCCAACAATCCCATAGTCAGCGGATTTGAAAATCGGGGCTTCAGGATCCTTATTTATTGCCACAATCACCTTTGATGTGCGCATACCAGCCATATGTTGTATTGCGCCTGAGATCCCGGCTGCAATATATAAAGTCGGACTCACAACCTTTCCGGTCTGTCCAATCTGCTCTGAATGAGGTCTCCAGTCGTTATCTACAACTGCCCGTGACGCGCCTACAGCACCACCGAGAACACTAGCGAGCTCTTCAACAAGCTTAAAGTTCTCAGCTTCCTTGATCCCTCGACCACCCGCAACTATAACATCCGCCTCGGCAACATCGAGTTTTCCGGATGCTTCGACAACTGTTTTTAGTAATTTTGCTCTGATTTTACCTTCGAGGTCAAGACTGACTTTACTGATTTCCACAGCATTTTCATCTGTTTCCTTAACAGTAAAGGCTTTAGGTCTGATGCTTAAGACAACCGGCATTGAAACAGCGGATATTGCCATCATGCACCTACCGGCATAAACCGACCTGGTTACTGTCAATTTGCCGTCATCAATTCCAGCTTCTACACAATCAGGGAGAAGAGCAGCATCTAATCTGGCAGCTATTGTTGGAGCAAGGTCACGTCCCATTGCAGATGCAGCAAGCAAAACTACCTCTGCTCCCGTATCCGAAACAGCTGCAAGAACAGCTTCGCGGTATCCTTCCGGTGAATATCCCTCAAGTTCCGGATGTTCAATGATAACAAGTTTATCCAATCCATACTTCTTGACATCATCGGCAAGACCTTCAACACCATTGCCGATCAAAAGTCCAAAAGATTTACCTCCACTGGCATCAGCAAGTTCTCGTCCAAGGCTCAAAGCCTCATATCCCGCCGGTCTGATCTTACCACCGCGGGATTCTATGTAAGTTAAAATATTCATATTCATTCCAAAGATTAAGTGTTTACAGATTTACTCAATGTCCGGGTTATTAAAGGACTTTAGCTTCCTCTTTCAGGAGTTTAACTAATTCCGGTACAGCCTCAGCACCCTCACCTATAACTCTACCAGGTGGACGTGAAGGTGGATAGGTCATTTTAATGACTTCGGTCTTCGAACCGAATGATTCTGCCTCTACAACCTCAATCTTCTTTTTCTTTGACATCATAATGCCTTTCAACGTTGCATAACGAGGATCGTTGAGCCCCTTTTCAGCTGTGATCAAGACTGGCAGGGAAGATTCAAAAACCTCAACTCCACCCTCGATGTCACGCTTGGCAGTCAATTTCCCGTCTGCAATTTCAAGACTATGCACAGCCGTAACATGTGGGATATCCATCAACTCCGCTACCATTGGTCCAATAGCCCCACAGTCATCATCAATAGCAACTTTGCCGGCAATCACAAAGTCAAATCCCCTATCTTTGAGCACTGAGGCTAATGATTTTGCTGTTCCGAGCATATCTGAACCACCTTCCGATTTCACATGAACAGCCGATCCGGCTCCCATGGCGAGTGCGGTACGCAGAGCTTTTTGGGCGCTATCATCACCAAAGGAAAACACTGTCACTTCACCACCTTCTTTTTCCTTAATCTTCAGCGCTTCTTCAACGGCATATTCGTCGTATGGATTTAACACAAAATTCAGGTCGGCAGTTGAAATGTAGCGTCGATCTTCACCGATCTTTACGACCGCTTGAGAATCAGGCACTAATTTTACCAGGACTGCAATATTCAATCTGAACCTCCTCTTGAATATAACTATGTTCTAAATAACTTTATGTATTACACGTTTGGATAATCCTGATTTGCGAAATGAACCTGATTATCCAATTCTTTCGATCAATTTCTTCAGAGACTTGTAAATCGTTCAATGACTATTGTCAATGAACGGTTGAACTCCGAACAATCAGCAGCATTAAAGACGATTCTTATGAAAAACTTTAAGTACTCTTCAGTTAACTATCCAACGAAGAACATCGATTTGCTCTTCGTTGGATAGTTTTGCAGTCTATATGCACAATTTGCACAAAGAATGCAATCTTTGTACTACATTATTTTGCCATTAAAACAGCTTGAGCCGCGGCAATTCTGGCAATTGGAATGCGGTATGGTGAACAACTCACATAATCC
The DNA here is from genome assembly GCA_964387885.1 of uncultured bacterium. Lineage (GTDB taxonomy): Bacteria > Electryoneota > AABM5-125-24 > Hatepunaeales > Hatepunaeaceae > JABGPL01. Next base: position 59,790 of record CAYLYZ010000006.1, on the reverse strand, counting down.
AATCCGATATGATGACAGAACATAACCGAACGAGGTTCTCCACCATGTTCACCACAAATACCAACTTTGAGACTGGCGCGTGTTGTACGGCCTCTTTCAACACCCCACTCCATCAACTTGCCAACTCCATCCTGATCAATTGACTGGAAAGGTTCGCTGTCAATAATTTTGTTCTCAAGATAATATGGGAGGAAGCCCATAGAATCATCACGAGAAATTCCCATTGCTGTCTGAGTGAGATCGTTTGTTCCGAATGAGAAGAATTCAGCTACTTCAGCTATCTGGTCAGCGACTATTGCAGCACGAGGTAATTCAATCATAGTACCAACCATGTAATTAACCTCAACACCACCGGCAGCGATAACTTCATCCGCAACACGTCTGACAACTTCAGCCTGACGGGAGAGCTCTTCTTTGAATCCAACCAGTGGAATCATTATTTCCGGCAGGACTTTGATGTTTTCCTTAGTCACAATGACAGCGGCTTCAAGGATCGCCCGAGCTTGCATTTCTGTAATCTCAGGATAAACATTACCGAGACGACAACCACGATGACCTAACATCGGATTGGCTTCACGTAAGGATTCAATCTTAACATGCAGGACTGAAGGTTCAACACCCATTTCTGTTGCCAGAGCATTGATCTCCTCATCTGTGTGGGGCAGGAACTCGTGTAGAGGTGGATCAAGTGTACGAATTGTTACAGGCAGTCCATCCATTGCTCGGAAGATCCCTGCAAAATCGTCTCTTTGCATCGGCAATAACTTCGCAAGCGCATTTTTCCGGTCTTCAATGTTATCAGACAGGATCATTTCACGGACGGCCATGATCCGATCACCACCAAAGAACATGTGCTCGGTACGCGTTAGACCAATTCCCTCGGCTCCGAATGCCCGTGCAACCTGACATTGATCGGGCTGATCAGCATTTGTGCGAATTTTGAGACGACGTTCGTTATCTGCCCAGTCCATCAGCTTAGAATAGATATGATAACTCTCTGACGCATCCGGGTCAAGAGTTTTATCTACGAGAACCTGAACAATTTCAGAGGGCAGAGTTTTTATTTTGCCATCGAGAACTTCACCTGTTGTTCCATCGATGGATATCCAGTCACCTTCCATGTAGTTGTGACCTGCAACTTTCATCTCACCGGCATCGTAATTGATGTCAAGTTCCTTACAACCGGCAACGCAAACTTTACCCATCTGACGGGCAACAAGAGCCGCATGGGAAGTCATACCACCACGTGCGGTCAGAATTCCCGAGGATGCAGCCATTCCCTTGATATCTTCGGGAGATGTTTCAATCCTTACCAAAATAACTTCATCACCATCTTTGGAAAGCTCAACAGCTTCTTTAGCGCTGAAAGCTATCCTGCCGGAAGCTGCTCCGGGGCCAGCGTTCAAACCTTTTGCAAGCAGTCCGTCATTGTCGATTGTTTTTTGTTTCTCATTCAAGTCAAAAATTGGTCGGAGCAACTGGTTCAATTGCTCAGGTTCAATTCTCAGCAGTGCTTCCTGCTTTGTAATCAAGCCTTCTTCAACCATCTCAACTGCAATCCTGATTGCAGCAAGACCTGTACGTTTTCCGGTTCTGGTCTGAAGCATCCACAACTTACCGTTTTGAACGGTGAATTCCATATCCTGCATTTCTCTGTAATGTTTCTCAAGAATCTGGTAGTTCGTTACTAACTCGTTATAACACTCAGGCAGGTCATTTTCCATATCTACAATGGTTCTTGGTGTTCTGATTCCGGCTACGACATCCTCACCCTGCGCATTTATCAAATATTCACCGTAAAATTCCTTGACGCCATTGGCAGGATTACGTGTGAATGCAACGCCGGTTGCACAATCATCACCCATGTTGCCGAATACCATTGACTGAACGTTGACGGCAGTTCCCCAGGTTTCCGGGATATTGTTTATCGCACGATAAGCAATCGCACGCTCTACATTCCAGGATTCGAATACTGCACCAATAGCCGCCCACATTTGTTCTTTAGGATCTTCAGGAAAGTCGTTTCCCGTGCGTTCCTTAACAATACCCTTAAAGACACTAACCAATTCCTTCCAGTCATCTGCGCCTAAATCTACATCTTCTTCAACACCACGTTCTTTCTTCTTGGTTTCAATTGCTACTTCAAACGGATCTTCTTCACGTTCTCCGGCTTTAACACCAAGAACAACATCAGCGAACATCGAAACGAATCGCCGATATGAATCATATGCAAAACGGGGATTACCTGTTCTTGCCACAAGTCCTTTCACCGTCTGGTCGTTCAGACCGAGGTTTAGAACAGTGTCCATCATACCCGGCATTGAAATCCGGGCACCTGAGCGAACTGATAACAAAAGGGGATTTTCAACATCACCAAACTTCGCACCCATAATCTCTTCAATACGCTGTAATGAAGCCTCAACATCATTCTTCAAACCTTCGGGGTAACTGCTGTTCTCCATAAAATATGTACAGACTTCCGTCGTTATGGTGAATCCGGCAGGTACTTTCAGGTCAATATTGGTCATCTCGGCGAGGTTTGCACCCTTACCACCGAGCAGGTTTTTCATTTCTGCTTTACCTTCGGCTGAGTCTCCGCCAAAGTTATAGACATATTTAGTTGCCATTTTACTTCCTCTGGATTAACTTACATCAGATCAAATCTCTGTTGTTTGAGCTTTTTCAAGCTAATTAAGTTAATCATTTCACTTTCGTTTCGCAAGTGGAAATCGATGTTAACTGACGATTCAATTCAGGAGCCTGGTATAAGCGCACAAAAAAACATAGGAAACATACACAAGTATGGGTAGGTTTCTATCAGCAATCACTGTTATTGGTTCATTTTTGCCATTTGCAGCATGGATCTACTCGAACACCGGCAGCCTGAAGCGATTTCTCCATTTATTGCAGCTCGAGGATTATATGCCTTCGCGGATGTTGAAACCATCCGGGAAAATGACTCTGCAGAGCCTTTTTGATCTGGATTTTCTGGGTCTTGTATTGATTTCAATTTACGCATTTCGTATAGGTTGTTCGGTGGAAGGTTCCTGGTGTTGCCGGATGGTTAATTTCTATGATGAAGTTGGTATTATTCTCTGGATCATAGGATGCTCATACAGGGGATTTACTACTCATCGATTTCTAAGAACATCTAAAAAGAAACTGGTTATGACCGCACGTGCCCGTCGGATTTTCTGGACTGGTGCCGGTCTAAGTTTTCTGACAGCAGGATCCATTATCTTTCTATTTGAGGGGATACGAGGCTACTATGGAACTCCCGGAATACTCGATTCAGGATTAGGTTTCATGTACTTTTACTCACTGATTCTGTTAGGTCTGTTTGCGGCTGAAAGTGCAGCACCCCTGATGTTGACATTCGCGGTATTGTTGTTAAAACCGGTTGAGTCATCCATTCAGAATCGCTATATGAACGATGCCAAGCGAATTCTGAATGAAATCAAACCTCTCGTAATCGGCATAACCGGCTCCTATGGCAAAACCGGAACAAAGGAAATCCTTGCAGCTATCCTGTCCGAAAATTATAATGTCTTCAAACCGCCTGGCAGTTATAATACATTGATGGGGGTCACGAGAATAATCCGCGAAAAGTTACGTCCATACCATGAAATTTTCGTTGCTGAGATGGGCGCTTACCAAATCGGATCTATCAACAAACTTTGCAATCTGGTAAATCCAACACACGGAATAATTACCATCATAGGTTTGCAGCACCTGGAGCGTTTCAAAACCCAAAAAGCAATTCAACAGGCTAAAGGTGAACTCGTTCGGTCACTTCCGCCCGACGGAGTTGCAGTCCTGAACGGGAACGATCCCCTATGCAGGGAGATAGGCGAAAGTCATAAGGGAGAAGTTATCTATTTCAGGGTTGAAAAAGATGACTCAGATTTGAAAAACTATGAAAACGCAGTTATTGCAAGCAACATTCGACTCACACCGGTCGGTAGTGACTTTAAGATCAAATTCAAGGATGGCGAAAAAGTAGAGATTCATCTTCCCTTGTTGGGACGTCCTGCAATCGCAAACGCTGTGGCAGCAGCAGCTATGGCAGAGTTGCTTGAAGTTCCGAAACGGGGAATAAAACGGGCATTTGCTTCTATTCCTCAAGTACAGCACCGCCTCGAAGCGAAACAGGGTGAAGGTGGGGTGCGTATAATCGACGATGCATTTAACTCCAATCCGATAGGTGCAGCGTCGGCTTTGGAAGTTCTGTCGCAAGCCACGGATGGAAGACGAATCCTTGTGACACCCGGAATGGTTGAACTGGGCGACATAGAATCGGAAGAAAACTACAAGTTAGGCAAACTGGCGGCAGTATCCTGTGATCTGGCAGTACTGGTTGGGATAAACCGGATCGAGCCGATAAAGAGAGGGCTACTCGAAGGCGGTTTCGATGAAGAAAATATTTGGGTGGTTTCGTCTCTAACAGAAGGATTGGAGAGATTAAAAAGCTATTTAAAATCCGGTGATACAATGTTGCTGGAAAATGATCTGCCGGATCAGTATGATAATTTGTAAATTCAAACCGCGCTGGCAGACGCCCTCGTCTACCAGATTTGTCATTGTTTTTTCTGTCACACGAGGGCGTGTGACAGCGCATTGACAGGATAATAAAACAACTCAAAACCCATGCCCGACAAAATCACACTCGGAATAATCTTCGGCGGCCGCTCAGTAGAGCACGAAGTATCCATTTTATCCGGCAATCAGGCTCTGAATGCTGCGGACAGTAACAAATACAACATCCAGCCAATCTACCTCGACCGCGACAATATCTGGTATATCGGGGAGCAACTCGAAGACATAGGTTTCTTCAGACAGAAAAATCCCCCCATGAATCAACTGACAAGAGTTGTCGCATCACCAGATCCAATGCGGGGTAAACTTCGATTAACTGAAGCAACTCCACGTGTTTTCCGCAAAGCTAACGTCGTTGAAATAGATTGTGTTCTACCCGTAACTCATGGAACGTTTGTGGAGGACGGTGCATTGCAGGGATTACTCGAACTTTCCGGAGTACCTTTCGCAGGATCCGGAGTGCATGGTTCTGCAGTCGGTATGGATAAGCTGCTCTTCAAAGCCGTTCTTGCTGCTGAAGACCTGCCTCACTTGCCATATCAGCAGGTAAGTCGTTCTGAATGGGATGAAAATCTGGAACTTGTTTTAGGTGAAATCAGAAAGAGTTTAAAAGACGAAGTCTTCGTCAAACCAGCCCTACTCGGCTCGAGCGTCGGAATTTCATATGCAAAAACTTCTGATGAGCTTGAAACCGCCCTCGACCTCGCCCTGAAATTCTGCGACCGGGCAATGGTCGAGCAGGCACTGGACTATGACAAGGAAATAAACTGCTCGGTAATCGACGGTGATCCACCCATCCCCTCAATCCTCGAACAGCCCGTTAGCGAAACCGAGTTGTTAACCTTCGACGAAAAATATAAGGGCAATACCAAAAAAGGAGCAAAAACATCTGGAGAAAAGGGAATGGCAGCCCAGAAACGACTAATCCCAGCACCAATAGACGAAGAAAAAACCAAACTAATTCAGGAGTACGCAGTTAAAACCTTCAAAGCAGTAGGTGCTGGGGGAGTTGCGCGTATCGACTTCCTTATCGCAAAAAACGGGGATGTATTCATCAACGAGCTTAATAACATCCCGGGTTCACTATCCTTCTATCTCTGGGAGCACATGGGCAGATCTTTCGCTGACCTGATTGATCGTCTTGTTGAACGGGCGTATGAAGTAAACAAGATTCGGAATCAGACGACGTTTAGTTTTGAGGCGAACCTTTTAGCGGGGGGGTAAGGGCTGTTTCGTATGTCGGAATCTTATTCCGACATAAATCATGTAATTATATCCAATTCTGAAAGAATCCTTTTATTTGTAGGGGTTGAATATTTTCAACCCTTATCCTGCATATTCATATCTGTGTTAATGTTCGAAAAGGGCTGAAGATATTCAGCCCCTACGAAGGACGATTCACAAATCGCCCGTTCATACCGTGCTGGCAGACACCTCGTCCGCCAGAAACGCTACCTAAATGAACATTTCAGACATGGAGGAGAGGGGCACGGCTCGCCGTGCCCATACGAGTGTAGTTTTGATAATTCAACTCAAGTAAACCTAATAATATCTTGAATATCCATAACTATTACCGTAACTTTAATTATAATCCTATTTGATCACTATTTACGTTTTACTTCGGAATCAATAATGACCGAACTTCTCATTCAGCATAACCGGATAAACGACACTGACAACTATACTGTATTAAATCCGGCAGACCTAAAACTTTCCGGGCAACATGTCGAAATCCCCTGTCCCTATACGCTCCACGTCGAAGGCAGACCGAAGAGCAACCTGATGTTTGACCTGCAATGGTATCTCGAAAAATTCCTTGAATACCCATTTGATCCAGATGATGAAACCGCCGAGCGGATTCTTGACCGATTGAAATCGTGGGGTAAAGACGCTTTCAAGACCTTATTCACTACTGGTGAAGCCGTACACTGGTTTCGCGACGCCGAGAATAAAGGTCTCAAAAATCTCTCCCTTGTCATTTCCAGCGACGACCCGCGCGTCCTGAGTTATCCCTGGGAAGCATTAATCCACGACGGATCCGGATTCCTGGCTCAACAATGCCGGATCGAACGGCGGATGAACGATGTCGGAACGTCGCACAAATTGCCGGAAAAACTCGCCAGGGATGTCATCAATATTCTGCTCCTAATCCCCCGCCCTCTGGGATCGCTCGACGTTAAATATCGCTCACTATCACATCCATTGGTCGACCTGATTAAAAAGGAAAATCTACCTGCTGAAATCAATATCCTCCGACCACCAACGTTTCAGAACCTGATTGATCATCTTGATAAACGACGAGGTTTCTATCACATCCTCCATTTCGATGGTCACGGCGTTTTCGGTGGAGAGCCTGCAAGCGGAGTTTTGAATATAGATCGATCCAGGTATGAGGCAAGAGGCCCTGAAGGGCATCTTGTATTTATTAATGAAAAGGGTGAAGGAGTGCCTGTTGGTGCGAAAGATCTCGCCGACTTGATAAAGGAATATGCGATTCCAGCGGTGGTGATGAATGCCTGTCAATCCGCTATGACAAATCCCTCCGACGACAATCCGTTCGCTTCCGTCGCTGCTTCATTAATCCGTTCGGGAACACCAAACGTGGTTGCAATGGCATACTCGCTATGGGTCAGTGGTGCTAAACAGTTTATCCCGGCGTTTTACAAGCGGTTGTTCGAATCCGGAGACTTTTCCGAAGCACTCCGTGCTGGCAGGAGGCAGATGAAAATCGAGAGCGGTAGAACCTGCGCGCGGGGGAGTTTTCCGCTCGAAGACTGGCTTGTCCCGGTGTTGTACCGCAACGCTCCCGATCCGGAAGCTTTCTCGTTCGTCACCACTGCCAAAGCAAAACCACCCGCTCGAGAATACATCCTCACTGAAGAAAAGTCCGATTTGGATAATCCCTATGGAATGGTTGGCAGGGATGCTGCGCTGCTCGCGCTCGAAGGTGGTATTCTTTCAACAGCGCCAGCCATCCTCGTGCAGGGCATGGGCGGAATCGGCAAGACAACACTAGCGCGTGGGTTTGCAGAATGGCTGTACGACACAAACGGGCTCGGAAACGGCTGTTTCTGGCAGGCTTTCAATGGTGTACGGTCAGCGGATTATGTTTTTACCAGTATGGGAGAGAAGCTGTTCGGATCGAATTTCAATATCCTGAGCACAAACCAGAAAATTGAAACACTGACAGGAGCTTTGCGCGACAACAAATTCCTGATCATCTGGGATAATTTCGAATCGGTCTGTGGTATTCCGGGAACTGAGATCAAAGCAAACTTGAAAGAGGCAGACCGGAAACTATTGAAGAGATTTTTGATGGGACTTCGAGGTGGAAAGACGAAGGTCATTGTAACCTCTCGCTCACAGGAGATGTGGCTTGGTGATGAAAACCTGTTTGAGCTGAAGATCGGTGGATTGTGGGAAGAAGAGCGCTGGCAGTTATTCGATATCATACGTCAGGCATTGGGTATTGAGATTGACCGCAAGACGAAGGATATCAAGGATCTGATGGACGCATTAAATGGTCATCCACTCTCAATGCGCGTAATTATCCCACGCCTGAAAAACCAGTCGTCCAGTGAATTATTGGAGGCATTTCAAACCAACTTTGAGGCTCTGGAATTAAGCTCCGAAAACGAAGCCGAAAACCGGTTATACGCCACTCTCAAGATTGGAACTGATGCACTTCCTGATGAATTGACCGAATTGCTGATTTCGCTTGGATTGCATGAGAAATATTTTGAATCATATTTCCTTAAACATATGGCTTCCAAAGTCGATAAGAAATGGACAGCGGACAAAGTCGAGAGTTTCTTAAATGGACTTGCAGGAGCAGGATTAATCAATTCCGCTGAAGGCAATATGTACTCAATCCATCCGGCATTGACCGGTTATCTGCGAGCGAATGTATTAAGTAACTCAGAAGAAGAAACTAAGCAGAGGTGGACAAGGGAATTTGTAAACGCAATGGCTTCAATCGCCGATTTTCTGGCTCCCAAAAAATTACACGAAAAGCGCGGCTGGTTCTCATATTTCGAAGTCAACTTCCACAATACCCTGAACTTCGCTGGTGAGATGGAAATGATTGATTACGAGGCAGCTCTAATCCAGTCTTTCGCATCTTACTATCAAGATATGCGCTACTTAAATGAGGCTGAAGAGTATTATACCTCATACCTGCAATTAAAGAAGAAGAGTGAGGATGAAGAGGGAATGGCTGTCGCAATGCATCAATTGGGAATGATTGCACAGGAACGTCGGGATTTTGATACTGTCGAAAAATGGTATAAAAAATCGTTGGAAATTAAAGAGCGAGAAGGAAATGAACATGGAGCGGCACTGACTTACCATCAATTGGGCATGATTGCACAGGAGCGTCGGGATTTTAATTCAGCCGAAAAATGGTATAAGAAATCGCTGGATATTGATGAGCGACATGGAAACGAACATGGAGCAGCAACAACTTACCATCAATTGGGTTATGTAGCACAGGAATGTCGGGATTTTGATACTGCCGAAGAATGGTATAAGAAATCACTGGAAATTAAGGAGCGACAGGGAAATGGACATGGAGCAGCACAGACTTATGGACAGTTAGGGAACCTCTCATTATCAAATCATGATTTAGATTCTGCAGAGAAATGGCTTATGAAAGCTCTCAAGTTATTTGAAAAACTAAGTGATGATCACAATATGGCAACAACTTACCATCAATTGGGAAGGATTGCAGAGGAACGTCGGGATTTTGATACAGCCGAAAAATGGTATAAGAAATCGCTGGATATTGAGGAGCGACAAGGAAACGAACATGGGGCGGCACAGACTTATTTAGTCTTAGGTGTCATGTATAAAGAAAAGGGCTCTTTGATTGAATCAAGCGGTTGGCTAGTTAAATCGGTGATTGGATTTTCGAAGGCAAACCATCAGGAAGCAGCAGTGGTAGTGACTCAGGCAATAATGTCGAATTATAAAGAGGCAACTCCTGAAGATCGGCAGAAGATCAGGCAGCTCTGTGAGAATGCGGGGTTGGGGGATATTCCTTTTGATAAGATTGATGAGGATAAGGCGTAGGTCAGCATCTTATGTCGACATAAATCACGTAATTATGTTCCGTTCGGCGGGATAACATCTCACCATATCGAGGTATGCGAAGGTGATTTGTAGGGGTTGAATATTTTCAACCCTTTTCCTGCATATTCATGTCTGTGTTCATGTTCGAACAGGGCTGAAGATATTCAGCCCCTACCGTGTGGCTTGGGCTACTTGTTGCCCAAGTATCCTTACGAATCTTCATATTTCCAGAATCAAAATTCGATTGTTGTCGAATGTTTTAGTGTCAATTTAGAAAAGTACTGGGTTGAAGATGTTCAACCCCTACGAAGGGGCGATTCGTGAATCGCCCGTACGGATGTTGTATCCAGGTATGATGTTTCTCCTCCCATTTGGGAGAGGGGCACGGGCACCGTGCCCTTACGAGACTACTCTACAGCAATGCATCACTACAAAGATTCAATTTGACGGACAGGAATGTCCGTCCTCCCCGATGATTTTACACCAAAAACAACAAACCGCCAGGTTTAACACCCGGCGGTTTGGAAAAATCTTTTATTTAATCAGACCTACTTCACATGCGCGACCTTCGCTAATCCTCTGTGTCTCTTGGCTTTGATCTCAAGCAGGTAAATTCCTGTTGAGATGCCGTTTGCCTGGATTGTCAATCTGTGAAGACCGGCTGTCATCGGACGTGAGACATTGTAGACTTCGCGTCCCTGCAGGTCGAATAGTTTGTAGTCCACCGGTGCCGTTTCGGGGAGGTTGAACTCTACTGAGAAACGGTCGTTGAACGGGTTTGGGAAAGGAGCGGCTACTGCGAACTCGCGAGGTGCGACTGCCCTTTCACCCGCTGCGATCAATGGAGTCGGGAAACTCACGTCGGGGATGAAATGTTCGCTTGAAGATGGAATTTCGAACGAAGTTGAACGTGTGCTCGTTCCTCGAGGACCGTCAACTGTCAGATAAACGCGGTCTCCGGGATTCAGGAATTGTGCTGACTCCCCTACCGTTAAAGCGATTCTGAATTTTCCGGGCTCGATTCCACCACCTGGAATTTCGAAACGGTCAATATTCTCGGCATAAGGCTCAAGGTTGCCGTTTACACCGATCCTCAAGCTTTCGCGAACGACGTTGAGGACGATTTCGTTGGCACATGCCTGTCCATTTTCAAAGCATACGGCCAGTCCGTCCCTGTTACCTACAATCAGAGGCCAGGGTGGAGTCATATAGGCTATATCGTTATTACCAAATCCATCTCTTGACGGATTTTCATCATCCTGATCTATAAAGGCAGCATGTTCGGCTTCTAATTGCGTCAAAGGTCCGAGTGACCTGACGTTTCTTTCGGTTTGGTAAACCAGAAATGCCTGATCTGGAGCTAATACTTCAAACTCAGGGGAGAACCACTCGCGAGCACTATTGCTCTCAGCGAGATCAAATCTGTCAAGATCATTGTTCCATCTAAGGAGCAGAGCTCCGGGATGGCTCGCATTCAGTTCGGTGAGGTCCTGCTCGCGCCCGATCGTTGGTCCGTAATATTTCCAACCACCGCCAAGATCATTCAACCTGAATCTGGTATACACCTCGGGATGTCCCTTGGTGACAAGATTCCGGGATTCATCGGCGTTAATTAAATTGATCCAGTAACCTGTGCCTCTATTCAGAAGAAACAAGTTTCCAGACCATTGATGAGATTCCGGGTTGTAATGTGCCCACCTATATCCACCAATTCGGTCATCCCATGTAGTTATATCCACCGCTCCGAGTTGATTTCCAATCACCCCGGCAAGCGTCGGTGTATCAGGCAAAACGGGGAATGTTACAAAGTTGTATCCCGGTTGAAGTTCGATATTCCAGAAACCGACCACATCTTCCTGAGGAACGGCTTCAGAAAAATTCGGGGCTCCGATTACCAGGAGTAAAGTAAAGATTGATATGAATAAAGTTGTTTTTTTCATGTTTCTTCCTCAGTTTTCGCCAGGAAACGCTATTGTTCAGGGGATGCTCACGGTTTTGTTACTGAATCTCAAGCCTGCTCGTCCGATATCTCACTTCGATTTCCTCCATCGGACGACGGGTCTCTATTTGAAGATAATACAAGTCGTTTGGAAAATCAATTCCTAAGTTGCCATCGAACGGAATAAATTCCTCCCATTTGACAACTTCCACGTCATCAGCCCATAGTTGATTCGCACCTTCATTGGCACCCCACATCTGCCATCTGAGATTCATATACAAGGCACCTTCAGGGATTTCCAGCCCTCCCCACACAAAAGTCCAATCGTGGTCACCTTGCAGATTCTCGTCAACTGGCTGATCCTCTCCGACTCGACGATCCTGGTACCGATCACTGTAAAATCGGGAAGACAGCCTTGCATCCCTTGCATTAGTGGTACGTAACCAACCGCTGAGTGTTAGCCTGTCGCTTTCAATATCTACAGGAATCCGCTGTATCAAATCGGTCACTCCGTCCTGCCATCTTTGCTGCCTGATGAGATAAGATGAATATCTGCCCGTTCGAGCGATTTCATCGGTTCGACCTTCCGAACCGGAATTATAATTCCAGATATCAGCTCCTTCGAGCTCCATATTGCCGACTAACAGGACATCGCGTCCAAGTGAAACCCGCCATTCCGGATCCTGTGCATCTGGTGTTATATCTACAATACGTGAAACAAAACCACCATCTGAGAGCTTTATTGGATTGGAGCGATAAACACCCCTGTCTTCGTCGAATCTCATCTGAGCTGAAACAACATGTTCGTTCACGACTGTTCTGACATCTTCTCCGCGCAAAGCTATCTTAGCACGCATTCTGTTATATTCCGGTACGAGTTGAGCATTCAGGTCGTATGAATATCCAGCAAGCCTGTCGATAATTTTTCTTCCCAAAGTCCCACCTGCCGGAGTTGGTCGGTATCTATCCACAAAGAATGGCTCAACGAATACTTCCTTCACACCATCTCTACCGATTCTGGCGTCGACAATCATCGATGGCCATGTTTCAAAGAAGTTCTGGTCAAATACAAAGTTACCCATCGAATGTGCTATTACGACATTATTGTAAACCTCAAACCCCTGCAATACGTGCGGATGCCCCCCTATTACCAGATCAACTCCAAGATCAATCGCGAGCTGCTCAAGTTCTCGCATTGCAGAATCACGTTCAACCATATGTCTTGGCGGTTCTTCATCCCGCAGCGGATTAAACGGTTCAATCAAATTCCCTTCAGGATCATGCATGGTCGGTGCAATCTCATATTCCCAGCCGCCATGGGTATACATCACCAATACATCACATTGATCAGCGGCATCCGGCACACTCCTGATTATGTTATCTGCAGAAAAATATGCGAACCCGTAGGTATCGTAGGTCGCATCGAGGAAGGGGCGCATGTTGTAATCCCGACCGGTTCGGTTACAGTAAGCAAGGAAACCAATCCTGATACCATTTACTGTTCTAAATGTCGGTTTCAGAGCTTCATACTCATTCATCCCGGCACCGGTGTAACCTATCCCGGCAGCGTCGAGTACTTCCATTGTCTCTTCCAGACCTCGTCGCTGGTAATCACTCATGTGGTTGTTTGCGAGTATTGCTATATCAATACCACAGGATGCCAGCCCTGCAACATTTTCAGGTCTGGATCGGAAAACAATGCTCTTCATCGCATGTCTTTGACCTTCGTCAGTCAGCAAAATCTCGAGATTAATTGCCCTGAGGTCAGCCTGTGAAAATCTTTCGACAATACGTTCAAAGACAGCTTCAGGTCCCTCTCGTCGAATTATTCCATTGTTCTGCTCGTAACGCCTCCCGATCATTATATCACCGGTAAAGAGTGCGGATATTCTATTTGGAAACCGAACATTTCCGACTTCGACTTCAGTTTGTACAAATCCCGTTCTACCGGCATCATCTTCAACCTTTAGAGCTGCGGTGTATATACCATCGGTTAAGTAAACATGTACCGGATTTGGCAATTCACTTGTAACTCCATCTCCAAAATCCCATTCATAAGAGATTTCATCTTCTGCATCACGATTGTCTACTGATGATGTGAAGGTAATGGGAAAACCGGAAACCTCAAGGTCTTCTTGCGAGCGCCAGCGGATTTTCGGTTCCGGATCGGGGAGTATCGATGCGGTAATATCCTTCAGGTCATCAAAATATACTGTAACCGGATTTTGAACTCCATCATTGTCATTAATGAAGTAGAGCTCATCTATTGAAGGTAGATAACCATGTCTGATTTTGAAATCATATCCAACTGCAAGTCGGAATTCATGCCAGCCTCCACGTGGATATACATCCTGAGTTGCAACAATCCATTCATGTTCCCACACCATCCGTGTTCCTCGGAACACATAATAGACTTCATTCTCACCGTCACCTATCCCGAATGCATGCATTTGCGGGAAAACATCTCGCGGATTATCGGAAAAGACTCCAATTGTCCATACAGTAGTATCCGTCAGCACCGTACGTTGAAAGGGCAGTTTTTTCCATGTGTTTCCGAATAATTTCAGGGAATGTTCACTTTCCTGCAATCTTTCTTCTTCGGATAATTCCAGCGAATCAGGATGGAGATCCTCTTCATCGCTGAATGGCTGAAAATCATATTCTTCATCCTCAAAATCGAGAAGAATACCACCATCCCGTCTAAGACGATTCGGGAATTTCAGAGGTTCATCACCGTTATAAATGGGAACTATCGAATAAAACAGACCTTTCTGGTTTACGATTCCCCTATGTCGAAAGATAGAGTTTCTGGTTCTGGTTAGTGGTTGGATATTTTGTGGATCGCTGCCGCAAAATATCATGTAACCTGATAATGGGATTCTGGTTTGAGGGTGCGCATGCCTGGAGCTGTTCCATTTTAAAACTAAATCACAACCATCGGTTTCAACACGGAGTTGTTCAACTTTGATTTGGTCAAATTCCGTTGTTTTCTCAATCTCACTCTGCAGTTGCTCAATTGATCGCATCTGTCGTTCTGCGAATACCGTACTCGCAAGAAGTAAAATAAGTAAGAACTTTGAAACTTTCAGAGACATTCGATTTCCGGAAAAAAAGTTATAATGTAAGTTAACTTTATTTATTCAATAAGTCAAGATTGCTGTAAACTCAGTGGTTTATCACCTGATGTAAATTATGTAACTTGAATAATTTCATCAGATATGCAGTTTATTCATACAGATGGTTTGAATTTTCTTAAAGAAAGCACTTGATTGAAGAAATTCAGGTGCCCGTTCAACCTTGACAATAAAGCTTTTATTGCTTACCATTTCTGAATATGAAGTATTTTTTCTGCCCACATCTCAGGTCTGACCGAACTTCTATTTGGATTTTTAAAATTAACATACAGTTGGAGCGCAAAATGCTAAAATTTAAAAACCGCTTTTTCCTGCTTTTTCTTATCCTGCCGTTGATTTTCTCAATTGAAGCAGAATGTACCATCACTGCCGACCCAATTGGTTTTGGGATTTATGTCGAACCTGAAGATGAAGTTGTCTCAGAGTTTGTTCTGCTGAATGATGGTGAAGAAGACGTCCAGTATACAACCCGTTATTTTGGTGTTCGTCAGCAGAATGAAATGAGAAGAGGACCTCGCCGTGATGATCCGGGAGATGTATTAGCAGAACTTGAGATAGAACATGGCGGAACTCTTGGATTAGCGCGCGATTTTGAAAATGAGATTATGTGGGCAACCCATACAATCATTGACCCGAACACCGGGCAACCCGTAGAAGGAGTTTTTACTGGTTATCGTGAAGCGAACGGTGAACTTGAAGTCGTTGACGAAGTTCAACCCGATGTTCCGGCACTGGGCGGTGGATACTATGATGGAGTTTTTTACGCAGCGCATTGGCAAAATATTTATATCGTCCGCTATGACATGGAAGGTAACAACCTCGGAAATGTTGATATCGGAGGGTATTTAATGTCCTGCACGGTTGATCCGGAACAAGAATACTTGTTTTGCGTAATTTTCGGACGTCCCGGTGAGGCTCCTCCGAGTATCGATATAATAGTTCTTGATATGAATAACGAATTTGAACCGATTGGCCTGGTCGAAAATCTACTTGACGCCGAAAACTTCCAGGATTTCAGAGGTCGAATTTACTGGGCACCTGAACACGAAGATGGACACCTCTGGGTATCATGGAGACCTGATCCTAATGACGAGAATTTCTTTGCCTGGCAGGTTGACATCCAGGTAGATGAAGAAGGTCAATGGAGCTGGGACGAGGTTCAGAATTTTCCGGTAACAACTGACACAAGATCTTTCGGAATTGGCCATGATGGACAGGACCTCTGGATTGGAAGTCTAAATGAAAACATAATCAGGATAACTGACGATGGAATAAATGAACCCAACTGGTTGACCGTTGACCCTGAGGATGGAGTAATCCCCGCACGTGATGTTGCTGAACTTGAAGCGTTTATAGTTCCGGGTGAGCTTGAGCCGGGGGTGTATCATACAATCCTTCAGTTCAATCTCGATGACGAGAATCAACCGGTTTTTGAGATGAGTGTTGTGATGTCGCTCGAAACAGTTAACAGAAATATTATCGGAACTGTAACCGATGCCGGAACCGGTGATGTCATGGCAGATGTTCAAATCGATATGTCTCCCTATAAGATAACCCGCTTCTCGGCGCAAAACGGTGAATTTGAATTCAATGAACTACCTGAAGGCGTATATGAGCTCAATTTCACTGCCGAGGACTATCTGCCAATGACAGTGGAAGCCGAGATAATCGAGGGCGAACAGGATGTCGAATTGGAAGTGCAGATGTTATGGTCTGAATTTGAAGCGGACATCGAGGATATCGAAGTCGAATTACCATTAGAAGGTGAAGATGAGGTTGAATTTAGCATTAATAACGGTGGCACCGGACCTGTTTCATTTACAAGCGAGCGTTCAATCGAGGGCGGTGCTGATGTTGATCCATGGGTTCTGAGAGAGGATCATCACTTTGGCGCAGATGTTGACGATCCCCGCCTGGAAGGCGTTGTTTATGCTGATGGACAATATTTTGTTTCTGGTCAAAACGGCGGTGATCCAGCCATTTATATTTTTAATCGCGAAGGAGAATTCGTTAACTCCTTTGCTCAACCAACCGAAACCGCTCGCGGATTTCGAGACCTCGCCTACGATGGTGAGCTAATCTGGGGAATAGATACTGATTTCGTAGTTGGTTTCACCACCGATGGGGAAGTCGGAGCACAATTTGAAAGCCCTTACAATCCGGCTGTAGCGATCGCATGGGATCCCGACCGGGAATGGCTCTGGATTGCAGCAACAACCAATGATATCCTGGGAATTGACCGCGAAGGCAACCAGCATGCTGAAATCGATAGACAGGGTGTGAGGATCTACGGGCTTGGATATTGGCCTGATGATCCGGATGGTTCACCACTTTATATTCATGTAAACCTCGATCAAGTCCAAACTGTATTCAAATGTGACCCGGAGAACCCTGAAATGCAGATGGTCGTTCAGCCCGGACCGGAACAGGGGGGCAGGCCTGGTGGTATATTTATTACGAACAGATACGATGTTTACAGCTGGGTTATGATGGCATTAAACAATACTTCAGGAGGCGATGGTGGAGATAGAGTTGATATATGGCAGCTCGCTACGCGCCGCGACTGGTTCATACTTGAACCGACAGAAGGTACAATCGAAGCCGACGAAGCTTTACCGTTTACATTAACCCTCAGCTCAGCCGCATTGACACCGGAAGTTTACAGGGGATTTTTAAACTTCACGCATGATGGTAGAGGTGGAGAATTAGTGATCCCGGTAATCCTGACGATAGGAGATGGCCCTGCAGCCGCTGAGCGAACTCTGGCACTCAATCTCGGTTGGAATATGGTGTCGGTGAACCTTCAACCAGAGCCGGAAGATGTGGTCGAATTGATGGTACCGCTTGTTGAGGAAGACCTGCTGCTTCTTTTAAAAGACGGTCAGGGACGTTTTTACAGCCCTGCATTCGGTTTCAACAACATCCCCCGGTGGAACGCTGCTGAAGGTTATTTGATGAAACTGGATGAGGATGCAGAACTCACATTTGAAGGGATGTCTATCCCTGCTGACACACCAATCCCGCTGTCAGATGGATGGCAGATGATTGCTTATTATCCGCGCGAACCGGTCGATGCTATTGTAGCGCTATCGGGAATTGAAGAGCAGCTCATTATGGCAAAAGACGGTGCTGGACGATTCTATTCCGTAGCATTTGGTTTCAGCAACATGGGCGACATGCGGGAAGGCAGTGGTTATCTCGTCAAGATGGATGGTGAAGCAGATTTAATCTACACAGTACAAGAAGGTCAATTCGCATTTGACAAGAAGAATCCTGCAAAGAAAACAGACAGTCGACTCCTGCCTGTTCATGCGAACACCGGTGAGAATATGAGTTTGCTGATTCTTTTTTCTGTAAAAGCGCAGGCAGAAATCGGTGTTTATTCATCAGGTGAACTTGCAGGTTCCGGATTCATCAATGACGGTGCATGCGGTTTAGCGGTTTGGGGTGACGATCTTACAACAGAGGAAATTGACGGAGCTACCCTGGGAGACAAGTTGGAAATCAGAGTATTCACTGAAAGCAGAGAGACGATTGCGGATCTCGAGTGGATTCACGGCGATGCTACTTACGAAACTGACGGATTCGCCGTGATTGAACTACAATTGCCCACTACAGCACCGGACGAATTCAGGTTAGATCAAGCATATCCGAATCCGTTCAACAGTGTAACTGAAATCACCTTCCATCTCAGAGACCCGGGTAAAGTTAGTTTAAGCATCTTTGACCTCAATGGTCGTGAAATTTCAAAATTAGTAAACTCCAACTTATCAGCCGGACTCCACACGACCACATGGGATGCTGGTGATATGTCCAGTGGTATGTATCTTGTAAGGTTGAGTGCTGGTGGGCAAGAGAGAATTGGGAAGTTGATGTTAGTACGGTAGAAGGTATACGCATAAAGTTCAGAGTACAGGCTTTAGCCTGCCATTTCTCAGCCTGAAGCCTGTACTCAAAACTATTTATCCGGAATAATCGTAGAAAGTTAATGATGGTTTGGTAAGAGTAGGTTTTACCTGAGTTATACTAAGCCGTGTGGCTTGGGCTACTTGTTGCCCAAGTTTCTTTATGAATCACTTTCACCTTTCTAACGATAGGTTCAATGAAAGCACAAATATAAATAACTGGAATAACTTATGACCGACGATAAATTTATATGGCAAAAGAGGTTGTCAGAAGCATTCTCAGATGAAGAAAATGTGATTGGAAGGTCAATACTGTCAATGCAGGAAATTGATAGAGCAAATCAAAAGCGAATCACGGAAAAATACATGGGATACGACCAGACTATTCACGCATTTATAGAATATTGGTTTCAGACTTTGACAGGATTCCAGGTTTTGCGGCCAGCATCAGAGGACAAACATCTCCTTCTCTACTTATCTGTACTTGGTCCTTGTTTTGGAAGATTTAGGCAAAGCTGGGAAGTTTTTCTTACTGGTCATTATTTAGATGCAATCTCAATGCTTAGAGCGGTTTACCAAACTGTAATAGTCATTGCCGCAGATCAAACCTCGAATTTCTGCTTCCGAGAGCAAGTGGAGAAAATTTGTTCGGTTTTAGGTCAATCAGAAGAGGAAAAGAGATCAAAAATCATCCACTCTGGTTTTGTATCGCTCGAAAGAGAAGCTAACAGACTTGTCGTTGGAGATAAAAGTGAATTGAGGCAAAGCTCAATCGAGAGCTTAGAGAAGTTCCTAAGAATCATGCACAAGACAGTCCATCCCCTAAACTTACATATTGGTTTAAACTTCAAATCTGCTATCCAAAAACAGCTCCCACTCTTTCCTGAACCCGATGAAGAACAACTTTCTCAATACATGAACAACTCTGCTTTCATCGGCTGGATGACCATGAGAATAATTACTCTCTTCAATTTACAAGATCAACCATTTAGTGATGATTGGTTGAAGATGACAAAAGCTCTTGATGGGGCATTTAAAACATTAGTGACAGGATTTGCTGATTTGGGCAAGCCAATTGGAGAGGCTATTCTCGAGTTGATTGTTATGAAGTTTACATTTAATTCTTTAATGAAGGAAACATGATTTTTTTAATTTATTTTACAACTGAGTGTGATTGAGGAAAGCAAAACAATATATACACCTTTAAAATATCAATGAGACTTACAATGGACCAACAACTTTCAACCAAATTCCAACAGAAATTACAAGATTTAAAACGTAAATGGAACAAAGAACGCGGAATACGTAATATCGACCATGCAAGTCGAGATTTATTACAATCTGGTATTGCGTTGCAAGCAAACCGTGATGCAATTGCGGAAAATATGCGCGAAATGATTGAAAAACTATTCATTGTTGCAAAACAACATCAGGAACTGCGCCAAATACGATATACAAATACGGAACTAAAAGCAATTGATGAATCAATTTCATCATTGTTAGAGGGATACCTTAGAGAGACCAAAAGAGGATTTGAAGCTTCAATGGCTAGTAAGGGTAATCATGATTCAAATGTACTAAGTTCAATCAGTAATCGATTATCCCAAACTCAAACCGAGTGTACACCCTTGCGAAGACTTTGCTCAGCGATCTCAAATTTTATAAACCACCAGTTTCACCAGAAATTGTGATCAACGTTATAAATAACATCAACATCGATATGGATGCACTCCTAAAGGAGATGATCGAGAAGGTTGGGATTTCAAATGAAGTGAAAGATGTCGAGAAAACAAAATTCAGAGAAATGCTTGAATCACTTCGCAAGAGCTCGATGGTCAAAGAGATTGGGAAATCTGTTATTCAAGAGTCAATTCGGTTTGCAGCTAAAAACGCCATGGGAGTATAAGTCAGGTTAAATAATTTCCAGGTAAGTACTGTCAGCTAATTGAGTCAAGTAAAGAAACCCTGGCAACAAGTAGCCAGGGCCACACTGGTTTTCGAAGTTTAATAAAGAATCACATCTTCATAATGCAAAAAAGATTTGAAGAACTTAATTACGCCCATTACCTAACATTCTCATGCTATAAGAGATATAGGCTATTGGCTAATAAAGATCTTTGCGATCTATTTGTAAGCCATTTAAAAAAAACTCGAATCAGACGAAATTTTGATTTGTGGGCATTTGTAATTATGCCAACGCATGTTCATTTATTGATACGACCATCAGTTGACGATACGATTAGCAAAATCCTCATTTCTCTAAAGAAATCTTTCAGCTATGAAGCTCTTCTCAAAATAGAAGACAATAATCCTGACCTATTTATGCGGTGGAGTATTACTGAAAGAGGACAAAAAGTCAGGAGATTTTGGCAAGTTGGTGGAGGTTATGATTTCAACATAATCAATGCCAGGATACTAAAAAGCAAAATCGATTACATTCACATGAATCCTGTTAGAAAGGGGCTTGTTAAGGAGCCTGTTGAGTGGCAATGGTCAAGTGCAAGATTCTGGATTCAGAACATCTGTGAACCACTAAGAATGGATAACATAGAAATATATTAAAAACCACAACCGTGTGGCTTGGGCTACTTGTTGCCCAAGTTTCCTTACGAAACGGAATTCATTTGCTTTGAATCGAGAACTTATTAGACCATTTTCTGTCCATAAAGAAATCCTGGCAACAAGTAGCCAGGGCCACACAAATACGGGGAAAAATATGTTTAGAATAACAATAGCATCAACCATTTTGTTTTTAATCACCAGGTCAATCCATGCCCAACCCGACATAGAGTGGGAAAGATTGTACGGGGAAAATGGGGCTGATGAATTCTCGTCACATATCCGAACCGAACAGGGTGGTTGGGCCTTTACCGGACATCAAAACTTTCATTTCTGGTTGTTAGTTACGGACGAAGAAGGGCAAGTCTTAATTTTTTGTGAATATGACCAGGGAGAAAACAGTAGGGCTTATGATCTCGTCCAAACAGAAGATGGGGGTTACCTTCTGGGTGGACATTTGATGCAATTTAACAGTGGATTCAGAGCAGTCCGTGTGGATGCTGAGGGAAATGAGATCTGGAGTCGAGAATACGGTAATTTTCCTCAAGATGCCTGCAATACCGTTCTGGGATTGAGCAATGACAGGTTCATCCTCGCCGGATCAGCTACGATTGGTGAAAACAAGCAGGCTTATATTGTCAAAATTGAGGGCGATGGCGATGTCATCTGGGAACAAACTTATGGCGGTGAGGATAGCGAATGTTTCTGGGATATTGTAATAGTTGAAAATGGTTACGCTCTGGCGGGATACACAAGAAGCTTTGGCGAGGGAAACTTTGATTTTTGGCTGGTCAGAGTAAATGAAGAAGGAGAACTGCAATGGGATCAACCGTATGGTTCTGATTTGTATGAAATGGCTTATTCACTTGTCAGAACAGCTGATAACGGATTTGCGCTGTCGGGAAAGGCGGGGCGTCTACGTTCTTTTTTCAATGGTCTTCTAGTCAGAACAGATGAGAATGGCGAGTTTTTGTGGTCGCAGACGTTTGAACGTGGAGACGACAGGAGCAGTTATACTTGTCTGAATGACATCTCCCTGATGCCGGATGGGGGACTAACGGCGGTAGGATACACTACTCTTGAAGCTAATCGGCTGGGTTACGTGGTTTGTATTAATGAAGTCGGCAATCTTAATTGGGAAAGAGGATTGATTTGCGGTGAAATTGGATATAACGTGTTCGATTCGGTTTTATTAGATGATGACTCAGGGATTACGATGGCAGGAAACGCGTTTATTAATAATAGAGATGCACAGGAAGGCTGGTTCGTAAAACTCAGCCCGGCAGATTTACCACCGGAAATAATTACAAAAATTCCATCAGATTCTCTTTTCCGCATCCCTGCAGGTGGGATTCAGGAGTTTTCTATTGTAGCCATTGATCCTGAACTCCAGGATTTTAGTTATCGCTGGTTTTTCGAAGGTGATACAATCAGCGATTTGAATCAGGTTATCCTTGAATTCCCGGAATATGACACTTTAGCTTTAGATGTATTCGCTTCAGACGGACACTGGACTGTTTCTACCGGTTGGCAGATCATGGTCGTTCCGCTTATTACTAACTGGTCACCCGAAGATACGATGTTGACAGTCGATCTTGATGCTGATGTCCGTTTCCAGGTTGAACACGGCATGGTAGAAGACACTCTCGTCACTTTTTTATGGCAGCTTAACGATCAAATAATTGGTGAAGTAGACGCTGTCACTATCCACTTTTCGGATGTAATGGACACCAATGTGACGGTTCGGGTAACAGCCCAGGAGGTTGAAGAGTCACGCTCGTGGCATGTCCGGATTATTGAACCTGAAATGGCAGGAAATACGTTCTCAGAGCCCTACCGTTTCCAGCTCGAAAAGCCCTATCCGAATCCATTTAACAACACAACAGAAATCACATTCACCTTAAGAAATCCTGGTAACGTATCCTTGTACATATTAGACCTCAACGGACAAGAAATTGCAAAACTGGTGAACTCATCACTGACAGCCGGGAAGTATACAACTACCTGGGATGCAGGTGATACCTCCTGTGGAATGTATTTTGTCAGGTTGAATGCCGGTGGGGAGGAGAGGATTGGGAAATTGATGTTGGTTCGATAGGAGTGTCCCATAGGGCTGCCACCATTTAATTAAACAAGAAGACAGTTAAAATAAAGAACCAATTTGATTCGATTTGGAGTTGTTATTATTTATTGATACCATGCAATTGACCAAATATGCGAGTCATAATTGTTGGATTTTAATTTGCAGATGCATTGCATTTCAAAATTCATCTTACTATTATATGAGAATCCGGGCAAAGGATTTGATTAATTAATTATTTATTTCTCTTAAATTTCACGCATATCCCCTGGTTCGTAGAATTATTTGTTATACTGATTTTTAGACAGGTGTACCGCTATTATGAAAGCTCTAATAAAAATACCTGGTTCCTATAACTTACGGAAGAGGATAAACATTATGAATGAATCCAGGAAAACCAGAATCCCATCCCAACGCTGGAGACGCTACTTCATCGGATTGATCGTATTTTGGACAATATTAGTTGGGGGATCTTTGTATTGGAACATTCAGGGTGAGAAACTTGATGCATTATATTTTGCTAAAGCTGAGGCAAGAGGAGTATATAACAAGGATCTTGTCTATCGACGCTGGGCAGCATCTCATGGCGGTGTTTATGTACCAATGACTGAAGATACACCTCCCAATCCTTACCTGTCACATATAAAAGAACGAGATATTGTAACACCTTCGGGTAAGAAACTCACATTAATGAATCCAGCATATATGACACGCCAGGTTATTGAGCGGGGAATCGAACAATATGGACTGCGAGGTCACATAACAAGTCTTAATCCAATCCGACCTGAAAATGCACCGGACAATTGTGAGATTACTGCATTAGAACATCTCAACAACGGAATAAAAGAGGTTACTTCTGTTGAGGATATAGAAGGTAAGAAACATCTGTTTCTAATGCGTCCGATGATCACTGAGAAAAGTTGTCTTAAATGCCATGCTCATCAAGGGTACAAAGAAGGTGATGTAAGAGGAGGAATTAGCGTTTCCGTTCCAATGGATCCATACATAGAAACTTCAGCCAGACATATTTTAGTCCTTGGATTAGGACACGGAATCCTTTGGCTAATTGGTCTTTGTGGGATTATCTTAAGCACCCGATTGATTCTGAGACGTGTTCGTGAGCGTGAATTAGTGTATAATTCACTTAAGTTAAGTGAAAGCTCACTGTCTCAAGCTCAGCAAATTGCCCAATTAGGCAATTGGGATCTTGATCTGAAAACAAATGAACTTAAATGGTCTGATGAAGTATTTCAAATATTTGAAATCTCCCCTGAAGAATTCGGTGGGACCTATGAAACATTTCTTGATAACATTCATCCTGAAGATAGAGAAATGACGGACAGGACTTATAAAGAATCGTTAAAGAATAAAACGCCCTACAGCATGGTTCACCGGTTGTTGTTGAATGACGGAAAGGTCAAATATGTGAATGAACTGTGCGAAACATACTACAATGAAGAAGGTAAACCAATTAGGTCATTTGGTACCGTCCAGGATATCACAAATCGAGTACTGACAGAGGAAGCCTTACGAGAATCTGAAGGAAATTTCAAAGATGTGATTGAACATTCAAACGATGCAATCTATGTACTTTACGGAAACAAATTCGATATAGTCAATAGACGTTTTCTTGATATGATACAGTGCTCACACGAAGAAATTAACAATCCGGATTTTACTTTTTGGCAACTTATTGCTCCCGAAAGCAGAACACTTATCGAAGAGAGGCAAAAAATGCGAACAGAGGGAATAAAACCTGATTCCCGATATGAATTTTCCGTTTTAAACAAAGAAGAAAAACGAATAGATGTTGAAGCCTCCGTAAATGAGATTGCATACAAAGACGGAAAGGCTGTTTTAGGCATTTTGCGTGATATCACCGAACGTAATGAAGCAGGGGAATTGTTAAAGAGAAACACCGCTATAGTTGAGGCAATCAATAATGTCTTTCGCGAGACTTTAGTCTGCGAAACAGAAGAAGAAGTAGCCTATACTTGTATTAACATGGCAGAAAAATTAACAGGCAGCGAATATGGTTTAATAGGCGTAATCAACGAAGCAGGTAGATTTGATACATTATCCTATGGTGATTTAGGTTGGGCAATCTGCAAAATTGCGGAATCAGAGGCGATTGCACTCAGTAAGGATATGGAAATCGGAGGAATCTGGGGGCAGGCATTACTAAAAGGGGAAAGTCAAATTGTGAATGATTTGACGGATCACCCCGAAAGTATTGGTACTCCCGAAGGCCATCCGAAGATAAACCAGTTCCTTGGCGTGCCATTGAAACATTCTGGCGAAATTATTGGCATGATTGGTTTGGCAAACAAACAAGGTGGCTACCAGGATGCAGATCAGGAAGCTATTGAGAGCTTATCCATCGCCCTTGTGGAGGCTCTGAAACGCAAACGTGCAGAATTAGCACTGCGTGAATCTGAAGAAAGATATAGGGCACTTTTTGAAGGATCTCCCGAAGGGATTCTAATAACTGATAATAATTCAGGGAGGTTTGTTTATGTCAATTCAGCATTATGCAAAATGTTTGATTACTCAGAAGATGAGCTCAAAGAAATGAGTAGAAAAGATCTACACCCAGACGAGTCCCTACAACATGTGATCTCTGAATTTGAAGCCCAGGCTCGTGGAGACAAGTCTTTAGTTGCTGATACTCCATGTTTACGAAAGGATGGTTCAGTAATATACGCAGATATCAGCTCAACTGGGCTTTTTATTAACGAAAGAAAATCCACTGTCAGTTTCTATACTGATATTACTGAAGAAAAATTACTTGAAGAGAAATTCCAACAAGCTCAAAAAATGGAGGGAATCGGTCAGTTAGCAGGTGGTATTGCCCATGATTTTAACAACCTGCTAACTGTAATAATCGGTTATTCAGAAATTGCTTTAATAACTCTTGATGAAAAAGATGAGTTGTATAAAAATCTTGACGAAATTCTCAAAGCTGGTCATAGTGCAGCTGATTTAACCCAACAGTTACTTGCATTTAGCCGCAAACAGACTCTCGAACCGAAAGTCATCAGATTAGATGATATTGTAACCAATATAGAAAAGATGTTACAACGCATAATTGGCGAGGACATAGATCTCGAGACCGATTCGGAAGAGCAATTGTGGAATGTAAAAGCCGATCCCGGACAAATGCAACAGATAATTGTTAATCTTGCAGCAAACGCTCGTGATGCTATGCCTGAAGGAGGCAAACTCTATATTGAAACCCACAATGTTTATCTGGATGAAGAGTATGCGCGACTACATCCGGATGTTACTCCAGGACCTCATGTAATGTTAGCCTTAAGTGATAACGGTTGTGGAATGTCAGATGAGGTAATGGAAAAGGTCTTTGAACCTTTCTTCACCACTAAAACCGAGGGTAGGGGAACGGGATTAGGTCTCGCAACCGTTTATGGGATTGTCAAGCAAAGTGGTGGAAACATATGGATTTACAGTGAACTTGATGAAGGCACCACGTTTAAGATCTACCTGCCTATGAGTGAGGAAAAAGTTGATGAACTCGTCCCTGATGTCGGAGGCAAAAAACTACCGATAGGAACTGAGACAATTCTACTGGTTGAAGACGAAAAAGGAGTACGTGAATTGGCATTTGACGTATTGAAACAACAGGGGTATAGGATTACAACTGCCAAGGATGGTGAAGAAGGCTTAACGTTATTCAAGAAGCTTAAGAAACCGGTTGATTTGATCGTATCAGATATAATAATGCCGAATATGGGTGGTGTTGAGTTCATAAATAAAGTACAGGAAAAACAACCGGATATTAAAGTTCTCTACATGTCAGGATATACATCCAACGGAATAGTGCATTCAGGAGTCTTACAACCGGGTAAACCTTATCTGCAAAAACCTTTTAGAATAATCGACCTTATACGGAAAGTAAGAGTTGTTTTGGATAGTTAGCAAAAGTACGCCCTATATTTAACGAATGTAGGAAGGAAAGAACAGATTATTTAGTTGATGTTGGTTCGGTAGGGAAGGCTTATGCTGTTGAAGAGGTCGTGTGGCTTGGGTTACCTGTTGCCCAAGTTACTTTACTAATCTTAATCGCCTTTTCTAGTGATCGCACATTAGTTGACTTATATTACGTCAAATATGGAAATCCGGGCAATGAATACCCCGGGTCACACAGGTAATCAGACATTTTTCGTAAATTATTTTATCTATTCGCAATGCCAAAGAGATTTGAAGAACTCAATGATCAAAGAGATTGGGAAAACTGTTATTCAAGAGTCAATTCGGTTTGCAGCTAAAAACGCTATGGGAATATAAGACAGGTAAGATGATTGCCCGGCAGGTACTGTCAGGTAATTGAGTCAAGTAAGGAAACCCTGGCAACAAGTAGCCAGGGCCACACGGTTGTTTGTACTAATAAAAAAATAAGCCCGAACCATCCAAAAACAGTCCGGGCTTTTCTAACAATTACAATCTACTCTTCCCCTTCACCCTCTTCTACTTCTTCAACCGGAGGTACATCTTCCACCGGTGGTTCTACCTGCTGCAATACTGCCTGCTGATCTGGAGCATTCGAAAACAAATCAGAGAGGTTAAATCCAACTGACTTGAACAACTGATCCCATTGGGGCAATGCGCCCAACATGCCGGACATGAACTTGGCCGTGGCGGGTTTGCCATCGCCATCGCCCCCTCCACCGAGGTTGTCCCAGACTGTGACCTTGTCGATCTGGATGCCCTTGATAGCTTCGACCTGGATCTGGGCGATTTCGGTCAATTTTTCAACAACCATCAATAATGCAGCAGCGTTCGCGTCCGTACCGGCAGCTTCCACGATTCGTTTCAGGCCTTCTGCGCGGTTGGTCAGGATCTCGTTAATACCGCGAGCTTCACCTTCCATCTCGTTATATGTTGCGTCACCCATACCTTTCGCTTCCCTTCTGAGTTTTTCAGCAGCCGCTTCAGCTTCGATTTCGACACGTTCCTTGGCAATCTGAGCCGGAACGATGGTGTCTGCTTTCATGGACGCTCTATCACGTTCAGCACGGGTTTTCTCAGCAGCCTCTTCAGCAACATATGATTCTTCCTTTGCCTTTGCAGCTTGAACTCGCTCAGCAGCTTTAGCTCGTTTTTCAGCTTCTGCTTCTCGCTCACGACGATCTGAGTTACTGTTTGCGATGGCGACTTTGGCTGAGTTTTCACCGGTAACAGCCTTAGAATCTGCATCTGCAACCTGGATTCGCTGATCCTGCTCAGCCCTGGCTTTACCGATGTCACCGTCTCTGTTTCGCTCAGCGACGACTTTCTTCGCTTCGTTGATTGCTCGCGCTGCGGCCTCCTTACCGAGAGCTTCAATATAGCCACTTTCGTCTGCAATATCCTTGATGTTAACGTTGATCAGGTTCAGACCGATCTTAGTTAGCTCGGTACCAACGCTGACTCTTACGTTTTCGAGGAATTTCTCACGGTCGACATTGATCTCCTCAATTGCCATTGTTGCAACAACCGCACGAAGCTGACCGATGATGATGTTCTCCGCGGTTTCGCGAATTGCATCTTTTGTGAACCCGAGCAGCCTTACAGCAGCGTTTAGCATGGTACCTTCCTGTGCCGAAACAGCGACTGTAAAAATCGATGGTACGTGGATACGGATGTTCTGCTTGGATAATGCACTGCGGAGGTTGATATCAATTGTGATCGGCTTCAAATCAAGATATTCGTAGCTCTGAATTAATGGCCAGACAAATGCTGCGCCACCGTGTATACATTTAGCGCTACGTGCCACCCCTTCGACATCCCTACCGGTTTTACCGTAGATTACAAGCAGTTTATCGGAAGGACACCTCTTGTAGCGCCGCATCGCTCCGATAAGAACAGCAAATACGATAAAAACTAATGCTGTGATTGGTATTAATAATTCCATTTTAACTCCTGTTTTACAGGGTTTATATGCATTCTATGTTTATCAAACATTACTGATTAGCCGCAAAAACATCCGAACCAATTACCAGAACAAGATTCGGACCAATTGCCTCGATGACCTGAACTGAAGCTCCTGAATCGAGCTTTTCACCATCAGTGAGAGCTTCCAATTCCTGGGTGACTCCCTGCATTACTACCTGAATGACACCATTTCCAGACCTTTTTTCAGGAATTGGCAGATATACTTTCCCGATTTTCCCGACGGCACTCGAAACTGTCACATTACCGGTTTCAGTAAGTCTGCTCATTAAGTAAAAGATATAGCCGATAATCACTGTCGTCAGTAATCCGGCAATTACTCCCAAAGGCAGAGAAATAATAATCGGCAACCCAATCTTTGAGCAAGCCAGACCCGTCCAGCCGAACATCATCATAAAATAGATAAGGTTGCGAACGCTGAAGAATCCAAAATGATCGAGAAAACCACTATGATCGAAACCGCCTGCATCAAGATCAGTATCACCTCCCGCATGGTCGGCTAAACCCGTCATTTCAAGTATTAACTGGATAATTGTGAGCAGAGTGAAAGGAAACGCGAAGCCCACATAGGTCTTCTCTATCGTTGTAAGGGCATCCCACCATTCCGACATGATTTCCTCCTCTTTGGAATTTACTGCTTTGCTGTGCGGGTTGTCTGATTGTGATTCTTATTTCAACAATTTGTGTTTGTGTGGCCCGGGTTACTTGTTACCCGGGTTTCCTTACTGAAGAAAAGGTTATAAATCCTTTCTCCTTGACTAATTAGTTATACATCGTAAAGATATTTGGGCAACAAGTAGCCCAAGCCACACTTGCATTGTAGATCATAATCGGGCATCAGACTAAAAGCAAGATAATCATAATAGCCTTCGAGGTCAAGTGGTTTAGGTCAATTAGGGAGTCCTCAGGTCTGGGGCAAGCAATATACTGCATTTTTGGGGCTTGTGAAGCCCTGAAATCACTTGCAAAACACAACTCTTTAACATCTCCATTCATTGTTTGCGAATTGCGAAGAAATTTATTAGGTTAACTTTTTTGCAATGAAACCGTTACCACCTGTGTCACTTTGATAATGGAATGAGCCATGAAATCAACATCCTTCCTTTTCCTTTTTATTGTTGTTTCTCTTGTATGTTTGTCTGCATCTAAAGGTTTATCTCAAACAGAAGTTCAGGGTGAAGTCACTGGAGTTTGGGATCTTGATGGCAACCCATATCTCGTTGTTGGTGAAATCGCGGTTCCCAATAATCAAAGCCTCACAATTGAAGCCGGAGTGGAGATCCTCACTGATAGCGGAATCTCTTTTTTCGTGTATGGGACGCTGGTCGCTGAGGGAACTGAGGAAGATTCAATTTACTTTGGGCCCTCCGAACAAAACGACGGGTGGGGTGGTTTACGTTTTCTGGAAGCCGATGAAGGCACACGACTCAATTACTGCATTGTCGAATATGGATTAAGAGATCAAGGTGAAGGAGGAGGTAGTGAGATCTCTGCCGGAGGTAACATCTTCATTCGCGGAGGCGAAGTTATTATCCGGCACTCCAGGATATCCTTTGGTCGAACTTTTGGATTTGGTGGGGGTATTGCCATCTGGGAGTCTGATCCGGAAATTGAAAATTGCCTGATAAATGAAAATTCCTCAGCTCATAACGGGGGAGGAATACAGGTGGTTCACGGATCATCTCCGACAATCATCGAGTGTCGATTTATTGCCAATCTGGCTGACAGAACAGGCGGTGGTATCTGCATCGAGAGCATTTCTGATCCACGGATCGTGAATTGTACCTTTGAGTTGAATACCGCACGTGGAGGAGGGGGTGGACTGTTTACAAACTTGGCATCGAGTCCTATCCTTTCACATTGTATCTTCAGGGAGAATCATGCAGAAAACGGTGGCGGAGCCTATCTCATGCATGAAGGCAGTCAGCCGGTATTCGAGTGGTGTGACTTCATCCGCAACACCTGTCCCGGTGGTGAGGTGAATCACGGTGGAGGAATTCTGCTTCGAGATAATGTCGATGCCGATATCTATTACTGTCGATTCATCAGGAACGAAACTGGAATCGGAGGTGGGATAGCTGCCCTAAATAATCCTGAATCTAATATTCATCACAACCTGTTCTATGAGAATAGAGGATTCGCAGCTGGTGGAGCCCTATCATTGTGGGGTAATTTTGATAATCAAATTGTTGAGATCCAAAACTGCACTTTCATCAATAATACTGGTGGTGCACAATGGGGCAATGTGGCGTTCATCGCACAACAGGCAAGACTCGATTTCACCAGCTCTATCATTTGGGGCGAACTTCCGCATTTCTGGCAAAACGAACGAGTTAATGTCACATACAGCAATATAAAATTCGGATGGGAGGGTGAAGGGAATTCAGAAGAAAATCCCGGATTGTTTGTATTGGATTCTTCCTGGTGTTTGTTGGCTGGAGATTCACCCTGCATAGACACCGGAAATCCCGATCTTCC
Organism: uncultured bacterium; assembly: GCA_964387885.1. Classification (GTDB taxonomy): domain Bacteria; phylum Electryoneota; class AABM5-125-24; order Hatepunaeales; family Hatepunaeaceae; genus JABGPL01. The sequence continues at coordinate 28,080 of CAYLYZ010000006.1, read as the reverse complement.
GGAAGATAGTGACAACTCAACCAACGATCGTGGGTGGGTTCACTTCCCACAAAATGCCCTTGCAAGTTTAGAAGCCGATACTCTGGAAGCTGAAGTTGAGCCCGGAGAGCAAGTTGATGTAACTCTTGAGTTCCGGAATGAAACCACCGTCCCGATTTATGCTTCACCGGTTGAAAGCTGGCAAGAAGGTGTCGGGATGGAAATCATTGACATAAGCGAAATAACCGATGATTATGAAATTAAGGGTGTCGCCTGGACGGAAGATGGTTACTTCATCTCCGGGGGAAACAATGGTGAAGATCCAAACCAGATTTACCACCTCGATGAAAATTATCAACTGATCAACCAGTTTGATCAGCCTGGTGGTTCTGAGGGAGCTGGATACCTTGATCTTGGATCGGGAGGAGGTCACCTGATTTACGGAGGAGACGAAGATAAAATCGTTGAGTTTTCAACACAGGGAGAACTGGGAGAACAATATTTTGATCCTGCCGGATTCGAAGTATACAGGGCTTTGGCTGTTGATCATACATTTAACGACGGGATGGTGGATATTTATTATGCGGGATTTGAAGGTACTATTATCCGAGGCGATGATGAGATGTGGGAACAGGATCGATTCGAATTCGGATTCCCAATAAAGGCACTCGCAATGAAGGGTAACGTCCGTGCGGTTTATATTCTGCCCGAACCAAATCCCGAATTCAATCTGATATCAATGGTAACCGTGGATGATGGAAGAGTTACACCACAGCTAAATCTCACACCCCCGGATGAAGGATATGTTCTGGGCGGATTGGAGGTAACTCAGAGACTTGAGAATGGCTACGGTATGCTTATCGGGATATGGGAGGGTGAGGGTGATAGGCTTGACAGGATGTTTACGTTCAGACTTTATACGACATGGCTCATCGTTGAAGCTGATTTCGAACTTCTGAAACCTGGGGAAGAAGCTGTTTGGGGTGTTACTTTCACTGCAGAACAGATGCCTGGGGGTGTATATGATTCCGAATTCTATTTTACCATAAATGGATGGGGAGAAGGTGGTGAAATTCCTGCGCGGATTTTTTCTCCGAATAGTTCTCCGATTAGGAATGAATCCGCTTATCCAGTATCTGTATTGATATCAACCGTTTACCCAAATCCGTTTAATTCGGTTGCCCGTTTTTCTTATACTCTTCAAAATTCTGGACTAATCACCATTAGTCTTTTTGATATCAACGGAAAAACTGCTTTTAACATGACAGATGGATGGAAACCAGCAGGGACTCATACAGGCACCCTGAATGGTAAGATGCTACCCGCCGGTAAATATTACATTCAATTCTCAACTCTAAATGGAAATAGAATTTATCCGGTGACTATTTTGAAATAGGTTCTGCAATTAGATATATGCCATCTCAAATTAATCGGATTGTCCAATAATAAGTGCCTTCGATTACAGGTTTTAGCTGTACTTGAAAGTATTTTCGCAAGTTGATTTGAATGGTTACTGCCTGATTTCAAGCTAAGCGTAATCTGGCAGTTTACATTCACTTCGTTCATTTGAAAACAGCCAGAAACTTCGTAAGTATTTATACGAAAATATTTTTGAGCCGTGTTATAAGGTTGATCAATCTACCTTTAATAACCTGTTCCTATTTTATAAAATAATGGTTTGCAAATGATCAATAAATTAATTACGTTACCTTTTATATAAAAGAACCCCTGTCCGTCTCATTTTTGATAGTGGAAAGAAACATGAAATCAACATTCCTCTTTTTTTCGATTGCAGCAATTCTGCTGATATGTGGAACGGTTACACAAGTCCTTTCCCAAACCGAAGTTCGTGGTGAAGTAAGTGGAGTTTGGGATCGGGATGGCAGCCCTTATCTTGTTGTAGGTGAAATCGCCGTTCCTAATAATCTGACTCTAACTATTGAGCCCGGAGTGGAAATACTCACCGATCATAGAATTCCCTTTTTAGTTTTCGGAACGCTTGAGGCTGAAGGAACAGAGGATGACTCGATCTACTTCGGACCTGCTGGCCAGGATGCAGGATGGGGCGGAATACGCTTTCTGGAGGCTGATGAGGGTTCACGCCTGAGCTTTTGCATTGTCGAACATGGCAGAAGGGATATTGGTGAGGGGCATGGTCATGAAAACTCCGCTGGAGGAAATATCTTCATTCGTGGAGGAAAGGTCATCGTTGAGCATTCAAGGATATCTCACGGAATGGCTCGAGGATTTGGAGGGGGAATTATGATCTGGGAAGCTGATCCGGTTATTGCGAACTGTTTGATCAATGAGAATAACGGAATCCAAAATGGTGGCGGAATGGAGATTGCTTACGGTTCATCCCCGACAATTACAGAATGCAGGTTCGTATCCAACCGTACTAACTGGACAGGTGGTGGGATCTGTGTTGAACAAAACTCCGATCCGCGAGTCGAGTATTGTGATTTCGAGATGAACATTGCCGGTGGCGGAGGCGGGGGATTTGGGTTGTATTTCGCTTCAAGCCCATTGGTCTCACATTGTACTTTTACTGAAAACCAGTCCGGAATGGGTGGAGCTGTATATCTGCGAAATGAAGGCAGTCGTCCGGTGTTTGAGTGGTGTGATTTCTACCGCAACTCGGCTGTTGGAGGTGAGGGAAACCACGGTGGAGCAATTTTGCTGCGAGACGAAGTTGATGCAAATATCTATTACTGCCGATTCATCGAAAACGAAGCCCGAGTCGGTGGCGGTATTGCCGCATGGGATATACCCCTGTCTCATATCCATCACAATCTCTTCTACGAGAATACAGCAATTGCAGGAGGCGCATTGTCGGTCTGGGGAAATTTCCATGACAGATGGCTCGAAGTTAATAACTGTACATTCATCAATAACCATGGCGGGCAGGAGGGTGCTAACGTTGCATTTTCAGGTGAGGGAACAAGGATATATATAACAAGCTCGATTATCTGGGGTGAAGAACCCCATTTCTGGCACCCCGAACATATCCGGGTCGATTACAGCCACGTTCGCTTCGGCTGGCATGGTGAGGAGAATTCTGAGGAAGATCCCGGATTCTTCGGAATTGATTCGACATGGTTTTTACTATCAGGTGATTCCCCTTGCATCGACAGTGGAAATCCCGACCTCCCTCGGGATCAGGACGACTCAAACAACGACCGTGGCTGGATGCATTTCCCTCACAACGCACTCGATGGATTAGCAATTGACACACTCCGAGCAGAAGTTGAGCCCGGTGAGCGCGTGGATGTTGCATTTGAGTTCACAAACCAGACTACCGTCCCGTTTTACGCGACACCAGTTGAAAGTTGGCGGGAAGGTGTTCGCATAGAAGTCATAGACATTAGCGCTATCACCAATGATTATGAAATAGAGGGTGTGGCGTGGACTGAAGATGGTTACTTTATAGCAGGCGGAAACAACGGTGAAGATCCTAATCAAATATACCATCTCAATGAGAATTATCAACTGGTAAACCAATTCGACCAGCCCGGTGGTTCTGATGGCGCAGGTTTTCTCGATCTGGGTTCGGGTGGAGATCACCTGATCTACGGTGGTGATGAAGAAAAGATCGTCGAGTTCTCAACTCAGGGTGAATTAGGCGAGCAATATTTCGATCCCGCCGGATTTGACGTTTACCGGGCATTAACAGTTGATCTTATATTCGGTGAAGGATTAGTTAATATTTATTTCGCCGGAGACGAGGGAATTATTGTCCGTGGTGACGATGAATTGTGGGAACTGGATCGTTTTAATAACGGTTTTCCCGTCAAGGCACTTGCGATGAAAGGCAACATACAGGCTTTATATATTCTCTCCGAACCAAATCCATCAACTCATTTGATTTCATTACTGACTGTTGATGATGGCAAAGTAACACCTCTGTTTAAGCTCACGCCTCCCGGAGAGGGATACAGCCTCGGAGGTATCGAAGTAACACAAATGATTGAACACGGTTATGGCACAATTATCGGCATCTGGAAAGGTGAAGGAGAAAGGTCGGACAGGATGTTCAAATACAATATTTACGCAACCTGGTTGATCCCTAATCCGGAGTTGGAATTGCTAATGCCGAATGGTGAAACCGAGTGGGATATCACTTTCTCCGCTGATCAGGTGGCTGAAGGTGTATATGATGCAGATTTCTATCTTGCAGTTAACGGTTGGGGAGCAGATGGTGAAATTCACGCGAGGATGTATTCACCGAACTCTATTCCCGAAGTGTCAATTCCCTCGATTCCGGAAAACATAACTCTGTCTCAGGTATTTCCGAATCCATTCAATTCGGTTGCTAAGTTTACATATACTTTGCAATATTCAGGACATGTCGCGATTAATCTCGTTGACATGAAAGGACGACACGTTCACCAACTTTCAGAAACCTGGATACCTGCAGGGACACACACAGGCACTCTCAGAGCTGAGGTACTGCCTGCTGGAATGTATTACCTGCAGCTTTCAACGTCGATCAGTGTCAGAATTACACCCGTGACAATTATAAAATAAAATTGTTCGGATGTAATGTCACAATTTGTAGGGGCTGAAAATCTTCAGCCCAATCAGACCGAAAGGGCTGAAGATTTTCAGCCCCTACAAAAAACATACAACAATCAATTCCTCCACCTGAACTAATTCGCTTGACAATCCATAAATAATTATCTAACTTCCAATTATCCAAACGGATGAAATAGTTTCGATAACCATTAACCCAATAACGATTTTCCATTAGTAATTTTAGCGGATTGCACAATGACAAGATTCCTTTTGGGTAAGTTGACCTCACCACCTAAAATCAAGATTCGTTCCGTTTTCCTCCTGATGATGATATTTACCATATCTACGATTTCACTTAACGCCCAGCCAGGAAACCAATGGACACATTTCTATGATATCAACGACGAAACTAACCTCTTTCATGACGTTTTTTATACCGTTGAGGGAAATTATGCCATGTCAGGAGTTAATCATGTCGGTAATAACTCCGGGTTTTGGATTGTTACAGCAGATGTGAATGGAGAGGAGCTCTGGCAGCGTACTTATGTTGATCAAAGATTCCGTGGCGTGAATAACCGGGCTTTTAGTCTAATTCAAACTGAAGAAGGTGGATTTCTGTTTGGAGGTGAAGTTACCGATGAAGATGGCAGCAGGTTTTCATTACTCAGAACGGATTCCGAGGGTGAAAGAATGTGGTGGCGAAACTATTCCGATCCCGAATGGTCAGCCCAATGTCACGCAGTGATTGAACTCAAATCAGGGGAATTTGTAGCTGTTGGGAGATCAGGTGAAGGTCACCAGGCATATGCGGTTATGGTTGATGGCATTGGAGACATTTTATGGGAGAACGTATATGAGGGCAATTGGTTATGGACATTGCGAGAAGTAGGTGATGGACTTCTAATGGGTGGTAGAAGCAACGAGAATAACGCCTGGCTGCTTAAAACCAATTTTGAAGGAGATGCTCTTTGGTCGAGATCTTATGGACGAGGCATGATTACTTCTCTTATATCATGTCGTGAAGGCGGTTTCGCAGCAACCGGTCACAGAACCGGAGGTCGAGTTGATTGGCTTCTGCTAAGGGTCGATGGAGATTGCAATCAACTATGGGCAACCGATTTTGATTTTGGTGATCGGGAATGGGGATTCTCTCTTGTTCAAATGCGGGACAATGGTTTTACAATAGTGGGAAATGCATCTAGCCCAAGAAGAAACGCTATTATACGAACAGATCTTGCAGGCAACGAACAATGGCGCAGGATTGATGGCAATGAACAAGAGAGATTTGTACTGGGACATCAATCTGTTATAGCCTCACCTGATGGATCAGCAGTTGTAGCTAGTATAGGAGCCATTGACGGAGGATCAATCGACGGTGTTCTTATAAACGTCGCTCTAATGTTTTCTCCTCCCGAGATAGTGTATTTTAGCCCTGAGGAATTGGAGTTCACAGTACTGCAGGGAGATACTGTTGAGTTTTTTGTGCAGGCCGAGGATTTTCAGGATGATTCACTCTACTATTGCTGGACAGTTGAAGAGGATACGGTCTCAACGGACACCTTGACAACTCTGATATTCGAAGAACTTGATGATCACATCATGGAGTGTTTTGTATCCGACAGCATGTTCGCGGATTCAGTGGCATGGTTGGTTCATGTTGAGGAATTCTTCATCCGCAACTATGAACCTGACAGCCTTGATTTGATTGTACAACGGGGAACTGAAATCGATTTCGGGATTGATGTGACTGCAATTGAGGAAATCGAAGTGGAGAAAATCTGGAATTTGACACATCGGGACCGACGACAGGAGGAAATTGGTGATGCGGACGCTGTTTCTGTAACGTTTGATCAGTCAGGAAGGCATCAGCTTCAAGCTCTTGTCTCTCACGAAGATGAAAATGACGAAGTGACATGGACTATCATTGTTCGCTCAGCAATCTGGTCGTGGTGGCCTTCCGAGTTAGAATTGTCGACCTATGTCGACTCAACGCTTGAGTTTGTCATAACTCCCTTTAATGAAGAATCGGATTCACTTGAATTCTCCTGGCTGTTTAATCCTGAACCTCTTGAAAGCGACAGTGCTTCTGTTCATGTTACATTTCTTGAGACAGGACAGTACGAAATCACCTCTATCGTCCGTGATGGATTTGAAGCAGATACAATTCGCTGGACAGTCGATGTGGAGGAGTGGTCATTCACAACGGATTTAACTGATTTAACGGATTTACCGACTTCACCCGTGCTTTATCCAGCAAATCCCAATCCGTTTAATTCATCGGTTAAGTTGTCGATATATTTGCCTCATGCGGATCAGGTTTTGCTCGCGGTGTTTGATGTTAATGGACGAGAGGTCTCGCGGTTGGTTGATGGGGATGTTGCGTCAGGCAATCAGACATTTGTCTGGAATGCAAGTGACTTTCCGGCAGGAGTTCATGTTGTGCGAATGAACGTCGGGAAGAAGACTGAGATGCGAAAGGTGGTTTTGGTGCGGTAGTTGAATTCGCAGGCAGCAACGCCTACACTAATGTCGTACGGGCACGGTGCGCCGTGCCCGTACAATCTTACAGCTTGATGAAATGTGATTACCTCATACCGGCTTTTCTACCAGCAAGTTTCCAGGCGTTGGCTTTGCCGTTGGAATTTGGTTCTGAATTCTGACTGTGCCCAAAACCTGTTCGATTTGCCTGTTCGCGTTCGTACAACGCAAGAGCAATCATCGCAGCCTTTACTGCTTCATCCGGTGGGGTTATTTCTGGTTTACCCTGATATTCCTGTTCGATGAAACGGGTATCGAAATCACCGGATATGAATCGCGGATGCTCCATGACGAGCTTCGCGAATGGGATTGTTGTCTTAATACCGGAAACACGGTATTCAGACAATGCTCGGTGCATGCGCCGAATCGCTGATTCTCGGGTTGGTCCCCATACGACCAGCTTAGCAACAAGAGGATCATAATAAACCCCGACTTCACTGCCCATCGTTACCCCGGAATCAACTCGTACCCAGGGCCCATCCGGACGGTTGAGTCCGGATATCGTTCCTGCATCCGGAAGGAATCCCGTTGCAGGATCCTCCGCTGAAATACGACATTCAATTGAATGCCCGGTGTGGCTGATATCAGACTGATTTATTGTCAGTGGATGTCCCTGAGCGATCAGCAGCATTTCTCGTACAAGATCAAGACCGGTTACGAACTCCGTCACTGGGTGTTCAACCTGCAGCCGGGTGTTCATTTCCAGAAAATAGAACTCGGATGTTTCCGGATCGAAGAGAAACTCAACAGTTCCAGCATTGACATATCCACAAGCTTTCGCAGCCTGCACAGCCGCTTTTCCCATCCGCTCCCGAACTTCCGGGAGTGTTACTAAAGCCGGGGAAGGTGCTTCTTCAATCACCTTTTGATGTCGTCGCTGGATCGAGCACTCACGTTCGTACAAATGGATACAATTTCCATGAGTATCAGCCAGTACCTGAATCTCTATGTGACGAGGTCCTTCGATGAATTTCTCAAGATATACTTCGTCATCCCCAAATCCCGAAAGAGCTTCACGTTTGGCAGCGTTGAGTGAAGGGATTAAATCCTCCTCAGCACGAACAACACGCATGCCTTTACCGCCTCCGCCCATGGCAGCTTTGATCAGAACGGGATAACCAATATTCCTCGCCGATTCATAGGCAGCTTCGTCATTGTCAAGTCCGGATTTATCTCCCGGAACCACCGGCACACCGGCTTTGCTCATAATCTGACGTGCCACGGTTTTTGAGCCCATCGACTGAATTGCGGATCCAGGAGGTCCGATAAAGACCATCCCGGCATCCGTAACAGCATCAGCAAATTCAGCATTTTCCGCAAGGAATCCATAACCGGGATGTATAGCATCAACTGATGCATTTTTTGCGGTTTCGATTATAACATCCATCCGCAAATAGCTGTCCTTTGCCTGCGAACCACCGATATGATACGCTTCATCCGCCATCATAACGTGTGGTGCTGTTTCGTCGGCATCGGAATAGACAGCAACCGTGCAAATCCCCATTTCACGGCAGCTTCTAATGACGCGAACCGCGATTTCACCGCGGTTCGCTATCATCACTTTTCTAAACTTCTGTGACACTTACCTACCTCGCCTGGAAAACCGGCAACGTTTCAGTATCAAAGACATTCAAACCCTGATCTCGGACTGGACCGGGATTAGGCATTTCAAATGCATTAGCACCTTCGTCGACTACTTCTTCAATCAACACATCGTCGAGATAGGCCTGTTCCCAAACACTATCTCCATTTTCAACACTGCCAGAGAAGCAGACAAATACTATTCCCTCGGTAGCCATGCTGGCAGCTCCCCAACCTGACCGATAAGGAGTTCCGTTGATTATTACATCGCTGGTGCTCGCAAGGCAGTTGGAGATTACCTCAACGGTATTCCATTGTCCAAGTGGGAAATTAACACCACGAGTGTAAAGGAGTTGATTTCCTTGACGGACGGCAACAATATTTCCATCGGTAGGATGTGTCGCAAAATATATTTCCCACGCAATCTGGTTATTCTGATTGCCACCTCGAACTGCAAATATATCACCAAAAGAGGGGAAGAAGAGGTTAAACCTCACATTTGATCGAACGGCACTTCTATGTTCTTTGAGCACGACAATTGAGTTTTCTAAATTCCCTCGCATATCATTAAAGAACAGGCTTTTTGTGCCACCTTCCATAGCTCGTTCCTCAGAAACTAAAAGACGCGAATCGGAGTTTTCGTTCCTGTTATAATATCCCCAGCCTGATTCTTCAGGAGGCGCAGATCCAGCTTCAAATTCCTCAAATCCCTGCTCGATAATAGTTTGAGAAAATGTCTCAGCTGTTGCAATATTTGAATAATCAGATTCTTCAACATCACCGTTATCTACCATGTAGGCTTTAACTCTGTAAGAGTATTCTGTGCTCTCATCAAGACCGGAGTCAACGTGCACGGGCGTATCCGGAGCTACATCAGCAATAATGTTGAAATTATTCTCCCCGCCTGGCGCCCTTTCAACAATAAAACCTGATTCGGCAAATGATTGATCCTGCCATTGAAGACGAATCACTTGTGTGTTCACCGGTATCGCAACCAGGTTGGCAGGTGTACTCAGGGGACCGAAAGTGGCAGCTGTTGCAATATCTGAATAATCCGATTCATAATAACCATCTTCATCTTCGCGAACAGATTTCACGCGGTAATCATAGGCCGTCTCCTGTTCAAGACCTGTATCGCCATAAAACTCTACACCAGCAGTAAGTTCGGCAATAACCGCAAAATCATCTGCACCGGAAAGACTTCTTTCCAGAATAAATCCACCTTCGTTATTTGATGCATCTGTCCAACGGAGGTTTATCCTTGCCATATCGAGTGGAGTTGCTTCAAGGTCTGTGGGAGCATTTGGAGGACCGTCCGGAACGGCAGTCCAATCCTCAGAGGCAAGCCAGGATGACCTACCGACTGCGTTAACTGAACAGATCCTGTACATATACCTGTTTCTTGGGAAAATTTCATCATCATTAAAAGATGTTGTATTCTCTACCAGCGAATCTATCTGCCCCCAGTTACTGCTCTCATGTTTTCTTTCGAGGATAAAACCGAGTTCGTCTAAAGAGTTGTCAGTCCAACTCATCTCAACATGTGTATAGCTCGGTGCATCTATCACGAGATCAGTTGGCATTAGCGGTGGACCCTGGATAGTTGTTGCACTAACTATGTTTGTATAGGGAGAAGGACCTGAATCGTTGTAAGCATAGACCCTGAAATAGTATTCGGTCAAACCGGTTAATTGACCAACTGTAAATCTTCGACGAGTTCCGAAATTCCGGTCTACAGAGTCTTTCGGTGACCATTCACCTTCACCGGTCAAGCTAAGCTCAATAACAAAACCTTCCTCGTTGTGAGAATTATCCGCCCAGGTTAAAGCAATCTCGCTGCTACCCATAGTTTCTGCTTCAAGTTCGCTTGGTGGCGTGGGAGTGAAAACAACTGTTTCCTGCTGAGCCATATTTGACCAGGCTGAGAAATTTTCACCAAAAACCGCCCTGACGCGGAACTGGTACACTGTACTCTCTACCAAATCTGTCACTGAATACTCAACTACATCCGGGTCCAATGTCGCAACCGTCTCGTACTCAGGATTCCCGGATATGCGCATCTGGACTTCGTAGTTCTCCTCAATTGCTGAATTATCTGTCCAGAAAATGTCTATTTCAGATCCGGATACCCTTTCTGCCATCAAATCACTCGGAGCGATTGGTGGGGTTGTAGCTGAAGCTTCACCTGAAAAGGGAGAATCGGTATCCCGCTGAAAGCTCTGTACTTTATACTTATAGGTCGAGCCTTCAGACAAATCTGAATCTGTATAGGTTTTTACATCACCCTCAAGTTGGATAAGTTGCGAAAAGCTTCCTCCAGCACCTTCTGCCCTTTGAATTTTGTATCCGGAAATGAACTCATCCACATTCGTCCAGGTAAGAGATATTTGCGTTTCGGAAAGGGCTGTTGCAACCAGTTCTTGTGGTGCGTTCAGCACTGGTCCTGTTGGGCCTGAATCATCCTCGCCGCAGCCGAGGAAACCAAAACCAAGACCAATAAACAGCATCGATAAAATAAAAATAGGCCACCTGTTCATGGCAAACTCCAATCTAAGACTCATTTATTCGGAACTTAGTCGTGATGGGACTATCGAGTTCCGCTTTAGCAATAACATTCTAATATAAATGGAATTATCAAATTATTCAAGTTGTAGCTGGATTTTCGATTCGAATCATTGAGTTTTAGGCTCCGGAATTTGAATGAGTATCGATTGTTATGAAATTAAGGAACTTCACAGTTCATATTTAAGTTTATACTTCAGTCAGTGAATCCCTTGCTTTTGTTGTGATGTATCAATATATTTTCCTGATTATGATCCTTGATGTATACAGCTTTAGATTGCTTGATTGAAGCATTATATCCATTACAGGTCATCTCAACCGTTCTTGTTTTTTCGGAGGTAATTGTGTGGGCGCTGCGATGGATTTTTATCGCAATTGTAATACTCGGTGTTCTGTTCATTTCATATCAGAATTCAGCAATTGTTGACGTGCGATTTTTGAGCTGGAGCCTGAGCGCTATCCCCTTGTATTTTGTAATCTTCTTCTCGTTTGCGATTGGGATGATTTCCTTTCTACTCATTGCTTTCTTCAATCAATTGCGTCACCACGTTCAGATCAGAAAATACCGCAACGAGATTAAACACCTCAATAATAAGATCATCCAATATGAATCTGGTGATTACGAAGAAGAAAAGGGTGAAACTGAACACCAAAAAGAGAGCGGTAATGACGAAGTTCCCAGTTAGTATCAGTCAATGGTTAAATATAGACCTCTACTGTGACAAAGTCCCACTGAATTGGGAATCATAGCATGAAAACACACCGATTCCCAGAACAACTTTGTTTTAGAATATTCCTTTTAACCACCATTTTTTTTATGTGGGGACCGGAAAATACAGCCTGTAGAGACCACTCGGGCGAAACAGATGACAGGCTTTTATCAATGTTTATACAGGGTGATACAGATTCTCTTCGAGGAATTATAGATTCAATACCTGAAGAAACCGCTGCCGGACAGTTTTTTCGGGGAGTATACGAAACTGATGGTGAAGCTGCTCGATTTTATTTTGACCGAACTGTAGCCTTATACCCCGGATCGCCATTCAGTGCTCATGCGCTGAACCGCTTGTGGCAATACCACATGGCAAAAGGTGATTTCGATATGGCAGAAAAATACTGGGGATTTTTAAAACGTCGACATCCGGAGTTTGAAGGACTCAGTCAAAGTCCGGATCCCCGCTCAGTTCGGGATCTTACAGAGCTGTCAGTGAAATCTGCACACCCCATGTCAAAATCTTCATCAGCCAGTAACCCCCAAAAAAACGACCAGTGGACGGTGCAATTAGGCGCTTATCAAAACCACAAAGGTGCTCAGAAAGTCGGACAAATAGCCCAGAAATGGGGAAATGTTCGTTATATTAAAAAAGTCTTTAAAGGAAGAGAACTTACGGTCGTTCAGGTTGGGCTTTTTGATGACCGGGAAAAAGCAGTAAATCTTGATTCAAGCATTCGCGCTTCAACTGATTTGAGAGGGCGAATCGTTAAAGTGCAAAGATAAATTAATATACCGCTAAGAGGAGTAAGTAATGGAATTATTAAAACAATTAGTCGAAATGTCCGGTGTGTCAGGACGTGAAGATCGAGTTCGACAATTGGTTAAAGAGGAGTTGGAATCTCTCAACTTTGAAGTTTCAACTGATACACTCGGAAACGTAATCGGTTTCAGGAAAGGCACAGGACCTGACGGGGAACGAAAAAAAATCATGGTTGCCGGTCATATCGATGAAATTGGATTCTATGTGAGTTACATTGATGATAAGGGATTCCTGAGGTTTAATCCAGCCGGTGGATTTGATCCGCGAACGCTTATGGCACAGCGCGTTAAAGTGCTTGGAAAGGAAGACCTGCTGGGAGTAATTGGCTCAAAACCCATACATATTTTAACAGAAGAAGAAAAGAAGAAAACTCTTCAGTTAAAAGATTATTTTATCGACCTCGGCCTGCCAAAGGAGAGAGTTGATGAATTGGTGAAAATCGGGGATCCGATCACATTGGAAAGGCAAATGGGGGAATTGGGAAACTGCCTGACCTGTAAGACATTTGATGACAGGGTCGGAGTTTACTGCATGATTGAAGCCGCTCGCAAGGTTGGTGAGTGCGAGGCAGACATCTATGTAGTTGGTACAACTCCGGAAGAAGTAGGTTTGCGAGGTGCTTTTGCATCATCCTCCGGAATAGTCCCTGATGTTGGAATAGCACTGGATGTTACGCTCGCAAACGATTTACCAGGTGCAAGTGGACAGGACTATATTTCCGTACTCGGTGACGGTGCTGCGATTTCACTTATGAACGGTGCCGCAATCTCAAACCCGAAGCTATTCGACCGTATGTGCAGCTTAGCTGAAGAAAAAGAGATAAAATACCAGAAGGATGTCCTTCCCAGAGGTGGAACAGATGCCGGTGCAATGCAGAAAGTGCCTCGAGGTGCTGCCGTAATTACGCTTTCTATACCATGCCGTTATGTTCATTCAACCGTGGAAACGGTACACAAGGATGACGTTCAAGCAACTATCGATCTTCTCGCCGCATACTTGAATGATCCCGGTGATATGGACTATCGTCTTTGATTCAAGTTCAGGGTTCATATTACATTTCCCGAAAGTAATGACTGATGTTCGTCTTCGCGAGGAACGAAGAGACGAAGCGATCTATTTGTATATATAAACCTTAAGAGATTGCTTCACTTCGTTCGCAAAGACACTGCTTTCAAGAAATGCCATAAGTGATTCAAAGGACGGATAAATATATCCGTCCTCCCCACGGTCGCGAAACTTGATAAATATATAAAAAAAGGGCTGGTGGATTATCCATCAGCCCTTTTAACTTCTGAAAAACTCTTAATTAATTAACGAGTGAGCTCACTTAAAAGTAACTTTGGGAAGAAAACTCATAATTAATTTCGAAACGAGATCGTACTTAACAAACTTTTGTGAGATTCTCATCGAAAATCGACACCGTTATGATTCGGTATTGGATTCAGCAGGTTCATCAGCTTCGGGTGATTCAGGAACCTCTGCAGACTCTGGTGTCTCAGGAGTATCTGGTGTCTCAGGAGTTTCCGGTACTTTTGGCAGATCGGGCATCTGGTTCACGGGAGTTTCATCTTCCATTGTATCTCTCAAGAACTGCTCTTCAATTGAATCTTCTTCTACCATTGATCCGTCAGCATTTTTCGGCTTTGGTTTGAATATGCGTGATACAACGGAGCCTTCTGAGAAGAAATCGCTAATTGGTTCCTCATCAGCAACTGCGGCAGCAACTGCAACCTGTGATTTCTGGACTTTCTGCTTCGGAGCCTTCGGGATGAACCTTGGTTTTTCTATTAAACCGGACTTAATTGCCTTTGTGCTGACCTTCATCCGCACAACTCTACCATTTACAAGAACACGTACTTTTTGTAAATTAATATTCCATCGTCTTTTGTTGACGTTGTGTGCATGGCTGACTGTGTTCCCGACTCGGGGTCCCCGTCCGGTTAGTTGGCATCTTCTTGACATTTTATGCTCTTTAACTTCGAGTGATCGAATAAATGTTTGACAAAAAGTTAAAATATAAAAATGAAAAAGCCGAAAATCAACCTAAACCGACTCATCTTATCGGAAATTGGGAACTTCCTGCCGGAGAAATCCTCGCTCCAATGGCAGGTGTCTCTGATTCACCTTTCAGAAGGTTGACACGCCGTTTTGGTTCAGGGCTTTTATACTCTGAGGTAATTTCGGCTGAAGGCACCCGACGAATGGGGGCTGTAAGCATTGATATGGCAAGGTTTCGTGAAGATGAACGTCCAATTGCAGTACAATTATTCGGATCGGATCCATCCCAGTTCGCCGATGCAGTGCCAATAATTATTGAACACTGGCAACCGGACATGATTGATATTAATTGTGGCTGCCCGGTGAAGAGGTTTGTTTCACGCTCATGTGGTGGGTATTTAATGAGGGATCCCGATCTAATTGGCAATATAGTTTCCGCAGTAAAACAAACCTCCAATATTCCAGTTTCTGTCAAACTCCGGTCGGGATATCAAAAACCTGATGAGACCGCTGTTGATGCAGCAATTGCAGCTGAACAGGCCGGAGCTTCATTGATTGCTATTCATGGGAAATACGTGCGCGGATGGAAAGGTACGGTTTCCGATTTTAATGTCATAGGACGAGTTAAAAGCGCAGTTAAGGTCCCTGTAGTTGGGAACGGAGACATTGTTTCTTATTCCGGTGCAAAAAACATGGTTTCTGAAACAGGCTGCGACAGGATTATGATTGGCAGGTGGGCATGTGGACGCCCCTGGATATTTCAGGCACTTGAAAAGGGGTATCCTACAGACGAAGAAGTCCTCGAACCTGAACCAACTCATCGGATAGACACGCTGATATCGCATTATGAGTTGATGCTCGAGCGTTTCAATGTTCAGACTGCTGTCCACAGGATGCGCAAACACATCGGATGGTATACCAAAGGCTTGCGAGATGCGGCTGCATTGAGAAAGGAGTTGATGAGAGCTGAGGATCCGAAATTTGTGCTTCAACGGATTTCGCAATTCAAAAACACTCTTCTTGAAGATAAATAAAACACGGATGTCTTATCATTGCTGTCCAAAATATATCCGTACTTTGACTTCCTCATTCCCAACTTGATTGGGAATCCAGCATAAAAACAATGTTATCTAAGTGCATAGACTCAGGACACTTTTTAATAACTCGATTTTTCTACTACGAGCGACTAACTAAAAAACAGGTTGTAGAATTTGTTATGCATCTGGTTTCCCGTGTTCACGGGAAAGAGGAACACTCAAATTGTCTATTTTGGACAGGTATGATGTCTTAAGATTCTTTTTCTCGACTACCCATACGGGTATTGTGGTTTGCGCAATTCGTCAAGTTAGTCTATATTAGTAGATTGGCAAATGAAAAGTGTTAATTCGGTTAACAAACTAAACATCTCTTTCAAAATGTTTAAAATTTGCAACACTATTTCAGAAGCCCGAACCACCTGGAGACTTTGTCAGATGAAAGATAGCCCAAAGAGAATTCAACAGCAGGATCCTACAATGAAAAAACAATCCATATTCAGGCAATTCTTTTCGCTTTCGATATTAATTGCTCTACTGTTTTTAACCATTACCGGTTGTGGTCCTAAGTATCAGCTTATCCCCCTCAGTCCAGCTGATCCACCAGTTTCGGGAACTAATGGGATGGTTGTTGCAGCTCATCCACTGGCTGCAGAGGCTGGGCTCAACGTTTTGAAAGACGGTGGAAACGCCGTTGATGCAGCTCTCGCATCCCTTTTTATGCTCAACGTTGTCGAGCCCCACGCTTCAGGTCTTGGAGGTGGAGGTTTTGCTGTGATAAGAATGGCTGACGGTGAGGCAAAGGCTATTAACTTCCGGGAGAAAGCGCCTCTAAAAGTTGATCCGAGCTTTTATTACGATCCCGCAGATACAAATCATGCCAGGATGGGGCATGGTGGCACAGCTGTTTGCGTACCTGGTGCTGCAGCAGGTTGGGCACAGATGTTTCACTCCTGGGCGACACTTCCACTGGAAAGATTAGCAAGAGATGCAATTAATGCTGCTGAGAATGGTTTTCCCGTAGATCCGACGCTTTCCGGTCAAATTATGAACAACTACGAAAACATTTCTTCCGATTCCATTTTGAGCAAAGTCTTTTTAAATGATGACCTGCCATTTGAAGTCGGTGATACTCTCCGCCAGAAAGACCTGGCAAAGACACTGAATTCAATCGTTGAACGCGGCTTTAATTCGTTCTACAGAGGTCCGATAGCGGAATCGATTGTCAATGCAGTTAAGAACTCGAAAGGATATATGGAACTCTCTGATCTTGAATTCTACAGAAGTGAAGTAACCGAGCCATTGCATGCGACTTTTTCGGGATCATTATCCGCGTATGAAGCTCTTACAATGCCACCTCCAAGTCGTGGTGGTTCTGCCCTTCTTGAAGCATTGAACTTGTTTGATTTAGCCGGCGTGTACGAATTTGCCCCTCATTCAGCGGAAGCGACCCACATTCAATCCCAATGTATTCAGCAATCTTATATCGATGCAGCAACTACAATTTGCGATCCAAAGTTTGACATCGGTGACTGGCAGGAACTTGCAACAGTTGAATTTGCAAAAGAAGCCATGGAAGGGATTGCATTGGATTCAGATCCTGGTCCCCGATCAGCAACCCGTCCCCCAGATAAAAATGATCAGGGCAATACCACACATCTTGTTGTCGTTGACAAAGATGGTAATGCCGTTTCTCTAACCCAGACAATTAATCATTTCTTCGGAGCCGGTTTAATGGCTCCCGGTACGGGATTATTGCTGAATAACCAGATGAAGGACTTTTCAGTACCTCCCCCTGACAGTTTAAAAGATAAAATCCCTACGAGTCGCAATATAATTGAGGGAGGGAAACGACCCCGCTCAAATATGACTCCCCTGATCATGTTAAAGGATGGTAAGGTCAACTTAATTGTTGGTACACCCGGAGGCAGCAGAATTCCCGCAGCTATGGCTCAAATAGTAGTCAATGCTACTCAATATGGGATGGACATTTCATCGGCAATAGATTATCCCCGGTTCTTCCCTTCAAATGAACACCTTGTCCTTGAAAACAGATTTGATTTGAGGACGGTTAAAGAACTTAAGAAGACAGGTTACATACTCCATTTTGCAGGACCGTATCACGTATATTTCGGAGGTGCTCATGGAATTTCAATTGATAATGATACGGGTATGATAACAGGAGCAGCAGACAAGAGGCGCGGTGGCGCGGCACGTGGATACTAATTATGATGAAAACTCTCACTTTCTTCCCCAAACCCGGGGAGTGCGGACATTCCTGTCCGCAAATTTGTGTTTGTTTTAATACGGACAGGAATGTCCCTTCTCCACGAAACAAGGGATTGCGAGATTTGAGCGACTTACGATTGAGGCAGGTAACATAAACTTGAACAATCCAGATATTTTAACTCATGGCTGGCTAATTTTCACCGCAATGGTGGGTGTTTTCCTGCTCGCTGCATTCTGGCGTAAACAACCCATCGGAATAGCTCTATTATTCGGAGCGATTGCCGGAGCACTTGTTGCGGGAAATGGCATACCGATAAGGCACCTGGTTGAGGGCATTTTTACATACCTCGATCCTATCCTCATCATTTTCACCGCATTAATTTTCATGCGGGTAATTGATGAAAATGGTGCCCTTGGGACACTTGCCAGGATTATTATCACGCGATTTGCTACACAGCCGGTTCTGTTGGTCTTGATAGTAACCCTGTTTATAATGTTCCCGGCAATGCTGACAGGGATAACGACAACATCCGTTCTCACAACAGGCGCTCTGATGGCTCCGGCGCTTATTGCACTCGGTGTTCCGGTTCTCACAACTGCCGCGATGGTAGCACTCGTATCTCTGCTCGGAATGATTGCACCTCCAATAAACCTGCTTGTTATGCTAATCGGCCAAGGCGTTGATATGCCCTATATTGGCTTTGAGGGACCTCTTGCCCTGATAGCTTTCCCGTTAGCATTTTTCACGTCATTCACGCTCGCTTTCAAACACCTGCGAAATGCCGATACATCTCTTGCTGTAGCAAACCTGCCTGAGATCCAATCCGATAAAAGTGGTTTTATCCTTTTCCTGCCTCTGATTGTCGTATTTCTACTGATGTTCCTCGTTAGAATTTTTCCGGAATTTGTCCCGGATATTGGGGCTCCGCTAATCTTTCTAATCGGAGCGGGAATCGGATTGTTTACCGGCAAACCAATCAAAATTCACAGGACTGTTTACAAAGCGTTACTCACCGGACTACCGGTGCTGGGATTGCTCGCGGGTATTGGAATATTTCTGCAAATTATGACTTTGACAGGAGTTCGAGGTCTATTGGTAGTAACTGTCCTCTCGCTCCCCCTGGCTTTGACCTATCTTGGGATGGTGATCAGTCTGCCCGGTTTTGGAGGTGTTTCCGCATTTGCATCAGCAATGGTATTCGGTATTCCGTTCTTACTTTCTCTTCTCGGCAGAAATGAAATCGTCGTTGCTGCAGGAATAGCGTTGCTTGCCGGCCTGGGTGATGTTATTCCCCCAAGTGCTATTGAAGCTCGATTCGCGGCTCAAATTACCGGTGAGAAAAACTTCATGCGGGTCGTTGTCAAATGTCTGCCATTCGTGATAATTTTCGCCTTAGTTGGTCTCGCAGTTATACACTGGGCGGATAATCTCTCTTTCCTTGTCCCATAAAAATATCTAATGATTTATCTCCATCCGGATTCCCACACCCGATTTACTTCGAGGTATAAATTTGATAATGTACTTAAATTGACAAAGATCCTTGAAACCCGGGAGAGTTTTCAGCGGGAACAACAATTAGAGGATAACTGTATAAGTGAAAAAGTGAGTATATTTTTGATTAGGGGGACAGAAAGTAAACAATGAACTTCCGGGATAACAGATTAAGTAAACCACTCCTGTCGACTCTGTTTTTTTGTGTGCTCTCTATCTTTTTTTATTCAGAGCCTTCGAACGCTCAAAATAAAATACATCCCGACCGGTTTACAATAGCCAGAGTAAAATATGATGGTGGAGGAGATTGGTATTCGAATTCGTCTTCTCTACCGAATCTACTCAGTTTCATTCGTAAACAAACCGGAATATTAGTTAATCCGGAAGAAGCGGTTGTGGAATTATCCAGTCCGCGTTTATTCGGGTTCCCTTACCTCTACCTTAATGGTCATGGAAATATCCGTTTTACTGATCGCGAAGTTCAACAGCTCAGAAAGTACTTTGAAGCCGGTGGCTTTCTCCATGCTGACGATAATTACGGGATGGACAAATCTTTTCGTCGTGAAATAAAACGCGTGCTTCCTGATGCTGAATTCATCGAATTACCGTTCAATCACCCGATATATCACAGTCATTTCGTTCTAAAAACAGGACCACCGAAGGTTCACGAACATGACGCGAAACCTCCACAGGGATTAGGTCTGTTTCTTGATGGCAAACTTGTTGTTTACTATACCTATCAGAGCGACCTCGGAGATGGCTGGGAGGATCCCGATGTTCACAAGGACCCTCCTGAAAAGAGACTTTCTGCCCTCAAGATGGGTACAAACATAGTCGTATGGCGACTCAGGGGTGGATCTTGACGGATTATCAGAAAAACCTCGATAGAGCACGACAAACATTTAAAACTCTGCGCACTTCACAACGTCAGGCGGAATTAATTGCAGCTCTAACAAAATTTCTGTCTGTCATAATTGCGCTAATTTT
Organism: uncultured bacterium; assembly: GCA_964387885.1. GTDB lineage: Bacteria > Electryoneota > AABM5-125-24 > Hatepunaeales > Hatepunaeaceae > JABGPL01. The sequence continues at coordinate 7,630 of CAYLYZ010000006.1, read as the reverse complement.
AGTAATTACCCTGATTGAAACAATTTTCCCGGCTCCCTCTATATTCCGGAAGCTTGAACTGCTGATAATCTCAATCCTATCAGGCTTTTCTGCGGTTATAATCTGGCACAGGTTTTATTCTGATAAAAGGCTGAAACCAGGTGTTAAATCTGAGGAATGGTGGGCACTTACTCTGGGAAGGATTGCACCGGATGTATTACATGATCGCTTGTTGAACGCATTGCAGATTGTTCAGCAATCGCCTTCTGTAAAAGATAATTTCTCAAGCGATCTCGCTCGACACGCCCTTTATCTTGCTGTTGCCGATCTCGATGACGTTATTATTCAAAATTCCCTCGACTTCAAAAACAGGAATCAGAACATACGCACAGCAGCTATCGTTATGACTGCAGCTATTCTTACTTTTGCGGTCATTCCCTCCAACATGTCCGGGGCAATAGGAAGGATACTCCACCCAAACAGGGAATACATTATTGAGCTGCCTTATGAGCTGTCTGTCAGTCACGAGGAGGATTGGGCATATCGTGGTGAACCAGTTGAGTTCCGGATATCCACAACGGGAACACCACCAAAATCCGTAGATTTTCACTATAATTATGATGGTGGCGATTATCAAATAGAGCCTGTTATTCTTCATGATGGAAAAGCTGTTCTTGGATTTAAAGGATTTTCGGATCCTATAACCTACCATGTTGAATCCAAAGGAGTTGTCTCACAACAGCACAGGCTAAAAATAGTAACCCGACCTCAAATCACTGAGCTCCAATATCGGCTTTTCCCTCCAGCCTACAGCAGGCTGCCACTGGAAATCGGCAGGGAAAACATCGGCAACGTTGAGGCTCTTCCGGGTTCCCGTCTTGAGTTAACTATCAGATCATCAAAACCTCTCGATAAGAGCTGGTTGATTTTCCAGAGAAGCCACACCGACAGCACGCAAAACGACAGCATCAACCTTGAAATCAGTCATCTATCAGCCGTATCCCAAATGGATCTTTACCGTAGCGGAACTTACCATATCAGGCTCCGGGATGACCAGGGACATTTTGATAAAGACCCTGTTTATTATCGTATTCAGCTCCTAACAGATGAAAATCCAACAGTGCGAATTGTTTTTCCCGATACTGACGTCGAACTTGGTGAAGCAACAGTGCTGCCTTTGCAGTTGGAAGCTGATGATGATTTTGGCATCGGGAAGATCTCAATTACATTCCATCAGTTAGGTGAGGATACAACTGTTTATTCAGAGACAGTAAAACTCGATCAAGCCGGAACTCCAACGATAGAAGCTGATCATTTCTGGGATATTGGAGAGCTGTTCTTAATGCCTGGTGATGTTGTTGAGTATTGGGCAATCGCGTGGGATACAGACAACATAAACGGCCCGAAACGGGCTGAGAGTGAACGTCGTCTGGTTCGACTTCCATCGATGGAAGAAATCTTCGCCGGTGTTGAAGAGACAGAAGAAATTGGGATGGATCAGGCAGAAAGGACAATGGAAGCTGCCAAAGAGCTCCGCGAGAATGTTGAGGAGATCCTTCAGGAGATGAGGAAAAATCCCGAAGTAAATTGGGAACGCCAGCAACAGATGGAAGACGCTCTCGAGCAGCAGGATAATTTGCAGAAACAGATAGAGGAACTTGCCAAAACCATCAATCAGCTTGCGGAAAAACTCGATAAGCATGATATGGCAAAGTTGGAAACGCTTGAGAAATATAAGGAACTGCAGGAGCTCATATCACAAATTGCAACCCCGGAAATGCGGAAGGCAATGGAAAAACTTCGCCAGGTGATGGAAGACCAGGACCCCGACCAGATACGACAGGCGCTCGAAGATCTGGCAATGGATCAGGAAGAATTCCTGAAGAATATCGAACGCAGCATGGATATTCTGAAACAACTCCAGCTTGAACGACGATTGGACGAGCTCGTAAAACAGATCGAAGAAATTCTTCACGAGCAGGAAGATATTCTCGATAACATCGACAGTGGAGACCAGCAGAATACCGCCGAGCGACAGAAAGACCTCGCAAAACCTATGGATACTTTCCACAATCGGCTTCAGGAAACGGGAAACCTCGCGGAAGAAAACAGGGAAAGCGATCTGGCAGCTCAAATCGACAGTTTGATGCAGGAATTAGGAAAAAAAGACATTCCAGCAAATATGCGCGAAGCCGGTTCAGAGCTTTCGAAGGGAAACAAGAAGGAAGCAAAATCGGGCGCAGAAATGAACGCCCGAGATCTTGCTGAGTTGCTCTCAAAACTGAATCAGATGTCCAATGAATTCAAGGAAAGCCACAAAGAGGAGCTGGCTAATAAGATCAGGCGGATGACCGAGGAAATGCTCTATCTGTCTGAAGACCAGGAGGAACTTGGAGATCAGAGCAAAGAGCTCGGTACTCAGTCTCCAAGATACCGGTCACTTGCCGGGAGACAGGGCGATATCCGCAATGCACTCGATCGCATAATCGAGGGTTTATTTCTAATAAGCAAAGAAACCTTCTTCGTCACTCCCGATCTTGGAGCTGCCCTCGGCAAAGCTGCGCAGGAACTTGATAAAGCTCTTGAACGATATACAAGCCGAAATCCGAGATCTGTTTCCCAATCCCAGGAGAGAGCGCTCGGGAGCATGAACTCTGCAATCAGGCAGTTGATTGACATTCTCGGGCAGATTCAGAACTCAAATTCCTCAACCGGATATGAGGAGATGCTTGAGCGTCTCTCGGAAATGGCATCCTCTCAGAGCAGCCTCAATCAACAATCTATGCCGATGCCGGGACAGGAAGGACAGCAATCCATGCCCGGTGGTTCCGGAGGAATGCAGCGCCTGGCAGCTCAGCAACGCGAACTCCAGAGGCAAATGGAAGAGCTTGGTGAGGATGCGCAGGGAATGCAGGAAATTTTGGGTGACTTAGACGAAATTGCAAAATCAATGGGCGAGATCGCAAATGACATGGAAGACCAGAACGTCACCAAACGTACGCGAAGATTGCAGCAGCAAATCGTCAGCCGTTTGCTTGACGCCACCCGCTCAGCCCGTGAAAAAGAATACAGCCAGAAACGGGAAAGTAAAACCGGTGAAGATTTGCAACGCAGGTCTCCCGAACAATTAAAACTCGACTCCGATAAAGAAAAACTCCGCCGCGACCTCAAACGCGCTCTGCAGGAAGGCTACACTCGCGATTACCGTCGGTTGATCCGAGCCTATTTCCGGTCACTTGAAGAGATCGAGAAACAGGAAACGACATTGCCTGAAACTAAATAGCCTTCCCATTGAGTTTATAACACTGCATAGAAGTAATTTCGCGTAGGGGCTGATCCCCGATCGGGGTCGAGGACAAGTTTATCAAGCCCTTTAAGTTCGCTTAGATAAGAGGTCTGATTTCTTGAGTTCGATGAATTACATTCAATCACCACATAAACCATTAAAATATCTTTCCATCTATAAGTAAATGAGAAAAGTACCCGGTAACTGCAATCGCATACAACGGCAGGTTTGAGAAATCGAGATTTCCTGTTTGCCAGATTGGGTATAGCAGGATAGGGAGTGGGACAAGGACCATCGCCAGGCGGCTGTGTGTCCAACCCCGGTGTTTTGCGAGTACTGGAAGGATTATTATTAGCCCGAAATAGGCAGCTGTTTTGAATTCCTGTTTGTAGATCAGGTAAATATCCATCAACATGAACATAGTGTAAAATACCTTCTGACCGGTGGATTTCGTGTCAACATCCGGCCAGAGTGCAAACAGCAATCCGACTACAATGTAAAATACAATGTCCTGAATTGTCGGTTTGAAAAAATAGTTAGAGATCAGGAAAATCGATCCGAAAATGCAGATTAATCCGAATAGTATGTGACCTTTTCCGGTAGACAATGTTGTCGTCCTGTGTTTAATTGGTTCTAACATATTAACTTAAATCATGCCAACCATTTAGTCAACCTGTAGTGGTACAAACTTGATTTTTATAAACGTAAAGGTTAAATTTAGTTAGTTCTGATTTCAATTAATACACATAAAGCAAATTTAAATATCCGGGGAGCGCGGACATTCTTGTCCGCAAATGTTTAACAAGTCTCTGGCTGGTTTCAAATGAACGTAGTGAATGTAACCTGCCAGATTATGCTTTGATTGAAATCAGGTTGTAACATAATAAGACGGACAGAGGTGTCCGTCCTCCCCCCCCGGTTCGCGTCTGTCAGCGTTTATCCTTAACATTATCGGCAGATATTGTTAATATTTTTGATCCCTCACCATATCCAGAAAGGAAGAGACAATGAAAAAAATCATTCTCGTCTGTTTCGTCTACTTTTTATCCTCGAACCTGTGTTTTTCAGAGGTTTACAATGTCCCCGATGATTTTGAAACTATTCAAGCAGCAATCGATGCCTCACGCGATGGCGATGAAGTTCGAGTTTCAGCAGGCCGCTATGAAGAGATTCTTACAGTGGCTGACATCGACGTCGATATAATCGGTAATCCCGATGATCCGTCAGCGGTTGTTATTGACGGAGCTCAGGGAGGAGTTGTTATTACCTATATCGGTGATATTCGCAATAATACAATCCTCGACGGTTTCACTATTACCGGTGGAGAAGACAATGCCCGTAGCGCTGGAGGGATCAGGTGTAATGACACCAGTCCGAGTCTGCGAAACTTGATTGTCACAGAGAACTCAGGAGCAAGGGGTGGTGGGATCCTGGTAGAGGATGGCAATCCTGCTATTCGGGATGTCTGGATCACCAATAATACCTCCGCCGGATATGGTGGAGGCATAACGCTTATGGGAGCCGCAAGCCCGGTTATGAATAATCTCGTAATCACCAACAACAGATCGGTTAACCGAGGTGGAGGATTGGCAAGCTTTTCTCGTGGCCGTCCTGAACTGCGAGAAAGTGAAGTCATGAATAACATTTCCGACAGTCACGGTGGCGGTGTGTTCTCTCAGGGTAACATGATACTCGCTGATGTGACTATTGACAGCAACTCCTGCGAAGGGGAAGGCGGAGGATTATATGCTAACGGAAATGTCACGGTTACCAGAGTTATTCTTACAGCAAATTCAGCAGGAGGCAATGGTGGAGGCATCTATATGGACGGTCAGCGTCCGGGTTTTACCAGGATGCTTATTGCCGGGAACACAACTCAGTCGCTTGGAGGAGGTGTCTTTATCTCCGGATCACCAAACAACGTCTCCGCTCCGACATTCCACCATATTACATTTGCAGGGAATATTGCCGAGCAGGAAGGTGGAGCGTTTTACTGCCACGATGGAGCCGATCCGGTGCTAAGAGATTGCATATTGTGGGGAGACCAGCCGCAGGAAATAAGTTTTAACTCGCAAGAAGATGCAAACTCGATAACTATGACTTATAGTGATATCCAGGATGGTGAGGATGCTATCGAGACTAACAACAACGGTGAAGTAACATGGGGAGCGGGAGCAATAGATGCAGATCCACTATTTGAGAATGCAGACGAAGGGGATTTTCACCTGTCCTGGGAGAACTTTCCTGAAAATGACGAGACAAAATCACCCTGTATTAACACCGGACATCCCGATATAGATCCTGATCCCGATGGGACGCGAGCCGATATCGGAATGTACTATTTTCATCATAACTATCCTGATATAACTGTGGACACTGATCTCGTCGATTTTGAGACATTAGAAGTCGGAGATACGCGTACACTTTCGGTTACGATAGGGAATGCCGGTGAAATTGAATTGAATGTAACGTTGAGTATAAATCCTGAAGATTCCCCGTTCAGGATCATGCGCGAAGACATGAATTTCACAGTCCAGCCAGACGAGGAGGAGGTAACGGCTATATCATTTTCACCTCAGGAAAGGGGAGAATATTCCGTAGAGTTGAGGATAAATAGTAATGATCCGGATGATCCGATATATATTGTCGCACTTAGAGGCATTGGAGCAAACCAACAACCCCAGCCCGAAGAGGAACGCTCAGTTACTATTGCCGAAGACGCTAATTGGGAATTTCTCGCAGATCTAAGCGAAATGTTCACAGACCCGGATGGAGATGAATTGATATATTCAGTTGAAAATCGACAATACCTGACATTTGATATCCGCGAATCCTCGCAGTTGTATGTACACCCTCAATTGGATTATTGGGGAGAGGGGATCCAATGTATAGTACAATGTGATGACCAGTTTGGTGGAATAGCAGTAAACAGAATTAACCTGACAATCGAACCTGCGAATGACCTTCCAGATCCATTCAATTTACAAACACCTGCAAATGAATCCTGGTTAGAAGAAGCTTCTGTCGTTTTCATCTGGCAAATGGCATTACAGAACCGCTGGGAAATTGATGAAGTTACCTTCACCCTATTCTTAAATTACCAGGATGAATTGTGGCAACATCAAATTGAGGGATTAATCATCAATCGCAGCCCCTTAATCCCGATTGTAGCTATCCTTGACAGCCTTGCCCTGAGAGAAGATGGACCGACTGAATTGTTATGGTGGGTAGAAGCGCATGACGAAATTGGATTTGTCGAGTGCCGGGATAGATTCATTCTCAACATTCCGGGTGAAGGCTTTGTGGGGGAGGATGAATATCTACCAACCACCTTCACCCTGTACCAGAACTACCCGAATCCGTTCAATACCGAAACGATAATCAGCTTTGTCTCACCTGCTTCAGGAATGGTTTCAGTAACAGCGTATGACTTGACTGGTCGCCCGGTTGCGGTTATTACTAACGAGTACAGGTCAGCGGGATTACATGAGATTAACTGGAATGCGAGTGGGCTTCAGGTGGGAGTTTATATAGTTGAGGTTGCAGCTGGTGACGCGCGAGGTATTAGCAAGGTTATTTTATTGAAATAATGATAGTTGCAAACGAATTGTAGGGGCACGTCACCACGTGCCCTTGTTTTATTGGCAACATATTTCCCTTTGCAATCGTAGGGGCGCATGGCGTGCGCCCAAGTCAGATCAGGTAAATATGTTTTGATTAATAAGAATTGTTGCACTAGGGGAAAGGGCACGTGGCGACGTGCCCCTACGATGTTGGTAATGTTCGGTTAATGCGGATAAGCACATTCTGTCAGACAGTACCTAAACTGTGGTGTCAGACGCCCTCGTCTGACACATAACTAAAGTTCGGTTCACAGCAAAAATCGAGAGAATCATGAAAACGATCTATTTGATTGTTACAATTCTAATATTAACACTTTTCATGACTGGTTCGGCAAACGCCCGGATTCTCAACGTCCCTGCCGATTTCGAGACCATTCAGGCAGGTATTGATGCCTCTGAAGATGCAGATACGGTTCTGGTTCGACAGGGGACGTATGTCGAGAATATCGATTTTGATGGGCATAATATTGTGGTCGGGAGTCGGTTCATCATAACAGGAGAGGTCTGGCGAGTGGAGCGGACGATTATTGATGGGAATGAGAATGGCAGTGTCGTTCAGATTGCCAGTGGTGAAAACCGTGAGGCGGTGTTAAGCGGTCTAACGATTCAGAATGGTGGCGGAGATTTGGGTGGCGGACTGTTTATTAGAAATTCCAGCCCGACACTGACACAGCTGGTCATACAAAATAATGGTTCATCCGACTAACGCGTACTTAGCTTCGTGAATGGCCATGATTTTGAG
>CAYLYZ010000005.1:0-87681 GCA_964387885.1 uncultured bacterium | reverse complement strand
TCAAATGCCATTACTGTTCGACACAAAAGTACTTTTTAACCGGATGAACCGAATTAAAGCCGTTTCTAATGATCCGATGGGCGATGGAAGAACTATCAGTTTTGACTGTGTGGATAAGATGTTCGATGATTAGGAGACTTAATTGATATTCATCGATTTTGATAGGTATTTCGGGAAGTTTTTCAGGTTTGGCAAATATGGCAGGTATAGCATATATACTATTGTCATTTTGATTATTTTTATAGGGTTAAACCTATACCGGACTTTTTCCGGTGATATTCAAGTAAGTGATGAGATCTCGAAAGAAGATGTAAAAAAGGAAATCATGGTTATAGATCAAGCAATTTCATTATTTTATAAAGAACAGTTCTCCCTACCTGAAGATATCGAACATTTGTTAGATTTTGATTATTTGGAGGAAAACAAAGACATCAGGCGAGACTGGGAGTTTTCATTTGAGGGTGATTCTAATTATATTACAGGAATAAAGGCAGTTTCAACAAATCCGAGGAGTAAAGGGGAGACTATCCGCTTTAACTGCATTGATAAAACTTTCGATTAAGAGGAGACAAGTCAATGTTAGAGTTTTTAGGTAAATTCGGTGAATTATTTACATTCCGCAGCGAGAAAAGCAACTTAACAACAGGAATAAAACAGACTCTATTGATCATACTGGCAGTTTTTCTCATTTTTCAATTTTCTTCAGGGTGTGATAAAGGTGGGAGTGGCAGTTCTAATCCTGCAGTAGAGGCTGAGATTAAAAAGATCGACAAAGCGATCGCGAAGTTTTACACTGAGCAATTCACGCTCCCGGAGGATGTTGGGCAGCTCGTAGAATATGGTTACATTGAAAAAGACGGGGTAGTATGGGATCAATGGGAAATAGTTTTCGAAGCTGAAGGAAAATCGATAACCATAATTGAAGCTGTTTCAACTGATCCGGATACGGAAGAAAAGACAATCAGATTTAATTGTTATGATAAGATGTTTGATGAGTAACAAGTCGGTCAGTTGCAGTCAACATCCATCCACCAACGGATTGGTTCAGGAGCGGTTTCCGGTTCAACCATTTCACCGGCTATCGGCATCATCAGTTGCACAGATTTCTTTTTCGCTTCCTTCAGCACCCATTCCGGTGGTTCAAACCAATCGTGAAAAGCCAGGTTAAAGGTAGAGTGATGTATCGGCATCATCACTTTGCCTTTAAGGGCGATATGCGCCTCTACTGCCTGCTCCGGATTTAGATGTACATCCGGCCATCCCCTGTCGTAGGCTCCTATTTTTATTAATGTCAGATCAAATGGACCGAATTTTTCACCTATTTCAGCGAATCCTGGAAATGGTCCGGTATCTCCACTGAAGTATAAACTGCGTTTGCCATCCGATATTACCCAGGAAGTCCATAGAGTAGTGTTCCTGCCTGTCATGCCTCGACCGGAAAAATGCCTTACTGGTGTCGAGGTAAACTTAAGATTTTCACCCGGTATTCCAACTTCTTGCCACCAGTCAGCTTCGGTGATTTGTGATTTTTCGATTCCCCACTTTTCGAGATGGGAGCCAACTCCAAGCGGGACGAAAAAATGAACACCAGTTTCAGCAAGGACAGTTACCGCCATTTTATCGAGATGGTCGTAATGATCATGGGAAATCAGGACGGCATCGATTTTGGGGAGTTCCGGTAGCTCTATTGGTGGATCGAAGAAACGGGCAGGTCCTGCAAAACTGAAAGGTGAACATCGCTTACTCCAGACGGGATCTGTTAAAATATTCTTGTCTCCGATCTCAATAAGTACGGTTGAGTGCCCGATCCATGTTACCCTCAAACCGCTAAGGGGCGGAGTGTCAAAAGACGATTTTGAAAGTTTCACCACGGGGATTTCACCCTTTGGTTCCCGTTGTTCCTTACCGAACAACCACCTTCCCATCATATCCCAGAAACCGCCATGAGGACCCAAATTGGTGTCGACCGGATTTTTAAATGTTTTACCATCGTGAATCGAAGATATTTTCATTTTCTCGAGTGTTTCATCCGTTGGTTTGGCTCCGAATTGTGAAAGATTGTCTGTTGAAACGAACACAGTGCACCCGATTATCACAATCAGAACCACAATGCCCACTGTTATCAATAATGTCCGTTTACTCAAATGCCTGAAACCCTGATCTGATTAAACTTGTTTCTTGATGCATTCCTTCCAATCCTTCACCAGCGAAGCAGCCTGCTTTCGAGTTGCATCATAAATTTCATCGTCGTCATGGCCGGACGGCTTGATAAACACACCATCACAATTATGCTTAAATAATTCAATCGCATCAGTGAAAAGCCCCTTTCTTGTATACATCACCGCGGCAGCATCGGGGTAAAACATCCTGACCTGCTTCAGATTCGAAATTCCATATTGGCTGCCCTGATCAAGTGATACGCATTGATCTCTAAACAGGTTCCGCCAACCGTTGAAAACAGCAAACAATCGTTTCAAATACTCATTAACCTGCAAATCAGGATTATCTCCCAATTTCTCTAGCCCGTCATAAACCAGTTTCAGGTTAGGGATTGCAATCACCTGAGATTGCAACTCAGAGAGGGATGGGATACCGTTTATTCTTTGTCCATCTTGTCTTCCGTAAAGATCGAGTATAAACAGAGATGGTGAAAGATTGGCTTGATCAAGCTGTATCTGACAGTCGGCAAAAGTGTGGGAATAAACGAAATGAATATCATGATTTTCCGTACCGATAACATTTTTGAACAGTTTTATTTCGAATGGTGAATCATCTATGAAACAGTAAACAGGTTCTGGCAAAATTACCTCCTAATTTGAACGATATCCCATAGTTTAGAGTACTGGTTTCAGCCTGAGAATCATTCACGCTGAAGCGTGGACTCTAAACCTTATACTTAAGTATCGGATTCAGAAAATCATTGTTATCCACAACGACATCTGCTCGATCCAATGGTTTTTGTTCCCGCAGATATATCTCTTGTCCAGGGATATATCGCTGCCGGTAAATATTGTGAACATCTTCCGCTGAACCAAACAGATGTTGATCGCGAATAACAGCACGTTCGATTGTTACATCGAAACTAACATCAACAAAGATACCGAAATCCCAATGATTGCACAATTCGGGATGATACAAAAACACACCATCAAAAATCAAAATCGAATCCGGTTTAGCAACCTTCAGCGGAAAATGGACTTCCATATCAGCTTTGTAATTAAATTGAGCGATTCTGTATTTCAGGTCACCCTGGGGACCGAATGGCAGCAACAAATTGTCGAGGATAGCGCGGTTGTTAAACGAATTCTCGTAATATCCTCGCGCCGAATTGCGATCCTGCCTGTATCGGATTTCTCGTGGATTGTGGAAGCCATCTATGGATGCGCGGATGACCTCTCTACCGCTCTCTTTCAATGGCTCAACCAGTTTGTCTGCCAGTGTAGTTTTGCCAGATGCATCGACGCCGTCGATAGCGACTCGCACTGGGTGTTCTTTCCAGACACTGATGATTTTGGTTTTCAGGAATATTATGAGTGCGGATTCGGACATGTTCGATAATATTTCAGAACAAATAGTGAATCAATCAGGCTTATGTTTCTTGAGTCTCTTGATTTCTGCTTTAATGTCTTTTATTATTCCGGAATTCGCAATATTGTCATTAATACTACAAACTATGAAGACTTTACCACCATATTCATCTTGAAAAGCTCGGAAACTAGCCTCCATTCTTGCAGTTACATCGTAATTACCCAAATTAGCATTTGCGGTTACCGGTTTTATTTGGATTCCGAACGAATAGTCCCCAACTTTACCAATATAATCAATATCTCCAGCATGATCTAATTCTGGATCTGATTCCTCAAAATTGACCTCAGGAAATTTCTTTGCAAGGTTATCATTTATAACAGATTTCTCAGTGAGAAAACCATCAAAAGTTCTATGAATAGTAAGTTGATAAACATAGTCCAGACAGTCTTGCAAGGTTAGTGTCCTGATAGCATCAGTGATCTGAGGAATTACAATCTCATTTAGTTTAACATAAAGTCTTTCACCAAGTTCGGATAATATGTTTTTTGTTATTTTATTGGGTTTCTTGGTTTTCGTATAAGCGTTCTCGAAATACCACTTTTCCCATTCTTCAAGAGTTCTTGGTTGACATTCGCGGATCAAAGCCATGACTTCACCAACTTTACTGGTTTTAGTCAAACCCCATCTTCTATTTACGTAATTCAAAAGGAACTCTTTGTTACCAAAGTTCTTGGCTTGCTTTACAGGGCTTTTTTCCATTTTATCTCAATAGTTTCAGGAATTTGTCTTTGTATTTATAATCAATCTCTTTATCAATTAGAACCATTCTATTTTTAATCAAATGCATATTGATAAATGTCTTGTTCTTCAGGTATGCATAACAGAAAAGATTGTTGTCTTTGTCGTATTTGATTTCGTCGTGCTTTAGAAATATTTTCTGCCCTCTAAGGATGTTTTTCAGGAAAGATATTGCACTACCGTTAGTGGTCTTATTCTCTTTAACACCAATTAGTCGTATACGTAGACCGTTGGTCAGAAGTAAAATTTCGGGAGATATAATATCTTTTACGGAGAAATATTCCTCTCTTTCACCGGAATGGCCATCAATCTTCGATCCGTATTGGAGCTTTTTAGGATCAACCTTTCTATCCATCTTTACGGTATCTTTAAAGCTATAGGGAAGCTCCTTTCTACAATGTAAAACTTGTTCTTTAATATCCGATTGGGTGCAGAAATGATATGAAGAGTCCTTAAAGAGTGTGTTATCGTCACATCCCAACTTACCATTTATTACCGGGATGATTTCCGAATTAATTTCGTAGCCAATTGAATTTCTACCTAGTTGACTCGCAACTAATGAGGTTGTACCACTTCCAAGAAATGGATCAAGTACAGTGTCACCAACAAACGTGAACATCTTAATCAAGCGTTTTGGCAATTCAGGCGGGAACATTGCCAGGTGCTTGTTTTGTTTTTCACCAGCGAAATTCCAATGTCCGGTGAAATATGTGTTCCATTCCTCCTTTGTTAATTTCGATTCTTCTTTCCTTTCCTTGTCAATCGGTATTGGTTTGCCACCTTTTTTGAACAATAAAATAAATTCATAATCAATCTTTAGGATACCATTTCTCGGATACGGAAATGATCCCATAATCGTTGCACCACCAGTAGTATTTGTGGTTGTTACTTTTTGCCAGATGATCGCGCCCATATAGTCGAAACCGATTGTTTCACAGAACTTTATTATTTCTGTTCTGATCGGGATCACTTTATAGCGACCGTAATAAACAGATCTGGCAAATTGATCACCAATGTTAACACAGAGCCTGCAGCCATTCTCAAGGACACGGCAGCACTCATTCCAAACAAGGTTCAGGTTGTTAATGTATTCTTCATATGTGTCGTTAAATCCGATCTGATTCGAACTTCCGTAGTCTTTTAATTGCCAGTAAGGTGGGGAGGTAACCACAAGTTGGACGGATTTATTTCCAACGTCGTCCATTACTCTTGAATCACCATTTACGATAAGGTGTTTTGTGTCTGGTTTCTTCATTAAAGAGTCTACTCTTTCAATTGTTTTTGTAAACTTTGAAATGTATCATTATTTCTGAAACATGCAATAAAGTATCAGAAATATTGATACAAATCAAGCCTTCTTCCTCCCTAAAAACAACGGATGCCCATGATCATCTTCCGGGATAAACCTGTCCCAGAGGAGCTCGAAACCAATTTCTGTTAACCATTTACGGTAAGTATCCCTGTCAGCATGACTCCAGTACATTGTTCCACCTTTTACTTCGAACCAATCCTCTATGATTACTGTATCTTTTTCCGAACCGGCAATTAAGAGGAGATATCCTCCCGGTCTTAACCATCGGTGGATTTTTTCCAGCAGCGCGTAATGCTCTTCAAGAGGAACATGAATGATTGCATACAGGGAGACTATAGTTTCAAAGGAGGATTCGGTATATTTCAACTCGGTTATATCTGCGCATTTAAATTCTGCTTTCGGGACAAGCTTTTGAGCTCTTTTTATCTGCACCGGTGAAATATCAACTCCGGTTGTGTCAAAATGATTGCACATAATTTGAGTTCCCGGAACACCACAACCACAGCCGAGGTCAAGTGCTTTTCCTCCACCAGGCAGCAACGATATTACTTTGCCAATCCATTCTGAGTATTGGATGTACTTTTCTTCATCCTTAGAGATAGTGTCTTTTTGATAAGCGAAAGAGACTTTGTCGTAGCCAGTTCTGACCACTTCTTTCGGATTTATTATATTTTTCGACAAACCAGTTCCCCTTTCCCGATTGGGACGACCATTGCATCTACTCTTCTGTCAGACTCGGCCCTGTTAATCGTTGACGCAAGAGTTTTTCGGTGGTTGATGGCATTATCCGCAACAAGCAATCCTCCACTTACCAAACGAGGAATTAAAAGCTCATAACATTCAAGGTATATTTCCTTTTCAGCATCTAAGAAACAAAACGCAATTTCATCGAGCGATGTAAGATGCTCCAGTGCATCACCATGGACGAGCTTTACGGTGTCTAACATCTGAGCTGCTGCTATAGTTTCCCGTGCGAGAATAACCTTCTCTGGCAGGTTCTCATACGTAATAAGTTTTCTGCCAACTTCCCTGCATGCCAGAGCCAACCATATCGTCGAATATCCAGCACTTGTACCTATTTCAACACATCTGCCCGGAGGAGAACTCATTGCGAGCAGAGAAATGAACCGACCGGTTTCCGGGGGGATTTGTCTCAATCGCTGCATTCGAGGTGTGCCGTCTATTCTGTCTTTCGCATCAATTGCCTCAAGTTCGTGCATTTTCGCTTTTACATTTTCCGATATTGAGTGAAACATGAAACAGACCTCCGATGAGTAATCTCAATCTTTATTGTTATTTATAACAAGGCTCAAAAGTATTTTCGTATAGATACTTATGAAGTTTCTGGCTGTTTTCAAATGAACGAAGTGAATGTAAACTGCCAGATTACGCTTCGCTTGAAATCAGGCAGTAACCACTTTCAATTAACATGCGAAAATATTTTCAAGCACTGTTATAAATATAAATAAAAATGAACTTAAAAAAAGCGCGACTAGCTTGAACCGGTCGCGCAGGGAATGTCAAGCCACATTGAGACTGGGTTTTACTTCATCAGAACCACTTTCCTGGTGGTAGTGAAGTCAGGTGTTGACATTCTAATAAAATAAATCCCACCCGGAGTTTCTTTTGCATCCCATACAACCTGATGCTGTCCGGCAGGTAGGTAACTATCCACTAATGTAACAAGACGGCTTCCAGAAATGTCATAAACCTCAATGTATATATCAGATCCCGCAGCCATGTTATAATCGATTGAGGTTGCAGAATTGAATGGATTCGGATATGCATTCATTAGTGCATATCTTCCCGGAACCGGTCTTGCAACATCCTCTGCCTTTAATGGAGCTGTCACGCGAATGTTAACAATGCGGGTTGAATCTTCGATGTTAATTACATAACTGTCGACCTCAAGCATATTCAGCGTTTGATTTGTAATAGGATCCTCGAGGATGTAAACATAACCATCGAGAGGTTTGGAAACTATTGCCGGCCAGGTAATCGTAACCTCACCAGGTTCTTCAACCTCGATGGTTAATGCCCATTCCTGGGTTTCATCGTCCATTACTCCGCGTATGTCATGGTTGAACTGGCTTCCTATCTGTGGCAGCCAATCTTCGTGTACAAAATAGGATTTCAGAACATCTGCTTCCGGAGCAGGCAAAGGTTCAAGAAAGTCATATTCAGCATCGAAACTATCCGAAGCCATGAAATTTGATCCAAGCGTGGTGATCATATCTGAGACGCCATCTTTGGTGGTAATTATTGGAAATTCCCATGTTTCACTTGGACTCATTTCATCCGGATCATCTCGACCCGGTCCGTTCATTGGATCAGGAGGTGGAATTACCATCTGGAGTCCTTCAACCGGGACCAGGAACCAGTATCCATAAAATGGTGCTAACTCCTGCGATTCAAAATATCCGACTTGTTGACGATAACCATAAAGCATGGGGGCTATCAGCTCAGCTTCGACAGCCTCGCCCTCTGTATACAACTGGTCTTCAAATCGATAGAGCACATCTGAAAGCGGTATCTCGGTCGGGAATGGGCATCCGATCATGTTCCAGGCGATTGTCAGATCAAACACAACCGTATCCTGATTTGCCTCCCCCTCCATTGAGAAGAATGATGTGTCATGAGCGACCACCATCCAGTATCCTGGTCCACACTCGACTTCTTCCACCCTTTCAAATCCAACCCAGTAATCAAACTGATAAACAGCAAATATAGCATTTTCTATCAGGTCATCACTAATAACTGCATCAACGTGAGGATCATCGGGGATCAGTGGGAAGCTTATCATGTTCCAGCCGCCAATCAGAGGTTCATCGACCTCACCCTCAACAGCAGATACTGTCATTCCCTGAACAACACTCGTTAAATGGTTTCCTCGAAGATCATTACATATTATCCGTACCTGGAAATTCTGTGAATAAAGCTCCGGAATTTCCCAGTCATATTGTGTAACATCTCCCTCCAGTGTTACTATTTCCGTCCAATTACCACCACCATTAGTTGAGTATGAAATGATAGAACTGTCAATTCCGTATCTGGCACTCGGACTCCACCGGAATTCCAATGTGTTTCCAACACTCCACTCAGAACCGTCACTCGGTGAGGTAATTTCCAACGCTATCGGATTTCCTGTCATATTCGAACAATCCACGACAACGAAACCGCCATCACCGACGGCAATATAGGCGTAATCACCAATGGCAATAATCCACAATGCACCTTCAATCTCGTATTGACCGACAAGGACACTATTCGCGGGATCTGAAATGTCTACCAGAAAGAATCCGTTTTCATCATCGATAACGTATGCAAATCCTGCGAGGAAATATATTGAGATGACAGCTCCCGGCGTATCATGTGTTTCTTCAACCACAATATTCTCAGGATCCGATATATCAAGAATTAGAATTCCTCCATTGCCATCAACCATGCACACATAATTTCCTGATACATGGAAGTTGTAAACAGTGCCTTCGGTGTCAAATGAGCCGATTAATGCTGGATTTTGGGGATCAGAGATATTAATGATGAAAAATCCACCATCCATATCGGCAACATATGCATTATTCTCAATCACTGTGACGTATATTGCAACACCAGGTGTATTATAAGTACCCACCAGTACCGGATTCTCAGGATCTTCAATGTTTATGATCTGCATTCCGGTTTCACCATCTGCGAGGTAGGCAAGATTACCAGCAATGTTTACAAAATAAGCAATTCCAGGAGAACCGTAAGTTCCAACAATAACTGGATTCTCCGGATCAGAAACATTTACAGTCACCAAACCTTCGGGACCGTCACAAACATAAGCAAAATTGCCATGAACATACACTGAAAGAGCATCGCCTGGCGTATCAGCGGAGCCGATTTCGACAATATTTTCCTGATCTGAAAGGTCGAAAATTCGCAATCCCGATTCACCGTCTGCAATGTACAACAATATGCCATCAGTGAATATGTTATTAGCTGTACCAGGCGTGTCATATTCATCACCACCACCGAAATCGGCGGGTTCTAATTCTATATTAACCGTCAATTCAGGCGTATCGACATTTGAAAATTCTTCGGTAGTAATATCGATAAAACCAGCTGCGATAACAGAAATAGTGTAATCACCTGTCCAGACATTCTCAAAAACGTAAACTCCATTTTCATCCGTTTCGGTTACGGCATTATTGGAAAGAGTAACGGTAGCACCTTCTATAGGTGATTCATCTTCCGAACTCGTTACCGTCCCATTGATCTCGCCATAACTGAAGCCGATTCTAACCGCAAGTCCGGGATGGACAAATTCCTCATTTGAAGCAACGGTTAAACCCACACGACCTTGACGATCCTGAATACCGATAACACCCTGATTAAGAGGAGGATTATCATCATGGTACTGGAATATGATGGTTCCATTGGCATGGAGAATAAGCTGAAATTTCTTTGGACCAAGATCAATATCATCGTCAGGACAGCCCTGAGGATAATAGAATCCGTGAGGAAATATCGGCACATTGTCCCACTCGACAACGAGCATGTCATTGTCTTCATTCGTCCAATAATAGATTATTTCCTCGCGAGCTGGATTAAGGTCAATCCAGAGAGGAGCAACTACCAGCTTAGGATCGCGTCGACTTGGGAATTCCTGGTTGCGATGATCCCAGTTTGAACGATTATTTCCAAAGGTAATGTATCCGTTAGAAGAGATTCTAAATTGTTCATAATCACCATAACGATAGCCGTCATTGTAAAACGGGAAGGGGAATCCTATATCAATATCGCGTGTTGATTCATCATCTCTAAGCCCCACGGCTGTTCCAATTTCGTTTATCTCAATCCAGTTATACTCAAGGTCTGTTTCCTCTTCATCAGAATCCTCCCATCGGTAGCCGTAATCATCCGGTCCGCCGCGACCGTCGCGATTGGGAATGCGAGGTGAACCGGGCTCAAGAATGTTCCATTCAAGTAGTTGTGCTTTCTCTTCAGGGGTTATCTGCTCTTGATTTGAAAGCTTGTCAAGAATGGATTGTTGAATTGCTGTTAAATCTTGATTGTTAATGTCTGCGAAAGCAGTGCCAAGAAAAAACAACAGCAAGATTGTTAATGAAAAAAACCTGGCAATACGCAAGGTAAACCTCCCCATATATATTATGTATGAAGCAAAAAGTCTTTTTAAGCTGAGAAGTGAGTATAGTAATTATATTATATTAAATTAGTATTAGCAAATAAATGACAGCATTCCATTAAGCAAAACGGGATGTTGATTAACAGAAACAACTGTTTGACAAAACACTCAATGATAAACTCAAATATCTCCCTGTTCGTACCTTGCCTTGTCGATCAGGCAGCTTCACAAACTGCCTGGGCAACGGTTAAAGTTCTCGAAAGACTTGGGGTAAAAGTTAGTTATGATCCACTCCAGACGTGCTGTGGACAAGCGATGTTCAATGCAGGTTTCATTTCAGAAGCTCGGAACCTTGCGGAGAAGTTCATACGCGCATTTCACGACGCAGATTTCATTGTAGCGCCAAGTGGTTCCTGCATATCAATGGTGAAACACCGGTATGCAGAACTTGATTTGACAGGATCTTACTTACGTGACTGGGAATCTATCAGGCAACGAATATATGAATTAACAGAATTCTTAGTCGATAAAATCGATGTAGAGGATGTCGGTTCTCATCTTCCCTTTAAGGTCGGTATCCACAATTCATGTCATGCCCTTCGTGAACTCGGTATTAGAGAGCAGCCGTTGAAACTACTGAAAAATGTAGATGGGCTGGAACTGATTGATGACAACTGGAATGATGGATGTTGCGGATTTGGCGGTGTTTTTAATGCGAAATACCCGGAGCTTTCTCTCAAGATGGGAATTCAAAGAGCACAGAATTTGAAGAATGGCAACCCGGATTTTATTACCGGAGTAGACGATTCCTGCCTTATGCATTTGAACCGTGCATTTCAGAACAATGGTCAGACAGAAACAAATATTCAACCTCATACGATCCATATTGCGCGGATTCTCGCCTCGACAACTTCAGAACCGTTTATGTCCGAAAAAAGCAGTGGTGGGGGGATGTCTTGAGTACTGTAAAATCTAAAATAAAAGCCGCACTTCAGGACAGGCAATTATTTAAGGCTTTGCAAAATGCCTCGAACTTATCCTCAGCTAAGCGTGAACAAGAAATTTCCGGTCTGGACGATTATGAAGCTGCACGAGACAGGGCGAGAGAAGTTCGGCAAAGATCAATTGACTATGCTCCTCGATTAATAGAGAAATTCACAACTGAATTTTCAGCACTTGGTGGGAAGGTTCACCTTGTTAAAACGGCAGCTGAAGCCAATCGCGTAATTATTGATATACTCAAATCACACGGAGCGAAAAAGGGTGTTAAATCCAAGAGTATGGTTACGGAAGAAATTTTTCTCGGACGCGCACTTGAAGCTGCCGGAATAGATGCAGTCGAAACCGATCTTGGAGAATATATAGTTCAACTTGCAGGAGAGACACCATCTCACATAACAGCTCCGGCTATGCACAAGTCAAGGCAATCGATTGGACGGTTGTTCACCGATAAGCTGGGTATTAAATACACGGATGATCCGGGTGAACTGACAGAAGTTGCACGAAAGATGCTTCGCGAGAGATTCCTGAACGCTGAATTTGGAATTTCGGGTGCTAACTTTTTAGTTGCAGAGACTGGCCATATCGCTATTGTGGAAAACGAGGGAAACGTTAGATTAGGGTTGTCAATTCCTCCTCTCTACATTGCTGTAACCGGGATCGAGAAGCTTCTGGAGAATATCGCTGACTTAAGCCCGCTAGTTAAGATGCTGGCAAGAAGCGCAACCGGGCAGCGATTTTCCGGTTATTTTCACCTGTTGAAACCCGGAAGTATAGGGGAAGACGGACCTGAAGAGATGCATGTTATCCTTCTCGATAATGGCCGAAGCCGAGCGATGGCTGATCCTGAGATGAGGGAGATGATGTTATGCGTACGTTGTGGTGCGTGTCTGAATGAATGTCCGGTTTACAGGACAATTGGGGGACATGCTTATGATTCAGTTTATCCCGGACCTATGGGTTCGATACTTTCAAACCTGATCGGACGGAATAAAATGCTGCATCCGGAATTACCTGACCTCTCAACCTTGTGTGGAGCTTGCCGGGACGTATGCCCGGTTCGGATCGATATTCCGAAACTACTTCTTGATCTTAGAGCGAGGCGCGATAAGCCACTGAGTTATGATTTATTTGCAGCCGGTTGGAACTGGACGATGGGATCGGCAGGACGGGTTGAATTAGCAGGGAAATTTGCCCGATTTGCAGAAAAATTTGCGCCAAATTTAAACTCAGGAAGCATTAGAATTGGTGCTGCGAATTCGTTTAGAGCTCAGGTTAAGAGTCTGAAGGCAAAAGACGAAAGTCTAAAACCTGAAAATGGGAATGGTGATGAATAATATTAATGATAATATCTCTTTGTTTCAGGACAGGCTGATTGCGGTGGACGGGGAGTTTGTTTTGTCAGAGACCACTGATGAAATGTTAAACGATATTATTGAATTCATTGTTTCGAATTCGATATCGTCAATTGTCATTTCTGAATTCACTTACCGGCACTCTTTAAGGGAAAATCTACAGGAAAAAATTGAAGTTGTTGCGGATTTCGAAGATCAATCGCATACCATTGAGGATGCAAAGAAGTTGTGTGCTCAAGCTGATGCGGGTATCACCGGTGTTGACGCAATAATTGCGGACTCCGGAACTCTGATGGTGTGCTCGCACAACCGGGGAGATCGACTTTGCTCGTCGCTTCCACCTGTCCATATTGCAATAATAGATAGTGATACTAATATCTACCGTGATTTTGGAGAATTTATTGCGGATACTCCAAAGGATTATACTTATGTTCTGATCACTGGTCCGAGCCGGACAGCTGATATTGAGAAGAAACTGATTCTCGGCGCGCATGGGCCGAAAAGGGTTGTTGTTTTCCTGTCAGCAGAGGACGCATGACAGCACACTTCAACTATTGCACGACAAATGACGATTCAATCTCACGTTCGAAGTGTTTTCTGGATGAGTATACAGGTTTGAATCTGCCTCGCAACTTGTAAGTTCCTGCCGGAAGATATTCGTCGGTCTTATATTTCACCGGTAAGTCGGGATAGCCAACCGGGCGTTCGAGACCGTGAGGGATTTTCAAACCCCAGGCAAAATGGTTGTCACCTGCTGGAAACCTTCTGCCGTTTACAATTCGAGCGAGGAATCGTCCGTATTCATCGAGAACGTCGATTTCAGCAGTTGCCGGTTCCGAGATTCTGAAATCAACCATAAGATCCCGCCATTGATCGTTGTATTCAACTTCACCATTGATGAAAGAAACATCGACTGCAATCCATAAATACTGGGCTCCGTGACGTTCCGCCACCAATAACTGCCCGAAATGTCTGTGCAGGGCAATTCCACGAGGTTCGTCAAATTCATAATCACCGCTTCCTGACCTGCCAAATCTTGTCAGATAGTTCAGGCTGCGATCGAATTTATGGATACAACCATTGTCTATGTCGGTTACTAAAACCTGACTATGAAAATCTATTGTAACGAAATTGAAGCTGATTTCACCCTGATTCAGATCGCGTTCATGTACTTCCTCTAAAAGCTCTCCCTCAAGTGAAAACTTCCTTATACGCTGGTGAAGAGAATCCGTAACCACTGCAAAAGCCGAGTACGGATAGTATGACCATTTATCCTGAGGTCCGATAACAGCAATCCCATCAGGATCGATAAAACCTTCCCAGATGTCCAAGAGCTGTAGTGTGGAATCAAAAACTGTCACTCGTCCAAGGGCAGCATCAGTTACATAAACCTGCCCGAGATTATCAATTGCAACTCCTCGTGGATCTATAAACTTCCCGGGAGAATCCCCTGGTCCTCCGAACTCTTCGACGAGTACTAATTCTTTTCCATCGTTGAATAGTTTGATAACTCGTGCGTTACCGCGGTCAACTACATAAACTACTCCGGAATTATTCGCAGCAACTCCCCAGGGTCGGTTAAATTTTGTGTGTTTATCGTCATGTCCATATATTGAAATGGAATACATTGACGAGTTGTATATTATGCAGTTATCACCAGAGTTAACTCCGTAAACTGTAATTTCATCATCATCGGAAGTTGTCGTCGAGTCTTCCCATGCATCAAGACGGACACAGGCAAGACCTTGTGGGTCATTAAAAGTGGTTTTTGTACCAACGAACATTCTCAGCTTGAATGGGGTTGCCCGACGAACACCCCAGGTGTGTTTCCAGGGTGGGTAAACGTAGGAAGTGTTTTGTTCTGCAAAAGCAGATCCGACATAACTTAAAATTGTAAAAAGTATAATAGCAAATCGCAAAAACATGAGATCTCAGCTGTATGTTGTTTTTAATTTAACGCAGGCTTCCGGCTTTCGTTCCATTTAGCATTAACAGGCAGAGAAATCCTTGCACGCTGGGGAGTGCGGATATGTTTATCCGCAGTTTAATTGTTTAAGTGGTGTCATGGATCCTCGTCTGAGACTTAAGTCATTGTTATATCGCCAGGCGAGGACACATAACAACACATTTCAGACATTCCAAAGATTATTTACACTTAAGGGCTCGTATTCCGTTAAAAATTACTAACAAGGATACACCCATATCTGCAAATACTGCCATCCATAAAGTTGCATTCCCGGTGGCAGCAAGGATAATAAAAGATAGTTTTGTTAATATGGCAAAGGCAATGTTTGTCATAATTATATGCCTTGCCTTTCGCGACAATCTGAAAACCCAGGGCAGACGGTCAATTCTGTCATCCATCAAAACGACATCGGCGGTCTCCAATGCAGCATCTGCTCCCGCAGCTCCCATTGCGATACCAATATCGGCAACAGCCAGCGCCGGGGCGTCATTTATGCCGTCCCCAACCATTGCGACGGAACCATATTTTTTACGTATGTTTTTTACTTCGTCAACTTTCTGGTGAGGAAGCAATTCAGCGCTAACATTATCCATGCCCAGTAACTCAGATACAGTATTTCCAGCTTGCAGATTGTCACCGGTTAGTAAATGAACATTTTTAATTCCTAAGGATCTCAGGTTGTTGATTGTTTTACTCGCTGTTGGTCGGATTTTATCAGATACTGAGATAACTCCGAGCAATTTATCTGAAGAACCAACCAGCACTGCTGTCCGATTTGCACTTTCAATATCTTTTAACAGATCATGCACTTCATCATTACAGATATTCATCTCTTCAAACATTGCATGATTGCCAACAAAGACCTTATCTTCTCCGACATTTGCCTGCGCACCCTGACCTGGTAAGGCAATAAATCCTGATGGTGACCCAATCTCAATATTATCTTTTTCAGCACGGTTGATGATAGCTTTTGCGACCGGATGCTCACTATGGGACTCAACCGTTGCTGCCAGCCTCAGTATATCATCTTGTGTTAATCCGTCCAATTTATGGATATCATGTACAACAAGGATTCCCTCCGTCACCGTTCCGGTTTTGTCAAATGCAAGTGCCCGAACTTTGAACAGATTCTCAAGATATGCCCCACCCTTAATTAGTACACCACGTCTTGCAGCTCCTGCCAGAGCGGATACGATAGTAACCGGAGTTGAAAGTACAAATGCACACGGGCAGGATATCACGAGCATTGCCAACGCACGGTAAATCCATGTTGACCATTCTCCATTGAACAGTAGAGGAGGGAAGATCGCGATTAAAATTGCCAGTCCAACAACAATGGGTGTATAGTACTTTGCGAATTTTTCGATAAATGACTGAACCGGAGCCCGTTCAGATTGTGCCTGTCTGACCAGCTTTACTATTCTGTCAAGGGTTGTGTCACCCTTACCGCGACTGACAATAACTTCAATAGCTCCCTCACCGTTAATTGTGCCGGCGAGGACTTTATCATCTCTATTCTTTGAGACAGGGAGCGATTCACCGGTTATTGCAGATTCGTCAATTGTTGTTCGGCCGGTCAGTATTACTCCGTCAAGCGAAATTGTGGCACCCGGCTTGACAAGGATTATTTCGCCAACCGTAACTTCTTCAACCGGAACAGTAATTTTCTGCAGGTTTCTTATGACAATTGCATTCTGAGGAGCGACCTTTATTAATGCTTCAATTGCACGTCTTGAACGGTTAATACTTGCTGATTCGAGCAATTCCGATATAGCAAATAGTACAATTATAACACCACCTTCAATCCATTCACCGATAAATAGTGCTCCAATGACTGCTCCAATCATCAGGAAATTCATATCTAATTGAAATTTCATCAGAGCGAGCAGTCCCTTCCAGGCAACGGATCTACCGCAAATAACAACTGCTGAAATGATTAGACCAAGCCGAATTCCCCAAAACCAGCCCAGAAGACTTCCAATACCTGCCAGAGCTACAAGCAGTCCTGATACAACTACTCCGATTATTTCAGTCCGGGAGACCTTTTCACCAGTTAGACTGCTTTTTTCAGAATTCTCTCCCAAATTCTGGTTTTCATCTAAAGTGGTTGCATCATAACCCAGTGATTGAATTGTTTTAATTATCTTTTCAGGTTCAACATCATCAGCCTTTGCAATTAAAGTCGATTGCATAAAATTGACATCTGCTTTTTCAACCCCGGGAAGTTTACATACAGCACCTCTGATTTTGTCAGCACAGTTCGGGCAGCACATCCCGGTGATGTTTAATTGATGCTGTTTTTCTTTTTGACTGGCGTTGTTCATATTAGCCAGCTTCTCCGATTCGATTAATAACCCCAAATAACTTCCGGTACACCTCTTCTGCAACTTGATGCACTTCAGCATTGTTAATGATATTGAAAACTGCGCGGGGATCCATAGCGGTGACTATCCTGTGATCTCCATTGTCCCAAACAACCACGTTGCAAGGCATCAAAACCCCTACATAAGGTTCCAGATTAAGGGCACCATGCGCAAAGCTTGGGTTACAAGCACCTAAAATCCGGTAAGGTTTATAATCAACATCTATCTTCTTTTTTAATGTAGCCTGAACATCTATTTCTGTTAGAATTCCAAATCCCTGTTCCTGCAAGAGATTTGTTGCAAGTTCAATTACATCATCAAATCCAAGTTTTGTCTCGGTTGTGATTGAAAAGTCATTAACGTTTTTCATTTTACCCCCTGATCTTGTTTGTCAGCTCTTATGTCTCTTTTTGGCAATTGATTTCGATTACGTGTTGCAACCTTTGAGAATGGAATCCGACGTAATCCTTTACTTTATACGAGGCAAAAGGACATATATGAAGCTTTATTCATGTATTTTTCATCCAATCACCTCTCGGGCATGATCACGTGCTACTGCTAAGAGAGCCGAAACATGATTGTCAGCCAGAGCATAAAATGTCAATTTTCCCTCACGTCGATATCGCACCAGATTCAAATCTCTAAGTGATTTCAGGTGATGAGAAACCGATGATTGTGAGAATTCAGTAGCTTTAGCCAGATCGTTCACACAGAGCTCACCCACTTGAAGAGCAATTACAATTTTTAAACGTGATGGATCGCAAAGCACTTTAAAAATGTTTGCCATCCGAACAGTTACTTCAGGTGAACTAAGAGCTTCAGCAATCAATTCCGACTGCTTTGGATTTACGAATTGATATTTCGTCATCTTTCCGTCTTTTACATGAATGTATGATCATACGTTAATCTAAATTAGTGTAATTTTCGTCCATAAACAAGACTTCAATCTCGTAATTATTGGATATTAAAAAAAAGAGGGATTTCTATTCCGGACGCTGTGGTTGAGCTGATATCAAAGACAGATTCCGGAATAGCATGACAATACCTAAAATGGATTTCCTTTTCGATTGACTTCGAGTATTATTATTGTTATTAATAGAGTACTCAACTTGAGAGAAAAACAAAAACAGGAGAATCAGATGTCAAAAACCATAGATCAGATCGTTGAACTTCTCGGAAAAGATGCTAAGGAACTGCTGGAACACAAATGTGAGACGATCCCCAAAGAGAACATATATGAGCCCGGTCCGGATTTTATTGATAGAGTATTCATAGATAGTGACCGTCCTCCCGCAGTGTTAAGGAATCTGCAAACGATTTATGATCATGGCCGTTTAGCTGGCACGGGATACCTATCCATACTTCCGGTAGATCAGGGAATAGAGCATTCCGGAGGCGCTTCATTCGCACCAAATCCAATCTACTTTGATCCGAACAATATAATCGAATTAGCTTTTGAAGGTGGTTGTAATGCTGTAGCTTCTACGTTAGGGGTACTTGGTGCTGTATCGCGCAAATGGGCATACAAGGTTCCATTTATTGTCAAAATCAATCACAACGAAATTCTTTCACATCCGAATTCCTACGATCAGATTCTGTTCAGTTCCGTAAATCAGGCATTTGACCTGGGTGCGGTCGCGATTGGAGCGACTATATATTACGGTTCGGATGAATCTAATCGTCAGATAGAGGAGATTTCAGAGGCATTCTCCTACGCTCATGAATTAGGCATGGTCACAATTCTATGGTGCTACTTGAGAAACTCGGACTTCAAAATTAATGGTGTTGATTATCATGCTGCAGCAGACCTGACCGGTCAAGCCAACCACCTGGGCGCAACGATTCAGGCTGATATTGTCAAGCAGAAGCTACCGAATGAAGTAAAGGGTTATCCGGCAGTGAATAAAGAATATGGCAGTTACGGTAAATATGATGAAAGAATGTACTCCGATTTAATGTCCGATCATCCCATCGATCTCGTTAGATATCAGGTTGCTAACAACTACATGGGGCGTGTCGGTCTGATCAACTCAGGCGGCTCATCTGGGAGCAACGATATCGAGGTTGCTGCAAAAACTGCTCTGTTGAACAAACGCGGAGGTGGTATGGGATTGATTTCGGGGAGGAAGACTTTCCAGAGGCCGATGAAGGATGGAGTAAAAATCTTTAACACCATTCAGGATGTGTTCCTCTCGACGGACGTCACCATTGCATAGATACACTATTTATAAGTTTTATGAACGCGTCAGTTAATACTGGCGCGTTCATAATTTTTGCACTTCTTGTGATAGAAAATAAATGTTGAGGAGTCTATAGCATTTCCCGAAAGTAGAGAAGAATGGATGTCGTCGCGAGGAACGCAGGGGCGAAGCGATCTATTTGTAAATATGTGACATAATGGATTGCTTCGCTACGCTCGCAATGACAGCTCTTTTAAGAGATGTTATAACAGAAAGATATGGATCAGTTCAAAGTACTTTGCTGTAATGAGAATGCCCACCCCGGCAAATTGGAAATGTATGGGAAAATAAATAATGTGCTGAGTTCTTCCTGTGAAGAATCAGACCTGGAAAAAATATCACATGATCTTTCCTTTGGATTGGGTGCTTCAAGTGGGCTGAACTCAAAGGCGGAAGCTCTTGGTGAAATTGGTGAGAGTATATGTGTCTCAGAAGAATTTATGACTACAAGACCAGCTTATCCGGATTGTATCGTGGATTCATATCAAACAGGCTGGTCTCCTTTCTTAGTGGGATGGGAGCATGATCCGCAATTGTTGATTCGACTTGATCTAAATGAATCGATTTTTTTCTCTTCGCTAATCGGCCAGTTGAATAAGACAATAAATTCAGAATCACCGATTTTAGGCTTCTTTGGAATTGTCTCTTGCCAATCAGACTTAATTGTTCATAAACGACTCAAAAAATCCCCGATAGCAATTAATCGTGGTATGCACAAGGCTTTCGATTCCAGTGGTTTACCTTTTTCTATCTCCTCGAAGGGATTTGATATACTTTTTGCTCAGGACAAAATACCAGAACAAACTCATTTTATAGTAGTTGGTATAATAACAAGACCTTATGGAAAGATTTGGGAAAGTTTTGGAGGAAAAGATGTGGAACAAACGGTTCGCAATCGAGCATTTTACTCATCCCCGGGAGATTCAGGTTCAGCTTCCGAACTTCTGTCGCATACTCATTTTATTGTGCCAAATAATTCCAAACCTATTTCGTTAGATTCGGTAAATGGATTTTCTGATATGAATTCTAATATTCAGTCATTATTAGGTGCAAAATCTCCGTTATTGGTGTCTCATCTTGAAACATCGACAAAAATCAATGACGGAGTATTGGCAATTGTCAATCTTGCTCCCCCGGAAAGTAAAGAGTAATAAATAAGTTGACTCGTATAACCGCGATTCTATAAAATTCTTGACTCAAATTAATTGAGAAGGATCATCCTTCTTGTCAAGTTTCCCAAATTTGAAGTTTCAAGCCTCACAAAATATACACCTGTTAGATTGGATGAAGGATTTAGGGAAATGGTATTATGACCGGCGTTTAACTTTCCGTCCCAAATCGTATCGACTTTTCGACCTTTAACATCATACATTACAAGTTTTGCCCGGGTATCGTTCGGAGAATTTAACTGTGCGTTGTGAAACAAACCAAAATTGCTCGATATGTCGAAGCTGAGTCCGGCTCGATTATTCGAGGATGTGTTTTCCTGAACGTCGTTTTCCCCGAGGGCAAGGGTAAATGTAAACGACTCGTGAAGATCCGGATCTGAAACCGGGGTCAAATCCAAAGTAACAGTACCGACGCCTTCTGTATCATTCGTAAAGAATTTTACCTGGAGCTTATCTTCTCCATTGGGTGGTAAGACTATTGTATCAGAGAGAATCCAGTCCATCCAGCATGTTAGAGTAAACTGACAGATTTGAACAGTCCAGCCTTCCGGAAGGTCTTCATGCTTAATCCACTCAATTTTGTTTTCTTGATCCCAGAGGTTTGTTATGGGACCCTCAAATTTGTTCTCCGCATCAGGAGCTCCGATACCGTCGGTTGAGTCCGGGACGAACTCAAATTGTTGTCCTAATGCTGTTTCGGAGATGAATAGCACTAAAACTGAAACCAGAAAAATCAGTATATTCTTCATATTATTGTCCACTTGTTTGAAGTAAATCACTTACCATTGAATCCAGTTCAGATTCCTCAACTCCACCTCTGACATCATGAATTCTGCCGGTTCTGTCAATAAGGAAGTTTTGCGGAAATTCTCCAACCACATACAAATCCCGTGTTACATGCTGATCCCAATCGAGCAATAACTGGAAAGTCATGTCCAATTCATCCTGTTTTTGGATCACTGCTTCACGGTTGTCCGGTCGCATAGGATTAATAGCCAAGACTCGGAAGCCATCAGTATTATACTTTCGATAGACGTTTTCAATTCCCGGAAATTCAGCGATACAGGGTGCGCAAGCTGCATACCAGAAATTGATAAGAACTACATAGCCTGTTAAATCAGTAACCGAAATAGAATCCCCTGAAATGTTCTCAAGAGTAAATGAGTATGGTAGATTCCCGGTTAGAAGACCGGATTCGGTGGCAGTAAGAGAAAAATCCAGATTTTGGTTTTCACCTGGCAGGATTTCTATTCCGGGCAGTAAAGGAGAAATAGTTGCATAGCCATTAAGATGAACGGATAAATTATACCTGCCCCAGGGCAGTTCAAAGGAGCCCGGTGTTATCGCAGCTGTATTGTCCACGAAATGTTTCCTGCCGTTAATTAGCAAAACAGCACCTGCAGGTGATGATTCCACTGTCAAATTCCCAGTCATGTTTGAGGGTACAGCGTGCAAGATGGCGAATACCTCTGTAGTATCCCCACCTGAGATTTCAACTCGTGAAGTATCATTCCAAAAACCAAACTCGCGAATAATTAGTTGATGTTCACCTTCAGATATTCCATGAATGAAAGCGGGAGTCCTTCCCGGTGTTTCCACACCATCAATAAGGATTGATGCTCCCTCGACAGTTTTGTCAAGAGAATCTGAAGCAGAAACAAAAAGAGTACCTTCCGGTTCTCCTCCGGAACCCGGGAAATTCTCAATTTCGCATCCTAAGCCGAGGAGAGTCAGGATTATTGAAAAGGAGGTTATGGTGCGTAACTTCAACATCTCACATCTGAATAAACAAATGATTATTTTCACCTTATTCCTCATTAGTGCTTGAAGATATTGAAATTAGCCATCCAACACCTTCGGTATTTTTGATTAGTTTAACCGTGCCTTTACATTCTTCAAGTCCAATCAGGGCCGCATAGAGAGAAGATTCGAGGTTTGGATTATCCCAGAGTTCAAAAATTTTCTGCATACTGCTTTTAGATGTAAACCAGGCTTTGATGTTGAATTTGCCTTTATCCAATTCACTATTGACAGTCAGCTTGCTTCCGTCAATTGGGTGTTTAAGGAATAATAACAGGAATTCAAGAAAAATGAACTCCATTATTGATGGGTCACAGAAGATATTAGCCAATTTTTTTGAATTATTGGATTCACATTCAATGCCAGCTATACTACATTTTCTGGAAAGTGCATAAAGTGCATTACCAAGAGGATAATACGGATCGATTTTCTTTTGAACACCGGATAACCGCGAACCAAAGCTTCCAACCCTGTCGGTGATGTTTTGAATGCGTACTACCTGCTCCAAAATAGTTTCGATGCGTGACTGGATTTGATCGATAGTCTGATTATCCCCTTTAATCTGAATAATCTGGGAGTTTCCTGATATTACTGTCAGTGCATTACCGATATCATGCATCATCGAACTTGACATAAAGCCTAATGCAGAGATTCGGCTTAAACGAAGACAATGATCAGAGATATTGTCGGGTGTTTTTTCTTGCTTTACTAAGATTCGTTCAGAAGATTTTATCACAAAACTCCCTCCCTTTAGATCAGGCAAAATTTCAAAAAAAGTAATGTAAATTTATTGTGACACTTTCAAACACCATTCGACAACAACAGTGTTTGCTTATAACAACCATTAGTTTGTTTACGGACTATTTTTCACACCTAAGGGTAAAGTTGAGATTATTACCGTCTTCCAAATCCATCAAATTCAACTTCACTCACTTTAATAATAAGATTTTTCATCACGCAGGGAAAGCTTTAGAATGGTAAGTTCTGCTATATTAGAGCAAGAACTGTCTGATGAAGCTTTATACTATGTAGTGCTTGAATTGGCGGTTCAGGAGTAGTAATATTTGCAATATCAGTTATTTGCTCTCAGGACACTTAAGAATGCTCTGGCATTATTCATCTCGTCAGATAAAAGACCTCGATAATAATCCCAATCAATATCTCCCGATCCCATAAGCCTGAGATTCAAATATGAAATTACTTTGGGATGAATTTCAGGAAACATATCACTTTCAACAATACGCAATCCCATTCTTCGCGCCAGAATATCTGAAAAGTTAACAAGCATTGCCGTATTCGGTAGATCAGTAGATTTCCATGGGTGAGGATAATCATAAATTGCAGAACTATGGTACGATGAAATATTCCACTTCTCTAAAATATATCCGCCTACATCCGCATGCGAAAATCCTAAAACTCTCATTTCAGCCTCATACAGGCTGATTTTTTCATCACTGGAAGTTTTAAGAATGTCTTTATATCTATCTCCAAAACTATCACATAAGATTAAAATTCCGATATCGTGTAAAAATCCTGTTACTAATACTTCACCAGGAATTTTGAAGTTACTTTTCTCCGCGATGATTTTGCATCCGGCAGAGGTTGCAATTGAATGGAGCCAGAATTGAGTGGGATCAAAATAATTTTGATATTCACCATCTGTTAGTGCTTTATAAGCAGAGATTAGAAGTCCGAGATCTCTAACAGACTGGAATCCCAACACCACTATTGCGTGATTAATGGTTCTGATTCTTTGAGGAAATCTATAAAAGCTTGAGTTTGCGAGATTCAGTATTTTTGTTGTCAGAATTAAATCACTGTTAATAAATCGTGCCAGTATTGGTGCGGTTGTTTCCGGGTTATCAATAAGTTCCAACAGAGAGACCATTTCTGGAGGTAGCTTTGGTGGATTCTTAAGTTGCCTGGTAATCTCTAAAATTCGGTTGTTCATGTTACCGGGCAATTGAATATTCCTCAGTATTGGTTGCGTTGAATTCTAACATAATATGTGTTTTTCGTTTTAAAGGATCATCACAGTGAATACCAATCTCAATGATATTTGGTCAGACCATTTATCATTGAACTCAACACTCGGATTTCCGTATGAAATTGATGTAGATTCGAATCAGAGGAGTAACATTGAGATCATCTCCAATGCTTGTAATATAAGAAGAATATTTGTCATTGCCCATATTTAATTCAATGAGAATTATTTTACAAATCAGGTTCAGCAGTGTTCAATATATCTGTAATACGATGTGCAACATGAATTTGCCTTCAGGTGGCTGATTGTTTTGAGGCAGCTGTATTTATCAATAATGAGATCTGAATTCAAAGTCAGTTTTTCCGAGCAAATGTACGATTAGAAGGATATATCTATTTAAATGGTCCCCACATATGTATTTCCCCACTTTCGTTTCCCCTATCAGTACTGGCGCTTACTAATTGGGTACCATCGGGGCTGAATGCGATTGAACTAATCAGGTTCAAATGTCCTTTCATTTCCTTTACTTCAATCCCACGCTTAATATCCCATAAGCGAATGCTCTTCTGGTTATCACCACTTGCCAAAAGACGACCATTGTTGTGAAAGGATAGTGATGTACACGTAATATTTCGACCGGGTTTAAGATGGTCGATTATTTTCCCAGTAAACAATTCCCATATTACAATTTTCCCACTCTCCCAGCCATCCTTGCTTTTCTCACGAACGGCTATACATGCTGCCAACGCTTGATCATCCGGGCTGATTTCTATGGCGATAGGTGTCCCAGTTTTAATATCGAGTGTTCTCAAAATTTTGCTTGATTTATAATCCCATAAAAATATCTGGCCGCCCTCAGACAGCTTATTATCACCTCCACTTGCCAGATAACGACCTTTTGTATCAAAATCCACTGACCATATTTCAGCAGAATGACCAGCAAGTGTCCTCAATTCAGAAACGCTCTCTGTACTCCATAATTTAATATTAGTATCGCTGCTACCACTGGCAATTATTTCACCGGAAGGGTGAAACGCCACCGTTCGTACTTTATCTGTGTGCCCCTCAAATACAATAGCTTCGAGACCACTTTCCACACTCCATAACCTGACTGTTTTATCATCGCTGCCACTAGCTATCCACTTTCCATCAGGGCTGAATTTAACGGATCGAACTCGATCGGTATGTCCTAAAAGAGTTTTGAGCTCATATCCGCCAGTAGCGTCCCAAATTTTGATAGTATTATCATAGCTTCCGGTGACTAAATATTTACTATCGGGACTATATGCAATTGACCGAATAAACCGTTCATGTCCCCTGACCATTTTAGTCTGCGAAGCCTCAGTTACCATTTCCTTGATTAAATTTCTATCGGACATAAAGATAGAAATACCCTTCTGTTTAAATCGCGGCATGGAGAATAAAATCGCGATTATTACAATAAGGCCAACGATTGTAACCCAAATCCAAACTTTGCGGGGGATAAATTTAGGGACATATTTCGAATCTCGACGTCCCATAAACACATGAATTGCTTTAAGAAATCTTGGATCTTCTTTTTTATCTTCTTCAGCTGCCTCTTTTTGTTTTTCTTCTTCTTCTTTTTCAATATCATCAGTATCATCTTTATCTTCTGCCTGGGATTTTTCTGCTTCCCGCTTGACCAACTCCTGGAGGGTTGGGAACGTCTGCCTCTGCTCATACGTGTTCATAGGTTCAGCACCACCGAAAAGCTCCATCCTGTCTTTTGCGGTTGCCTCGGTATCCGGTAGAATATCTAATGGTGCGGTGGGGGTTTTTTCAGTACCTTCAACTGGTTCATCCTGAATATCCTGATTATCCCGATTATCCTGAGTATCCGAAGAATCTACAGAGGGCAGTGGTTTGAGTTTTGTGGGATCTTTGAAAGTAAAAATAAGTGCGAGGGTGATGATAATAATAACAAACCATTGTACTATCAACCTCAGAAAGTCGATAGTATTTGCATCTTCAGGTGATGCAAAAATGAAGGAATACCCAATTGCTTTCGTAAAGACAGCCCCATCAATTAAACGGGTCATCACCCAGGGAGGGAATAATCCCATGCAGGCAATTATTCCGATGCCAATCCATAATATTAGTTTCTGATAATAATTCAATGTTTATTCCGAGGCAGAAACTGGCGAAACTGGACATTGAAAGTATGTAGAACCGAAACTTGAATAGAGTGTCTCGGAATAACACTGAAAAGACGTTGCTTGTGTAATGGAAAAAGAAGTTTTTGCACACAACAAACCAAAAACCTGAAGAGTGGTCATGTTAGATAGTGAATACAATCTGATTTGTCTCCGGGACAAGGTAATCACAAAACACGGTTTATGTAGCCAAAATGGTAGCAAATTCGTAGCGAGCAGTACTGTAATAATAATAATCTGTATTAAGAATTGAAAGCCTCTAAATCGAAAGGTGTCCGTTATCCAACAATTAATTCATTGAAAATGATAATGGTAAAAGGCCCAAATTAGCAATTAACCCTATATCAGTGATTGTGTCTGAGCGTAAAACCAAAATGGAAACAAACCCAAATTAATATGGATAATTGTGGTAATACAATCCCAATATTGTTGTAATGCCAAACAACGGGAAGAAATCAATAAGACAAATTTTAAAAGAATACGACCGAAATAGTGTATATACAAATTGTTGTAGAAATATATTAGTTTGGAATATCAGAAGTTGCAGGTTGACGACTCATGGATAAACGGTGGCCAAATGGGATAATTTCGCCTGAAGATCCTCGCTTTGGTTTTCCCTTGTATCTGCCACTCATTGCACGCGAGACAACATTTTCTCCGAATCGGTCGCGAAGAGTATCTAAAGCCTCGTGAAGATCACATGCCCGTCTTTGCCTTCTTAATGAAAACAGGTTCAATTGTCCTGACCATTCTTTTTTTGGGGCGAGCTCACGGAGAGATACACCCAGCAGGCGTACAGGTGCTCCCGGATTCCAGAGCTCACTAAGCAGTTTCCAGGCATAGTCGATAAGAGTTTCTTCATCATCTGTAGCTGAGGGCATTCGCATCTGGTGACTTGGTGTCCTGAAATCGGGGTATCGCAGTTTCAATGTAAGAACCTGCCCAACAACCTGTGCACGTCGCACTCTTCGTGCAACCATTTCCGACAGACCAACAAGACGGCATCTGAGTTCAACAATATCGGAAATATTCTCGCTGAATGTTCTTGAGTGCCCGATAGATTTTTCAATCGGTGCGCGTTCATCATCAAGACGCATTCTTCCTGCCCATTCTCCACGAGCCATCTTCTTCATGTTTGGACCAATAATCCCGAACCGGTTTTTAAGTTTATAGTCCGAACAATTTGCCAGATCACCTAATGTTCTAATCCCGATTCCTTCAAGTGCGGCAGATGTGGACTTGCCAATGCCGACCATTTTATCAACCGGAAGTGGAGCAAATGCTTTTGCTGCTCCCTCTGAATCGAGGACTAATAAACCATCTGGTTTGCCGATGTTGGCTGCCATTTTCGCAATAAGTCTGTTAGGCCCAATCCCCACAGTACAGGGAAGTTCAAACTTCTCGCGAATTTTGTCCTTTATTGCCTGACCAAGCATCGCGAGGTTGCCATAATGACGGTCACATCCGGTAATATCCAGAGAAGCCTCATCAACGGATAATGGTCTGACAATGGGTGAGAAACTTTCAAGGGCAGCCATTATCTGGGCAGATACATATATATATTTACTGCCGTTGATTGGGAGAAACACCGCATCCGGACATTTCTTTTGAGCTTCGAATGAAGACATGCCCGAGTGTAATCCGAATTTTCTGGCGACATAATTTGCGGTAGTTACAACACCTCTTTTTCCGGGACCTCCCCCAACAGCGACCGGTTTTCCTTTCAGATCCGGATTATCTCGCTCTTCAACCGAAGCGAAAAAGGCGTCCATATCGATATGGAGGTAGGTTCGGGGGATTTCCGGTGAGTGTTCCTCACACCCCGGATCCAGCACAGCAGGTGTTAATGGTGCGTACCTGCTACCCGGTCCTTTTTGCCATCCCATTATTGCCCAAGGCTATATTTAGATTATCTTTCATCCGATTGTTTCCAACTTAAAACATGTTACCTTGCTTGTGAAATTACAATGTAATTTGATGTGAATATTTAGTTCATGACTGCAACGGATTCGATTTTCCAAATCATTGAATCGAGATCAAATACTATTTCGCAGTTACCAACACCATCTGCGGTTACAGCGAAATGGCGGCATTGCCGTTGTCCTTCAAGAGTTGTCCATTTTCCTCGAACAGTTTCGACTCGATGAGCTGCTCCTCGCCACAGAAAACGGATGGGTCTGATTCCGTTTGAGGCAAAATGTACAATGACCTCAATTGGTTCAGTGAGAGATTCGTACTGCAATTTCCTGTTCCAAATTGTACCTGATATCAGGTATTTGCTTACTTTATGTTGTTAAATACAACCCGGACCTTCCAGTGATTTGAAAATCCGGATTGAGTTACACACCATGAATGTGAAAGAGTTTGGTCCGATATGATATTCTATCCGTATTCCCCTGTAGTGCAGGGAAACATCAAATAATCAGATTCTACGCTGCCTTCCATAAGCCGATGACGTTTCCATCCGGATCACTGAACATCGCGAAAGAACCTGCTTCTGAAATGTGGGTTGGAGGGACAACCTGTGTGCCTCCTAACTCGATTGCATGGTCGAGACTTTTCTGAAGGTCATCCACCTTAACATAAATTGTGACATATGGTGGGCATTGATCCTCTTCTCCCTGAAAGATACCACCAGGTATGCCGCCTTCACCTTCTTCAACGAGAGAATAGTTCATAGTATCCATAACACGGATATTCCAGTTGAATAATTTGCCATAAAATTCACATGCTTTTGCGCTGTCCTTTGTGGCAATTTCGAAATGAACGACTGGATTACTCATTTTTTTGACTCCTTGTATTTAATCTAATGAAAACATGTTTCGTGAGAAATATACTGAACATTAGTTCAGTTGTCAAGTGTATTCTGAAAATATGTTGATTTTTTTTGCACAAACTAATTTCTATTTATTGTGGTTTATCTCATGTTTAATTTCACCTGAAATGTAATGCAATTGATTAGAAATGCTCGAAAGATTACAGTTTATTATAGTTATGGTATTATATTAATTGGTTGCTCGGGGCAGGAGCGCAGTTCGACCTGATAGGCTCTGTTTCCCGAAACAAAATCATAGAATCCGAAAACCTTTAGGACATAGAATGGAATGTGGAATAGTCGGACCGCCGTTGTCCGGAAAATCTACACTTTTTTCAATATTAACTAACCAGGAGCTGGGCAGTTTTGATGCGAGTAGTCGCGAAACTCGGCGTGGAGTTGCGAAACTGAATGATGATCGATTAGATCAGCTTGCGGAAATAGTTAAAGCGAGAAAGATTGTGCATGCAACTGTAGATTACGTTGATGTGCCGGGATATGCTGCCAAATCTGATAAGCCAGAGCCATATCCCGCATGGTACTTATCCGAACTGCGTGGAGCAGATATGCTTGCAATAGTGGTTCGAGATTTTGAAAATCCGATAGTTTCACATCCCGCAGGAAACGTAGATCCACTCCGTGATCTGAGTGATGCGGCTTTTGAATTCATCATCAGCGACCTTGATGTTGTGGAGAGGAGGTTGACCCGACTTTCCAAAATGCACGACAAAGAATCAAAAAATGAATCTGAACTGCTTGAAAAGTGCCGGGTGCAACTTGCTGCTGAGGGATCGTTACGCGATCTGGAGTTTACACCTGATGAGCAAAAAAGACTGCGTGGATTTTCTTTTCTCAGTATGAAACCGCTTCTTGTGGTTTTAAACCTTGGTGATGAAAACGCTCAGGAAGCGGAAACTCATCTTGCTGAGATGCGAGAAAAGGTGGGCTGCCTCCGAGATCATGTTAAATGGGTGGCTGTCGCGGCTGGTATGGAGTCTGAAATTAACATGTTGGATGAAGAAGAACGAGCTCCCTTTATGGACGAACTCGGTTTTTCACTGCCTGCTCTCGACCGGATTATTGAAGCGACATTTGAGTTGATGGGCTTGATAACCTTTTTAACCATCGGACCAAAAGAATCACGAGCCTGGTCAGTTGCAAAGGGGTCATCTGCAGTCAAGGCTGCACGTGTTATTCACGAAGACATTGCAAGAGGATTTATCCGCGCAGAAATGTATAACTGGGCAGATTTACTCAATGCGGGATCTGAAATTGAGCTTAAAAAAACGGGCAAGATGCGTCTGGAAGGGAAAGAATATATTATGCGGGACGGAGATGTAATGAACGTAAGATTTAACGTTTGATTATCCGCGGACAACAGACCTGTTTCGATGCTTGACACATCTCTGTGTACAGCATATATTACAACGGGTGTAACCTGGGAACTTTTCTAATTATGAACTGTTCCATTTATATTCAGTATTTCTGCACAAAAACAACAGATAGCTTAACGCTTTGAACCCTTCTCAAGATTGGAAAAATGTCGGCGGAGTAAAGGTTTCTGCTTCAAATGTAGTAATCTTGTTTCTTCTGCTCTGTATTTTTGCGAGTTCAGCACATGCCAATGCCGAATCAGATAAAGAGTTTGCATATGGTGTTGGTTTGTATCGTGATGGGCAATTTGAGAGAGCGGTATCTCGATTCAATGAGTATCTTATACGCTGGCAAGATGGTGACCGAGCTCCTCAAGCGCTTTATCTGATGGGAGAGTGTCATTTCCGCCTAAATGGATGGAAAGCTTGCAAGAATGCTATGGATAGTTTCGTCACTAAACACCCTTTTTCCGAACTTGTTGATGAAGCGTTACTCAGAATTGGACAAGCATCATTTGAATCAGGGCAATATGATGAAGCACAAACAACTCTTGCCAGGCTTCAATCTGATCACCCTATCAGTCATTTAATACCGGATGCGATTTACTGGACCGGGGAATCTGCTCTGGCTTCGGGCGATACTTCCCTGGCTTTGCGGAGCTACCGAAATCTGGTTGATAGGTATCCCGAACATCACTATACTCCATGGGCAGCCTATTCAACCGGATATATCCATGAACAGCGTGGTGACTTCGATGCTGCACTCGCTGCATATTACATAGTCTGGACGAGTTACCCTCAGGCAGAATCAACACCGTCTGCCCTATATCGAGCCGGCTTCCTGCGCCATAAAACCGGGGATTCATCTGGTGCAGGTGAACTTCTCGAAAAAGTCATCAATCTTCAGGTCGAAGAGGAAATCAAGCGGCATGCCAATTTTCTGCTTGGTGAAATCCAATATGAGAATAAAAATCATGTTGAGGCACAGTCATATTATCTGAAAGTAATAGAAGCCGATTCCAGTTCTGATCCGGCTCCACAATCGATGTTTGCACTTGGTTGGATTGCTTCTGAATTGCAGTCATTTCCAGAAGCTGGAAAATGGTTTTCTCAGGTGGCGGAGAGATTCCCGGAAAGCGATCTTGCTCCTCAGGCGTTATATGAGGCTGCATCAGCATTATCAAAGGCAGGTGAAGAGGAAGGAGCTCTTCAACTATGGCGGCGTGTTGCTGAACAGTGGCCAGAGTCTCCCGAAGCAGGAATGTCATTAACTGAGGTTGGAAGGGAGCTTTTTCGTCTGGGGGATTATAGAGTTGCTTCAAAGACACTTGAAGTAGCTGTTCAAGCTCCGATGGACGATCAATCGCGCGCCAGGGTTTATCGTTTACAGGGCGCAACCTTGCAATCAGATGGAGAAGACAATCGCGCTCTTGAAGCGTGCAAGATTGGCTTGAGCTTGAATCCTCATCCTGAAGATGAAGAAGAGATGTTGTTTTCGGTCGGGTATCTTTCTCATAAAACTGAAAACAATGAACAGGCTGCAAAATATTATGAAGACCTGATAGAGAAATATCCTGATTCAGACCGTATTCAGGATGCATTATTCTGGTTGGGTGAAACGCGATACAATGCCGGTGATGCGCGAGGAGCTGAGTCCGCATATCGTTCATTGATTCAGCGTTTCCCGGAAAGTGCAATGATTGAAGAAGCCAGATATGGTCGAGGATGGGCACTTTATAAAAACGGTGAGTTTGGAACGGCTGCAGATATGTTTACAGATTTTATTGAGAAGCATCCGGATAGTAAATATGCTCTTGATGCTGAGCTTAGAATTGCAGACAGTCGTTTCAGTGCGAAGGATTATAAGCGAGCAGAAGAGGCATATCGACGATTTTATACTAAATATCCCGATGGAGATGAGCATCTCAGGGCACATTATCAATGGGCAGTGACGCTCCTGAAACTCGATCGATTCAGCGAAGCTGCCGGTGGGTTCAGCTTTCATGCAGATGCATATCCCGGTTCTGAACTCGGGGATGATGCTCTGTATATGGTAGGGTGGTCACTCTTCAGAGCCGAACGTTTTGAAGAAGCTGCAGAGAAGTATACAGAGTTCTCTTTGACCTTTTCTTCTTCACCCTATCTGCCACAAGCTACCTATGGCTATGCTGATGCGCTCTATAATCTGAAACGCTTCAAAGAAGCTGCTGATGGATATGAGAGAGTTATCAGTGACTTCCCGGATTCTCCGATAGTCGGAGATGCTATCAGTGGATTGCAGTGGTGTGCTGTCCAACTCGGAGATATGGATCGGGCTATGAAGGTCGCAGATCAATTTGCCGAAGACAATCCGGACAGTCCTCTGGTTGATGATCTTGCCATGCGAATAGGTGATCTGCTGTATAATAACGGTGACTATTTACATGCTGCGGGTGCATATGAAAGGTTGATTCAGCATTATCCGGAGAGCGAATTAGCTCCTGCAGCATTTCTCTGGAAAGGGAGAGCTCATCTTGGGGCGATGGATTCCATTGAAGCGCTTAACACATGGGCGGAAATGGAAAAGCGATTTACCAACCATTCTCTCACACCACAAGCACTATTTTTTTCCGGACAGGTTCAGGTGGGACTTGGAGATTCA
This sequence comes from uncultured bacterium, assembly GCA_964387885.1. Classification (GTDB taxonomy): domain Bacteria; phylum Electryoneota; class AABM5-125-24; order Hatepunaeales; family Hatepunaeaceae; genus JABGPL01. The sequence goes on along the minus strand of CAYLYZ010000005.1, from coordinate 54,033 downwards.
ACGGCGTCTCTGCCATTTTTTATTAGAATTCGCACCAATCATCCAACTGCGGAGATTGCCCGTGAAGCAAGACTTCTCGAAGGTACGATCCTGCGAGCTTTCGGGAAACCTGACCAGTCATTAGAGCTGCTTAAACAACTAATCACAGAAAAATCATTAGATCCAATCTCTGCCAGAGCCGAGGTTGAAACTGCGCGAGCATTATCAGATCTGGGACGAAGTGAAGAAGCGTTGGAAAGGGTGATGCGAATTTCAGTGGAGAGATCAGATGAGGTCGGAGCTGAGGCGCAATTTGAAACGGGTCGAATTCTATCTCAATTAGGGAGAACCCAGGAAGCAATAGATGGTTATTTAAAGGTTCGATATTTATTTGAAGCATATGTGGATTGGATTGCACATGCCCAAATTGAAGCTGCCCGGTTGATGATAGACATTGATAAAATTCCGGATGCACAAAGACTGCTTGAGAGAGTTAAATCAACACATGGTGTTGATCATTGGGGACAAAAAGCAGATCAAATGATGAAAACTCTGCCATGACCAACATTCAGGCAACGGCCTCAATTATTTTCTGGATATCGGTATTAGGTGTTTTCATTACATATATCGGTTTTCCGTATTTATTCCTTAAACTGATTGCTCCGATAGTTTACCGCAAAAAACCGACGGACATACGTGCATTTAATGATGACAATCTACCCTCAGTTACCGTCCTGGTTCCTGCTCATAATGAAGAAAATCATATTGGTGCAAGAATTGAAAATCTGCTCGAAAGCGATTATCCCAAAGAGAAGTTGCAGATTCTGATTGCTTCCGATCAATCAAATGACAGAACTGTTGAAATTGTGCGATCCTATGTTGATCGTGGAGTCGAGTTGATTGAAATGCCTGATCGAAGCGGGAAGTTCGGCATACTGGATTCAATTATTCCAATTGCGAAGCATGATATTGTGGTAATTACAGATGCAAACATTGAGTTTAGAAAAAATGCAATAAAAAAACTGATTCAACCCTATAGTGATCCTCGTGTTGGCGCAGTTTGTGGTGTTTTAAATCGGATTCCACCATTATCCGGTAAAAATGTAGAGGGTGAGGGACAATTTGCCGGGTATGAGAGCAATATAAAAATCGGGCTTAGCAAGTTGGGAAGAGTTATCGGAGCCTTTGGTGGATTTTACTCGCTCAGGAAAAAATTATTTAGACCTCTCGGGAGCACGCCTGTTCATGATGACCTTGTGATTCCTCTTGAAGTCAGAGCTTTGGGATATAGGGTATTGATGATTCCTGAGGCAAGTGCATCAGAAGAGACCCTTGATACTATAAAAGCGGAATTTGGTCGTCGAACCAGGATGGCGGCATATAATTTCCTTAGTATACCAAGGGTTTTAAGCCTTAGTTGGAAAGCGGGATTTCTTGATTTTATCCTCGTAATATGTTATAAAATATTGCGTTGGATAAGTCCATTTCTATTTGCTTCAGGAGCAGTCTCTATTTTCTTGATATGTGATTTCTGCCCGTTTTATCAAACAACGGCGATTTTGATTGGTGCAATTATTATTTTAGCCTTAATTGGTGGCTTTCTGGATAAATTCGGAAAACGGGTGATATTTGCAACATCAGCTTTTCACTTTTTGGCGATGAATATCGCTGGGATTCTCGGTGCTTATCATGCTTTCAAGGGTGTTAAACGCTATTGGGAATCGCGTGAATGACGGTCTGTTGTTCGAGGCTGTCATTGAATTAGGTATAATAGTGCCTTTTTTTCCTATTGACTCTGCGAAGTGAGAACTTTATATTTTTGTAATAATGCAGGTCCTTTGAGAATTCTACCGGAGGGAAATATAATGACACGATGGATAGGTCTGGCAGTGATAGTCTGTCTGATTTCAGGATTAGCATTTGAAATTGATGGCAGCAACATGCCTCGTTCCAAACAAGGGACACTGATAGAATCTGCCAACCCAATGGAATTAATGGTTTACGCCGGAGGGACTGGTATCTGGGAAAAGGGTGACTCCAAATCAAAAGATCGCGAGAATTATCTACTTAAAAGTGCTGAAGATGATGCTCGCAGAACTGCAGTATACTTCGTAATCCTCGGTGGTACAACTCCATTACTTACTCAAGCTGAAGAAAAACTCGCATTCACTGAAATTCAGGAATCTTTCTTTGAGCTTGAAAACCTCCGCAGGTTTATAGCCTGGGAAGGTACGGAACTTCTTAAACGCACCAAGCGTGAAATTAAGAAGAAAAGGAAATATGAGCTGCTCATTGAAAAGGCATTCAAGGTGAACCGAGAGGCAATTCGAAATGAATTCGTTGCCCAAGGTATCATCAAGGCTGAACTTGCTGAAGAAATGGGACTGCCAAATATTATGGTTTTACCTGAAGTTAAGAAAGGGAAAAATCCAATTGATGTTCTTCAGTCAGATCCGAAGCTCCAGCAGGGAGCTACGGTAATCAAGGAGTATCTCTCAACAAAAAGATACGATGTTATTGTTCCCGAGCAGTCTTCAAAGATAGCCGATTTTTCCGCAGCTCAGCAATCATTAGGAGATGTAGAAGAGGATTATTCGTATCGGTTAGCACTGTCGATTGGCAGTGATATTTATATTACTTACAAGATAAATGTCGCAGATGACAAGTTTGGAACCAAAAAGGCAATAATAAACGTAAACGCATACGAGACGACCACATCACGCTTGTTGGGATCTGCCACCGGTTATTCACCATCTACGACAGATCCTGAATTGGTGCTGATTGAAAATGCTGTTGCGGATGGAGTGGATAAGGTCTTAAGCCTTACAACCGCATATTGGAAAGAGGACATTAAGAATGGTTTGCAGTACAAAGTAATTGTGAGTATTTCAACTGATTTCGATGCTGATGAGGTTACGGATATCCAGGATATTTTTGCGGAAATCCTGGACGAAATCACTAAGAACGAAAGATATAAGGAGGTCGTTGCTACATCCCAGACACTCGATTATTTAATATGGGTTGATAACGAAAAATATGCGAAACCCTCAAAAGTATCGCGAAAACTAAGAAAGATGTTTGAGGAAGAGTTCTCCGATGGAGTACTAAGAGAAGTTAACCGAACCGGTAAACTCTTAATATTCAAAGTCGAGATGGAGTAATTCATGATATACAGAAACTTGACAGCTGTCATCTTTTTTCTTTTAGTCGGATGCGTTGTAGCTGGTCCGCCAAAATGGTTCATTTCTTATGAATATAATCAGGTTGATCCTGAAACCCACATCATTGGTGTTGGTTCAGGTTCAACATATGATATTGCACAGGAGAAAGCCGGAGCGGATCTCGCTGGCCAGATTGAAATTAAAATCGAAGCTGAATCGCAGACCTTTCTCGAGTCCTACATTGTCGATGACAGGGAGCACATCGTTGAGACCTTTAAATCTGCAACTAAATCTTTCACGAGTGTAACTATCCGCGGTGCGCAGGTAATAGAAAAGGAACGAGATGGTGAAGATTATTATCTTATGCTAGCTCTTTCAAAAGCCGACTTTCTTCGTGATTTAAAAGGTGAACTTGACCAGAAACGGTCTGTAATTCAAAAAATTCGAGATGACAGCAAAGATATGCTTGGTGAGGGCAAAGTCTTTGAAGCATTGGAAATGTTAATGGGTACCGATGAGCTTGTTGCTGATCTTATTGCGAGAGCTTCCCTGTATAATGCATTTTCGAGAATACCTTACGGTGTTGAAGCAATGGCCGGTCCTGCTATTCTTTCCGAAGTCAGAAAGGTGCTCGGGAGGATCAAACTTGAAAAGGTTTCGGGAGATAAACAAATCGGGAAGAACGGATATTTGCTCACTGAACCATTGGTCGTCGGAGTGAATTACGGTGACGACGAAATCGAAATGCCAAATGTCCGACTGAGGATAAAAGATGAAGAGCGAAAAACAAGTGAGCGGCTATATACCGATGTTAATGGGAAGGTAGAATTCTGGATTGAAGCCATCGGAGATGAAAAAGGCAAGGCTTCAATATCCATTGATCCACTTAAAATTCCGCCAGTTTTTAAAAAAGATTTGAGTGATCTGGAAGCGGTTTTCAGATATGACATATCTGAAACGAATCCGGTCTCATTTACAGTTGAGATACTCGATGAAAATGGGGATCGAATTGAAAAAGCTGAGAGTACCGTTTCCAAATCTGTTACCAAACTCGGACACTATATAAGTGAAGATGCTCCGTATTTGCTAACGGGGACAATGGTACCTGTTGAAGCAAATGAAGTTGATGGATTTGACGGAAAAATGTATCAGGTTAAGACAGAACTTGACCTGTTCATGAAGGTGAAAACATCGGATGAATTAGTTGGCAGTCTTTCCATTACTGCTAATGGACTTGACAAGAAATCAGCAAAGAAAGCGATTGACAAATCTTATAAGAAGCTGAAAATTGCCAGGAAACAAATGGCGAAATTATTAGCTGGTGCAGGAGAAAAGCTTAATAAAGTGAATTCAAAGGTATCCAGAGAAGAATATGAAAAAGGCAAGACTTGTTTCGATCAAGGCAACTACAGTGAAGCCATGAGGCATTTATCAAAGGTTACAGCCGGAGAGAAGGTCTCTTCAGCCCGTGAACTGATAAAAAAAATAAGGGAAACACACAGGCAAAAGCAGAATACCATGTAGAGTTTGGTTCAATTCCATGCTGAATCCGGGGTATTTTGGCTGGTTTCGAGTACAATTTAGAGCCGGAATTAATGATAACTGCAGGTCGCTTAAGATTGTTTATCTGCGATAATTACCTATATTATTAATACAGTTAGCCATCATGTTCTGTTAGAAGATTTGAAACGTCCTTGAGTATGTTCCAGGATTGAAATAAAATGTGATCTGATCTGAATGAGAATCTCTCAGAATGCGACGATTACGCAGAAGTTTAAATTCTTACAATAATCAAAGTAAGAGGAGTTAAAATGAAAAGATTAATTTGCTTAGCTGTAGTGATGTTGTTTGTCAGCATGACCTTCTGGGGATGTGGTGGATCTGCTCCGCCAGTTAAAGAAGATGCGAATTCCCTCAATCTCCCGGATTGGTATCTGATGCCACCTGAAGATCCGGATCACCTCTGGGGAACCGGTGAAGGCAAGTCTTCCGACCTCGGTATGGCGAAAGAGAAAGCAAATACTGCAGCGCGGACGGCAATTGCCAAGCAACAGGAACTGAGACTTAACAATCTTACAAAGCGATTCCAGGAAGAGATAATGGGTGATGATGATGCATCGCAAATGCTCGATCAATTCACATCTGCGACAAAAGAAGTTGTCGCCACTACTCTCCGCGGGGTAAAACAAGTGGAAATCGATGTGCGCCAGGACGGACGGATCATGCATGTTTACGTCCTCTTTAAATACCCAATTGGTGAAAGTGCCCAGGCGTTGATGAACAACCTCAAGAAAAAGGAAGAGCTCTATACGCGATTCCGTGCCAGTCAGGCATTTGAGGAAATGGAAAAAGAAGTAGAAAAATTCGAGGAATTCAAACAGAACAACTAAACCAATAGTTGTCTCGTTTGAATTTTTCTGCGTGTGACCAGTGTAGAAGTGAAGTAAACGGGGGAGTGCGGATATACTATCCGCAAAGGAATAGGATTTAAGAAAGACGAGTAGGTATACTCGTCCTCCCCGATAATCAGGGAGCGATTAAATAACTATCCGTCCCATTCTGGTTACGAATGATTTAAGAAGGGGAAATACAACATGTACTTCCCCTTCTATTTATTTACTGAAGCTGTTCTAAAGGATTAGACTTGAATTTCCGTCAAAATTTGCATCCGGTTTATAGAATAATTTTGATTCTCTCAGTAACTCTGGTTTCTGTTAGTATTGCATTTGGGGGAGAAGACCAATTAATGCCTCGCTGGTTCTGGGAAACACCGGAGGTTGATGGGATAAGATTTGCCGTTGGATTTGCTCAGAGTTATGTTCGTAACATGGAATCCAGTTATGAGGAAGCGTTCAGTGATGCTATCAGACGCTTGTATATAGATCACGGATGCAGAGTCAAGGGTGAACGAGCCCAAGGTTCCGGATCAACGGGAACCTTCTCATTGGGAGAAATCGCTGATTTCAGGATTGACGAATCCGGATTGGAGAGCTTTGCTAATAGTGTTACTCACTTAGATTCTGTCCATCGCGGTAAATTTGTTGCAGTTTTAGTTGCGACAGATCCTGTGAATTTAGACAAAGAGCTTGCACATTCACCTACAGTTCAGGAAGCGAGAAAATGTATTGAGGACAGTGACTTTATCGCTTGTGGCTCCGGAACATGCAGGACTTCATATTATCAAAATCTTAGTTGGTTGGAAGCTGAGCGTGCTGCGCGGGTAGAAGCAGCATATTCAATTCACAGCGAAGTCAACCATTACCGGCAGAAAATGGATGCTCAAATGGTGGATGTTACAGTCAATAAAACAGATGTCAGAATTGCAAATTTCAGGACAGTTGGTCGTGCCCTCGATAAGGAAAACAAACAGGTCTGGGTGTTTGTCGAGGCGATCAGGGAGCCGTGAAGGTAATCATGCAAATCTAACGCGCTCCTGAAATCATCGGAACTTTCACGAGATTTAATCGTAATATATACACAGTGTTATTTCAACTTAATATTTGACAGGATAAAAAGTGGGATACGAGGAGAAACCGGTTCATCCGGCAGGAAAAGGCAGAGAAGTCACACCTGAAGAGAGCGACAATAGATCACTCTGGAAAAAATATGTAGATTGGCGTACCGAACATCGGAAAATGCTGAAGCAGAATCCGGTTCGCGAATGGGGGGAGCTTGTTGTTTCAATTATCGTAGTTGTATTCTTCATCCGACTGGGAGTGGTCGAAGCCTTCAGGATTCCTACAAGCAGCATGGAAGACACAATGTTGGTTGGGGATTTTCTCCTTGTTAACAAATTTGTTTACGGAGTTCGGTCACCTGATTGGATCGGAATCCCCTTTACAAGAGTTGGATTTTTCGTTCCGTTTTTCCGTTTGCCTTCTTTTAAAGAACCTGAACCCGGTGATATAATCGTGTTCCGGTATCCTCGGGATCCGAATTTGTCGTATATAAAACGTCTAATTGCTGTAGAAGGGCAAACGGTTGAGATTCGCGATAAGCAGGTTTACATTGATGGAGTGCTTTTTGAGAATCCACCTCATTCAAAGTTTATCAGCTCACTTACAATGCCTGCCGCCAGTGTAGATCCGCAGATATATCCTACAAATCTGACACGACGAAACAAGGATAACTATGGTCCTGTTACCGTACCTGAAGGGCACCTGTTTGTAATGGGGGATAACCGGGACAATTCTCAGGACAGCCGCTACTGGGGTTTCCTGCCGCGTGAAAAAGTAATAGGAAAGGCATTAGTTATCTACTTCTCACATGATAAATACATGCCTTTCAACAAACTCCACAAGAAAATCCGCTGGGACAGGATCGGGAATTTAATAAGGTAGCTCCTCGGAAATCTATTCAAGTAGCTCAAGCGTCCCTGCTTGAGGAACAGGAAGGTGTGTGCCCCGGGCTATTCATTGCCCGGGGATTTTTTTATATCAGTTTTCTCCATTTTACTGTAATTGTGCCGGCACAGCGTGTAGTACCCCTGTTTGATTGTTACAGGGTTTTCCGTGTAAGAATCATATTGAATCGCCTGAACCAGAAGGGCACGGCGCGCCGTGCCCGTACGATGTTGGGGATTATGTTTCTTATCGAACTAAAACAACCTTCCGAATTTCCGACACATCCCCAACATCCATCCTCACCACATAAACACCTGCCGGAAAACCACTTGCATTCCATACAAACGATTGATTTCCCGCCCCGACATTCCAATCCACCAATCGCGAAACCTCTCGTCCATTAACATCGAACACCGCGAGCAAAACACGATCCGCATGAGGCAAACACATCGACAACTTAACCGAAGAATTAAACGGATTAGGAGTTGCCGGATATAGCACCGGTGAAGTCGGTAAATCCGTTAAATCTGTTTCATCCGTTGTGAATGACCGTTCAATAACCTCCACAGTCCATCTTATGGTGTCAGCTTCGATTCCTTCCTGGGCATGGGCTGTGATCTCGCAGGTACCAATCTCTGGGAAGGAGATTTCAATAAGAGAAGTGTCACAGTCTAAAGCTTCGTTGTTGAGATACCATGCATATTCAAGAGAATCGGATTCTTCATTGAAAGGAAAAACCTCGAAAACCATCGTTGTGTCCTGCCGGACAGACAGTTCAAATTCATGAGGCCACCACCACCAGACGATGGAATGCGCTTCAATTGTCCATACAACTGACTTCGCATCTTCTCCGTGCAAAGCCCATCCCTCCAGCCGGTGAACACCGGTCATTTCAAAATGTGTGGTTATTCCCTGCTCATTTCCGAGTTCCTGACGCTGGTTGTTTCTGTCGAATAACAGCCATTCGTAAGTTATTTCTGGTTCAGCAAGAGCTTCAGCTACGAGACTGAACTCTAACTCTAAACCACGTCTGACAGCCAGTTCGGTTTCATCCGGAGAATAATCTCGGATGACAAAATCATCGACTGTAATATACCAAGTAATTGCAGATGTGAACTCACCATCTGAAACCTGACATTGTACCTCAAACTCGCCCATTTCATCGAATATTACGGTGGTGGTTGAGTCAGTCGAAAGAGTATCCTCACCCATGATCCACAAATAACTCATTTCATCACCCTGTTGATCAACTGCACGCACAAGGAAGTTGATAGTGTCACCCTCAAGTACTTCGAGCAAGGTATCTTCCGGTTCCCAATGGAGAAACATTGGTTCTAAAATGTCCGGTTCAAGTTTCATCACCAATCCATTTTCAGATTCATCCAGATGATGCACTTGTCCAGCAGCAATGAGTGAACCATCATTTGCTGCCGTAACATGCCAAAACTCACCATTAATATTATTTAGCGACTCGAAATCCTCCATATCATAAATCACTCTCCAACGTTCTGCTCCCTGAGAATTCACCCGTACGGCATAAGGGTGAGATGGTTGATTCCAATTTCCCCCAGCGTATCGTCCAACTATAGTAAAGCCATTTTCATTCATCTGAGTTAATCCAGGACCAGTTTCATATACATGGTCCTGGTCGAATTGATGTATTCTGTGCCATTCTAAATCCCCGTTATCATCAACTTTCATCAATAATAAATGGAGTCCTCTTCCTTCACTTAACAAGGAATGACCTGAAAAAGCGAACCCACCCTCTCTCGATGAGGTCATATTAATCAACCAATTGAATTGTTCCAATTGATGTTCTCTGGACCAAATCAGTTCTCCATTGAAACTTACTTTCACTACCCATGCCGCTCTATTTGACCTACCACCGACAACTATACCTCCCTGTGTCTCTCTCATTGTATAAAAATATTGAGAATTTCTATTTCCGTAGAGGTTTTCCCATATCACATTACCATCAATATCAAAACATACAAGATATCCTCGTCTATTTGACCATCCTGCGCCAATAAATTCACCACTTTTCAATTCTATAACGGCATGAATTTCACCCTGAGCAAAACGATTCAGCCAGATTTGCTCCCCGTCAGCATCCAAATGAACTGCAATAGTTTGACTGACATTATCTTCTACAGGAAATGGTTCTGCTTTTCCACCACACATAAATGATCCAAGGTCAGTGTTGATTACACTAAATAATACATCAACTGAATTTTCGAAGCCTATGTTGGTATGCCATTGTTGATTTCCATCATCGTCAATTCTTACGATTAGCATATCTACACTGTTATCCGTGGGTTCCTGATTAAACGCTCTACCACACATTATGTACCCATCATTCGGAACGGTAAAAATGTCACAAAAGCTTTCCTTTCGACCTGTATCATAAGTATGAATCCAATCCACATTGGGTTGGGTATAAGCGACAGATGAAACAAGAAACGAGCTAAGAATCAACAGAGTAAATAGTCTCATTTTTCCCCTTTGTGTTCTAAGATATTTAATTGATTATCGTTGGGAATCCACACTCAACAAAAGGTTGTCTTTCCTTACCGAACTAAAACCACCTTCCGTATTTCTGACACTCCCCCAACCTTCATCCGCACAACATAAACCCCTGCCGGAAAACCACTTGCATTCCATATAACCGACTGATTCCCTGCCAGAACAGTTCCATCCACTAACCGCGAAACCTCCCGCCCATTGACATCAAACACAGAGAGTAAAACGTGATTTTTCCGAGGCAAATACATCGACAACTTAATTGAAGCATTAAACGGATTTGGGCTTGCCGAATACAACACAGGAGAGGACGGCAAATCCGTTAAATCCGTTAAATCCGTTGTGAATGACCACTCCTCCACATTGACTGTCCAACGAATTGTATCAGCTTCAATGCCGTCGTGGACAATGGATGTTATTTCATTCTGACCAACCTCTGGAAATGTGATTATTGTTAAAGAACTATCGCTTTCTAATTGTTCATCATTAAACAGCCAGGAGTATTCGAGTGAATCCGAATTCTCATTGAAAGGCGTAATAACAAATTCATAAGTCGAGTCAACATAAGCCAATATTTCAAGATCAGATGGCCACCATGACCAGATTGCAGAGCGGACATTGATAGTCCAGTTAATCTCCTCAGAAGTTTCCGGAGCTGATATTAATGCCTGAACCTGGTGCTCACCTGCTTGATCAAATTGAACGGAAACGCGATTATCTTCTCCGATTTCTTCCCGTTGCTGGTTTCTATGAACTATTGTCCAAAGATACTCAAGGTCCAAATCTTCAAGGGCATCGACATCAAGGGAGAAACCGATTGATGTTCCTCTCCGGATTGCGAAGTCGAGATTATCCGGAGCAAATTCCCTGATTACAAACTCCTGGACATTTACATCCCATTCTATTTCAGTGAATCCGGTGGTATCGGAAACATTGCAGTTAACAGAAAATTCACCCAACTCATCAAACACTACAACTGCAAAAGTATCAACCGATACGGTGTCCTCACCCATTGTCCAGATAAACTCCATTGAGTCACGCTGGGCATCTATTGCATAAACATCAAACTGTATTGTATCGCCCTGAAGAACATTCAATAGAGTATCATCGGGATGATATTCAATAATTAACGGGGCAGATCGTTCCGGTACAAATTTCACAAGTAATCCATCGTAATCTCCATCCTCTACTCTTATTCTGCCTGCGCTTAGAACTGAACGATCAATACAATCTACCACAGATGAGAAAAGGGTGGTTGTTTGACCTTCCATAATATCGCTGGCATTGCGAGACCATTCTAAATCTCCTCCAGCGTCAACTTTAAGCACAATAGCATTTGTCCACTGATTGCTACTCCCGGCAAGAGCATATCCCTGATCACTCAAACGTGCGATGCAATACGACATGTCCGGAGTGTTTTGACCTTCGATATCATAGGACCGATTCCACTCCTCAAAACCCTGATTGTCAACCGTTAGAAGTAAAAAGTCGGAATCACGGCCAATAGCAGAATAACCGGTAATAGCAAAACCTCCGTCTCGCACTGAGACCATAGAGAGACCGAGTGCAGGTGACTCCAGTCTGTGCACTCTCGACCAGATTATATCACCTTGTTCAGCATCAACCTTTAGCACGCAAACGGATGACCAATCATCAAATGAAATATCTCCGGTAACCACCACTTCGCCATCCGTTTCCCTCATTGAATAAAAGAACTCAGATCCTCCAAAATCATACATTCTTCTCCAGAGTATTTCCCCATCTCCATCAATGCAAATTAATAAGCCATCAGGATTTCGATTTTCAGAATCATATCCACACATAACAAAATCACCACTTTTTAATTCAATAATAGCGTTAAATTCTATCCCATTATATGTTCGCCTCCAGATCTCCTCACCTTCAGAATCCGTTCTGATAGCTGCTGTTCTATAATCATCATCTGAATATGAAAAACCAACTGATAAAATATCACCATTATCGGCTTCAATCAAAGACCAGAATGATTCACAAATATCTTCATCTCCATAAGTATTTGACCATATAATATTACCATTATCTTCAAGTCGCATCAACCAAATCTGACTGCTCAGATTATTGTGGTTCCAATGATCCCTCGTGACTCCGCAAGTTGCCAAATCACCATTTTGCATTCGGTAAATGTCCTTTATTGCATCTTCCCTCCCCAGATCATAAGTTCTGACCCAATCGTTCTGGGGTTGCACATAGGCTGTAGTATTAATAATAAAAATTAAAATTAAACTGAATTTGAGAGTTTTCATTTAATTCTCCTAAATCAATATTCTTGGGGTTATTTAATACCGAACTGCAGCTTTTCGCTGCAGTTCGGTTCGTTAGAATTAAAAGGTTAACATTAGTTTGCTAGAACAATATAAAGAGCTGTTCCAGGTTGTGACCATTCCGCAGGATTTGGATCGCTACCTTGTCGCAGGGTATATCCTGTATCGATCATTTCTGAAGTCCATTCTGCTGGTTCGCCTATAGCCTTTGTATATAGCCCATTCTCATCAGTGTAACCCTGGAAAGATCCTTCACCGTCAATGGTTATTCTCACACCGACACCTTCTGCTCCCCCACCTCCTTGAAATGAACAATCAATTATGTAGGTAGCTACTGCATGAGCATCCTTATGCAACAAATGAATACCCAGACTAACGCCTCCAACAAACAGACAAATCGTCAGAACCAAAACCAACATTTTCTTGCTTTTCATTGTAACTCCAAAGTAGTTTTTTTGTTTTTTCTTTCTTACCTTGGAGGTGTAGGAAGGACTTCTTAGAAGTCCAACCGAACCCCCGTCGGGCGTGCTTTTCTTTGCAAAGGTTAGGGCACGTCCGACTTTTTTTACTTAACTGTCAAAATATCTGGTCATCCAGCTTTCAAGTTGGGGCACATAACAAGTGCCCATCCTCCCTCCGTTTTATGGTGAATTGAATTTCGAACAGAGATTTATCCCTATCTATCCTGCGGAATGTTCGATTTAGTTTGATCTTTCTGGTGATTGAATTAATCAGAGTTCTTTGATGGATCTGGTTTTTAAGCAGAGTGGTCGGGGTTGCCTTTGAAGGCTCTAAGTCACTTGTGGTGTGCATTTTAAGACCTCCTCTGAAAATGGGGGGGGTAAATCAAGTAATATCATTGTGTTATCCATTCGCAAGTCTTTGAAATAAAGAAGCAGGTTTATCTTAAACGTAAATATAATTTCAATTATGTAAGTGAAATATAAGCAATTGTTTCAGTACTGTCAAGTAAAAAATACTTTACCGAACTAAAACAACCTTCCGCATTTCCGACACATTTCCAACATCCATCCGCACAACGTAAACACCTGCCGGAAAACCACTTGCATTCCATACAACCGACTGATTTCCAACCCGGACATTCCCATCCATCAACCGCGAAACCTCTCGTCCATTGACATCAAACACAGAGAGTAAAACGTGATTTTTCCGAGGCAAATACATCGACAACTTAATTGAAGCATTAAACGGATTTGGGCTTGCCGAATACAACACAGGAGAGGACGGCAAATCCGTTAAATCCGTTAAATCCGTTGTGAATGACCACTCCTCCACATTGACTGTCCAACGAATTGTATCAGCTTCAATGCCGTCGTGGACAATGGATGTGATTTCGTACTGCCTGGTCTCCGGGAATGTTACGAGTACAGATGCACTGTCGCTTCCAAGCGGTTCTTCATTGAGCAACCAGATATATTCGAGCGAATCGGACTCTTCGTTGAAAGGAGTTATAACGAACTCAAGTGTTGAATCAACATATGTCGATATCTCAAGTTCAGATGGCCACCATGACCATATTGCCGAACGGACGTTGATTGTCCATGTCACCTCATCACTCTCTTCCTCATATGTAACAAGTGCCTGCAATTGATGACCTCCCGATTGATCGAAGGTAACGGAAACAGCTTCCTCATTTCCCAATTCCTCCTGCCTTTGATCGCGATGTGTCAAGTTCCAGGTGTTTCCGACTTCGATCTCCTCCAAAGCTGCCACATCAATACTGAAATCGACTTCCGTGCCTCTTTGGATAGCAAATTCAAGACTATCCGGTTCAAAGCTGCGAATGAAGAATTCCTCAACGTGAACTATCCATTGAACCGAATCTGCAAATGTACCATCAGAGACGAAACAATCAACAGTATGATCATCAAGTTCCTCGAAGAAAATTGTCGTAGTTGTGTCGGTTGCAACGGTGTCTTCGTCTAATATCCAGAAATAGGATAATGTGTCTTCCTGTAAATCTTCAGCATGCACAATAAACTGTATGGAATCTCCCTGCAGGACATTCAATTCGAGGTCTTGAGGACTGAAAAAAACGATCTCCGGAGGTGAAAAGAGTAATGCTATCTTTGTTAAAACCCCATCCGGTCTATTTCCATGCTCTTCGCAATAACCCGTTCCGACTGCTACAGCCAATCCATCATTGCCTACAACTACTGACCTATAGTCTCGCATTCTGTTTTCTTCATTGCCATCCAATCTGCGCCACATTTCGTTTCCGGAATTGTCGGTTCTTAGAACCATTGATGCATTATATCTTGAATTTTCGCCAACTAATATAAATCCATTGTCCCACATCTGTGTTAAACAATGACTCCATTCATTACCACCGAAATCAAATGTATTTGACCAGAGTTCATTTCCTTCGTCATCTACCCGTATCAGAAGCCAGTCTCCACCATTTCCAGATCGGTATCCGCATGCGGCAAAGCCTCCCTCCTGACATGATATGAGGGAGTAAAGTCGTCCGGAACCGAATGATCTGGACCAAACAACTTCACCTTCAAAATCCGTTTTCAACAACCAGGCATCCCTATTATTATCACCACCTGCGATGAGTAATCCTCCAGCAACCTCGCGTAATGAACTGAACCATCGACCCTGATATGTGTTTTCCCAGAGAATATCACCATTGGTATCGAGCAGCACTGCATACGCCTGAGAACCATTAATTCCACCAACAGCCACAAACTCACCACTTTTAAGTTCAATTATAGCACTACATTGACCTGATGCATCATCTCCTCCATATTCGCGCCACCATGATACTTCACCGTCAGGTAATGTTCTGAGCACAGAAAAATGTGTCACATTACCTTCTCGAACTCTTCCTCCCAACAGGAAACCTCCATCATCTGCCTGAATAAGTGAAAAGCACCAGTTATTAATGGTCTGGAATCCTTCATTTACATAGGTTCGCTGCCAAAGTTCTTCACCGTTTCCATCGACACCTACAAGCCAGTAACCTTCAATTCCCTGACCAGCGGGAGTATGACCGCACATTGCGTAACCTCCATCAACAGTTGCAAAGACATCAAATAGATAGTCTGCGTTATTTGCATTATCATAGAAACGTCTCCACACGTCGCGGGGTTGAGCATTTAGAGTTGTTGCTGATATCACATGTATCAGCATTAGAAGGAGAATGGCGTGAATTGTATTTTTTTCAGGAGTGGACAACTTTACCCGGAATTGTATGTTCATTGTAATTCCTTTTAAATCATGAGGGAAACTCAGTCACTGGTTCAGGGTTATCAGGAATATATCATCCGATTGGATAATTTGAAGTTAGGCAATTAGTAGAGACTTGTCAATAGAAGTACACCAGGATGATCAAAATAGCCACCCCGGTTTTTTTTTACAAAACCAGAAATTCTATTTTGTGGCGTAAGCACTTATAGGAAGGTTACTTACGCTGTAGCGAGTTCTTTTTTTGTAAGTGTTTATATTCCAATTGAATATGTAAGATGAAATCCATCTTATTGTGATTATATATATTGTTATTACTCAGAAAATAAGTTATATTCATAAGTTGCTTAAAAAATGACTGTGATGTCATCGAAGTAATGAATTGTTGGATTTTTTAACCGGAGAAGCTGCTTGACATTGCGAAGACTTTCTTTAGTACTCTTTTTTTCCACACTCCTGCTGCTCACTCAGTGCAAATATGGATTTTGTACCTTACCATTTCAACCTTCTTCATCAGAACATAACGTTCATAATATTTCAGAAAATGTCCGTTACAGGCTGCAATTGCAATGTGATTTGCATAATCAGAGTTTGCAGAAGTTTGCTTTAAACAGATTTAACAGCAATGATACAGACGATCAGGAAGTCAAGGATGCATTCCTGAAGGTCGTTGGTCGAGATCTTTACAAATCGGGAAAGGTCATCCTCTCTGACATGTGGTATTTTTATTCTTCTCCAGCGAGGATGGATTTAGAGAGTGCTCTGTGGACTGGTGGTATACTTGGTGTCGGAGGATTGTTGTATGCTTATGACCAGGAGATTTTTGACGGATTTCAAAGGTCGAGGAATCACCCTCTCTATGTCCCCATTCGTCACATGGGTGAGTTCTTCGAACCGCTCGGGATGCAGGCACATACAAACAAGTATATTTTCGGAGGCGTAATTGTTGGATATCTGATCGGCTACGAGCCTCTAATGTTGATCTCGGCTGATATACTCGAAGCTTATCTAATAGCAGGAAATGCTAAAAACGCTGTTGTTATGCTTATCGGGAGACGGCGTCCGTATGAGGGATTTGGACCGAGACAATATGATTTTCTCGAGGGTTCCTCTTTGCCATCAGGTCATGCGTCAAATGTCTTTCAAATGGCAACAGTGCTGTCGCATCATATAAACAACAAATATGCGACTATCGCCTTATATACATTTGCAACGTCAGTGGCTCTTCAGAGGATTACAGATACAGCTCACTGGCCATCTGATGCTTATCTGGGGTCAGTTTTCGGATATGTTGTCACTGAAAAACTTATGCAAATGAAGAAAATTAGAAGAGTAAGAGTTACACCGGTTTTCTACAATAATGAAGGAGCGGGATTAGCCTTCAATTTCAGATTTTGAAGGATCAATGAGTATCCAAATTACCTTCAAACCAATTATTACGATTTGAAGGTGGCATTTTGGTAATAAATATAGCATTTTATTTATCTTATGCACTTTTGTGACATATCAGTGTTTTGTCAAATTCAACTTCTTTGTATAATTGCAATTGTTGACAAGATAATCAGTGTTTTGTCAAATTCAACTTCTTTGTATAATTGCAATTGTTGACAAGATAATCAGTGTTTTGTCAAATTCAACTTCTTTGATTAAATGCAAAACTTGACAAAATATCCTGTGTTTTGTCAAATTCAACATCTTTGACTAATTGACTTTGTTGACAAAATATTCAGTAGGATCGACTGAAAATGCTTGATTATGAAAGACTGACAAAACGTCTGTCCTGGTGGGGAACTTATCTTGCATGGTTCGCTTTGATAGCGATATTAATAACAGGCTATTACAGAGAACCTCACGGAGGATTGCATGCACCTGATGAGTTACTCTGGGGAGTTTTTCTGGAACCGGAGTCTTATTGGATGGGTGTATATCTCAGCGGGCAGAAGATCGGGTATGTCAACACTGAACTTGAACCTCTCGATACACATGGCTATGAAATTCGGGAGTTTTCAAGCATTCAGGGTGCAATGATGGGCGTTAAGCAGCAGATGCGAATGCGTACTCGAATAGAAACTGACAGCACGCTTGCTCTTGTCGCCTTTCGTGGTCGTCTCGAGGCTGAACCTTATGCTACGGTGTTTTCCGGATGGGTTGAGGACAAGGTTCTACGTATAGAGGTCAATTCTGGTGGAAAAACAAGTGAGAAGTTTTTTCCTGCACCAGAACCTATTTACCTGAGTCAAGCAATAAAACCGCTGCTGCATGCAGGCAGGCTGGGGGAAAATGATTCACTTAAACTTGCCGGATTTGATCCCGTCAAGTTAGAGATGCAGGATTTGATTGTGATTGGAGCCCCACTTGAAACGCACAGGTTATGGGGCGGTGACTATGAAGCGCGTAAATTGACAACGCGAATGGCAGGTCTTGAATCGTCTGTGTATGTCGATGCGAATGGTAATTCAATTGCAGAGTTCGCACCTCTCGGTATGACAATGCGGCGGGAAGAAAAAGAGATCGCGCTTGAAGTTGATGATGAGGATACAAAGGTTGATTTTCTTGCTATATATTCAATTAAACCCGATGGTGTAATAAAGGCACCTCGGCGTACCGATTATGCTAAGTACAGGATCTTCGGTATTGATGTTAAGAAAATTGCCAGTGTCAGCGGTCGTCAACGAGTGGTCGATGAGTCCAAGGGGATATTTGAAGTATTTCAGACAGCTGTGGATACGACCAGTAAGCTGAGAAATCGTTTAAAATACGTTAGAGACGCACCGTTTATTGAATCTCGAGAGAAGTCAATTATTCAACTCGCCCGAAATGTCATGATGGGCGGTGTTAGCAGGATAGACAGCCTCAATCGTTTGACAGATTGGGTGTTTCATGCAATAAAAAAGCAACCGGCAACAGGTATACCTTCTGCTCTGGCAGTGCTGCAGCAATTACAGGGAGATTGCAACGAACACAGCGTACTGTTTACTGCATTGGCGAGATCGGTAGGTATACCAGCCCGGATACAACTTGGAGTCGTATATCAACAGGGCAGGTTTTACTACCATGCCTGGCCTTCGGCATGGGTTGAAGGTCGTTGGGAAGAGTTCGAACCGACATTTGGACAAAAACAGGCAGATGCAGCTCGAATTGCGTTTGCGTCAGGTGGAATAACAGAGTCAACCGAGTTAGCACCGATTATTGGAAACGTTGAAATCGAGATTCTCGAGACTGAAATCCGGTAGTTCTTTTTCATTAGAGTACTGTCATTCAGGCATCACAGGCATTTGGGGAGAGCGGAGATTCCTGTCCGCCTCAAAGGGTGATAAGACGGACAGGAATGTCCGTCCTCCCCGTTGCCACTGAGCCTGAGATCCGATTCTCAGATATTCTTCGAATGTAGAGAGATATGGCATTAAAAGATAAACCTTTACAACTGAAAGGCAATGTTTACATAGTTCCCGAACCGGATGTGGATACGGATATGATTTTTCATAATCGACATTTGCATATAACCGATCCGGCTGAAATGGGACAATGGATATTTGGCAACTTGCCCGAACACTCGGATTTCCCAAGGGTAGTTAATACAGGGGATATTTTGATAGTGGGCCACAATTTCGGATGTGGTTCTTCTCGTCAGCAGGCGGTGGATGGATTTATCGCTCTCGGAGTTTCTGCTTTAATAGGTGAATCTTTCGGTGCAATTTACAAACGGAATACCATCAACGCCGGATTGCCACTGATAGAATGTAACAAACCACTGAGCTCTGAATTGCATACTGGTGATGTGATTGAAATTGATCTTGAAACCGGGAAAATTGCAGATCAAAACGGAAATACAATTGCAGATGGTTCACCATTAGGCGCGGTTCAGAAGGATATCTATTTCGCCGGTGGCTTGATGCAGTTAGCACAAAAACTTTAGAGACGGTAACTATCGGGTGATTGAATTTTCCGCAAGTGGTGTTGAAACGTATTGGTGGTTACCGATTGTTGTCGCTTTTTGTATTTCGAGCCTGACATCTACTGCCGGAATCACCGGAGCTTTCCTGTTATTACCTTTTCAGGTCAGCATACTCGGTTTTGTCGGACCAGCGGTGAGTGCTACGAATCTGTTATACAATATTGTAGCGATTCCGGGCGGGATTTATAAATATATAAGGGACAGAAGAGTTATCTGGCCCCTTACTGCTATTACGACTTTCAGCTTGATGCCTGGATTCGTTCTCGGGGCGATCATCAGAGTAAAATATTTACCTGATCCTCGCTTGTTTAAGGTGTTTATCGCCTTGGTTCTTCTTTACCTGAGCGTCAGGTTAGTAGCCGATATGCTGCGGAAATCCGCAACTGATAACAACAGTGGAAATGATAACGGGGAATTCCACTGGTCAGATTGTTCTTTCACAAAAGGTGTTTTCTCGTATACGTTATATGATACGAAATTTCAAATCTCGATTGTCGGAATTGTAACAGTTTGTTCTTTGGTTGGTATTGTCAGTGGGATTTATGGGATCGGTGGCGGTGCATTGGTTGCGCCGTTTTATGTTGCCGTATTTCGACAACACGTCCGGGCAATTAGTGGGGTAGCCTTATTCAGTACATTTGCCGTTTCGGTTTTCGGAGTTTTTGTCTATGCTGCTCTTGAGTTGTTTTATGATGGAACAGGTCTCGTAATATCACCGGATTGGGCTCTGGGGACATTATTTGGCATTGGAGGGATGGCAGGTATCTACTTTGGAGCGGTGGTTCAAAAGTTCATGCCTGTAATCGCAATAAAGATCATACTTTTGGTTTGTATGGGGATAATTGTTGTAAGGTATCTGATGGGAATTTTGCATTTTTAGCATGATGAGTGAATTTTATGCACTTTGTGCACGGTGCGATTCTATAATGATTAAGCTATGCAGCGTATGCAGATTCTCTTGCTGTGGTTGGAGAAATTGTGAATTAAACAGTTAAGGCACGATGTTTGCTCAATAAGTGAGTGATTTACACTTCTTTTGAACTAACCAACGTGCTTCTCGGGCTGAAATTTCATTAAATAAATGGACTTAACTGGATTGAAAACTCAACAGTTTTTATTAACTTTTTCATTTACTTTGCTTCTCGGTTTTGCTTTGCTTGCCCCGGCATTTGCCTGGCAGATTGTTTCAGCTGAAGAGGTGCCTCAGGGAATTACCGCGATAACTCCCATTGATGGAGGCGTATTGTGTGGTTTCGAAGGTGACGACCAGATAATGAGGATAATCAATCCTGAAAGTGGTCGAATCCTTGTTGAACTTGAAGCTCCCGAAACATCCTGCTTTGGATTAGCAATTAATGGCTCTGGATGGTTTCTCGGTTCCGAGGCTCTTTATTCAATCAGCTCTCGAGGTGAGGTAATTGATCAGATTGACAAGCCTTACGAGTTTATGCGCGGTCTGGAAATCGTTGACAGATCGCTCTGGACAATGATTGATGTCAACGAAGTAAACTATTTGACCCTGTTTGAGCCTGGGGGCAATGAGCTACGACGTTTCCACACGAATATCAGAAATCCCGGAGATATTGCTTTTGACGGTCAGTACCTCTGGATAACCGATCGAATTGAAGGATTTCTTCACGTCTTTGATCCTGAAAACGGAAGAGAAATTAATATCTTCCGCACACCTGCTTCTTCACCAAAAGGCATTGCTTCGGTAGTTATTGACGAACAAAGGCTTATTGCAATAGTTGATGATGGCAGAAATGCAAATTTTGATGTCATTTACCTAATTGATCCGTCCGGTGGAGATGCTCCAAAACTTCTACCGATTTCCAGACACTATGATTTTACGGAAGTCACCGTTTTCGATGAGGTTGAGGTAAATCTCTCTATGTTCAACGTTGGGAACAGTAATCTCGAAATCGAATCAGTAAGGTTGAATGACGGGGAACGCGGATTTGAAATAGGGCGGCTTCCGCGGGAGATGATCATTGAACCGGGTGAATATATGAATATTCCGGTTGCATTCTTCCCAACTACCTTTATGCAATATACAGATGTTTTAAGGGTATCCTCAAATGATCCCGTTGAACCGGAAGCTGAGATTGTAGTTACCGGTATGGGAATTTTCAATTCAAGACGTTTGGGATTTTCTCCTAATCCACTCGATTTTGGAGTTGTGCGGGGTGATCCCTGGAGAGATGGTAGTCGTACTGCGAGAATTGCAATTTTTAATATGGGACTCAACGAGTTGAGAGTCGATTCAGTGCTAACCGGGATCCCCGATATTTTTGAGTGTTTCCCGCCAGAATTTCCTCAAATACTTGAAACTCTTGATACAATATGGGTGGATTTGTGGTTTACACCTCATCGCAGAATAAGGTACGAGGATTCGCTTTATATCTATTCTAACGATGCTCATAGAATTATCAGAGCTCCAATAAGAGGTTCCGGAAGCGACAGCAGCTATACTACTGGTACGGTAATGTGGTACCATCAACTTGAAGAAGGGGATGGCAGCAATGGCAGCATTTTGCGTCAGGCAGATATTAACAATGATCAGATTGATGATTGTATTGCCGTTGGTCCTATGGGTACTATTTACTGTTTGAACGGTTTCGGTTCCGGTGAAGTTGATCCGTTATGGACTCAGACTTTCGATGGTCAGCCTTTTGCCCCGACCGGTGTATTATCACAAGAAGTTCTCGTTTCAGCTGGGGACATAAACGGTGATGGGATAAACGATATTCTCCTCGGCTCTGGTCGTGAGGATCAAGCTGTATATGGGATAAATGGTTTTAATGGTGAATTGATATGGAGATGGGCTGCGAGTTCAGTTGGTGCTGAAGGTCCGATCAGATCTGTCAAGAGTGGATATGACAGTAATGGTGATGGAGCCGATGATCCGGTTATTCTCATTTATCCGGATGATGATGGAGTACGTAAACTGCTCAGACTTGATGGATCCACCGGTAGACCAATATGGACTCTGAATGCCGGGACAGTAGGTGATATTGAACCAATTGACGATTTTAACCTGGACGGTGTTGTTGATTTTGTAATGGTGAACCTTGAAAATCAGATCAATGTCGTCAGCGGTATAGATGGAGGTTTGATAATCTCTATTGAGACAGAATGTGCACCCCCTCTATTTCCAACACCGGATCTTGATGGAGATGGGAAACGCGACCTGATCATTAATACCGGTCAGGAAGAAATTTCTGCCTGGTCACTTCAACAGGAAGAGCAGCTTTGGACCACCGGGATTTTTTCAAGATACGAACTTGGTGGGAACTTGATGTTTCTCACCGAGATAGGCAGTGATTTTAATGGTGATGGAGTGAATGAGATGGCCGGTTGCGGTCATGTTCAAACCACATTCTGCATAAATCCGGTTTCAGGGGAAACATGGTGGGCTGATCCGGGAAATGGAACTACCCTAATAACCTTACCCGACAATTTAAATGGTGACGGGATTAACGAGGTAATTCTTGGGGGGATTAGAGGTAATGTTGTTTGTTTTGATGGTCGAGATGGTGCAGTTCGATGGAATGCGAACTTTGATGATGTTGGTGCGGTAGTTAATGTTATTTCATTTGAAGATATAGATTTGGGCAAGTCAGCTGATGTTGTAGGCATCTTTGAAGATGGTTTTGTAAGGTGTATTTCAACGGGTGGTGATCTTGGTGTTAGTCAGCCGACTTATGGTGCAAGCCCCGGAACACCTGATATGATCAGGTTGTTCCCCAATCCTTTCAATAGCACGGTTAACGTCAACTTCAAACTTGAAAGATCGAATATTGTTAAGCTGTCAGTTATGAATATCAACGGACGAATCATGTCTACTCGCGAGCTAGGTTTTCTGCAGTCGGGAGTTCATTCAATAAGCTACAACCCTCTCAATGATGGTTCAATTCCTAACGGCATATATTTCTTCCGAATTGAAGGATCATCTGTTTCTGATGGTTCAGTCGGACGTGGTGTGCTCATAAAGTGATTTTAATTTCATCGCATAGTTGGATAAGAAATGTTTAAAAGACAAATCAATCTCAGATTTCAAAAGAACATCGGAAACGATGACGCAACTTCCATGATCAGGTTTAGTACCGGGATGATTACAGTTATTCTTGTTATTATCCTCATTTCCGGAACGGTTGGAGCCGATCCCATTATCGAAACATTTGATATTCCGGAGTATTCTTCCGGATTGGCATGGGACGGTGAATTCCTCTGGATAGGCGGAATAGGTGAACGTGGCGAGTGGATTAGATCCTTAGACCCTGAATCGGGCTTGATAGTAGACAGTATTCGCGCACCAATTCCCGATTGTATTGGGCTTGCGGCTCTTAATGGTGGACTTGCTTATCAATCTCCACGCAGTGATCAAACCTATTATGTTAATAGAAATGGCAGTATGGTAGCGTTTGACAATCCTCTGCCGAACCTTGGTGGTCTTGGAAAAGATGGAACGACGTTTTGGACTGCAACATTTTCAGCTCAAAATGGTACGATTTTACAGCTGGATGCTAAGGGTAGAGTTCTTCGCTCCATGCCTTTTACAGGCCGTCACACTCGTGATGCGGCATTCCATCGGGGTAGAGTATTTGTGGCTGATCGCCTTGCCCAGGAGATTCGTGAAGTTAACCCCGAGAGCGGTCGTTTCGTCAGAACATTTGAGACTCCCGGGAATAATCCGGATGGACTGACATCCGACGGGACCTACCTTTGGATGATTGATAATGGTGTGGACGGAGAAACAGACAGACTTTATAAAGTTCTTACAATATTGGATGGTAATATTCGATTCTCCACATTAAACCACAACTTCGGATCTGTCCAGATCGGTGAAATGGTTGAATGGGATTTGTGGGTTTTTAATGATGGTGCTCGTCGTGCAAGGCTTATTGAATTGCAATCCAGAGATGGCAACGAGGATATCTTTGTACCCTATGTCTGGCGCTTTCCGGAATATCTGGCAGGAGGAGATTCTGCACTAATGAGGTTTGCATTTGAACCTGGCTATGAAGATTCTGTCAGAATTCAATGGGGTTTTACATATGATATTGATGATGAAACATATTGGGTTGACTTACGTGGAAAGGGCATCCGAAGAGAACGTAATATCGTTATCCATCAACGTGTAATAGACTTTGGTGAAACCCGTTGCGGGGCATTGGTAAATGGATCAAACCTGAGATATCTTGAAATAGAGAGTGAAGGTGCAGAACCGTTACGTATAGAAGAACTTCGTTTTTCAAATGATTCATTTTGGAGTGGCTATTACGATTTCCCACACACCTTTAATGAACCCGGATTATACAGAATTCCCATTTTCTTTAGACCAAACAGATATGATAATAGAGCCTTCGCAGAATCCGTTTTAATTCGAAGCAATGATCCGGACACACCTGAGATTGCAGTTTCCCTCAGCGGTACAACCGAACTTGATAACTACCGCGCCGGGGAAGTTCTTTGGACAACTGTAGTCGGGAACCGTGAGATGCCTGTTCCGCAGGCTCGAGCAATAAAAGCGATCGATGATGTCACAGGTGATGGATTAGCCGATGTGGTTATCGCATCGAACGATTTTAAGATTCGTGCTTATCATGCGGCATCCACCGATACCGCAATTGCGATTTGGACATACCACACCAATCTTAATCCATGGCGCAGAGGTTTGGTTAAGAACCCGGATGCACTTTCAAACACCGACGATCTGGATGAAGATGGCGTAAAAGACATCGTTGTTGGTTTATCCGGAGGCGCAAAACAGGTAATCACTTTATCCGGTCGAACCGGTGAAGTGATTTGGGTATTTGATAGCAATGGGATGCATGGCAGTGGAGGAAACATAATTGTTGCCAATGGGGAACAGGATTTCAATGGTGATGAGATATTAGATGTTTTTGCTGCAATTGCAGCTGTGGATGAACAGCACACAACAAATGCGATTGTTCTTTTGAACGGCGAAACCGGAAGGCTTATCTGGGAACTTGAGCTCGATGGCATCCCGAAATACTCTTACATCGTCCCTGATTTTAATGGTGATCACATCGACGATTTAACGGTAGTGTTTGAGGACGGAGGTGTTCGAGGTGTTGATGGGCGTCGTGGTAGAGTGGTCTGGGAAAATGAAGTCGAGGGTTCAATCCGCAGTTCTTTTTCGCTATTAGATGATGCTAACGGTGATGGCAGCACGGATATTGGATTCCAGACTTATAACAGTGGAATAACCGTAATAAATGGTTCCAATGGTATAACACTATGGAATAATCGATCTCATCCAGAACTTCAGAAAGCAATTCCGACCAACGATGTTAATGGCAATGGCAGCCCTGATATACTTTACGGGGATGACTTTGTGATCAGAGCAATTGACGGTCGTACTTCTGAAGCAGCATGGGATACGTCTGTTTATGTCGGATCAGTCACCGCTTCAATGGCGCTTTTAATGGATTATGATTTCGATAACAGAATGGATTTTCTTGTTGGCACTGCCAGTGGCAGGTTATATGCTTACAGCGGAAATGGTTCGGACGGTCTATGGTCATATAGCAATGTCGATGAAGGGCATGGATTTGTCCTTGTTGAAGGAGCTCGCGACATAGATGGAAATGGTGAGATGGACATTTTTGGGGCAATGGAAAATGGAACGGTATTCTGCTTTGCCGGTTCTTATGTCGGAAATCGAGATGTTCCTTATGATCCTCAAAAGCCTTCTGTTCCGGAAGCGTTCATTGTTGATCCCGCATATCCAAATCCATTTAACAGCTCCGTTATTGTCCCGATCAGGATTTCACAACCCGGACGACTGACAATGCGCGTAGTTAATATACTCGGTCGTGAAGTGTACGGTGTTCAAACTTTACAATTATCCCCAGGAACTCACAGAATGCTCTGGCATGGGACAGGAGTATCCGGAGAACCTCTTCCGAGTGGAATGTATTTTATGGAGATTCAATCGGCAGTGAACCGCGTTATACGTCCGGTTGAATTGCTTCGATAGTAGAACTTACGGAATTTCGAAAACTATTTGTCATCAACGCCGAGTTTTTTGGGAGATTTATTCCAAAGACATCGGCGTTTGACACGTTAAGGTACTGCATGAATAAAACGCTACTGATTTGCTTAACAGCAATATCCTTTTTAGTATGCCAGAGTGTTATCGCTACTGAACATACAACAGAGTACGAGGAAAACACGTCTTTTGGCTTATTGTCAAATTCAAAAGGACCTGTCCGAGATAATCCAGAGGATTTTAACGTTCAATTTGGCTGGCCAAGAGGGATGGCCGGATCAGCAGCATTATGGGGACAAAGCATCGCCGTAATGGATTTTGATAATACCGGAGATTGGGAACTGGCTGTTCTTAATACTGAAAACAGGCTTCATGCATTTCAACATGATGCAGCAAATTTTCCCGGATTTCCATCCCGAGCTCATATTGGCAATCGCCCCAGGTCATGGATAAATCCTCGACACAATGCTACTGCGGCAACCGGTGATTTTTGCGGTAACGGTTTCAGAGAGATTATCTATTCAACAGATATCGGATATCTCCATGTTGTTCGCGAGGATGAAAGTGAGCCGGAACCTTTTCCCATTGATTTCGGGAATCAAATTCATTCCGGTGTACCGGTACTATCTGATTTCGATGATGATGGAGAGCTCGAAATTATCCTTAATACATATTCATCCAATCCTGACAGCTTAAACACCAGTGCCCTTTTACATGTAATTAAAAGAAATGGTGACGAATTAGAAAACTGGCCAGTAGAATATCCCCGTGGTTCGGGATCTTCTCCTGTATCAGGAGATATTAACAACGATGGCAATCCGGATATAGTCATTGGTAATTCCCGGTATTTAGAAAACTATGCCCAAATATGGGCATGGGAATGCGATGGATCCGTGGTTGAAGGTTTTCCATTTGGGAATTTCCATACAATTGGGGGTTCACCTTCTCTTGCGGATATTGATGGTGATGGTGGATTGGAAATAATATTTTGGGCAGCTGTTGCCGATGAAAATATGGCAGGAGTATATGTGCTCAATGGGAATGGTGAAATCCTTGATGGATTCCCGGTTGAATGTGTACCCGGACATCCAGAAGGTAATCCGGTTATAGCTGATATTAATGGTGATGATAATCCAGAAATCGTCTTTGGAAGTTTTAACCCTGATTCTGAGGGAAGGATATACGCCTGGACCATGGACGGAGAAGTTCTGGAGTCTTTCCCGATAAGATTAGATAACTCAGTTATTGGATCTGCATTACTGGCTGATATGTCAGGTGATGGAACTACTGATATCATTGCAGCTTTATCCCCTGTTGAGGGAAATCATGGACTAATATCAGCATGGGATTCAAACGGAAATGTTCTCGATGGTTTTCCGATCTCACTTCGAAATCATGGTGGAGGTGTCATTTCAGCAACCCCGACAATCTGGGATATCGATATGGATGGTGACCTCGATTTAGTTGCAGCCACTACTGATCGTCGAGTTTTCATCTGGGACACGCCTGGACTGGTCACCGAGGATGTGTGGTTGACCTACAAAGCGGATATGTACCGAAGCGGGCTCAGGCCTGCGGATAATCCAATGTCAGCACCTATTATTGTTGATAATCCGTCAGTCCCATCAGAAATAAAATTGCAGGTTTATCCAAATCCGTTTAATTCTTTTGCGAGAATAATATTTCGGTCAACGACTTTTGAAAACGGAAAAATTGAAATTATTGATCAGACCGGCAGATTAATAACTCAGTTGCAGGGCAAACAGATAGAGCCTGGAAAATATGAAGCCGTAATTGATTCACAGGTACTTGGATTGACTTCTGGTTTATATTTTTGCAGGATAGCAGGTGGAAGCAATTTTGCTGTGACGCGTTTACTGTATTTACCTTAGTAAATTCTACTCGCAAGTTTAAGCAGTTCGGTAATTAGTTTAAGAAAGCTGTTAATATTTGGAAAATGACCAATCGAGTTTTTATTTTAAATTGGAAGACAGCTTGCTTTTCAGGAACTTCCAATTTAAATTGGGCGTTAGTGAATGCAGGATTTTTTTAGCTAACTTGGGGGGTAAAGTGGAGTTAAACAATTGGGGTATCGCATGAGAGTTTGGATCAAAAGGTCCGGCTTCGTATCACTTCTGTTGATTGTAGCTTTAGTATTTATAAGCAGTTGCGGAGAAAAAAAGAAAGAAGATATAACTCATTCAGAAGTGGAGTTATTTGCCAAGGCTCAAGAACTACAAAAAAACAAGAAACATTCGGAAGCGGTCGAAATTTATCGTCAAATTACTCGTGATTTTCCGAAGACAAAACAGGGTGCAAATTCTCAGTTCATGATTGGTTATACTTATGCCAATGATATTAAGGATTATGAACAAGCGCGCATAGAATTAAATCGATTTCTTGAAACATATTCTGATATTGCAGATGCCGGTTTAATCGAAGGCGCTAAGTTTGAGATTGAGAATCTGGGTAAAAATATTGATGAAATTCCCATATTGATTCAATCGGAAGAGGTGAAAGATACGACTGCCAGCAACAATGAAGAGGTACATGATTAGGATCAGTTTTAAGGCAGGTAAAGAGGAGTTTGTTCGTCAGGAGAAAGATTTTACAAATGTCGTCATTTAATATTGACGGCTTTAAAACGTCGGATGATCTAAATATCGATTTCAGTCTTATTTTCCTGTTATCATTAGATAATTCGACCAATGAGCTCGATTTGCTGGTGATGTAAATCACCAGAATTTTCGCGTTTTGTGTTATATTTTAAAGAGTAGGTTCTGGGTAAAAAACAACCTTGAACATTTTCAATTTGGAGATACTGGGCAGATTTTCTTTTTTTAATTGACTGTCAGACCCATTGCATTACTAACGGAAACCCGGAGAAAGGAACTATGCATAAGACTGCTATCTTTGTTTTCCTTCTTATTTATTTAATTATTACACCTGTAAGTTTTTCTGCAGGCATATCTGAAGACGTTCGGTTTCAGACTGCGGAAGTTCAGACTGGTGATCACAGTGTTCTAATCGACTATGATTTTGGATCAATTGTTACAAGAGCCGTCGAATATCAGAACCAGACCTTTACAGCAACATCTCTCACTGGTGAAGGACTAACCTATGAGTTTGGCAAACCGGTCTTGCCACGTGTCAGCCGTTTCATCATTGTTCCTCCTGATGCAGGACTGAGGCTCGAAGTAAACAGCAGCACACCTGTCGAAACAAGAGCGGAAAATCCACCCTTGCTAAACCTCGATGAGAAGTTTGCTGAGTTTCACGATGGAGATGTCGAAGAACTAACCGGCGTCTATCCCCCTGTAATAGCAGAGATGTCTGCTCCTGTGATCGTCCGTGGAGTTCGAATGGTAATGGTATCAACTTACCCGATGCAGTATAATGCGGAAACAAATACATATCTGCATCGCGAGAACATTCAAGCTGAGGTTGTATATACGGACGAAGCCCCGGTTAATCCTGTCGAACATCCGGAGCGCAGGACTATGAGCCGTGAGTTCATTAAATATATAGATGCAATAGCAGCTAACTCGGATGTTCTTTTGCGAGATGATGCAGAGAAGATTTCACCCTGGGCGGGTCACTATTGCATCGCATCCCACCCGAACTGCGTAATTCCTGCGAGACCTTTTATAGAATGGCGACGGAAAGCCGGTTACAAGGTTGATATCCTAAGTCTGGGTCAGCAGGATGCGAACTCAGTCAGAAGAAACATCAGAGATCTATATAACGGCTATGTTGAAGAAGGTGAAGATCCATTCGACAACTTATTGATTATTGGTGATCGTCAGAATCATCAGAGTTGCGGACCCAACTCACAATGGGTGGTTCATGCTGAAGCCGGTGAAAGTCTCTGGGGAAATCCGGCACATGCTGATTACAAATTCGCTCTTCTTGACGGTAATGACAACCATCCGGATGTCGGTTATGCAAGGTGGGCATCAGGCAGCAATCAGCTCATGGCACTCAACGTTGGCAGGACTCTGGCTTATGAGGCTGAACCCTATATGGAAAATACGGACTGGTTTACTCACGGTGGTGTAGGTTCCACTCACTGGGGGAATGGAGCAAACACAGCCTGGCATGTTACGATCAACACCAATGTTCGATGGGGCGCTGAAGTACTTGAACATTTGGGTTATGATGAAATCGATACCTTTGAGGATTACGATTGGGACCAACGGGCTGCCCGATATGGTCCATGGGTTCGTGATCTTCTAAACGGCCAAACGAATGTAGTAATGAGTCGTGCTGAAGTTTATTATTGGCGTCAGAACTTTAATGGTGTTGATCGGAATGTAGTATTCCCAATACGTCTGAATTCCAGTGGGCATGGAGAGTGGGCTACATGGCACATGACTCGAACAGGTGATGGAAATAACCTCAAAGGCTGGGTTGCCGCAACATGTGGATGGGGCGGACCTCCCACAGCACCGATGAGTGTTTTCTGGCTTGGATTGGTTGATGGTGTGATGCAGCATGATATGAATTTTGGATGGGGACATATTTACGGGAAAAATAATTTCGAACAGTATTTTCAGGATGTTCAATTTAGAGGTCAACGGTCCTACCTGATTGTTAAAACAGATGTTGATGCTTATGGTGATCCTGGAATCCAACCCTGGCGGGGTGTTCCGATCGAGGTCGAAATGGAGCATGTTGAATCTATTTCCACTGAATCAAGATTGGTTGAAGTTTACGTTCACGAACCTGACGATGAAGATGCACCATTCGAGGGTGCCAGGGTAACGCTATATGTTCCCGGAGATCTGCCTGATGGTGGAGCACAATATGCTAATCACGAAGTATTCCAGATGACAATGTTCACAGGAGCTGACGGTTATGCGAGATTTGTGTTTGAAGATGGAAATGAATTTGATCGCGGGACGATGTTTGTAACAACTACCGGACGGGATATCCTCCCGAATTTTGGTGAGATTGAAATTGAAACACCTCGAATAGCGGTAGATATTGCAGGATACGATTTTACCGAGGTTGAAGGTGATGAAGATCCGGATTTGAGTCCTGGTGAATCCTTTACAATTGCCCTAACAGCAGGCAACCTTGGAAACCGTGACGACGCCGAAGCTGTTACAGCAGTAGTAACAAGTAATTCACCCTGGATAGAAGTTGAAGAAAATGAAATTTCTTTTGGGGATATTGCCAACGGAGAAACTGCTGATGGTGAAGAAGAAGTCGCATTTACTCTTCATCAATCTTGTCCTGATGGTGAAGCCCGTCCTTCGACAAGACCAAAATTGATGGTTGAATTTACATCTGGTGAAACGACGTGGCAGTCAGCAATTGAATTACTGCCTGTAGCCCCGAATTTCAAGGTTCGCGCCATCCCAGGTGGTAATGTTGTCCCTACGGAGATGGACGAGTTAGATATCGATCTTGAGAATATCGGAGGTCTGAATAGTTCTCCGGTCGAGGGTGAGTTATTCTCACTTGATATGGGAGTTGGAGTTGTTGAAGCAACTGCTGCTTTCCCGGCAATCAGGTCGAATAGACACGAAAGACTGGAGGGAAATCAGCGCTTCACAATCAGTGGTAACAGTGTCGTTGTCCCCGGTATGACAAATCCGATGATGCTTGTTCTAACGAATGAGGAAGGCTTTGTTGATACAGCCTATTTCGATCTGCAGGTTGGTGAAACAGGGGAAAACAGTCCACAGGGTCCCGATGATTACGGGTATATTTGCTTTGATAACACTGACGATGATTGGGAGATTGCACCTGAATATGAATGGGTTGAGATTAGCAGAGAGGATGATGACCGTGATTTTGATGGTACACTAATTGATGATTTCACAGGACGTTCAGAGCATAATGTCGGGGAATCAGTTGTTTTGGATCTGCCGTTCGAAAACCAGTACTATGGTGAGATTTTTGATCAGGTTACGGTTTGTACGAACGGTTATATCTGCATGGGAGATCAGGGAGAAATAACTAATTTCCAGAATTGGCCGCTTGATCAGGGTATCGGTGCCGGAGCAGGAACTATTGCTCCATTCTGGGATTGGCTGCAACTCGGGAATAATGGTGAGATCTATTATTATTACGATGAAGATGATGCTCGTTTCATCATCGAATGGTACAGATTAAGACACCGTGAAGGAGGAAACAACGATTTAACCTTCCAGGTTATCCTTTATGACCATGATGTTTGGATTACCGAAACCGGTGATCAGAATATTCTGATACAGTATAAGTCCATATCCCAGGCGAGAGGTCCTCAAGAGGGAAGCGCATGGGAGAAAAACGTACCATATGCTTCTGTAGGAATATCAAGCCCGGATGGAACAACGGGATTGAGCTATTCTTATAACAATCAATATCCGGTAACATCTGCACCCTTAGCAGCTCGCCGAGCGATTTTCTATTCAACATCACCGCGATACAAGGCCTGTATAGTCGTCGGTACGGTTACTGACTTCGAAACGGGAGAACCCGTTGAGGGTGTTGTTGTCGCTACTGAACATGGCTTTACTGCTGTAACGGATGAAAATGGTGAATACACGATTAATGGTGCACTTGCTGAAGTTCCATTTGACATTTCAGCACGCAAACTGGGATACAATGATTCAACAAAATTTGATTTCGAAATTCCCGAAGATGAAGAAGAAACCATAGATTTCTCTTTATTGCATCCTGAATTTACACCTTCGACAGAGCGTATTGCAAACAGACTTCCGGAAGCACAGGCTTCAGAGCATGAATTCACTGTTACAAACACCGGAAATGGTATGCTCACCTGGAGTGTAGCACGAGAGTTGCGCGGAGATGCAAATGCTGATCCATGGGAATATAGACGTGGCTATCCGGTAGGGCAAGAAATAGGTGACAGTCGACTTCAGGGTGTTGTTTTCATTGAAGACAGGTTCTATGTTGCCGGTTCAAATAATCGTGATCCTCAGATTTACGTCGTTAACCGAGAGGGTGAATTGATCGAACAATATGACCAGTTCGGTCCAGGCGGAGGCTATGGACACAAGGATCTTGGATTCGACGGTGAATGGATCTGGGGTTCCGGAACTGGTAATGTTTATGCATTCACTCCCGATGGTGAGTTAATGCTTGAGGCTGACGGACCATTTAACCCAAATAACAATTTCGCGTGGGATCCTGACCGTGAAATAATGTGGGTGTCGAGTACAACCTCTGACATTATAGGTCTCGATCGGGAAGGTAATGAAGTCGGAGAATTGGACAGGCAAAGTCTTAGGGTTTATGGCTTATCTTATTGGCCTGAAGATCCTGACGGGTTTGGATTATATATTTACCACAAGAATTCTCAGATTGCTGACCAGATAGTCCATAAGATGAATCCTGATAACGGTGATACCGCGTTTGTTGAGATACTTGAACCGGAAGCCGGTGGTACGCCTGCTGCAAGTTTTATTACCAACCAATTTGATGTTTACAGTTGGGTGTTTATAACGATTTCTAACACCGGACCTAATGATCGCATTGATATATGGCAACTTGATGTCCGTCGGGATTGGATGCAGGTTGAGCCGGTTACCGGATCACTTGAACCGGATGAATCCGAAGATTTTCTGTTGACCTTGAATTCCACGGGATTGCCGGAAGTGGAGTTTGTCGGAGATCTTGTCTACACTCATAATGCTGAGGGTGGTGAAACTCTGATAGAAATTTCACTGGAAGTATTGCCGGCAGGACCACGTATTGATGATCGGCTCATTGAAATGGTTGAAGGGTGGAACATGATTTCGCTTAATGTCAACCCTGAAGAAAGGGATATTCCCACGATACTTGCACCACTGGTTGAACAGGATCAGATAATCATATTCAAAGACGGTCAGGGACGATTTTATCTGCCGGCGCACAACTTCAATAATATCCCGGAATGGGCTGTTGGTGAAGGTTTCCTGATTGGAGTTACCGAAGACACTTCACTTGAGATCACGGGGATGGAAATCCCGTTTGACACTCCGATTGCACTATCGGAAGGCTGGAACATGAAAGCATATTTCCCACGAGATCCAATTGATGCTACTGTTGCCTTAGCAGGAATTGCTGACCAATTGCTATTAGCAAAGGATGTGTTGGGACGCTTCTATCTACCTGAATTCGGTTTCAGCAATATGGGTGAGATGGCTGAGCTGTCAGCTTATCAATTTAACGTTTCAGAAGATGTTGAGCTCATCTATCAGGATGGTGAAGGTGAACGGGTTGCGTTTGTAACCGCGGATGTCCCTGTTGATCCAAACCATTATACAATTCTGACACCAACTGGAATTAATATGAGTGTTTTTGCACAGGGCTCACCAGATAATGCTGGTTGGGAGCTGGCTGCGATAACAGAATCCGGAAGAGTTGTAGGAAGTGGCAGATTTGATTCTGAAGGCAGGTGTGGTCTTGCGGTATGGGGTGATAACCCCGCAACTGATGAAATTGAGGGCTTAGTTGATGGAGAGGGTGCTGAGCTTCGAGTCTGGACAGGACATTCCGAGCTGTCAGCACAGCTCAACGAGTCAGGTGAAATTGTATTTAAGACAGACGGATTAGAAACCGGTAAACTCTCAATGAGTGAGATCCCAACCGAATTCGGACTAACCGGTATATACCCGAATCCCTTTAATGCAACAACCAGATTAAACTTTGCACTTCCAAGCCATGAACATGTAAGGCTTTCGATTTATGACGTGTCCGGTCGCGAAGTCGCGACGCTAATTAACAGTGATCTCACTGCTGGTTATCATTCTGCGACATGGAACGCATCGACGATTTCCTCGGGAGTTTATTTCGCAAGATTATCCGGCAGCACCGATATTAAGGTCGCAAAATTAATGCTGCTGAAATAATTCTTTATCGACTCTAACTTAAGAGTCTCACAGGAAAAAAACCTGTGGCAAGACCTTAACAAATTTGCAACAAAGCAATTTCACGTATATATTATATATATGGAATTGCTTTGTTGCTTTTTAGTGAGTATTTCGATAAAGCTGTCTTCGGGATATTTGCGGATAAACTTGGAAAACCTCTTTGAAAATCATGCATACAGCACTAATACATACAGGCATCAGTAGATGTGGTTTTAATAGCTATGGAAGTAGTCAGGAAGGTTCCTATATCTCCCATGGTTTGAGTATTCTCAGCGCTGTTTTAAAAAGATCAGGGCATAGTGTCAGACTTATCGATTTAAGAAGATTATCCGGTTGGCAGGCTTTTAGTCGCGAGTTGATGAAAACTAAGCCTGACGTTGTCGGATTTACGATGATGACTGTTGATTATGAAATAGTAAAGGAAGGTGTTGAACACTGCCGAAAAGCCCTTCCCACTGTAAAAATTGTGGTAGGCGGACCCCACCCCTCCATTTTTCCCGATGATGTTTTAAAATTTGAAAGTGTTGATTTTGTACTGCGAGGAGAAGGAGAAATCAGCTTTCCCATCATTTTAGATCACATTGAAAAGGGCGAGGAATATCCAAGACTCACGACTGGGATTATGCCCGATCTTGACGGGATTCCCTTTGCTGACAGATCCTTTTATCCAAAGCCGGAAACACCTTACCACAATCTATTTGAGCCACCATTTGTAACCTTGATAGCCGGTCGTGGCTGCATTTATAATTGTAGCTTCTGTCAGCCTGCTGAAAGGAGAATGTTTGGGAGAAAAGTCCGGAGACGTTCTGTTGCAAATGTTATCAGTGAATTAGAAGAATTAAGAGACTCAGCAGGTTTTAATAGCTTTATGCTGCACGATGATTGTTTTACTGAGGACGAAGATTACGTACACAAATTTTGTGACAGTTATACTGCAGCTGGTTTCAGTCAACCATTCATCATCCAATCGAGATCAGATATTATTTGCAAGAAAAAGGACATGATAAAGCACCTCAGAGAAGCAGGTGTGAAAATGTTCAGCATCGGATTTGAGAGTGGGAACAATAGAATCCTTAAATTACTACGTAAAGGCGTAACAGCAGAGCAGAATTATGAAGCTGCTGAAATCTGTCGGGAATTGGATATTATGATTGATGCAAATTATATGCTCGGAATTCCTACAGAGACTGAAGAAGAGATGATGGATACGGTTAGAATGATAAACACGATTAAACCAGAAATACGTTCCGCTGCATTCTATTCGCCACATCCGGGCACGAATCTGTATGATTATTGCTTAGAGCATGATCTGCTTCTAAACACAGATTATGCACAATTCAGGAGAAATCCCTATGGAGAGAAGATAAAGGGAGTAGATTACCAGATCGTCAAGAAGATGCTCTGGAAATCAAGAGGTCCATTTAAACCTTATCATATTAAGCTCTTAATCAGCGATCATCCCACAATTTATAAGCCCCTCAAGTGGCTGTGGGGAATCGGTCAATCAATCAGAAAATAGGGCTCTGTAAAAGACGGTAGTTAAATACTTGTAAACTATTTACATTCATCGTAAGAAACTCGTATGAATACTTTGTGGAGGATGACATGAGAGTTGTTTTAGTATCCATAATGGTTTTAATAACATTGAGTATCGGGCAGATATTTGCTCAAACTGAAGTTGAAGGTAATATCAGGGGAGTTTGGAATGTAGAAGGATCTCCCTACATTGTAGTTGATGATGTGGAAATCCGGCGAGGTGATGAACTTGTTATCGAGCCGGGAGTAGTTGTCCGATTTGAACGGCCAAATTGCATGTGGGTTCATGGTTTACTTACTGCTGTTGGAACAGAAGAAGATTCGATTATATTCACTCGGGATAGAGTTGGACGAAGATGGCGTGGAATAAGAATTGAGAATGCGGATAATGATACGGAAATTTCATATTCGGTAATAGAATATGCAGAAACAATCGGTCAATTTGATGATATTGAAGCCCGTGGAGCAGGAATAGCCTGTTTCAATACAGATGCTCTCTTTTCACACAACACAATCAGGTTTAACAGATCTGCCGGTCGCACTGCCGGGATTTACACTGACAACTGTGACGCGGATATTCTACACAATCATGTCTATGATAATTTTGCAGATACAAATGCGGCAGTAGAGGCAATAAACTCAAATGCGAACATCAGTCACAATATTGTTGAGAATAATGAGTCACAGCATGGTGGAGGCATGATATTTTACGAGGGAGCTCCCACAGTTGAGTATAACATTGTTCGATTTAACGATTCAACGGTAATGGATTGGGGTTGTGGATTGTATTTCGCATGGGGCTGTCGTGCAGAAGTACGATATAATATAGTTGTGGATAATATCGGTGGTGGTGTATATGTTGGTGCCGGATCGGAAATTGATGTTTTTGAACATAATACAATTGCCAATAATCCGGGAACTTGCGGTATCCTCTCTTATGGAGGGCAAGGTGGTGCGTCTATTAACCTCAGAAATTCGATAGTCTGGGGACACGATGTGTCAATATGGCTTCACAGTGGAGGCCGTGGGAGTGCCTCTTATTCACTAATTGAGGACATCAATCGCCAAGAAATTGAAGAAGGTGAAGGTGTATTTGATGAAGATCCTCGATTCATTGATGAAAATGAGGGTGATTATAATATCGGGGATGATTCTCCATGCGTTGATGCAGGAGATCCGGATTCACCGCGTGACCTTGATGATTCGATTGCCGATGTAGGAGCCTTGAGCTTGAGTCTTGTTGATGGAGAAACGGATATGTTTGTAGATCCGGATTTTATCGAGGTTGATGAGCCGGGAGAATATGTTTTTAATATAACTAATGAAGGTGAGAATCGACTGTTATGGCAATCAAGTTGCAACGTAGACTGGATTACATGCGATCCGGATCGCGCCTTATTAGAACCGGATAATGATATTGATGTTATTGTAGAAATTACTGACGAAGGTTTAAATGACGGAGTTAACAGAGGTGAGATAATAATCCTTTCGAATGATCGTAATGATCCTGAATTCAGAATTCCCGTTTTGCTTTCAATTGGCAACATCAGAGAGCTCAGAATGTCCCTTAACGAAGCCTGGAATTATGTTTCGATGAATATTATCCCCGGTGATAATTTCTGGGATCGTGAAGACGGACCCTCTGTAGTATGGCTTTTTAATCAGCTTCGTTTGGAGGGAGATGATCATCACATCATTCAGATCAAAGACGACGTTGGTCGTTTCTGGTCACCTCAATTCCGCTTTAATAATATCCCGTATTGGAATCTAACCGAGGGATACATGCTGAACGTTGATGAGGATATCGAAGCGTCCTGGGAGGGGGAAATAATTCCCTTCGATGATGATGTTCCTCTTACCGAAGGCTGGAATCTTGCAGCATATTTCCCTCGATATGAATTGAGTGCGGACGCGCCTGATTTTGTTGTCCTATCTAATATAATTGATGATGTAGTAATTGCTAAGGATGATTTTGGTAATTTTCTATCCACGGAATTTGAATTTTCAAATATGGAACCCTGGCGTGAAACACGGGGCTATTTAGTAAAGGTCGAGAGGGATGTCATCCTGAGTTACCCACCCGAGGTAGAGGACCGGGGTGAAATGGCTGCTTCCCAGAGTATAATATGGCAGCATTGGGATCCCCCTCAGGCAACCGGTCAGAACATGAGTCTTCTACTTAAAACACATGATCTTGATGAGGTATGTGAGATCGCAGCCTTTAATCCTTCCGGAACGATTATTGGTTTGGGAAAACCAAATAACGAAGGTCTATGTGGGATAGCCCTCTGGGGGGATGATACTTCAACACAAGATTATGAGGGTTTGCGGTCAGGAGAAAAACCTCAATTTAAGTTGTGGGATGGTTTTTGCGAATATTCTGTTAAGATAAAATCGATTAAGGGTGATCTTTGTTATGAGTCAGACGGATTTTCATACGGTGAATTAATCTGGGATCAACCCGATATTGTTCGGGATTTTATCCTGCAAACACCATACCCGAATCCGTTTAATTCTGTTACAAGTATAAAGTTTGCTCTTCCAGTAGATGATCTTATCAGGTTAGCAATTTATAACGTAGGTGGTGAAGAGATTGCCAGGTTAATACACGGTGAGGTCAATGCAGGATATCACTCCGTCGCCTGGAATGCCTCTGATGCACCATCCGGGGTGTATTTCGCAAAATTATACGGAAATACTGGAGTTAAGACAACTAAATTAATGCTGATTAAATGACATCTCGTGTCATATAGTCAGAAACTAACTGAATTATGTTTTGATTTAGAAATACCAGCGATTATTATTGCATTTCTTAATAGTACGTCATCGCGAACGAAGCGAAGCAATCTCTTATGTTATATATTTACAAACAGATCGCTTCGTATCTGCGTTCCTCGCGACGACATACATTCTTAATTATTTCCGGGAAATGTTAAATTCAAAAATGTGGCTTGAAATCCAGTGATTAATTGATTGTTTAGGGAGAAAAGCATGAAATTTATTTTTAACTCTGTAATTGCGATACTAATTCTAATCATTTCCCAATGCACCGCCCAGACGGAAGTTGAGGGTAATGTCAGAGGTGTTTGGGATGTAGATGGTTCTCCATATATCGTTGTGGATGATCTGGACATTCAGAGAGGTGACGAGCTTTTAATAGAACCTGGTGTAGTTGTTCGGTTCCGACGCCCCTATCGATTGTGGGTTCGTGGACTGCTTACAGCAGTGGGAACGGAAGAAGATTCTATAATTTTTACTCAAGATAGAAATGGTCGGAGGTGGCGTGGGATAAGAATCTTTAATGCAGACGATGACACGGAGATTTCATATTCAATAATAGAACATGCCGAGACAATTGGTGAATTTGATCAGTTGGAGGCTCGGGGAGCAGGAGTCGCGTGTTTTGAAACAGATGCCCTCTTTTCACACAACACTTTCCGATCTAACCGATCAGCAGGTCGCACCGCCGGTTTATATACCCATAATTGTGATGCGGATATAATTAGCAATCATTTCTGTGATAATTTCTCTTTCACAGAGGGAACCATAGAAGCTTACAATTCAAACGCAACTATTTCCCATAATCTGGTAGAACGAAATGAGTCCGGATATGGTGGAGGTATGTTCTTCGATCGGGGAGCTCCAACTGTTGAATATAATATTGTTCGCAATAACCTCTCAAATATTATGACGTGGGGTGGTGGTTTGTATTTTGTATTTAATTGTCGCGCTGAAGCAAGATATAATATAGTTGTTGATAACATTGGCGGTGGTGTGTATGTAGGTGCGGGTGCGGAAATTAATGTTTTTGACCATAATACCATTGCTAATAATCCTGGACGTTGTGCTATCCTTTGTTATGGAGGACAGGGTGGTGCATTTATTAATTTAACAAACACAATAATTTGGAATCATCGAG
The DNA here is from genome assembly GCA_964387885.1 of uncultured bacterium. Classification (GTDB taxonomy): domain Bacteria; phylum Electryoneota; class AABM5-125-24; order Hatepunaeales; family Hatepunaeaceae; genus JABGPL01. The sequence continues at coordinate 13,225 of CAYLYZ010000005.1, read as the reverse complement.
AGTCAGTCTGGCTCCATTCCGGAGGTCGGGCGAGGGCTTCATACTCTCTCATTGAAGACATCAATGATGAAGATATTCAAAGAGGTGAAGGTGTATTTGATGAAGATCCTCGTTTCATTGATGAAAATGATGGAGATTATAATATCAGGGAAGATTCTCCTTGTGTCGATGCTGGAGATCCGGATTCACCGCGAGACCTTGACAACTCAATTGCCGATGTCGGAGCCTTGAGCGTAAATCTTGTAGATGGAGAAACTGATATGTTTGTTGATCCGGACTTCATTGAGGTTAATGAACCGGGAGAATATGTTTTTAATATTACTAATGAAGGTGAGAATTTACTATTGTGGCATGCTATCTGTAACGTAGATTGGATAACATGTGATCCCAATCGGGCTTTAATGGATCCGGATAATGATATTGATGTTATCGTTGAAATTACCGACGAAGGCTTAAATGATGGTCTTAACCGAGGTGAGATTCTAATCCTATCCAACGATCGTAACGATCCGGAATTCAGGATTCCGGTTTTGTTTTCAATTGGTAACATCAGAGAACTCAGGATGCCGCTCCTCGAAGCTTGGAATTATGTTTCTATGAACATAATCCCGGACGATAACTTTTGGGATCGCGACGAAGGTCCTGATGTCGTTTGGCTTTTTAATCAGCTTCGGTTAGAAGGAGATGAACATCACATTATTCAGGTCAAGGACGATTTTGGTCGGTTCTGGTCACCGCAATTCCGTTTTAATAATATTCCGTATTGGGATCTAACCGAAGGTTATATGGTAAATGTCCGCGAAGATGTCGAGGCGGTTTGGGAAGGAGAGATAATCCCGTTTGATGAGGATGTTCCTCTTACCGAAGGCTGGAATCTTGCTGCATATTTTCCTCGATATGAACTGAGTGCTGAAGCCCCTGATTTTGTGGTTCTTTCCAATATCATTGAAGATGTCATAATTGCCAAAGACGAGTTTGGAAATTTCCTTTCAACAGAATTTGAATTCTCCAATATGGGTCCATGGTGTGAAACACGGGGATATTTAATAAAGGTCGAGAGGGATGTCATCCTGAATTACCTACCTGAGAGAAACAACATGGGTGAAATGGGAACTGCTCCGGATATTGTTTGGCAGCATTGGAGTGCCCCCGCTTCGACCGGTCAAAACATGAGCCTCCTTCTGAAAACACATGATCTTGATGAAGTATGCGAAATAGCAGCTTTTACACCACTCGGAACATTTATAGGTGTGGGCAAACCAACGAATAAGGAAGGTCTTTGTGGAATAGCGCTCTGGGGGGATGATACCTCAACCGAATATTGTGAGGGTATGAAACCCGGAGAAGAGCCTGTTTTAAAACTCTGGGATGGTTTTTTCGAGTACGTTGTCAAAGTGAGGATTATTAAGGGTAACCTGCGTTTTGAAAATGATGGGTTTGCCTATGGGGAATTAATCTGGGATCAATCGAATGTTGTAAGGGATTTTTATCTAGATGCACCGTACCCGAATCCGTTTAACAATAGAACTCAAGTTCAATTCTCAATTCCGGAGACCGGGACGCTCACTCTCGCTTTGTATGATGTCAACGGCCGGAACATGGCAGAATTAAAAAACGGTCGTATTTTCGCAGGTTTTCATCAGGTCGAGATTCGGAGTGAAAACCTCGTTTCAGGTGTTTATTTCCTTAACGCAAAATTTGGGAATGAGGAACTGAATCAAAAAGTAGTCTTACTGCGATAATGTACTTATGAATTTTTAGCTTTTGAGGAGTACTAATTGAAAATAAACCCGGTGATGCGAATGTAAATAATTCCTCACATCGGGTTTTACTTCTCTGAGAGCTGTGAGGTAGATGCTCTTGCTTTTGAGTCTGAAAATCATTATAATTAAGTGTCAAGCGGCTGTGACGCAATTGGTAGCGTACCAGCTTCCCAAGCTGGAGGTTGCGGGTCCGAGTCCCGTCAGCCGCTCTAAGAGGATGAGGTGACAGCTAATCGCGACAACCCCATCCTTTTTCTGTTTGAGCTGGAGAAAGCCTGATAGCACTGGAAGAGTTTACTGAAGTTGTGCTGGCAGACGCCCTCGTCTGCCAGAAATACGAGTTCCGTCACCACGACCATTATGTGATGAGGGGAATGTGTAGTTCATGTTTCAGGTGGGGACGCCTGACACCACTCAACCAAACGCTATTCCACTATGATTGGCAGACGAGGGCGTCTGCCAACGCGTTTTGAGTTAAATTTAAGTGCAGGAAACAAAATGCCGTTGCCGGTAGTAACAATTGTCGGGCGTCCTAACGTCGGCAAATCGACGATTTTCAACAGGGTTATAAGGCGCAGAGTTGCTGTTGTGGATCCAACCCCGGGTGTGACTCGTGACCGGAATTATGCCAGGACAGAATATGATGGCATTAACTTCACTCTGGTCGATACCGGTGGGTATATGCTACCGAGTGAAGGTGGTGAACTTGATGGTGCTGTACGCGAACAGACGCTGATAGCTGCAGATGAAGCCGATCTGGTTATGTTTGTTGTCGATGCCTTGAGTGGTCTGACTGATACCGACCACAAGCTTGCAAAAATAATCCTCAGCAAGAATGTCCCGGTCGTTTTTATCGCGAATAAAGTCGATGATACAACTCAAGTAGGCCTTGCATACGAGGCATCCAGCCTCGGACTTGGAGAACCGATACCGACATCTGCTCTCACCGGTTATCAATTTGCTGAAATGCTCGATTCACTCGCTGAAAAACTGCGCGAACTCGGTGTTGATATAACCGAAAAGGAAAATCCGAATGAATTGGCATTAGCCGTAATTGGAGCACCTAACGCTGGAAAATCGTCACTTGTAAATCGACTTTCCGGGGACAACCGAATGGTTGTCTCTGATATGGCGGGAACAACTCGCGATTCGATTGACACCATCGTGAAATATCACGGTAAGTCGATCCGGTTGATTGATACGGCAGGATTACGTCGCAAACGATTCGGACTCAGTGGTCTAGAATTTTTCACAACACTTCGTGCAATCCGTGCCATGGAACGAAGCAACGTTGTGGTAATAATGATCGATGCAGAGTTAGGGTTAACTCAAGGTGATGTAAAACTGATAAACCTTGCGACCCAAAATGGTGTCGGGATTATTATTGCAGTCAACAAGTGGGATGCCATCGAAAAAGACGCGAAGAGCGCCGATCGCTGGCTTGAAGACTGGCGCAGACGCATGCAGACGCACCTCTGGGTTCCGATAGTCTTCATTTCTGCTTTAACCGGACAACGTGCAATTAAGGTTATCGAGTACGCGCTCGAAATAAATGAAGAACGCAGCCGCAAGATCCCGACATCGGAATTGAACAACACAATCGGTGGGATTGTCAACAACAATCCGCCTCCGGCAATAAAAGGCAAATTTGTTCGTGTAAAGTACGTTACACAGGTAATGAGTGCCCCGCCCAAATTTATTTTCTTCGCCAGTCATGCGAAGTTAGTCGGCAAGGCGTATAAACGTTATGCGGAGCGGTTAATCAGGGAGAAGTATTCATTTCGGGGAACTCCGATAAGGCTGTCTTTTCGGGATAAGTGAGTAACTGATTGTGGTGTCAGGTGCCCCCACCTGACACATCAATGACGCGCTGGCAGACGCCCTCGTCTGCCATATATTGATAGTGAAGGTGTCAAGTGAGGACACATGACACCACTCAATGTCCAAAACACTGGAGAAAATCATGAAAGTAAAAACGCTAAGAATGCAAAATTTCCGCGGATTCGAGGACGTTACCCTCGATTTTCATGACCGGATTACCGTTCTGATTGGGGAGAATGGGGCTGGGAAAAGTAGTGTTTTGGATTGTTTGGGGATACAATTATTTAAATTGTTACATCAAATCTATATTTATGATGATATCGAAAAACCTCGCAAAATCGCTTTTAAAGAAAATTTCCGTGATTACACTGATTCTGATATTAAAGACGACCAAGATTATACTCTGAACAAAATGACATTTAAATACGAAAATGATGAATTTGAATTACCTGGAAACAGAGTTAGAGATGGCAGAGAATCCGGTAAGAGATTTGCAGGATATTTACGTCCTTATATTGATAATCTGAAACCGTTTGGAGTCTCGTTTAGAAGACAATTTTACAATAAACAAGATGCGAAATTAGCAATTATTGTTCAATATGATGTAAATCGGATTACAGACATTTCACTTAAGATTCCTGATGAAAGTGAATTTGATCCTCAAGCAGTTTACAGTCATGCCTTTAGAGGTGGGAGCGATTTCAAGAAATTCTTTGAATGGTTTCGAGGTCGAGAGGACATTGAAAATGAAAGGAAAAGTCAACTTATAAACAAATTGACATATGACAAGGGATTGGATGAATCTGATATTGAAACAGTAAGACAAAGTTCTGACATTCAATTAAGCACTGTTAAAAACTCCATATGTGAGTTTATTTCTTATGTTAGAAATATTCATGTGCAGAGAAAACCACCACGCTTGGTTGCTGAAAAGAATGGGAAAGAGTTGGCTATAGATCAATTTTCTGACGGAGAGAGATGTATGATTGCAATGATCGGCGACATAGCCCGTCGATTAGCAACTGCAAATCCAGGCTTAGAAGACCCCCTCCAAGGCACCGGCATAGTCATGATCGACGAAATCGAGCTACACCTGCACCCGAGCTGGCAGCGGATGATCATTCCCAAACTTACCGAGATATTTCCGAATTTGCAGTTTATTGTGACAACGCATTCTCCGCAGGTTTTGGGGGAAGTTGCAGATGGGAAGGTTTATTATCTCGAGTATGATCCGGATAAGAATTCTATAGAAGCATTCCCGGATCATCAGTTTTACGGATGGGATTCTAACCGTTTGCTTGAGGAAAAATTTGGTACACCGGAGCGAAATGAAAATCAAAAAAAGAAATTACACGAATTATATGTGCTACTGAAACGAGATGACTTAACCGGTGCGAAGAAACTCCGCGGAGAATTAGGTAAAGATTTCGGTGATGATCCCGAATTTGTTACGGCAGATATGCTGATCGCAAGGAAGGAATTGGAAAATAAATGAGATATATAAAGAAGAATCCGGAACCACCAGAATTGGTTGAATGGAAGGAACTTACCATACCAACAGAAGATACTCCCTTCGATTCACTTGGTGATGGAATTGATGCGAACTCGGGAAAAAGTGTGAAACAAATTGTGAAGGAATGTCTTTCGATAGAACAGGGACATATTTGTTGTTACTGTGAACAACAGATAACATCGAGTCCTATCGATAAACATCCCTATCATATCGAGCATTATAAGCCAAAGTCAAAATTTCCAAAGCCTGAGTATAAGTTTAATTATGGTAATTTTGGCGCAAGCTGCATGGGTGGGCAGGACAAAGATGAAAAGAAAATAACAAGGCTTGAAAAGAAAAACCTTTTGCATTGTGGACATAAAAAAGACGAAGAGATTCTCCCGTTGCTACCGATTGATGATGGGTGTGAAGATTACTTAGATTTTATGGATGATGGAATAATTGAACCTTCCCGGAATCCGGATTTGACCGAGAAAGCCGAACAGGTAATTGATATTTTAAATCTCAATTCTTCAAGACTAATAGTAAAGCGCAAAAAAGTAATAAAGTATCTCAAAGAAAAATTTGAGACGGTATCCAAAGATGAGGTAGTTGAAAAGCTAAGATCGCTTCAAACCTCAGTAAATGATGGTGTAATTGAGCCATTCATCTCTACTCAAGTTCATTTTCTTCAAAGTTTGATCCAATGACTCCAACTCCCATAAACGTAAAATACATCCAACGCTACGGATCAGACACAAAAATCCGTAAAGTCAAAGTCGGATCCCTCACTATCGGTGGTGGAGCTCCAATCATCGTCCAATCCATGTGTTCAACCGACACTCGTGATGTTAAAGCCACACTTGCTCAGATCCACAGATTGACTGAGGCAGGTTGTGAACTCGTAAGAGTGGCTGTTCCCGATGAAGAAGCTTCTGCAGCTCTTCCTTCGATTGTGGCTGAAGCTGGAATTCCGGTTGTCGCGGATATCCACTTTCACTACAAACGTGCTCTGGAAGCAGTCAAAGCCGGTGTTGCGAAAATCCGGATCAATCCGGGCAACATAGGCTCACCAGAGCGAGTTAAGGCTGTGGTCGATGCCTGCGGGAGCAAAGGCATCCCTATTCGCATCGGTGTGAATTCAGGTTCTCTTCCCGAAGATATTCTCGACAGGGATCAGCATAAAGTGACCGCGCAGGGTATGGTTGATGCTGCATTGCGTGAGGTTGAACTTCTCGAACTTGAAGGATTTCGAGATATAATTGTCTCCATGAAAGCAACAGAGACGAGTGTAATGGTTGAATCAAATCGGTTGTTCCGACAAAAAACTGATATACCATTACACCTGGGAATTACCGAAGCTGGCTTGCCAGGATATGGATCAATAAAATCAGCGATTGGTATTGGTTCACTGCTCATCGACGGGATAGGTGAGACGATCCGGGTATCGCTTAGTTCCCCCCCGGAAGATGAGATAGAGGTCTGTTGGTGGATTCTTGAAGCAACCGGAGTTCGCAGACGAAGCCCGGAGCTTGTTGGCTGTCCTACTTGCGGCAGGATCGAGATTGATTTGATTGAACTCATGAAAGATGTACAGAAGATACTAAGGGATGTGGAAATACCTGTTAAGGTAGCAGTTATGGGATGTGTTGTAAATGGTCCGGGTGAAGCTCGTGATGCTGATATCGGAATTGTTGGCGGAAAAGGAAAAGGCATGATCATCAGGAATGAAGAAACAGTACGGACGGTTGAAGAAAGCCAACTCTTGATGGCCTTTAATGAAGAATTAAAGATTGTGTGTGCGGAAATGGAAGCTGAATCCAATGGTCGGGAATTGATGTGAAAGTAATTCTCGATCCAAAAGCTGGTATTTGCGGAGGTGTCAGGAGAACTATTCAACTCGTTGAAAAAGAACTTTCGCCCGAAGATGACCAACATGTGTTCGTTGTCGGAGATATTATCCATAATGAACGGGAAATTGAACGGCTTGAAAATGCTGGTTTAAAAACACTCACACCCGGAAATCTGGATGACTTGATTAATCATGATTCTATACCGAATGGAAAAGCTACCGTTCTGATTAGAGCACATGGGGAACCTCCCAAAACATTTAAGGAACTCTCTCATCTTGGAGTGGAGGTTATCGATGGGACCTGTCCTGTAGTGACAAGATCTCAGGATCTTGCACGAGAGCATCATGCCAAGGGATATCAGGTCGCAGTTGTCGGTAAACATGGTCATCCTGAAATGATAGGCATTCTCGGACATACGAATAATAGGGCTATTTGTATCCAATCTGAAGAAGATATTTCGAAGCTGCAACAGGACAAGCAAACCTTAATCATGGCGCAAACCACCATTGGTTCGGGAATGTTCGCACAAATGGTTGAAAAAATCAGGGAACATGTCGATAAGGTTGAAATCAGAAATACCATTTGCAGGTTTGTGTTAAACAGGAACATCAAGCTGCCCAGGTTTACCTCTGAAGCTGATGTAATCCTCGTGGTAGGAGGAAAGAAATCGTCTAACACGAACATGCTCTACAGAACTTGCCTGGTGATAAATCCTCGCAGCTACCACGTTGTCAGCCTAAATGAGGTTAGGAGGGAGTGGTTTATGGGTGCAGATTCCATAGGTATTACCGGATCAGCTTCAACTCCATTATGGCTTTTGCATGAATTTGAAGACACTCTGAATTTTTGGATAAGCGAAGGATGGCCGGAAAAACACCTTGATTTGGAGAAATCTCATTCCTGACATTGGATATGTTATTCAAAGGCTCAATGAATGCAGCTTCTGGAATTTCTATCTGAAATTAATGCCCCTCGATTAGACTCCAAGTATTCTCTTTCAAAATAGTTATGGCAAATAAAGAACGGATGAGTTCTGGCAGTTCACTTCCTAAGTTTTTACCTGTTAATCATTTCTTTAGCAATTTAATGCTGAGAATTTCGGTGAACAGATATTATATTAATGTGTTTGGCACTTTTTTAACTGAAAGATAACAGGAGAACTCTCTTTTGAACATAAAATGTGAAATTTCTGAAGACCGGTTTGTGACTTTAACTGTTGAACTGGCATCTGAGGATATGGAGAAAGAATTAAACAAAGCTCAGAATGAATTTCGAAAAAAAATCAATATCCCCGGATTTCGACGTGGTAAAGCCCCTATGAATATGGTAATGCAGCGTCATGGTGCAGAATTTCAAAGCTTTTTTACCGATAAAACAGAAGAAATCATTAGAGATTATGCTATTCAGGCAATAAACGAGCAGGATCTTCATCCCGGAGGTGGTATTGATCTGAATTTACTTGAGAGTGATGATGACGGATTACCGCGATTTGAGGTAAAGTTTGCACTCTATCCGGAAGTAAAGTTAAGTAAGTATAAAGGATTGTCAATCTTAGTCGATTATGCTGAAATTTCCGATGAGGATATTGATAGAGAGATCGAAGCCCAGCGTCGAAGAAATGCGATGATGCGTTCAATTGATACAGAAGCTCCGGCTGACGCACATTTGACATTAAAAGTACAGGAGATAGATCCATCGGGATTGCCCCTAATTGGTCGAGAATTAAAGGATGTTGATTTTGAATTTGGCAGGGATCAATTGGGAATTGGCTGCGATGAACAATTAATGGGCATTAAGGCTGGAGAACAAAGAACAATAGTCGTAAAACATAATGATCTTACTTCCGCTCCAACAAGCGAATCCCTGATAATAAAACCCGGTGAAGAAACGAAAGATCAAGCTGCATCAATGCACTATTCAGTTGAAGCCGTGCAGGTTGAAGTTCCTGAATTACCTGAGGTTAATGATGACTTTGCCAAAGAGGTCGATCCAAAGCTCAACAATGTTGAGGAGCTTCGGAAATGGATGGAAATACAACTTTTGAGTTTGGTCACGTATAACTCTAAACGACAGCTTGAGAGCAAATTGATTGGTAAACTTTTTGAAGAGAATCCTTTCCCGATTCATTCATCGATAATCGATTCCATAATAGATAACACCATTGAATCTGAGCATATGTCGGAAGAAGAACGTAAAAAGTATGTCGAAGAAAATACTAAGCGAGTCGACGGTGAATTCAGATGGATGCTGGTTAGTAAAGAGATCGGCAAACTGGAAAATATCGTTGTTGGGGAAGAGGATGTCGAAAAAGAACTGCAGATGATTGTGGAACAGACTGGTAAGTCGATGAAAGAGGTAAAGAAGTTCTACAAGAACAATGAGGATATGAACCGGTTAAAGAGCAGGATGTTTGACCGAAAGGTACTTGAATTCCTGACAGAAAACGCAGATATTGAGAAGATAAATAAGAGTCTTGATGAATTTGCAGCCGGATTTGATGCACCTCATTGAGATTGTAGTTAATAAATATTCGCATAGAAAACACCAAGTAATGAAAACATTTGAGGAACAATGAACCTTATACCAATGGTAGTTGAGCAGACCGGACGCGGGGAACGGGCATTTGATATCTATTCCCGATTACTGAAAGAGCGTATCATTTTTATATCCGGTCCGATTGAGGATAATGTCGCGAGTTTAGTTATTGCTCAATTAATTTTCCTTGAGGCGGATGATCCCGGTAAGGATATTAGTATATACATAAATTCTCCCGGAGGTATGGTTTCGTCCGGGATGGCAATATTTGATACGATGCAATACATAAAACCTGATGTCTCTACAATAGCAATTGGCGTTGCAGCTTCCATGGCAGCATTGCTCTTGACAGCAGGAACAAAAGGAAAACGTTCTGCTCTGCCAAACTCAAAAGTAATCATCCACCAACCAATGGGTGGTGTGCAGGGGCAGGCGACTGATATTGATATTCATGCACGTGAAATCCTGAAAACTCGTGAAAAATTGAACCAGATCCTTGCAGACCGGACGGGTCAGGATATCAAGAGAATTGCTGCGGATACAGAGCGAGACTATATCATGACCGCCGACGAAGCGATGGAGTATGGCCTTATTGATAAGGTAATTCATCAGCGGACAGATATTGCTGATAAGGAATCAAAGAAGGACAAGTAATATTGTCCGACAGACATTGATTGATTTGAAAGATTCAGAACTATTCCGGTTATCTTCAGAAAATAATCAATGTGTACTTTAGGGAAAGCTTGTGATTGAGAACAAAGATAAATCAGACACCCAGCAGGAAGGTGGAGCCCCACCAAAGGAATGTTCGTTTTGTGGGAGGCAAATAGATTATACTCGAGTGCTGGTAAAAGGTGCTAAATCTGCGATTTGTGATATCTGTGTGGTGAACGCCTCTCAAGTTGTCAAACTGGCAATTGCAAATAATCGCACAACACTAAAAGATGGTATACCAACACCAAGAGAGATATATGATGAATTATCAGCTTACGTAATTGGTCAGGATGAGGCAAAAAAGAGAATCGCTGTTGCAGTTTACAACCATTATAAGAGGATCACGTCTGAAACCCTTGGGGAGGATGTCGAGCTTGAGAAATCGAACATCCTTTTAATCGGACCAACCGGAACGGGAAAAACGCTCCTGGCGCAAACTCTTGCACGGTTCCTAAAGGTACCGTTTGCTATTGCCGATGCGACAACCTTAACTGAGGCAGGATACGTTGGTGAAGACGTTGAAAATGTTTTGGTGCGGCTCTACCATTCAGCCAACAATGATGTATCGCAAGCTGAAATCGGAATAGTCTACATTGACGAATTAGATAAAATCGCACGCAAGGATACTTCGACTTCAATCACACGTGATGTTTCCGGAGAGGGGGTTCAACAGGCACTGCTGAAAATTCTCGAGGGAGCAGAAACACATATTCCTCCTGAAGGCGGTCGGAAGCATCCGGAACAGCGATTGGTTAAGATAAATACTAAAAACATACTTTTTATTTGCGGTGGTGCATTTGATGGTGTCGATCTTATAACTCAAAATCGGCTTGGAAAGGCTGGAATGGGATTTAATGCTGTGGTTCGCAGCAAGCAAAAAATGGGTTATTTTGATCTGCTCAGAAAGGTTGAACCTGATGACCTGCGAAAATTTGGTTTGATCCCGGAGCTTATCGGAAGACTTCCCGTGATCACACCGCTGGATCGATTGAGTCGGGAAGCATTGATGTCAATTCTGACTGAACCCCGAAATGCACTGGTGAAGCAATATTGTAAGTTGATTGAGCTTGAAGGTGTTGAACTTTCACTAAAAAATGGAGCTCTTGAGGCAATAGTAGACAAAGCAATGGAACTGGATACGGGTGCCCGAGCTCTGCGAAATGTCATAGAAACAGTTATGAATGACCTTATGTTTGAGCTCCCGGAGCTCGAAGGTGTTAAAAGGGTTGTAATAAATGAGAATGTTGTGCTGAAGAAACATAAACCAACTTTCATAAAGCACAAACCGAAACGTAAGTCCGCGTGAAAAACCATGTCTGCATTTAACCATCATCAAGTTATAACAGATGATATTGCAGACTTGAATCATGCAGAATTGGGAGGACAGAGGTTGCATAAAAAGATTGTGTTAGTTTTCTTTCTAATGATAGTAATGTTTACAATCTCTAAATCTGTCCATGCCCAGTCTTTTGATCGTCGAATAATTGGATTCTATACATCATGGTCAACGGCAGACAGGAACTTTCATGTCTAGGATATACCAGTTGATAGTGTAACACATTTAAATTATGCTTTCGCAAAGATTGAAGATGGTGAAATTGCCCTGGGTGACGAATATGCTGATATTGACAGGTTTTACGCAGGTGACAGCAGGCATCAGGATAGCTTAAGGGGGTGTTTTCACCAACTCCAGATTCTGAAAGCTGAACACCCACATTTGAAGACAATAATTGTAGTGGGTGGAGATCGGTATTCAAAATATTTCTCTGATGTGGCTTTAACTGCTGACTCGAGAAGGATCTTTTCACAGTCCTGTGCGAATTTCATTGATACTTATGGATTTGATGGTTTAGATATTGACTGGGAATACCCGGTTGAGGGCGGCCATGAGGATAATCACCAACGTGAGGAAGACAGGGAGAATTATACATTGTTGATGTCCGCTCTTAGGCTGCAATTAGATATGCTAAGCCTGCGCAATGAACAAGATTACACTCTATCAATATCTGCTTCTGGTAATTACCTTTATGCTGAGAATATTGAAATGAATCATATCATCCGTTATCTTGATTGGATAAACGTGATGACCTATGATTTCCATGGACCCTGGGGTGGTGATGCAGATGAAATCACGAATTTTAACTCACCGTTATACCCCGCAGATGATGATCCTCTTGGTGAACCATTTCACTCATCATTTAACATGCAGTCTGCCATTTTTTATTATCTTGATCAGGGTATTCTGCCATCGAAACTTAACGCTGGCATTGCCTTTTATGGTAGAGGTTATGGAAATGTAGAAGATGAAAATAATGGAATATTTGTTCCATATGATGGTCCTTCCCCTATAGGAACCTGGGAAGAGGGAATTTTTGAATACTGGGAGTTGGAATTCTCGTATATTAACAGGAGAGGATTTACTTCATACTGGCATGAAGATGCAAGAGTTCCCTGGCTCTACAATCCGATTTCACATATAACAATCTCATACGATGACAGACATTCGGTAGGTGATAAGGCTCAATTTATCAATGAGCATAATCTTGGAGGTGTTGTATTCTGGGATTTTAGCGCAGATAAATACCGAGATCTAACATCTGTTCTTTATGACGAATTTGTTGTCCCTGAGGAATCTGTCAATGATAACAATACCGATGTACCATCTGGATTCAGTCTTGATGTCCCGGTACCTAATCCGTTTAATTCTTCGACATCGATTAGTTTTAACGTTCAGTACCCCGAGGATATTTCAATTAAAATTTATGATTTAAGCGGTAAGTTTATTAGCGTTTTGGTAGATGATCGAAAATCAGCGGGGACACATACAGTTATCTGGAAACCAGAATCTAAGAATTCTGGTGTCCAATTTGTAAGAATGACAGCGCAAAATAGTGATATAGTTCGCAAAGTTGTTCAAATTAATTAGTTATATTATAATTAACTGAACAATGCGGTCGTTTGACAGTGATTTTATTGTTCAAAGGTCAAATTCGTAGATTTAACCGAGTACAAAACTTCGTGATCATTTTGGTAACCAAATGAATATT